>JAFYWB010000005.1 GCA_017549025.1 Treponema sp.
TAACTAATAAAACCTATGTCGAATTGAATTTTTCTGCAAATCATTTTGCTAAACGAATTAAAGAAATTGCTGGCATATATAAAATTGATACAGCATTAATCACAATTTATTTGCAATAGAATAGGGCTGTAAGTATGGATAAAAGAGGATAAATCCAACACTAATAACAAACATGCATGAAATACAATTCTAATGGAGAGTAAAATGGCTGATACATTGATTCGTGATAATAAAAACTATGGTAGTGTAGCTGAATTTTTAAAGGATGTTATAAAAGAGGATTCCGAGCTTTCTATTGTTTCTGCCTATTTTACAATATTTGCTTATTATGGACTCCAAGAACAGTTAGATTCAATTAAAAGTCTGAAATTTCTTTTTGGAGAACCTACTTTTATTGCTACGGATGTTACGGATGTCCGTAATTACAAGATTGAGGATGAATCAATTGTAATAAGTCCAACTGAAAAATTCTCTCAAAAAAGGATTGCTGAAAAATGTGCTGAATGGATAAAAAATAAAGTTGAAGTGAAATCAATTGTAAAACCTAATTTCTTGCATGGAAAAATGTATTATGCTGATTTAGATGCCAAAGGGTATCCTAAAGCAATTTCTGGAAGTTCTAATTTTACAACAAGTGGTCTTGGACTAAAAAAAGAAGCGAACAATATAGAATTGAATCTTATTGTAGATAGTGATCGTCAGAAAAATGAACTTAAAGGTTGGTTCGATTTAATTTGGAATGATACAACTGGACTTGTTCAAGATGTAAAAGAAGAGGTATTAGAATACCTAGAACAGTTATATAAAGAAAATGAGCCAGAACTTGTATATTTTAAAACGCTCTATAGTATCTTTAATGATTATCTTGAGGAACAAAAAGACAATAAACTTTTTGACGAAACTGCATTCAAAGATACGGTAGTTTGGAATAAGTTGTATGAATTCCAGAAAGATGGTGTTAAAGGTGCGATTAACAAACTTTTGAAACATAACGGTTGTATCATTGCCGACTCTGTTGGACTTGGAAAAACCTTTGAAGCTCTTGCTGTAATTAAATATTTTGAATTACGTAACTATCGTGTTTTAGTTCTCTGTCCAAAAAAACTAAGTGACAACTGGACTGTTTACCAAGCAAGTAAAAATAGTTTGTTGAATACACTAGGAAAAGATCGTTTCCAATATAATATTCTCTATCATACTGATATGGGGCGCCTTGTGGGAAAATCCGGAGCAGATGGCCATGATTTTTCAACATTCAATTGGGGTGCCTATGACTTGGTTGTTATTGATGAAAGTCATAATTTTAAGGGTAATCCCATGGATAAAGAAAATTTATCAGGTATCCGTAGAATGAACCGTGCAAAATGGCTGATGGAAAAAGTCATTAAATCTGGTAGTAAAACTAAGGTCCTAATGCTTTCTGCAACACCTGTTAATAATAGCCTCAAAGATTTACGTAACCAGATTAATCTGATTACTGAATGTGACCAATCAGCTTTAATGGAAAGTGCTGGAATAACAGATATTAGCATGACTCTTGAAACAGCACAAAAGCAATTTACCCTTTGGGCAGACCCAAAAAAAAATCCTGAAAGAACGACAAAGCAGCTAATGGAAAAGTTAGATTCTTCATTCTTTAAATTGCTTGATGAGCTTACTATTGCTCGTTCCAGAAAACATATTACAAAATTCTATAATGAAGGTGATGTTGGAAAATTTCCTGAACGGAAGAAACCCATTCCAATATATTCAAAGATTGATATAGAAGATGAATTTCCTGAATATTCAGCAATTAATGCCCAGATTGCAACGTATCAACTTTCAATTTTTAATCCTTCAAGATACATCAAAGAAGGTAAAGAAGATTATTATGCAAAGCTTGCAGGTTCATCTGTAGATTCCTTCATTCAGGAAGATCGTGAAAAATCTTTGATAGGCATGATGAAAGTCGGGTATTTGAAGCGCCTTGAAAGTTCAATTCACTCTTTTGCGATTTCAATCAATCGTACTGTAAATCAAATTAAAAATCTTCTTGATAAAATTGAGGAATATGAAAAGTTACCTGATGAACAAAAAGAAAGATTTGCCAATCAGAATCAAATAGAGCAATCGTTTGAGGATAATGAAGATTTTTCAGAAGAAGTAGAAGCCTCTGGGGATTTTGACAATGCAGATTTATTTGTTGGAAAGAAGCTGAAATTTAGTCTCGCAGATTTAAAGCTTGATGATTGGAAAAAAGATTTGCGTTCTGATCGTTCTGCAATGATAATGATTCGTGACACGGCCAATAAAATTACTGTTGAACGGGATGCAAAACTGCAAGAGTTAAAACGACTTATTAAAAATAAGGTTGAATGTCCCATAAACCCAAATAACAAGAAGGTTGTTATATTTACAGCCTTTTCTGATACTGCAGAATATCTGTATCAAGCAATCCAGCCGTGGGCAAAAGATGAGTTAGGTTTGGAATCTGGACTTGTTTGTGGTTCCAATAGTGCTGCCAGCTGGGGTAAAAACGACTTTAATATGATTCTTACTAATTTTGCCCCCAAGGCAAAGCATCGTGAAGAATTAAATCTCAGTGCAAATGAAAAGGCAAAAGAGCTGGATATTTTGATTGCAACAGACTGCATTTCAGAAGGTCAAAATTTGCAAGATGGGGACTTCCTTATCAATTATGACATTCATTGGAATCCAGTAAGAATTATCCAACGTTTTGGACGAATTGATAGACTTGGGAGTACAAATAGCTGTATCCAGCTTGTGAACTTTTGGCCAACGCAAGATTTGGATGATTACATCAATCTTAAGACACGTGTAGAAAGTCGTATGGCTCTTGTGGATTTGACGGCAACTGCCGAGGATAATGTGCTGAAAACTGATGAGGTGAAGGAACTTATTGATGAGGATATGAAGTACCGGGACCAGCAACTAAAACGGCTCAAAGATGAGGTTTTAGATTTAGAGGATATGGTAGATTCTATTTCTCTTACAGATTTCACTTTAGATGATTTCCGTATAGAATTGTCCAATACTCTAAAGGATAATGAAAATAAAATTAAAAATTTACCTGATGGAATATATGCCATAATTCCATCACCAGAAAATACTATCCAGCCTTCTGGAAAAGTATTTGATGAAACAGCTGGAAAAATAATCAAACCAGGAATTATTTTTTGTCTAAGACAGAAAAATGCCTTTGAAGAGTGTGAAAAGATAAATCCTTTGAACCCCTATTTTTTAGTATATATCTATGAAGATGGTTCTAAGATTTATAATTATACCAGTGCAAAATCCATATTGGAAATATATCGGTTATTGTGTTCTGGTGAAAATGTGCCATACAATGTACTCTGTGATTTGTTCAATGCAGAAACAAATAATGGTCTGGATATGTGTAAATATACCGATTTGCTCGAAAAGTCTGTAGATCAGATTATGTCTAGTTTTAAGAAACGAAGTGCACTAAAGCTTACTTCTAGTCGCAACGCAGTTCTTATACAGAAGGATAAGCGGGTTTCAACTGTAAATGATTTTGAGCTTGTAACTTGGTTGATTATTAAATAGGAGCAAAATGAAAGATAGCAGCATTTTGACAAATGAAAAATTAGAAAAACTCTTAAATGATGGCGAAGGCTTTACCGTTGAATTCAAAAAATGTAAAGATACTCTGCCAGCTTCTGTTTTTGAAACTGTCTGTTCATTTTCCAATCGTTACGGTGGTTTTATTCTGCTTGGCGTTGATGATTCTGGAAAAATTTTGGGTGTAGAACCGAGTGCCGTTCAAAAAATCAAAAAAGACTTTATAAATACACTCAACAATCCGAATAAAATCCGTCCGTCGCTTTTTCTTAACCTTGAAGAATACGAGTATGAAGAGAAAAGGATTCTTTGGGTTTATGTGCCTGTCAATTCCGATGTTGAATTCTGTGACGGAAAAGTTTTTGACCGAAACGGGGAAGCTGACCAGGATATAACAAAGTCTGTTGATTTGGTGGCTAATCTTTACAACAGAAAGTCACATGATTTTTATGAGCGGACACTTTTTCCGTATGCAACACTCGACCACCTGCGGCTTGATTTGATTCCAAAAGTCAAACAGCTGGTTCAGATTAAGAATATCCTACATCCGTGGAAAGACATGGATGCGATGGAGATTTTCAAAAGTGCGGGACTATACGAGGACAATCTCATTACAGGAAAAAAAGGTTTTAACCTTGCGGCAATTCTTTTGTTCGGGAAGGACACTGCAATTCAGTCCTGTCTTCCTGCGTATAAAACGGATGGGATTTTCCGTGATAAGAATCCAGACCGCTACGATGACCGTTTGATTGTAGAAACAAATCTGATTGAAAGCTACGAGAGACTGATGGGCTTTGTTCAAAAGCATACGGACGACCGCTTTTTCTTGCTTGACAATCTGGCAACTAGTGTACGCGACAAAATTGCCCGTGAAGTTGTTGTCAATACGCTTGTTCACCGTGAGTATTCAAGTGCATATCCTGCAAAGCTGATTATTACAAGAGACAAGCTTTATACAGAGAACTGGAACCGCTCTACAAAGTTCGGTCGGCTTACCCCTGATAATTTTACGCCGTATCCGAAGAATCCTATCATCGCAAAATTTTTCATGGAGCTTGGAATGGCGGACACGCTAGGTTCCGGTGTAAAAAATCTGTACAAATTCTCAAAAATCTATTCTGGTACTGAACCTATTTTGGAAGAAGGCGATGTTTTTAGGACAACTGTTCTGCTTAATAATGTGCAGAAGAAAAAAAATCGAGAAGTAGATAGCGAAATAAATGGAGATACGTTTACAGAAAATACAGCAACTTCACAGAAAATCATAAAAACTGTGGAGAAAAACTGTGGAGAAAACCCTAATACTGTGGAGAAAAACTGTGGAGAAAGCTCTGACACTGTGAAGAAGCTTCTTTGTGCTATGTGCGAAAATCCTTTTGTTACACAACAACAGTTGATGCAAATTACAGGATTGTCAAGGCGCGGTGTTGAGTGGCAATTGAAACATTTAAAGGAAAAGAACATAATTCGCCGTGTGGGAGCAGACAAGGGCGGTCATTGGGAAATAATACAGGCTACAGAGAACGGAGATAAATAATATGGCAAAGAATACTGATGAAAAGTTGAACATTCAAGAAGCAATTACGGCATTTGTAAAAGATGATATTTCAAAAGCTGGAATAAATCTTTTTACTGTTCTGGGGTATGATACGAGTCTACAGGCTTCGCTGGACGATAAAACCTATGAAGAGTTCAAAGGGAATTACATTGAAAATTCTCCTAATGCCGAAAGGTTTAGTGAAGAAAAAGCTATGACTAATGAATGGAAATCAATCGACATACTTTTTCAGCTCACTGACGATTCATTTTCAGGTCAATTACAGCTTTTTGATTCTAAACTTGACCCACTAAATCCTCAGTCATATTTATGTTTTGCTATAGAATTACACGGAAATGAATACACCAAATCTCAAATTGCCAATATAACCCGTGAAGTGAATAAATTATTTCCAATTCCAATTTTTATTGTTTTCAAATATGGGGAATATCTTACTCTTGCAATTATCAATCGACGTGTAAATAAACGAGACAATAACAAAGATGTTCTTGAAAAAGTAACTTTAATTAAAGATATCATTTTTGCAAAGCCTCATAGAGCACATGTAGAAATACTTTATGATATGAGTCTTAAACAGTTGGAAACCCAAATAAAATTTTCAGTTACCAATTTTGACTTGTTGCACAAAGCATGGAGCGAGGTTCTTGATACACAGACTCTCAACAAACGGTTTTACACAGAGCTTTCTAACTGGTATTTCTGGGCAATAAAAACTGTTGTGTATCCTGGCTCTAAAATGGAAGCTGACCAAAATAGCCTTTTTATGGAAGATGAAAAATCTCGTGAACATAATGCAAAGAATCTTATCCGCCTTTTGACTCGACTTTTATTTGTATGGTTCATCAAAGAAAAAGATTTGATTCCAGAAGAATTGTTTGATGAACAAAAAATACATAATTTGATTACAACATTTAATCCTGAATACAACACTACGGAAGAAAAAGCTAATCCATCAGCATCCAGTTGTTACTATAAAGCCATTCTGCAAAATCTTTTCTTTGCTAGTCTTAATGCAGAACAGGGCAAACGAGCATTCCGTATTGACGGCCAGAATCAAAATGCTACAAGTCTTATGCGTTACAAACGTTATCATAAAAACCCCGATGATTTTATCAAGTTAATAGAATCAAAGGTTCCTTTTATGAATGGTGGACTTTTTGAATGTCTTGACCAGCAGGATGATGAGAGAAAGGGAAAGAAAGGTGGAGCCCTTGTTAATTATGAGGATGGATTTAGTGATCGGGAGGATAACAAACTTTTTGTTCCTGACTTTATCTTCTTTGGCAAGAATATAAAGGTGGACTTGAGCAGTGAATACGATGATAAAAAGAAAAAGGATGTGACGGTAAATGGAATTGTTAATATCCTTCAAAAGTACAAGTTTACCATTGCAGAAAATACTCCTGTAGAAGAAGATATTGCTCTTGACCCAGAACTTTTAGGACGTGTTTTTGAAAATCTTCTTGCATCTTATAATCCAGAAACAAAAACAAATGCTCGAAAACAAACAGGAAGCTTTTATACTCCAAGACCAATTGTTGAATACATGGTTGATGAAAGCTTAAAAGCATATTTAAAAACAAAAATTAAAGATACCGCTCTTTCTAAAGGATCTTGGGAAGAAATAACAAAATCGGTAGAAGAAATAGAAAATAATTTAGACTCAAAGCTTGATAACCTTATTGCTTATAGCGAAAGTGAACCTGAGTTTACTGCAGAAGAACGGTTCCAGATTTTGCAATATATTGACGAATGTAAAATCTTAGACCCTGCTTGTGGTTCTGGTGCGTTCCCTATGGGAATTTTGCAAAAGATGGTTTATGTAATCCATAAACTTGACCCTCAGAATGATAACTGGAAGCAGATTCAGATTCAAAAGATTTCCAAAGATGCAAAACTTACTCCAAAAGAAAAGAACGAACTACAAAAAGAACTGCTTACTGTTTTTGACGACAATGAACTGGATTATGCCCGAAAACTTTATTTGATTGAAAACTGTATTCATGGCATAGATATTCAGCCCATTGCTACACAGATTAGCCGACTCCGTTTCTTTATTTCGCTTATTGTTGACCAAACTGTGGATTCAGATAAATCAAACTTTGGTGTTCGACCATTGCCTAACTTGGAAAATAGATTTGTTACTGCAAACAGTTTGATTGGGTTAAATGAGGAGACTGCAACTTTATTTGACAAAGACATTGAACCTTTGACGGAACGATTGCAAAAGGTCCGTCATAATCTTTTTAATGCAAAAAGCCCAAAATATAAGTTTGAGTTACGACAAGAAGACAAAGCCATAAGAACTGAACTGGAAGCAGCACTTGTAAAAAATGGCTTTGGACAAAAAAATGCAAAATTGCTTTCCACCTGGGATCCCTACGACAAGAACCGAAGTGCCGAATTCTTTGATGCTGAGTGGATGTTCGGAATTAAGGATGGATTTGATGTGGTGATTGGAAATCCACCGTATGTAAATGTTGCAAACATAAAACCTGATTCTTATAGAAAAATATTACAACAGCTTTATTATTCAGCTAGAAATAAATCTGATTTATATTCATTCTTTATTGAAAATGGATTTAAACTATTAAAGACAAAAGGTTTGCAAAGCTATATTGTACCACATACATGGAAGGCTACTGATAGTTTTAAAAATTTAAGAGAAATCATTTTTACAAAACATAAAATGCTCAAAATAGTAAATCAAAAAATGGGTGTTTTCGATGCTGTTGTAAATCCTATGATTATTTTATTATCAAATGCTTACGAGAATAATTACGAAATTGATGTTTATGATGGTATTGGGAATTTTAAATATAAATTAAATGTGGAAGAAATTAAAAATGATACAAACTTTGCAATAAATTCTGAATCTTCCATAGAAGAGAAAGAAATATTCAAAAAAATAGAAGAGGTCAAATTACGATTATCTGATATTATTTCATTTTCACGAGGCATAAAAACAAGTGATGATAAACGATTTATCTCAAATGCTTGTAAATCAAAAGAGTATAAAAAAGTTTATCGTGGACGTAATATAAAAGCATATGAAATGAACTGGGCCAATGAATACATTTGGTATAGACCTGATTTAATGAGAGAAAAAGTTGGTTGCCTCCCTCATACAAAAGAATTTTTCGAAGTCTCAGAAAAATTAATTACTCAAAGAGTTAATAGTTCAATGCAGTTGTTAGTAGCTTATGATGATAAGCAAAATTATTTCTTGGATACAACAAATGTTTCTAATTATAAAACCTGGAATAAAAGTTTTTCACTAAAATTCTTATGTGGTATTTTAAATTCACGTGTCGTAAATTATTGGTATCCCAAAAAGTACAGAATGCCTACAATAGGTGGATATGAATTAGGTAGTATTCCTATTCCATCTGCCACACCCGCCCAGCAAAAGCCTATCATCGCTTTAGTAGATAAAATCCTTGCCACAAAAAAAGCCGACGCTACTAGTGATACAAGTGAACTAGAACACAAAATAGATGAGCTTGTGTACAAACTCTACGGACTCACTGAAGAAGAAATTGCTATTGTGGAGGGGAAATAGAACATGTCCGAATCAAAATCTCTAATCACACAACAATCTGAACCAGAATATGAGCTTCTTGTAAACAATATTTCTACATTATGGCAGGAAGCAAAAAATAAAGCTGTTCTAGCAGTAAATTCTGAACTTTTGATGGCAAATTGGCATACTGGTCAATATATTGTAGAGTTTGAACAAGGTGGAAAAGCGAAAGCTGAGTATGGAAAACAACTTCTTGTAAATCTAGCTAAAGACCTTACTTTGAGAAACGGCAGAGGATTTAGTCGTAGTAATCTTACATATATGAGAAAGTTTTATTTAGCCTTCCCAAAATGTGAGACAGTGTCTCACAAATTAACATGGAGTCATTATTTCGAACTTTTAAAATGTGATGACCAGATGGAATTACATTTTTATTTTCATGAAGCAGCAAAAGAAGGATGGAAAGTAAGAGAATTAAAGCGGCAAATGAAAAGTTCTCTTTTTCAGCGATTGGCACTCAGCACAGATAAGAAAGGAGTCCTTGCTCTTGCAAATGAAGGGCATCAGATTATTACTGCACAGGATATAATTCGAGATCCTTATGTTCTTGAATTTACAGGCCTACCTCAGAAGAAACGTTATAAGGAAGGCGAGCTTGAAGCTGCATTAAAAGCTAATATGGAAAAGTTCCTTCTGGAACTAGGAAGAGGTTTCGCATTTATCGGACGTCAATATATAATTCCAATTGGAACTCGTAGATTCAAAGTTGATTTAGTTTTCTATCATTGTATTTTGAAGTGTTATGTTCTAATTGATTTAAAACGTGAAGAAATAAAGCATGGTGATATTGGTCAGATGAATATGTATTTGAATTATTTTAAAACTGAAATATGCCAACCTGATGATAATCCTCCAATTGGAATTGTTTTGGGTGCTAAAAAGGATGAACTTTTGATGGAATATGCAACGCAAGGAATTACAAATCAGTTATTTGCAGCACGATATCAGTTATATTTACCAAAGAAAGAAGAACTTCAGTCTCAGCTCGATTTGTTATTGGCGGAAGAAAAATAATTTATATGTCTGAATCCCAGTTAATCGAATACAAAGAATCATGGCGTGATGAATATCTCAAATGGATTTGCGGTTTTGCAAATGCGCAGGGCGGTGTGCTTTATATCGGAAAGCGTGATGATGGTTCTGTTTGTGGTGTTGCAGATTCAAAGAAACTTATGGAAGATATTCCAAACAAAGTCCGAGATGTTCTTGGACTGATTGTTGATGTTGACTTGATGAATGAAAACGGACTGAATGTCATCAAAATTACTGTTGAAGAAAATCCTTACCCTGTGAACTACAAGGGAGAGTACCACTATAGAACTGGAAGTACAAAACAGCTTTTGCAAGGTTCAGCATTGACTAATTTTCTTTTGCGGAAGACTGGCAAAAACTGGGATTCTATTCCATTTGAAAACATAACAGTTGAAGACCTTGATAAAGAAAGCTTTGATATTTTTCACCGTGAGGCAATCCGTAGCGGTCGCATGAGCAAAGATGATTTAAAGCTTTCAAATCTGGAACTGCTTGAAAAACTGAATTTACTTGACGGAACTATGCTTAAGCGGGCTGCAGTTTTGCTCTTCCATCGTAATCCTGAAAAATGGATAACTGGCTCGTTTGTAAAAATCGGCTTCTTTGAAAATGATGCAGATTTGCGTTATCAGGATGAAGTTCATGGGTCTCTTATGATTCAGGCTGACCGCGTAATTGACTTGCTTTATACAAAATATCTGACAGCAGAAATCTCTTACGATAATATTACACGCATTGAGCACTATCCGTTCCCTAAAGATGCAATTCGTGAGGCAATTTTTAACGCACTTATTCATCAGGATTTTTCTGTAGGCGTACCTGTCCAAATCAGTGTGTATAAGGATAAACTTTACATCAGTAATGATTGCGTTTTTCCTGCTAATTGGACGACTGAAACTTTAATGAAGAAACATCGTTCTTTGCCTCATAACCCAGATATTGCAAATACATTCTTCCGTGCTGGTTTTATTGAAAGCTGGGGACGCGGTATAGAAAAAATTTGCCGACTTTGTAAAGAATATGGAATCTCTGAGCCTGAATATACAGTACATCCTAACGACATTATGATGATGTTCAAGGCGAATATGATTGCTGTTACTCAGAAAGACGACACTGTAAATGACACTGTAAATGACACTGTAAATGCAATTTTGGCACTGATAAAACAGAATCCTTCAATTACATACGAAGATCTGACGAAAAAGACTGGAAAGTCACGAAGAACAATCAGTAGAATTATAACTGAATTAAAAACAACTGGTACTATTGTAAGGGTAGGTTCGGACAAGACAGGACATTGGATGATAAATCAATGACCAAATAATTCGACACAACATCAAATATCACAAAACTCTACAAAGAAATCAGCAGTATCTTAAATACTGCTAGAGCAAATGCTTACAAAGCCGTAAATTTTACGATGGTAACTTCGTACTGGTCTATTGGACAGTTAATTGTAGAAGACGAACAAAACGGGAATGAACGCGCTGAATACGGAAAGGCGATTGTGTCAATTTTTATTGTCCTTCATACAAAAATATCGGCGATAAATCGGCGATAAGTTACAAGGAAAAAATCTTGAATACTTAGACGAACATGGAGAAGCTGGTACACAAGATATTTCTTTATACATTGGTTTAAAGCTTTCTCGTACAAAAGATTATCTTTCTGAGCTTGTGGAAGAAGGGAATATTATAGCTAATGGTGCTAATAAGAATAGAACATATTCTTTGAAAAAGTAGGAAAAAGACGGAATTCAACAGTATTGAAGAAACAATAATAAAAAAGGCAATTTCTGATTCAGGTGTTCAAAAATAATACTGTTTATTTACAATCTCCAACTCAATTTGATGATTGTTATGATTCTGATATTTTAATTGATTTTCCAGTATATGAAAGAATAGTACTGATTGAATAGGGAAATCCAACAGAAATTTCCAGTTTAAGTTCAAGTCCCTCCTTCTACCGTTTTCCCACCGTGCCAATTCCAAGACAGATCAAGAAAATAGCTCCGTTGACAAGCACTATGGTGGCTCCAGAGGCCGCTCCAATGTAGTAGGAGAGGGCAAGTCCTAAGATGCTCGACACCACAGAAATGATTATGGCCATCAGCAGGTAGCTTCTGGTGTTGCGGGTAACAAAGCGGGCTGCTGCCGCAGGAAGCACCAGCAATGAATTAATGATGAGAAGGCCAGTCCAGCGGATAGAGGTGGTGACGATGAGGGCTGTCAGCAGGGCAAATATTTGTTCTGTGGCAAAAACTGGAATGCCACGACTTTTTGCCAAGGTGCGGTGAAGGTTTGTCAGCAACATCTTGTTATATAGAAGAATCCACACTATTGCCGTCACCACTGCCACGACCACCAGCAGGGCAATTTCCCGTGGGGTAATGCTGAGAATATCTCCAATTAGGTATTTTTGGTAGCGGGCAAAATTTCCTGTGGCAGAAAGAAGCACCAGTCCCAATGCCACAGAGGTGGAGGAAAAAACCCCGATAATGGTGTCGGCAGAGCTTTTTCCCTTGGTTTTTACGGTAATGATGGCAAAGCCCAAAATCAGGCTAAAGCCCACCATGGCCACCATGGGCTCCTTTATGCCCAAAAGCACTCCAAAGGCAATGCCAGTAAGGGCAGAGTGACCAATGGCATCGGAAAAAAAGGACATCTTGTTGGACACCACAAAGCTTCCCAAGGTGCCAAAAAGGGGAGCTGCCACCAGCACTGCCAAAAAGGCATTTTTCATAAAGTTTGGCTCAAGCCAGCCAAAGGGAAGGATGGTGTCAATAAAAGCATACCAAAAACTCATAGATAACAAGCTCCTTGTTCACCAAAAATATTGCGGAAGGCTTGAGTGCTGTACACTTCCTGAGGCAATCCCTCTGCCACGATGGTCTTATCTAGAATCACCACCTTGTTTGCGTGGCGAGCCACCAAGTCCAGGTCGTGGGAAATCAGCAGGATGGTAATGTCGTGGGTGTGACGCAAATCTGATACCAGCTGATAAAACATGGAAAGTCCTGCTCGGTCAACACCAGAAACAGGCTCGTCCAAAAGCAGGATATCAGGCACCGGATGAATTGCCAAAGCCAGCATTACCCGCTGAATCTCGCCACCAGACAAATCACAGACACGACGAGTGGCTAGGTTTTCCACCTGGGTGATGGACAAAACCTTCTGAACCAGCTCCACATCCTTTTTTCGGGGAGGAAGCCACACAGGACGGCGGGAAAGACAGGAAAGCACCAAATCACTGACAGAGACAGGACTATTGGCATCCACCGCCAGCTGCTGGGGCACATAGCCGAATCGAGGGCTTGAGGTACAGGCACAGCCATCCTTCATAAAGTGGATTTCTCCAGTATGAGGAATCTCTCCCAACAATGTCTTGAAGAAGGTAGTTTTTCCCGCTCCATTGCGCCCGATGATGGCGGTAAGCTCACCGCAGTGGATATGCAGGTTCACCTTGTCCAGAATGGGGCCGGAAGCTGAGGTAACGGAAAGATCTTGTATCTTGGTGCAACACACGTGGTGAGATTTCTGGTTTGGATGGCGCTCCTGACAACGGGTGCAACCGTGGTGGTGGCAGATGTGACTTTTTAGATGAAGGGCCTTGGGAGAGGAAGAACCTTCTTGTCCCAAGGGCTTAAAATGGAAACTGGAGCCATTTTGAGGTAGATTGCCAGTCCTAGTTTTTTCTTCAGTTGTAAAATGAGACTGCTCCTTTTTCATGATGACTCCAGTTTTATGATTTATTTCCAGGCTTCTGGATTAGAACGGGCTTCCAGTGCATCTTGAGATGCTTTGTCTAGGCTGTGGAAGAAGTTCAGTCCTGTTCGTGCTTCAACTTCATCTACAGGAACAACAAAGGCAAAGTAATCTTCCTTCAGCTTTTCGTTGGGCATCAAGAAGGCAATCATCTGAGGCTTGCCATCCTTTCCTTCGGGAGCAAAAAGCACCTTGTAGTAGTATTCAGGAACAGCTACCTTGTTTTCACCAATGGTGGGGTAGCTGTCCTTTTCCAGAACTGGTCCACTGATAACGTAAACGCTACCGAATTCCTGAGTCCATTCTCGAACCTCTGCCTCCAAATCCTTCCAAACACCACGATTCAAGCCACCAGTCTGGGGACTCATGTTACTCATATAGAAGGATTCGCTCATGGTTTCCTTGCTGTATGCCAAGTCTGCAGCAGGTGCCAAGTGTCCTCGGTCATAGCCAGAGCCCTTGTAGTCTGCTAATGTGGCAGAACCAGTGGAAATCTTTGGATCAGGGCGGAAGTCGTCGGTACGATTGGTGGCCTTTACCAGCTCATCTGTATTGATTTCGTAAGCAACCCATTCAGCCTGTTCGTACTTTTCACGATAACAGAGACTGAATCCAAGGTACTCGTGAATCTCATGGCTGTCGGAACTGTGGGAGCACAAAGGAATTTCCAGACCCTGGGGCAAGTCTCCAGCCAACTGAGGAGCAGCAACATCAGAATCTGTTACCACCACTGTATCCTTGTATTCCCAAGGCAAGGCTTCTGGCAGGACGATTCCTGTGTATTCATACACCAGATGAATCATTGTTTCCCGTGGACCAAAAAGATAGAGAAGGCCCACTACAACAATCACGATACAAACAATGGCAATATAGCCACCTGACTTCTTCTGCTGCTTCTTGCTAGATTTGCTCGAAGTAGCCTTCTTTGTAGTAGTTTTACTACTAGACTTCTTAGTTGAATTTCCCATGGATGCAGTATAGCATAAGTTCAATTAAATGTAAAAGTGGTGGAGGATGCCAGCAGCCCACCGCTGCCTTACGCTTCACTGGCGTTCAGAGTTCGGCATCGGTAGGCGCCCGCTGGCATCCTCCACCAAATTTTTCGTTTATTGGGCTATACTGCTAGATAGATGAGCTGGTTCTAAACACAAACCAACTTAGAAATGGTAGACAGCACCAAGCACAAAGTTAAAGAGGGTGTAGAAATATTGCTCATCATATGTTTCTGTATATACAGAACTATCATAAGTCTCTGTAATTGCTGTTCCGACCTTAGGATTGAGAAGTGCCAAGGCAATTTCTGCGTTCAATGCAAACTTCGTATTAGGAATGGTGTATTTACCACCTACAATTAGCTTTGTAGTAAAAGCAGATTTTGTCTTTTGATCAAAAGACACCGTGTATCCTTCCCTAATCTCCTTCTTATAGCTTTCATTGTTTGCAAAAGCAATACCAAAGCCAAGTCCTGCATAAGGTTGAATCATCCAGTCAGAGAAAGTCCATGTTGCTCCTATGTAAGGTAAAAAAACGTTTGTTTTATGTTCTGCCGTCACATATCCCATAGATCCTCCTCCTATAGATCGTCCTCCCACAATCGTACCAAATATCATGTCAAATCCAAATTGAAAGGCAAGTCTCGGTAATTTAGTAATAGGTGCAATTCCAATTTTAGGAGAGAGTAAAAAACCAGTTGGCTTAGGGTCATTCCCTGTGTCTCCTTGGTATGAACCAATTCCCAAATCAAGCCCAACATACATGGTATCCAAAAAAGCAGGTCTTCCTCCGCTAGAACTGCTTTCCGTTGCGGGAACTTCTGTTTCAGGTGCTTCTACCTCAGCAACAGTTACATCCTGGGCAAAGGCTCCACCACACACAAACAAGGCCAACATTGCGGCCAGCAACACTTTCTTCATACACATCTCCTTTAGAAAGTAAAATAAGTTGGCCTATTATACAGTATAGGTGGTATCATCTAATGATAGTTATGAAAAAAAATTGATTTTTTTTATCTTTTTTTCATTCATCGATACAGCTGTACCGTATTGATGGGGGGGGTAAAATAACTAATTATATAGAGATAGGATATACATTAAATTTTTGACAATTCAGACATTTTCTTGATTTCATTTCGCCAATTTTCCACCAACCAGTCTGGTTCTAGTGGAATAGCATCGGCACCAAAGGAAAGGAGCCACTGCTGAATGGGAATCCACTGGGAGGAAGAGAAGGTCATGATGGTTTTTTCCTCCTGAGGAAATTCTTCTAATTCTTGGTCGTCAGCCCAAGTGAATCGATGGATTCGTTTTCGGGCAACTCTGCCAAAAAAGGCAATTTTAAAATCATAAGATTCATCATACTGAAAGGGCCCAAATCGTCCCTGCTCAAAATCTTCCACAAACTGCCAGTTTTTGGGCAGAATAAAGGTTCGCCGCAAAACCTGTAGCTCATAGATTTTGTGAATATCGTACAGGCGGATATGCTCATGGTTCTCTTCGTCGGCAGCATACAAGTATACCTGACCGTTGTCCACCACAAGCTGACAAGGTAGTACAGTTCGATGAGACTGATTAGGCTCCCAAAAGCTGCGGTAGATAAAGTCCACCACCCTGTTATCCTTCAAGGCAGACAACAAGATGGTCACAATATCCTGATCAAAAATAGGTTTTGGCCCACGAGCCACCACAATGCGATCCAGCAAAGGAAGATGCTGGGTAGAAGGATAGAGCCTCCCGATAAATTCTGTCGCCTGCTTGTAGATGGGATTTGCATCGGAGTATTTGTCCACCAGCTTTTGAATGATGGCCAGCTGAATAATTTCCTCCTCCGTCAGGCTATTGAGGGGAAAGTTAAAGGGTGCAGAATAGTAGTAGCCGTCCTTTTTGCTGTCATACAGGATTGGAGCCCCCAAATTTTTCCTCATGTACCGCAGATCCCGCCGTAGCGTTGGCTCTGAAAACTTCTTATCCTGCAACAACTTACGCAGCTCCTCCAAAATAAAGCTGAAGGAAGGATACTCCTCTTGACAGATGATACGATCTATGAGCTGGAATCGGTGCATCTGGGGATTCGTCTTCTTGCGGGTCATGATATTTATTCCTTGGAGAGGTCTGGACTGTCGTTTTTAGGTGAATCTATCTCTAGCGCCCCCTTGTGGCTAATGCTATAAATGAGCACTCCCAAGCACCAGCTAAAGGTAGCCAAAAAGTTAAACAGAATTGCCATCCGTAGATTGGGAACGTAAATCATGGAAATAAGGTAGCCAGAAAAACCAGTGATACAGGCCACCATATCCTCCAGATTATCAAAGGAAGCGCGATCCTCCGATTTCTTGAAGAACCAAGCACAGGCACCCTCAAAGATCTTGTCTGCTAATCCACCAAAGAAGATGTACATACCCATGCTGATAACCCAGAAAATGAACATATTCAAGGTAGCCTCTGCATAGATAAAGTAGATAACACTGGCAATCATCTGGAGGGCAAAAATAGGAATCAGTAAGGGAAACATTTTCTTGCCAAAGCGGGACCAAGCGATTCCCAAGGCAATACCGCCACCCCACCCGATGACGGTCTGAAGAGAAATCAGCCGAGGAGAAAGCAGCTCATACACATATTTTGCAATCACCGACTCAGACATTCCTGTAAACAGGTAGTAGAGGGCATTAGCCATAAGAAGGGGCCAGTATCGTTTGCTATCTGAAAGTAAAGACATGGGATGCAGTATAGCATAGGTGAATGAATTGTAAAAGCGGTGGATGATGCCAGCAGCCCACCGCTGCCTTACGCTTCACTGGCGTTCAGAGTTCGGCATCGGTAGGCGCCCGCTGGCATCATCCACCGAGTTTTTCGTTCATTGGCTATACTGCTGGGTCTAGGGGTGGTAAAAAAATCCAAACTTTTTTTTGGAAATTCGTCAAAAATTTGATTTTCAAACTAATAATATATATGTAAAGCATTTTTAATGGAGGTAAGAAAGATTGTTAACAGAAGCGGAATTGCAGAAAAAGTGGGA
>JAFYWB010000006.1 GCA_017549025.1 Treponema sp.
AAATTTTTTTTTATTTTTTTCCAAAAAAATGCATATTTTTTAAAATCCAACCCTATAAGTAAGGTATGGAAAGATTAAAACTTGGAAACAAACTGTGGTGTGTATCATCTGTGGCAGGGCTACTGGTACTGCTGTTACTGGTGGGTGCGGTGGTTTTTGGCTGTAGTCAAGAAGCGGGAAATAAACTGGTTCAAGATGAAGCCTTAAAAAAAGAGTATGAAGCTGTGTATACCGCTGCTGCTTCTGAGGATGAGGTGGCGGTGGCTTTGGTGGGATTTGAGGCAGCACATCCCCAGCATTTTCAGTCAAAGGTGGATTTGGCTCAGCGGTATTTTGCTGAAGGGGAATATGTGCTGAGCTCTCAGTACTTGCAGCGAGCTTTAGCTTTGGTGGCTGAAAGTGATACTGAAACGATTTCTTTCGGCGTGGAAGTTGATAGCATGGAGCTTATGTATCGACTTTTGTCCTATCTGAGTCTTTTCCGTGGTGATGTGGTGCAGGCTGAAGATTTTTCGAGAAAGGCTTTAAGCTACGCTGAACAAGGAGCAAAAGCTGAAAACCAAGATGCATATCGTGCTCCTGCCTTGTATTTGTTGGGACTAGTTTTATCTACCAGTGCAGAAGGTGAAGCGTTATCTCAATCTGAAAGGCTTCAAGAAGCACTAACATCCTTTGATGAAGCCTATGCTTTGAGCCCCACCATGATTTCATCCAGTCACTTGCTGGCTTACGGAAAGCTTTTAGTACAGGCCCAACGTGGAGCGGAGGCTGAAAAGGTTTTAGAAGATTATTTTGCCTTGGGAAATTTGAATCTTGATACCCTTTCTATTGGAAAAACCATGTACAGCATGACAGGAAATCAGATGAAGGCAAAAATCTGTGAGTTTATGGCCTATGAGTATCTTGTAGGTGGGATTTCTGTGGAAGCAGCTGTGGCAGAGGGGCTGGAAATCGAGGCTTTCGGTGAAAAAAACTGGCTTTCTGAATATGAAGCCTTGGTGGAATCCAGAGATGAAGCTGAAAAAATGGCTGATTCAGGTGAGTTTTTTGGAAAAAGCTTTTGTGAGGTGGCTTTTAAAATGGCAAAAGGTCATGGAACAAAAGGTGACATCACTACCTTGCTGGAAATTGAAGGCTATTTTGTGAACTTTCCCTCCTACTACTGGCTTTTATGGCAGCTGGCCACTGAGGTTCTCGATCAGCAGCAGTTACAAAGCTTTATTCCAGCCTTAAAAAAGGTGATTTCACTGAATCAGCAGGGAATCTATGCACAGCAGGCACGTACGGCAATCATGAAATTGCTGGAAAATCAGGATTTGTCGGCAAATGTGGTAGCTGATGCAGTGCTGGATAAGGTTTTGTTCTAGGAGGCGGAGATGGAAGTAGGTGAAAACAAAAGGATTGTTCTAGGATTTGTTGTTTTTTTTGCAAAAATCGCTGGAATGACGGGCCTTGTTTTAATGTTAGCCTTGTTGGTGGGCTGTAATCAAAAAAATCCACAGTTGGGCTATGAATTGTATTTGTCTGGACTTGAAGCTTACAGCGAAAAGGATTTTTCTACTGCAGAAAAAATCTGTTTGGAAGCGGTAAAACAGGACAAAGAACTTTTTCAAGCCGAATTGCTTCGAATAAAATCGTTGTTTTTTTTGAATGAGCTGGAAAAATCTCACGCTTTACTGGAAAAGCTCCTTAAAAAGGTGCCTCAGTACACTGATGCTCGGCTATGGTATATCCGATTTATGATTTTTCAAGAAAATTTTCAGATGGCAGCGGCTTTGTTGGAAGAAGAATTGGTTTTTAATGAAACTGATTGGCGGATTCATTATCTCAAGGGCTTGATTAATTCTAAAAATCAAGATTATAGCAGTCAACTGGCAGCCTTGCAGCAGGCAGAACGGGCTCTTTCTGACGGAGCAAAGGTGTATCTTGATTTGACACGGCTTTGGATGGTGCTGGGAATGGAAAGCCAAGTGGAAAAGCAGCTGGAAAAGGCTCGTGTGCTTACTCCAAGTAAGGGAGAATTGCGAATTTTGCTAGAAACCTTGGAAGTTTTGGCAAAAAAGCAGGAGGTACAGGATGCAGTATAGCTTGAAAAAGGCAGAAAAAAGGAAAAATCGATTCCTATCGTCAAATAATACAATTCATTTTCTTTTAGGAGTGATTTTTTCTATCGGTTTTGTTGTTTTCACGAGCTGTAGCAGTGTGGGAAAAGAGAGCTTCATTCAATCTGTGGACAATTTTATTCCCGGAGAAATCGAATTTTGTAAGGAAGATATTTATATCACTGTAAATCAGATTGAAGATAAGATGGCTCAACAGCAAATTTTTCAGGGAATAGAGCCTAAAATTAAAAGCTTTAATCAGCAATGTAATCCTGTAGGAGTTCCTGCAGGGCCTGAAGCGTATCCTGCCGGGCAAAAAGGGCGACTTGTGGTGAAAATCAATCAACGAAGCTTGTGGGAAGGCTATGACCAAAAGAATTCTTTGGCCATAACTGGTGAAATCTACAACGAAAATCACGAGCTTGTATTGCAGCGGACAGTGCTTGTTTCTGGAAAGGCTTCCATTTTGCAGGTGAAATCTCAAAGAAAATACATTGGTTCTGTGGTGGATTCCCTTACCAAAGATTGGCTGGCTCTAGCTCCACTTGAGAGTGAAGAATGAAAAAGCTTGCAGTACTTTTTATGTACCTTCATCTTGGTTTATCGCTTTTTGCTCAGGTTTTCGTAACATCGGGACAGGATGCGATTTCCGTGGCCCTAGAAAATTCACGGGAGCAACTGTATCAGCAGATGATGGCTCAAGAACAGATGAAAAATGCCAGGCTTTCGGTACAGGATTTTTTGCCCCAGCTGGGAGTTTCTTATTCTGAATCTGATGCGGTGAATGTGGGAAGAGCAGATAGCAGAAGTAAAAGCCTGCAGTTTAGTGTCAGTCAGCTGATTTTTGATGGTGGACAGGCTTGGAATCAGTATCAGCTGGATAAAATTGGAGGCCTTTTAAACTATGAAGCCTACTTGCAGTCCTTGGAGGAGTTTAAAGGTGGAATCCTTGACGGCTATCAGGGAATTGTCATGCAGCAAAGGGTGGTGGACATTAAAAAAAGCTTAAAGGAAGCAGGCTTTTCTCGTCTTGCAGTCCTTGCTAAAGAGCTGGAATTGGGGCTGGCACGAGAAATTGATTATCTTGAGTATTTGATTTCTTGTCGCAAGCTGGAGCAAGAGGAGCGTCTTGCCCAAGAAGCTTTGGAGGTTCAGCTGGAAAGCTTTCGTCAAAATCTTGGTTTAGCCTATGGAACAAAGCTGATTGTGGAAAATCAAGAAGAAAAACTGGATGAACAAGGGATGCTTGAAAAAATTTATCCTCTGTTTCCTCATTTTGAAAAAATTGTAGCTTTGTCAGTGGATTATAGTCCTGCATTGCGGCAACAAGGGCTGGAATATGAGGCTTCTGTTCAGCAAAAAAAGCTCGAAAGCAAGTTGCTTGTTCCAAATATTAACCTTGAAGGAAGCATGAGCTTGTCAGGAAGGGAATTTCCCCTGCGAGAACCAGATTTTTCTCTGCGGATAAAAGTGAGCTTTGACAGAAATACTCTTTTTCCCGCCAGTAATTCCACTTCCATGGGCTTTGATCTACAAAGATTGCGGAGCTTTGGCAATTCTGCATCGGGAAGTTTGAATCCACAGCTGAATTATTTTTCTCAAAAAAAACTGAATTCTATTGCTTTGCTGCAAAAACAGCTTTCCTTGGAGGTTTCCGAAGAAAAGCTTCGTGATTCACTGCGGGAAATGCTTTTGAATTTTGACAATAGCTACGAAAATTTCCTTTTTTCAAAGGAATCTTTGGGAATTCAGCAAAAAAAAGTGGAAATCAACTGGCAAAAATTGGAAAACGGTGAGGTAACGGAGATGGATTATCTTCAATCCTTAATGGAGCTTTCCACCATGGAGATTCAACTGGTGGAATTGGAATCAAATCTTGTAAGCCTGCTAAGAGCTATTGAGCTCAGTGCAGGAATTAGTCCAGGAGGTTTAGATGAAATCCTATAAACGATGGATTTTCTTGGAAAAATTTCATTTGAAAAAGCTTTTCGGTAACAAACGAAAGGTTATTTTTAGCATTTCACTTATTTTTCTGCTGGCTGTAATTTTGATTTTGGTGGGATTTACCTCAGAAGATCTTTCTGGGCTGGATGGTGGTAAAAAAAAGTCATCTTTAACTGCAAATGAGGAAAAAATTTTTTCGGTGGAAAAGGTGGAGGTGCTTTCTTCAAAATTATTGCAGGATATTAGCAGCTTTGGAACCATTTCCTACAGCGGAAAAAACGATGTAACGGTACAAGTAGAAGGAATTTTGAAAAAACTCCACGTTAAGGAAGGAGATAAGGTACATGCAGGACAGGTGCTGGCTCAGGTGGAAAACATTCAGCTGGAAATACAGAAGCAGCAGGGAGAAACGGCGGTAAACTCTGCTGAGGCTGGCCTTCATTTGGCAAAAACTCGGCTAGAAGAAGGACGACTGGCGGTGGAATCCAGCTTGCTGAATCTGGAAAAGCTTCATTTGCAGCTACAGCATCAGAAGTTGGAGCTACAGGAAGCCCAGCTGGAGCTTGAAAAACAGGAAAAATTGCTGGAGCTGGGTGGCATTACTGAAGCTTCCTACCGCAGTCAGCAGGTGGCACTGGAAGGTCAGCGGGCAGCCTACGAAATTGCTTGCAAGGAGCTAGAAAGTCAGTCCTTGGGCTTCCGGGATCAAGATTTGTTGGAGCAGGGCATAGAACCAGCAACGGATAGTCAGCTTCGACGACAGCAGCTCATTGACTTAAATACACGAACCTTGGCCGCTGAACTTGTTTCTGCCCAGGCCAGCCTTGATTCAGCAAAAAAGAATCTCAACTCCATTCAAGAGCTGGTGTCCCATCTGGTGATTCTTTCTCCAAAGTCGGGGGTGGTGGCGGCGAAATATTTTGAGCAGGGTGAGTTTCTTGGTGAAAACGAAAAGCTTCTTACCATTATGGATGTGAATCAGGTTCATGCAGTGTTTTCCATCCAGGAGCAGGATATTGGCTACTTTCAAACAGGCTCGGAGGTGGAGGTGGAGGTTCCTGCCTTGGGCCTTAAAACCATGGCTCCTGTGGCAGAGATTTCTCCCATGGCAGATCCTCAAAGCGGTAATTTTACTCTCAAATCCTATCTTTCCAACGAAGGTGAAGCTATGAAGCCTGGCATGTTTGTAAAATGTCTCCTTCCCAGAGCTTCTCAGCAGTATGCTTCCATTCCAGAGTCAGCCTTGGTGACAGAGACGGGAAGTAAAAATGGAGCAGCGTGGACTGGTTCTGTTTTTCTTGTTCATGAAAATCGAGCCATTAAGCAAGAGGTGGCTTTGCTAGAAATGGCTGACGGAAAGGTGTGGATTTCTCAAGGTTTGCAGGAAGGGCAGTGGGTGGTGAACAATCCTTCACCTTTTTTGAAGGAGGGGCAGCGTGTGGAATAATAAAACCTCTCGATTTTTTCTCATGATGTATCTTTTATTAGTCAGCTTTTCCTGTACCTTCATAGATTTTTCTCCTCTGGAAGTGAGCTGTTCTCTTCCTGAAAATGGTGGTTATTTTGATGGAGCTGAGCTTGAAGTAATTTTTTCTTTGGAAGTAAAGCAAGAAATCGTACAGGAAATCATTGTATTGAAAAGAAATGGATCTTCTGTTGCAGCTGACTCACGCAAAATGGGTAGCTCTATTTTCATCAAGCCGACGGAGCCTTGGCAAAAGGGGGCTTCCTATAGCCTTGAGATTCAGGGAGAGGTGGCCTTGGTGGCTGGGGGCAGTCATCAGGTGAGCTTTTATCGATGCTTTACCTACGGCCCCATGGTTCAAGCTTTTTCTCTGGTGGATTTCAGCGAGCCTTGTGAAAATGAACCTGTTTTGTCATTCCAGTTTAACGCTCCCGTGGATTCACCTTCCTTTTCTAAAAATTTTTCCCTTACTCCTTCAATTTCCTATAGCTACAAGCTAGAGGATGAAGGTCGAAGGATAACAATTATTCCAGAAGAAGATTGGAAATATAACCAGCGGTATAGCTGGAGTTTTCAGGAATTTGAATCTCAGGAGGGATTTTTACTGGACAAGAAATATCAGGGAGACTTTGTGTGGCAGATTGACACGGAGCTACCTGTTTTGGAAAGAATCTGCCCTGTTCTTCTTGTGGCAGAAAATGAATATTTTCCAAAGGAAGGAAATGAAATCAGTCTTTGTGATAAGGAGCCCCTGCTGTTTCAATTTTCCAAAGACATGGATTTTGATTCAGTGCGATCTGGCCTTCGGTTTGAGCCAAATTGTACCGGTGAGCTGAAAAGAGGAAAAACCAACAAGGAATTTTTGTGGGTGCCAGAGGAAAATTGGAGCTTGGAAGAAGAATATCGGGTGGTGGTGTCTGCTGAGGTTCAGGATGGAGCTGGAATTTCCTTGGCCCAGCAGGAAGAAGCTTATTTTATTGTAGAAAATGATTTTTTACAGGTGCTTTCCATCAGTGTGGGTGGAGTTGTAAAGGATTTTCAGGGAGCCGTGCAAGCTAGTGTGCAAAAAAATGTGCAGGATGCAGTCTTGGTTTCAGTTCAAGGTGAGGATTCCAGCATTGTAACACAAATAAATTTTAGCAAGGTCTTTGACCATGAAGGCTTGGTTCAGGCTCTTGATGCAATTTCCATGGAGGTATTTTTTCCATTGACTGCTTCTTATCCTGTTTTGGAACAGGTGGGAGTTTCTGGAGAATCAAGTCTTGAGCTTTGGTGGTCTGGATTTTCACCCAGCAGTGATGAGGTGGACAATTATTACCAGCTAAAAATTGCTGGTGGAGCTTCTGGCCCTCAAAGTGCAACCGGAAATTATCTTAAGGAGGATGTATGGGTAATCATTCACGTTGTAAAATCATAAAAAAAATGACAATGAGCTTGATGGTACTTGGGTGGCTTCTGTTGAGCCTTGTTTCCTGTGGCACTATTATGTTGCCGCCCCTAGAAGTAACCTCCTGCGAGGTGGGAACGGCTACCATTGTAGTGGAATTTACCCTGCCTCCTGACCTTGCTTCCTTGGAAGATGGCCTTTCAGTAACGGAGGATGGTACCAAAATCGAAGGAAAAATCACCATTTCTGGAAACAAGGCTGAATTCACTCCCTTGTATGGCATTAAGGACAATTATGATTACGTGGTTCGCATTGAAGCTGGTACCGAGGATGTAAACGGACATTCCTTGATGGATGCCTTTGTGTATGAATATTCAACACGGACTGAAAAAGCTCCCTTTACGGTGGAATTTCTTGTTCCAGAAGGGCCACAAGGAGAAGCTTTTACAGAAAAACCTTTAGAAAGAGCTCCTGGTGACAATGTGATTGGCGGGGAAATCCATATTCTTGATGAAGTTTCCTCTATTCAGTTGGAATTTTCAGCTGCGGTTAACAAAAAATCCTTGGAAGAAGCTTTATCTTTTACTCCAAATCTTGAATATTTTCTAGAATACGAAAAAAATGACTGCCTTGTTAGGATTGTTCCCAAAAAACAGCTGGACATAAATCAGCGGTATGTGATGCAGCTGAAAAAATCGGTAATGGATACAAAGAGAAATGTCCTAGAAAAAGACTTCGGGTGGAGCTTTTTCTACAAATTGGATGAAATCCCTCCAGAAATCACTTTGAAACATGGTACTGCAGCTAAAAATACTGTGTTTGATGAAAATTCTTCCACGGAAATTGTGGGAGAAAGGCTAGAGCTTGGCCTTGAAGATTGGATTATTCTTGATTGTAGTGAAAAACTTGATCTTGATGCAGCTGCGTCATTGATTTTTCTTGAATCAAGTGATTTGCAAACTCTTTCTCCCAGCTTGGAAATTGTAAAGGATTATAAAAATGGTAATCGTCTTGCTGTGCGTCCCGACTGGAGCGGGAATTCAGAAGAGTTTTGGGGAAGCTGCTGGCAGCTGGTGGTCAAAGCTGGCCTTGAAGATGAGGCGGGAAATAAAACTCAAGGAGAAAAGCGTCTTTTTCTATCTTATAGCCTAGAATCTCAACGTCCGCCTGAATTTTTAGGAGCCCTGCTGGTGGATATAGAAAAGCAGTCTAATCTTAAAGTTTGTTTTTCACCCCAACATCCTTTTTCGACTATGGAGCTTGATCCTCAGTTTTATCCCAATCGATCAGAAGAGCTTCCCAGCAAGGTGGAATTGCACCTGTTTTTTACTCTTTCTGAAAAAGCTGCTTCCCTCAACGATTTTAGCCTCATGGAAAATCTTTCTCTTTCTGCCTCCAACAATTGCTGTGAATTGACGGTAAAAAAGCTTTTGGGGCAAGCTTTTGTTGAAGCGAGCAAAAATCAATTTCAGGAATTTGTGGCGGAATTGGAAGGGCTTGGTGAAGAAGTTTCTTTAGAACCAGCTGCTTCTGTGGTACTGGTATGCTTTCAGGTGGAATTGCTAAACAGTGATAGCCGAGGCTTGGTAACCTTGGAGCTGGAGGAAGCCGTTGCTGATGCTTTGGGCAACAAGCTGGGAAAAAAGGTGTTGTGTCAGGTGAATAAGCTATGATTAAATCCTTGATTTCCTTTTCCGTTCATCATCCTGTTTCTCTGGTGTCTGTACTTTTGGCCCTGTGTTTGTGGGGCGTGTTTTCCTGCTGTACCTTGGAGGCTGACTTTGTGCCGGAATTAAGTCAGCGGGAAATCCTTGTGTCTGCAAAATATGAGGGACTTGATCCCTTTGACATGGAACGGCTGGTAACTGAGCCTTTGGAGGAAGGACTTGCTCCTTTACAGGGCTTAAAATCCGTGGCTTCTGTTACCCGCAGCGGCCTTTCCCTGATTACCTTGGAGCTCCACTGGGGAACTGACGTGGATCTTGCTTTGGTGGAATGTCGTGAACTGGTGGACCTGTGCTATGGTCAGCTTCCCTCCCGCTGCGAAAAGCCTCAGGTGAGCCTTCCGTCAAATTTGTCAGATGCCATGCTGGTGGCCATTGTGCCCAAGGATGGAAATCTTCGCTATGGTCGCCATTTGGTGGAAACTGATATTAAGGGACGATTCCAGCGACTGGAAGCCTGTGGTGGAGTGAAAATCACTGGGGGGGAAAAGGAAGAGGTGCAGGTTCTGGTGGATTACGATGCAATGGAGGCCAAGGGGGTGAGTCTTGGATACATCAGTGAAAAGCTTGCAGCCTCTAACTTTCAGTATCCAGCGGGAATGATTCGTGAGGGGGAACGGGAGCTTTTAGTAAAAACTGAAGGTTTGTATAAAAATCTTCAGGAAATGGAGGCGATGCCCCTTTTATATGAAGATTTTGGGCTGGTGCGTCTTGGGGATGTGGCTCAGGTGGAAATGGGAAGTCAGCAAAAGGAAAGCTTTTTCCTCTATGACGGAAAGCCTGCCCTTTGTTTGAGCATTGCAAAGGCAAAAGATGCAAGTCCCGTGGCTCTTTCTCGGCAGGTACAGGATGAAATTCGCCAGCTTTCTCAGCAATATGGAGATTTTTATGATTTTGTCGTTATAAAGGATTTATCTCAGGAGGTAACATCTTCCCTGGTGTCATTGGGAATTTCCTGTGGAGTGGGTGTGGTGGTGGCTGCCGCCGTTATCCTGTATTTTTTGCGGTGCTGGAAGGTGTCCATCCTTTTGTCTAGCCTCATTCCCCTCTGTGCCCTGCAGGTGATGGTGGTGCTGTCGCTGGCAGGAAGAACACTGAATCTCATGTCTTTGTGTGGAATGGCAGTGGGAATTGGTATGGTGGTGGATGCAGGAGCGGTGGTGTTGGAAAACTTGAACAAAAAGCTGGTGGCTTTTTCTGGCAGTATAGCACGTCCTGACGGTTGCGTTGGTGACGAAAATGAAATGCAAGCCCTCATTGTAGCAGGCACCGCAGAGGTTGCTCTATCAAATACTGGTTCTGCCCTTACCACTGGGGGTGTATTTTTGCCCCTGTTTTTTCTTGATGGCCTTTTAGGAGAGCTTTTTCTTGATTTAGCCTTGGCGGTCATGGCTGCAATTCTTGCTTCTTGGCTTCTTTCCCTGTCCTACATTCCCGCCTTGTATCAGTATATTGCAAAAAAAAGCTGTATGCTTCCAAAAGCTGGAGCTTTGGCTTTTCGTAAAACTCCTGAACTGGTGGCTCGTTGGGAGAAATCCTACCAAGGGCTTTTAGAAAAGGTACTGAAACGAAGGCGTCTGGTGGTAATTCCTGTAGCAGGGTCCTTGGTGCTGGCTGCTGTTTCTTTGGTGTGCCTAGATTATCAGCTTTTGCCAGAAATCCATCAAGAGCTGCTCCAAGTACAGGTGACCTTTCCTGCAGGCAGTACATTGGATTCCATGGAAGAGGTGGTGCTCCAAATGAATGAGATTTTGGAGGAGACTGGTATGCAACAGGTGGCAATTTTTGGTGGGCTTGAAGATTCAGATTACGAAAAACTTGCCCAGATTCAGCAAAACCAACAGGTGGTGCAGCTGCTTTTTCGGCCACCAAAGAGCATGAAGCTAAAGCTACAGGAACTGGAAACGCTTTTGTCAGGCCGCAATTTGAAGGTGGCTGTTTTGGAAAATCAAGATATTTTGTCCCAAGTGCTGAACCTGAGAGAAAAATCCTATCTTGTAACTTTATATAATTCTGGAGGAAATAGAGATACTTTAGCTAGTAAGATTGAAGTTTTTCAAGATTTTAACCTTGTTCCCCCGCTGGTTCAAGAAAATTCTGGGGAAAATCAGGGAGAGGTCTTTGGAAAGCAGCTGGTGTTTCAGCCTGACCGACTGGCTGCATCCCGGTTTTCCACCAACGGTATGGAGGTAGCCCTTGCTGCAAACCAGCTAGTGGCGGGGGTGGAGTCAGCTCCTTTTTACCAGCAGGGGCGACGTATTCCTGTGCGGGTAAAGCTTTCCTCTGGCCACCAGCTGAGCTCCAGTGAGCTGGCTTCTATGAATGTACAGCTTGAACAGCTGCGGTTGCCCTTGGCACTTCTTGGCTCCTTTACAGAACAGCCTGCCCAAGAAATTTTGTATCGAGTTAATCGGCAGCCAGCAGTGATTTTGTATCAGGATGGAGCTTTGGGGGCTGCTTCCAAAAATGAAATTCAAGAACTGGCCTATCAGCAGGATTTAAAGCTCCTCGATCTTCACCAACAAGAAAGTCAGGAAATGGTGGGAAACGGTGCAGTGTTGCTGGTGGTGGCCCTGCTGCTGTTGTATTTTATTATGGGTGCACAATTTGAGTCTTTTTTGATTCCCCTGTTGTTGCTGGCTGCCCTGCCTCCTGCCTTTGGTGGGGCCTTGGCCTTGACCTGGGTACGGGGGCATGTGTTTTCCATGAATACGGTGATTGCCTTGGTGGTACTGTTTGGCACTGCAGTAAACAATAGCATTATTCTCTACGAAAGTGTCTTGCAGCAGGGAGGTTTTTCTGTCAGCTCCATTGTTCAGGCTGCGGTGTCCAAGCTGGAAACTATTCTTGTAACAAATCTTACTACCATCTTTGCCTTGATTCCCTTTGCTCTCGATCCTACAGGCACCAATAGTCAAGCTTCCTTGGCGGTGGCTATCGTTGGGGGACTTGCCCTTTCCATGGTGTGTGTACTGGTGATTATTCCTGTGATTTTTGCCTTTTATGGTGAAATTACAGACAGGAGGCGTCATGGCTAAAAATTGGTATCAGCGGCCAGTGCTGGTGTTTTTTGTGTTCCTGTCCTTCTGCCTCATGATGGCCTTTGCCGTCAGAAATATGGAGCTGGGGCAGTCTTCTAGCAGTTCCTATCACCTGTTTTCTGTGGAGTTTGATTATTATGGCATGGATGCCGAAAGCCTTGAATCCTTGATAGCCTTGCCCTTGGAGGAAGCAATTATGGGTTTACCTGGCTTGATGGACATGGAGATTCAGTGTCAGTACGGACAGGTGCGGGGAACCTTTTACTTTTATCCCACAGAAAAACAAAAAAATGTGTATTTGTGGCTTCGGGACAAGGTGGATACCCTGTATCGTGATTTACCTCAGGGCGTGCAAAAGCCAAGAATTCGTTCCTCCGCCGCCACTGGAGCTGGAAAGGATAGTGTTTTAAGCATTGCCATTCCAGTGAACCAAAGCAGCAAGGACAATCAGGGATTGAGAAGCTTTTTGGAGAACCAGCTGAAGCCCCAGCTGGAATCGGTGAAAGGTGTGTCTCAGGTGGTGGTTGCAGGCGGCAGTGTTGATGAAATCCTCCTTCAGTTTAATCCCGACAGAATGGCAGCAGGTAACATCAATCCCATGGCCTTGGGGCAGATTATCCAAGAGGCAAACAGTGTGGCCCCTGGCACCTGGCTTCAGCTAGGAGGAAAGCAGCTTCCCGTGGTGTTTGAGACACAAATTCAACAGTTAGAGCATATTCGTCAGTTGCCTGTTCAAACGGGAAAGGGTGTGGCTCACTTTGAGCATTTTGCTCAGATTTCTCGTGGGCAGCGGCCCCCAGAGGAGCTGGTTCGAGTCAATGGAGAGGAATGCCTTTCCCTTGTGGTTCATGCCAGCTATGACGGAAATCTGGTGGCAATTTCTTCTGCTTGCAGAAAGATTATTGAGGAAGCCCTGAATCGAGATGAGGTACATGGAGCCGATGTTCATGGGACCGACTTTTCTGGTCTTGGATATCAGCTGCTGTATGACCGAGGGGCAGAGCTGGCTCAAATCATGAAAAATATCCTTGTGGCCCTGGCTCAAAGCCTTGTTTTGATTTTGCTTTTGGTGCCAGCCTTTTTTCCCCAGGCTCGAATCACTGGACTGGTGCTTTTGTTTCTTCCCACTACGGTGCTGTGGACAGGAGGCCAGCTGAATCTTTTAGGCTTTTCCTTGAATCGCCATACCCTCAGCGGCATTACCATTGCCTTGGGCTTGGTGGCAGATACTGCCTTTGTGGTGGCGGAATTCTGGACTCAGACACGATGGAAGGATTCTCGTTTGGTGGGTGACGGAAGAGATTTTTTTCAGGGAATGGGTTCTCTGCAACGAAGCATGGTGGCTTCTAGCCTGACTACAATCCTGGTGTTCCTGCCTTTGTATTTTCTTGATTCCTTAGTGCCAGGAATTCGTGAGGTGGCGGTAACTATGGGCTTGATGATACTGAATTCCTTGATTTTAGCAGGATTTTTTCTTCCTGTTTTTCTGGAAATCGGCAAGGAAACACGACATCTGCTTCTTCCTCAGTCTGTAAGTCAATCTGTAGAAGAAGTTTTTTTGAAAAAAAGCCTTCTTCTTTGCACTTTTACCCGAAGACGAAGAAAATTTTGTCTTGTAATCCTTTGTTGTCTCAGTGTTTTGCCACTGCTTCTCGCTCTTGTGGCAGGAAAAAATCTTACCTTAGAGGAAAATTCTTCTTTTATTACAGCTTCTGTGGAATATCCCACGGATACCGCTGCTTCTGTCATCGATCAAGAGGTAACCGTTTTTATCCAAGAGGTAAAAAAGCTTGAAGGTATTACCTTTGTAACAAGTCGTTGTACTACGGGCGTGTGCCAGTTGGAAATAGGCATTGATTCAGCAGTAGTTACGGGAAAAAAGGCCACCCAACAGCTCCTTGATTCCATCCGAAGTCTTTCCTCTCATCTTCATTCTGGCTATCTTCACCTGAATGTCCAGCAGCATGAAGGAAAGCAGGTTCACGAAATTCAAGTGGCGGTGGTGGGGGATGAAAGTCAGCAGTGCAAGGACTATGCCCGCCGTTGTGTGGAAGGTTCTGGAAGCAATAGGTCCATTGTGCAGGCTGTCATGAATTTTAAAGAGGCTGAAACGGTGGTGCTTGTTCGTCCCCAGCTCCCGCAGCTAGCTCGAGTGGGCTTGGAGCTTAACCAAGTAGCGCAATCTTTGCGGTGGCTGATTTTTGGCCCAGTGGTGGACAAGTGGATTCAAGCTTCCGGTGAGGAGGACATTCGTGTGGTGGGAAAGCTTTCTGAAACAGCAGGAATTGAATCAGAAGCAAAAAAAATGAATCTTTCCCAGCTGGAATCTATGACCATTCCCATTGTGGCCTCTGGCAAGGTGGATTCCGCTGGTGGGGCGGGAGGCTTGCCCCTTTCAGCTGTGGCACAGGTGGAATTGCAGCCGGGAAGGGGAAAGCTCTACCGATTGAACGGTCGCCCCTGTGCTTATTTTACCCTGCAGGTGGCAGCAGCAAGCACTCAGGAGGCAAAGCAGCTGGTGGAAGATTTTTTGAAGGAGTTTCCCCTGGAGCGAGGCTATAGCTATCAGTTTTCACGGCAGCTCAAGGAGCTTTTTCATCACTATCAGATTTTAGCCTTAGCCTTGGTGGCTTCTGTTGTGGGAATATTTCTTTTACTCTGCGCTCTTAGAGAAAAGCCCCTCGAAGCCTTTCTGGTGTCTACCTTGATTCCTTCCTCCCTTGCCCTGCCAGTTCTGGTGCTGGCACTTTTAGGAAAAACTTGGGAAAGTGGGGATATTGTAGGCATGGTTTTAGTGGCTGGCCTAGGAGTAAATAACGGAATTTACTTGATTCAGTCTACAAAGGAATACATGGTGATACAGATTCGAGATAAAATCGCAAGTATTTTTATCACATCCCTTTCTACCATTCTGGGAGCAATTCCTCTGTTGCTGTGTGAAAGTGGCTCCTTTGCTGCATCCTTGTCCTTTTTTATGGTGTGGGGAACAGCTGGCTCACTGGTAATTTCTCTGCTGGTGTTTCCAGCAGTTATAGATTTTTTTTACAGGAGGTATAGATGAAAGATTCTATCTTCAGTTGGCACAGGATACTAGCCCTTTGTATCCTGTTGGTACAGGTAACCATGATGGTTCCGGCTCAAGAGCTGTATCTTGGCAAGCAGCTGGGAAACAGGTACTTGGAACAGTATCTTGATCGGGCTGATATGGAAAGCTCCCAGCAGCGTTGGCAAGAGCTGGCAGATCAAGGAATGCTGGTGGCTCTTGCAGCTTGGGAGTCAGCTCAGACTTATCTTTTGGAACAGGATCCTCAAGCATGGCAGACTGAACGTGACTCTTTGGAGCAGGAGTTGGCAGCAGAAAAGGAAGTTCGGCTGGCTCAATGGCTTTTAGACAAGTATATCACGTCCCAGTCACATCCCCAGCTTCAGCAGCTGGCCACAGAATTGGAGCAGCGTGCTTCTTTGTGGCAATTTCAGCAGACAGACGAAGCAGGCACCCTGGTGGCTACTCGTCAGGTGGATGCTGCTGACAGCCAGGAAGCAAAGGACCAGTGGCTTGCCTCCAACCAGCAGCTGATTCAACAATACTTGGATGAAAACGCCCTTTCAGCAAGCCTTTTGCAGGGCCAGCTCCAAAAGCTAAACCTTGACGACGCTACTCGTGAACAGCTGGCTCAACAGGCTGCCACCAGCTACCAAGCCTATCTTGCAACAGAATACGACTTGATTCTCCGCTCAGAAACCATGGATTTAATGGGAAATCTTTTATATGACCGTGAATCCCTTCGAGCAGCCAGTGCCAAGGAATCTGCAGACAACATTGCTCTCACCTTGATTCAGGAGGCACAGGCTTCTACGGATATTGCTGTAAAGGAGCTTTTTCAGGATTTTCAAGCGGATGTGGCAGAAAATCAGCTGGAAGAAGGTGAGATTCTTGTGGCAGGAGAGCAGTGGGCAAAGGAATTCCAGCGTCAGTTGGAGGAAGGTCTTGCAGTGTGGAACAAGGTGGAGGTGGAATTCTTAAGTCACCGAAGCCAGTGGGAACAGGAAGCCTTAGAAACCTATGAGGCTGGAGAAGAAGCTTGGCTTGAAGCCTTCCAAAAGCTCCAAGCTGCCCGCCAGCAGTGGGAAAATGAGATTATGGAGGAATTTCAGCGAGGAATGGAGGAATGGAGTCAGTCCCAGCTGGAGCAGGAGCTAGAAATTCAGTCTGCTCAGGAAGAACTGGTGCTTTCCTTACAAGAAGAAATACAGCGGAAGGAGGAGCTGGCAGTACTTGCTGTCAATGTGTACAACCAGATGCGCAATCTCTTGGCTTCCTGCTACAATGGTGTAGAGAACTGGTACAGCAGCTGGACTCAAAAATACAACAAGGTTTATTCTTATTGGAAAACCGAGGATACAGCTGGCTATAAAAATCGATTTTCTTTAGGAGAGCTTGAAGGCGTACAGGAAGCCCTTACAGCAGATTCCAGTGCAGAAAAAGAAATCGACTTGGAATATTTAAGTTCCGCTGATACAAGAAAAAAGTTGGATGGTCAAGTTACACAGTGGAAGACAGCCTATCTTGATCAAATCAGGAATGAAGTTGAAAAGGAAATCCTGCAGCTGGAAGCTAAGTTGTTGGATTTAAATGATTCTTTGGTAAATGTACAAGAAATTGATTCAGAAAATTTGCAGAACAATACAGATTCTGAGGAAAATACTTCAAATCCTCAACAGTCAAATCTTTTGAAACTGTTGTTTCCTGATAGAAAACAGAAGATTCAAGAGCAGATTGATATTCTATCAAACAAGAAAGCATCTTTAGAAAAGCTTCTATTAGAAATAGAGCATATCGATGTAAGTATGTCTGGAGAAAATATTGTTTCCCAATTGAATAAGGAGGTTTCAACGGAGCTTTTAAACGTAGAATTTGATGTAAATTTGTGGGATAGCAGTGAAAATCTTTTGCATCAAGCTACTGGATGGCTTGTGCTGGCGGAAGCTGGATTTAAAAATCTTGAAACTGCCACAAATAATTTTTTAGAAGCGGTGAATCCCACTTCCTTGGAGGGAAGCTCTAGCGACCTTGATGCAGAAATCAAGCGGCTTGAAAACACCCTGTCCTACTGGCAGGATGAGTTAGCTGTAGCCCAGGCTCTGAAGGATTATGCCACTACCACCACCTCGTCGGCGGAAACTGCCCAAGAAACACTGCAGGAGCTTGAGACAAAACAAAAAGCTTTCCAGCAGGCAGAAGAAAATTATAAAAACGCCCAACTGCTGGTGGATGAGGCTCAGTCTGTCATCCAGCAGGCAATGGTTCAGCTGTCTGAAATTCAAGGTGAACTTGATAAGGCTGCTCAACAGGTGGCGGAAATACAGAATCAAATTATAACTCTAGATGAGGTGATGAATCGGCTGGACAAGACAGTGGTGGAGGAACAAATCCTCATGTATTTGGTCAGTTTGAAAACTAGTCTTTCCGAGGAAAACAATCAGAAAATCAATGATTCGGTGAACTCCTTTTTTCAACAGGCAACGATTGAAGGAAATTACGCCTATACTAATACAATAGAAGAATTGCTTAAAACAACACCACTTGAGGGGGCTTCACAGCAGGAGGAACAGCTGTTTCGTCAGGAAGCTCGCTCCTACATGCTTGACGGAGAGAGTGAAGCCTGGCAGGAAGAGGGACAAACCCAAGAGGAGCTCCAGCGTCGTCAGTTGATTCGTGATACTTACGGTAACTTCCGCTTGGAAATAGTGAACGAAAGGCATAATCAAGCTTTAGAAGAAATTAAAACTATTCTTACAGAACCGAATATTTGGAATTGTACAACCTGGAATGAGGTTACTGCTTTAGCAAAACGGCTTCGTGATTCAGCAACTCATCTCCATGCTGGTGCTGCCAATGCCTTAGATCAGCTTATCGGGGTAATGGTTCAACACTGGTGTCTTCAAAATCCTCAAGAAACAGAAGCTTTGCAGTCATCTGTTGAGGTAACAGCTTCTGAATCATCCTCCCAAATTGATGGTGGTACAGAATCGGTGGATTCTTCGGAAATAATTTTGTCTCGCAGTGAAATTCAGCAGCAGATAACAAAATTACAGATTATGGAAAATTACCTTTTTGATGTCACTGAAACACTGGCCTTTGTGAATTCCACCGTTTTTACTCAGTTCGATGGAGAAATCCAAGGTAGATTCTTGGACTATGTGGCAAAACAAATGCTTAGTCAAACAAATTCCGTGGATCAGCTTCCGGTGACTGATGGAAGTGCTTTTTTTCAGCAGCTTGGTGATGAATACAGCTGGAAGGAGGATTTTTTTCAATTACCTGTAGAAATACAGGTGGAGCTTGCACAAAAGCTGGAAGAAATTACAGATATTCAGAGCCTCAATGAAGATATACTCTATCTTCAGTCTGTTTTAAAGACAAAACGTGAAGCTTTGGAAGAAAGTGATTTTTTTCTGGGTTTAGAGGAGCTGAAAAAAAGCTATCTTCAAAACACTACCCTCAGTGATTTGGAAAATTCATTCTCAAAATGTAGTGGTATTAAGACAAGCTCATTACTTACTGCCGAAGATTTAGCTGCAATACAACAGCTGATTAAGAAAAAAGATCTGGTTACTGAAAGAAAAACACAGCTTCAAATTGTAGGCAACTACTGGATTACAGTTTTAAAATCATGTTCACCAGCTCCTTACGAATTTTTGGAGAATGCTTCACTGCCACAGGATCACGAATCATCTTCCCAGCATTTGAACCAAATATATTCACTGCTGGATGTATCTTCCGTACGAGATTCTCTTTTGGAGTCAGTAGAAATCTATCAGTTATTGAGAAACAGTGAGCAGGAATTACAGGCAAAAAAAACAGGCTTGGAAGCCCAGCTGAAAGAAAAGGAGCAGGTACGAGAAGCCGTTGTCAAGGAGTATGATAGTGCCTTGAAGACAGTAAACCAAAGTCTTGCAGCCTATCAACAGAAGCTCAACGAAATGGATTTTACGTACCAGTCTTTTTTGCAATCTCGACTGGAGCTTCGGATTGCAGAGGAAAAATACCAGTGGGCTACCAGAGTGTATCTAAACAGTATGGGAAATGACTCTGCTCAAGAGGGCTCTAACTATAGCAGTCCTTTACAACGCTACAATGAGGTTTTGCTAGTAACAAATCGTTATCAAAAAGCTCTAGAAATTTTATCAGAAATGAAAAAACAACCGCAGCTTCAAAATCAGGAGTATCTTTCTCAACTTGAATCCTATGAAACTGCCTTAGAAAAGTCCTATCTTATGGAAGTGATTTTATCCCAAGCCCTTACGGCGGTGGCAAAACAGGAGGAGGCTACTCGTGCTGCAGAAATAAAGGATGATAGCAATGCCGCAAAGCTTTTTTCTTCCTACCAGTCCCTCTTTTCCTCTATCGGAAAGACTGATACAACGGGGGATGCAAGCCAAGGTATTAACAGTCCTGTCTTGGAGCTGATTAGAATCAGTCTTGATGAAAATAATTGCTATCACCTTGAGTTGAGCCATGAAACAAACTATGTGATAATTGAAACTAAAATTAGCGTTGATGAAGAAGGAAACGAAGTTAAGGAAGACATCTATGGATATAAGAATTTCAAGAAGGATTCCGCTGGAGATTTAGATAAACAGCTATTGGAAGCCTACCTTACAAACACCACGGAGACCATTGTTCGGGTAGACAAAAATCTTCAAGTAACACGCTCTGAGGTAGAGGTGCGACAATGGCTTGAAAAAATCCATGCCAAGGGAGATGGATTTTTGAATCAGCTTCTCCTTGCCAGCCTCCATCTGAAGACCTATGCTGGCATAAAACAAGAAAAAGGTGAAATCTACCTTGATATTCGTAATGATGGTGTTTTTCAAGCAGATCAGTTGCCTGTAGACGATGTTTTTCATGGTACGGAAATTAAGTCTGTTTATCAAGATGAACGATGTCAGCTTGCGGCTGCTGCCTACGACTTTATCCTGTCAAAGGAGGGAGGAGAGGAAGATCTTGCCCGATATATTCTGTATCGAGAAACAAA
>JAFYWB010000007.1 GCA_017549025.1 Treponema sp.
GCAGCTTGGTAATGTAGCTAGCGGCATTCTGCTGATAGAGCTGACTATTGGCTGCATCCAAGGCGCACAGTCCTGCGGTGATTTGTTCCACTTGATGGATGGCACCTGCAGGAGACACCCAAATGTGGGGATTTTCATCTACTAGTGGCCAGTCTCCCGTGGCGGTAACGATGGTGTTGGGATCCAAGGTGTCAAGAATCTTATCCATGAATTCTTCCATGTGGGCTCCGTTCACCACCATAATGTCTGTGTCTTGCACCAACTTCATGTCGGCAGGAGACAGATGATAATGATGGAGACAGCCCGTATCTGCTGGGGCCATAAGGTTCAGCTTGATTCCCGGCACATTTTCCGTAATATTCATAAGCATGACGTACAATGGATAAAAGCTGGCGGTAATTTGGGTTTCTGCCGTTTTATCATTTTTTTGTGGGGCAGCAGCTTTTTTAGTACAGCCAGAAAGAAGCAGCAGACAAAGCATTGTGAATACAATGCTTGTGGTAGTAAGCTTTTTCAAGGTGGAATCCTTTTTCAGGCTCCATGGTGATATATTTCTTTTCATGGTGTATAATATAGTGATTTTTTATGAGGACGACTAGAGTTTTTAGGAGGATAGAATATGAATAAAAAACAAATGGCAGCCATGATTGATCATACCATTTTGAAGGCTGTGGCAAAACGACAGGATGTGGAAAAGCTTTGTGCGGAAGCCAAGGAAAATGGCTTTGCCTCGGTTTGTGTAAATCCTGTACAGGTGCCTCTGGCAACCCAACTGTTGTCTGGCTCCTCGGTGGAAGTATGCACCGTGGTGGGATTTCCTTTGGGAGCCACCAGCCACAAGGTAAAGGCTCAGGAGGCAGCTTGGGCGGTACAGGAGGGTGCTACTGAGGTGGACATGGTGATTGACATTGGAGCTGCCAAGGAAGGTCGTTTTGCTGATGTGGAGGCTGATATTGCTGGTGTGGTGGAAGCCAGTAAGCCTGCCATTGTAAAGGTTATTCTTGAGGTATGCTATCTGACAGAGGATGAGATTGTGGCCTGCTGTAAAGCTGCAGTTAAGGCTGGTGCTCATTTTGTAAAGACCTCCACCGGCTTTGGTGACAGTGGCGCCACCGTGGAAGCTGTTTCCCTCATGCGGAAAACTGTAGGACCAGATATTGGGGTAAAGGCAGCTGGTGGAATCCGCACTGCTAAGGATGCCCTTGCCATGGTGGAAGCAGGAGCCAACCGTATTGGCTGTTCTGCTGGCCTTGCAATCATGGCAGAGCTAGAATAAGGCTTTTCAGTAAGTTTTTTTAGAGATACAAAAAAGACCACCTTGGAAGCATTTTCCCAAGGTGGTCTTCGTAGGCCTTCAGTTGAGCTAACTGCTGGCAATTTATTTTCCAACGCTGGAAACTTTATTTCTTACCAGCCCGGAAACTTTATTTCTTACCGGCCCGGAAACTTTATTTCTTACCGGCCCGGAAACTTTATTTTTTACCGGCCTGGACCAGAGTAACAGCTGCAGTGGCAACGATGTCGTCGGCAGAACAGCCTCTGGACAGGTCACTGATGGGCTTAGCAAATCCCTGCAAGAAAGGCCCATAAGCGTCGGCTCCAGCAAGGCGCTGTACCAGCTTGTAACCAATGTTTCCTGCTCCCAGGTCGGGGAAGATGAGGGTGTTTACCTTACCAGTGATGGGGCTTCCAGGAGCCTTCTTTTCTGTTACGTCGGGAATCAATGCGGCATCAGCCTGCAATTCGCCGTCCAGAAGCAAGTCGGGAGCTTTTTCCTTAGCAAGCTTTACTGCTTCCTGTACACGGAGTACGTTTTCGTCCTTTCCGCCAGAGCCCTTTGTAGAGAAGGACATCATGGCTACAACTGGCTCTGCACCAATCATCTGGCGGCAGGAGTCAGCTGCGGAAACAGCGATGTCTGCCAGCTGAGTAGCTGTAGGCAGGGGGATTACAGCACAGTCAGAGAAAATCATCAGGCCGTTGGAGCCCCACTTGGGATTGTGGGTGTCCATAACGAAGCAGGATGAGGCGGTGGTCATGCCAGGAGCGGTTCCGATAATGGTGAGACCAGCACGCAATACGTCGGCGGTGGAAGAAAGGGCGCCTGCAATCATGGCATCGGCCTTGCCCAAGCGAACCATCATGGCACCGAAGCGCAGGAAGTGCTTGATGTCGGTGGCAGCCTGCTCTGGGGTCATGCCCTTGTTCTTTCTCAGCTCGTAGTATTCCTTGGCAAATTCATCGTTCCAGGGAGAATTTTCTGGATCAATCAGAGTGATTCCATCCAAGCTTACACCCTTTCCTTCGGCAGTCTTTTTGATGTCTGCTTCCTTGCCCAAAAGGATTACTTCCTTTGCAAGTTTTTCGGCTACGATGGCGGCAGCAGCAATAACAGTGCGTTCTTCAGCACCTTCTGGAAGAACAAGGCTGTTCTGGTATTCACTGGCCTTTTTCTTCATTTCCTCAACAAAATTCATCTTCCAAACCTCACATTGAATAAAAGTTTATGCCTTTATAGAATAGACCCAACTGAAGATTTAGGCAAGGGGCTTTTCTCCACTTTCACGACTTGACGGAAACTCCCATTCCTATTAGAGTTAAGATTATGTTTGAAACAAAAGATATTTCAATCCTAGATTTAGAGGAAGAGGATTTTGACACTGTCCTTGCCTCCGACATTTCCTTTTCTGGACAGATTAAATTTGCCGAGCCCTTTATGATTAAGGGAAAGGTAAGTGGACGCATTGATGCTACCAGCGACTTGGTAATTGATACTGCTGCCCAGGTGAATGCGGATATTGTGGCAGACCGCGTGCTTGTTCGTGGTACTGTTCAGGGAAACATTGAGGCCAAACGGATTGTGTTTGTAGCCGCCTCTGGTTCTGTAACGGGAGATATTTTTTCCGCAGAGATTGCCTTGGAGCCAGGTTGTAGCTTTACTGGAAAGTGTACCATGGTGCGGTAAGAGGTTATTCTGATGATAAAATCTATGGTAAAAATCAATAAAACGGCTTTTCTTTCAGTGTTTTTGCTGTTGGCTACTGGTTTTGTCTTTGCCCAGCAGAATACTACACAGCAAAAGGTAGATGCCCTTCAGCTGTATTACAATGGTCAGTATGCCCAAGCTATTTCTATTTGTCAGCAGGAATTGGTGGCAAATCCCAATAACCTTGACTCCTACGTTGTTATGTGCTGGGCCTTGGTTAAGAATCGTCAGTATGCAGAAGCTGAGCAGTGGGCCAATGCTGGCTTGCGGGTAAATGCCTACGACCATCGACTCATAGAGATTTTGGGAGAGGCCAAATTCTATTTGGGAAAAAATCGTGAGGCTCTAGACCTTTTTGAGCAATATATTTCCTACGTTCCCAACATGAGCGGACGAGTAGGAAATGCCTATTATTTTATGGGAGAGATTTACATTCGTCAGGGAAAGTACCAGCATGCGGATATTTCCTTGACCATGGCGGTACGACTGGAGCCTCTGCTGGATTACTGGTGGATGCGGCTGGGATATGCTCGTGAAATGGCGGGAAGCTATCGTACTGCTGTGGCTGCCTACGAAAAATCTCTTTCCTTGAATGCAGGCCAAACAGATGCTGCTCGTGGGCGGGAAAGAGCCCAAGCTCGTTTGTAGAATAACCGATTGTAAGAAGGCTTTTTTGTGCCAAAATATACCGTTCATTTTGAAACCCTAGGGTGCAGGCTGAATCAGATTGAGTCTGAGTCAGCCGCCCGTTTTTTTGCTGATGCAGGCTTTGCGGTGGACATGGAATCCATGACGGCGGCTGCACCAGTTCCTGAAAATGTAGTACTTTCCATCATCAATACCTGTACCGTAACCGGAAAGGCGGAGCAAAAGGCCCGCCGTCTTATTCGACTGTTGTTGCGGAAAATGCCCTACGCCTGTGTTCTTGTAACGGGCTGCTATGCGGAGCTGGAGGTGGAGGCAATTCAAGCCATTGACCAGCGAGTTTGTGTGCTGCCTGGCTCACGAAAGGATTTGCTGGCAGATATTCCCCAAGAGCTCAAATCCTATCTTGATGCTTCTTCTCAAGAAGCCCACCATGAAAGTACCGATTTTCTCAAAGACCTGGTGAGCCGTCTTTCTGAGGAAAAGCCTAAGCCCACCAATATAAAAAGTCGCCATACAGACCATGGAGACCATGATACAGAGCCTTCTGCTGAAGCTGAAAAACAGCAGGTATCTTCTGCACAATCGGGTGCTCAATCTGGTGGAAAAAAATCCCTGCTGGCTCCAGTAGTCCCAGTGAAAGACGGGGCATTATCTGGCTTTACTCCGAGTCCTGTATTTCGGCTGGCCACGGATACCTTCTTTGCTCATTCTCGCTCCTCCATCAAGATTCAGGATGGCTGTAATTGTGAGTGTACCTATTGTCGCATTCATCTTGCTCGAGGACGAGCGGTGTCTTTGGAGGTGGAGGAGGTGGTACGCCGGGTGCAGCAGCTAGAAGAAGCGGGCCAGCAGGAGGTGGTGCTGACGGGAGTGAACCTGTCCCAGTACCGTGGCCTGTATCACGGACCAAATGGTGCAGAATACTTGAATCTTGCGGGGCTTTTGCAGGAGCTTCTTAACAAGAGCCATAGCATTCGTATCCGTATTTCAAGCCTGTATCCTGAAAGCGTGGATGAAAACCTTTGTGCCGTCATTAGCCACCAGCGGATTCAGCCTTATTTCCATCTTTCCATTCAATCTGGAAGCGATGCCATCTTAAAGGCTATGCGTCGTCCCTATCGTTCTGCCCAGGTGTATCGTGCTGTGGAGTTGTTGCGTCAGGCCAAGAACAATCCCTTTATTGCCTGCGACATTATTGCAGGATTTCCAGGGGAAACGGAGGAGGATTTTGCCTTGACTCAAGCCATGTGCCAGAGCTGCAATTTTGCTTGGGTTCATGCCTTTCCCTTTTCTCCTCGTCCTGGTACTCCTGCTGCCACCATGAAAGGTCAGGTGCCTCAGTGGGTGGCAGGACAGCGGGTAAAGTGGCTCACTTCATTTGCAATCCAATCAAAATGCTTCTATATTTCACAGTGGAAGGGACAAGTTGTTTCTGCCATTACGGAGCATAACCGCCAAGACCGAAAAAATCCTTCGTTGCTTGTCCAAGAAACCCACGAGGGACAGGAAAACAAAGGCAGCAAGGTTCTGTCCAGTACTGGTAGCCAACAGCTTACCCATGCCGTAACGGAAAACTTTATCCATCTGGAGCTACCAGGGGCCTTTCCTCAGGGAATCTCCATTCGGGTAAGAATCGGAGAGCCCTTGCTGGAGCGGATTCATGCCGGCGACGAATGTGAGGCCTCCGGGGAGGCTGTGCTGGATGGACTGGAAGACAAGAAAATGGAGCTTACTTCGTAAATCTACAGCCAGATTCTGTCTTTTTGTCTGCATTTTCATCCTGCTTTTTTGTACGAGCTGTTCAAATAAAAGCTTGTTTACTGGCTGGGATTATCCAGACACGGAGAAAATTGCCAGGTATTCAGGGGAAAAGCTTTTGTCTTCCCTGGAAGCCACTATGGAATCCCCAGCCTTTTATCGTGTCCTAACGGTGGCACAGCGGGAAAAAATCCTTTCCACTCTAGATACCATGATGAGCCAAGAAAAAGAGGTGCTGGTGGAAGGTGGGTATTCCTTTACCTTATCCCGCTCTGCAAAGGCTGCAGTAACAATCCTCATTTACAGCAGTCCCTTGGTGTATGATATTATCTACAACTTTGCAAATCCAGCCCTTTCAGCCCTAAGTCTTTCTGGTATCTCCATTGAAGAATTATTCGTGGTGTATACCGATTCTGTTAAACGATTTTTACTCAAAGGGGTGAACTCAGCTTTGGCAGAGATGGCCCAAGCCTTTTACAATCTGTATCGAATCAGCAATTACTACAATGCTGCAGTCAATACGGCTCCCTTTGGAGTTTATTCTGGAGGGGATTTACAAAATTATCTTTTGTCGGGCATCCTTGGAGGCTTGATACGTAGCACTACTAGCATCATTCAGGATTCACCACAGGATTACCAAAAAATTGCAGAAAAAATAAGTCAGGCCTACTATCAGCTCATCAATGCTAATACTGTTGATTCTCAGCTGGTGGAAGACTTGTTCAACCAGCTTTCCCAAGAACTGGATCTTCCTTCTGAACAAATTATTTTTGAGTACAAGCAGGAGCTCAAGTTTGTAGCTGGTATCTTTGAAGCCATGGCTAACAATGCAGGCTACAATCTGGTGGCTCAGGATACCGCCCGTACCATCAGAAGCTGGGGAGAGTAAGATGAAATTCAAGGGTGTACTGCTGATTTTGTTGCTTTGTATGGGATTACTGTACTCGGAAAATCCCGTGATTAAGTTTGCAGAGCCTTCCTCCTGGCGATACACTGGAATGGGTGGTGCAATTACAGCTGTTCCAGAGGGACTTGATACTTTGATTCACAATCCAGCGGGGCTTACTCAAAAATTGTTCTATCCACGGAAAAACTTTATTTTAAGCTTTTCCACCCAGCTGTATTTCAAGCCCCAGTTCCTCTTTCCCATTTTGAAGGATGTTTCCAAGGTGGAAAACAAGCTGGGGCAGATTTTGCTGAATGCCAAGGATTTGATTACCTCTAGCGGTTTGGGAGCTACTCCAAGTCTTTCCTTTGGATATATTGGCAGAAACTGGGGCATAGGACTTTTTGCCACAGCCTCTGCCTTTGTGCAGGGGAGTCCCTTTCCCCTGGGGGTGGAGGGCTTTGCCATGATGAACCTTACCCTGCCAGTAGCCTATAGCGTAAAGATGGTGGAAGGCCGTCTGGTGGACATTTCCCTAGGAGCTACCTTTCATCCCAGCGTGGCCCTGTACAAAATGCTTGACGGAAGCACGGTTGATGCCATTGTGGCTGGAAGAAGCGATGTGGATAAAATCCTCGATGGAGTTCTGTCCACTCCCTACGTGAGCTTTCCTGTAGACTTAGGTTTTTTGCTGGTGGGCTATGATCTGCTGTACAGCGGAAATCAGCTGAGACTTGCTACAAGTCTAAAAAATCTGTTTGGGGACTATTTTGTGCCAGGCCAGTCGGTGGCTCCTCTTCCCAGAGAATTGTCCTTTACTGTGGGCTTGGGAGCAAGCTTCCCATTTTTCATAGGTAATCTTCCTGTGGATATTGTGGTTTCTGGGGAATCAAAGTCCTTGAACCAGCTGCTTTCAGGCTCCCAAACCTTTTTCAAGTCCCTAGCCTTTGGCTTGGAGGTGGCGGTGGCCAAGGTGGCACGAATCTGGTGTGGTCTTTCCAGTGGCTATCCTGCAGTGGGAGGCCAGCTTGCTCTGGGGATATGTTCCTTGGGAGCCTCCTGGCAAACCATAGAAAGTGGCCGTTATGTGGGAGACAATCCCTTGTCCATCTTTCAGGTGGGCTTTGCCTTTGAGTTCTAGCCTACAGGCCAACGGACATGAATCTACCTAAACTTTTCGTGAAAATTCTGGAGTTTTTGTGGAAAAAAGTTTTAGAATAGATTATTTTAATAATAAGGATTATTTCCAAGGAGTAGTTATGGCTTTTTTAGACAAGATGAAGGAATATCTGGACAAGGGTGTAGAAGTTTCTAAGGAAGCCCTTTCCAAGGCTGGCGATGCAGTACAGGATTTTAGCGACAAAAGCGTTACCAAAATAGAAACCCATCAGCTGATTTCCCGCCAAAACAAGGAGTATCGAGCCTTAGGACAGGCGGTACTGAAATTCTTTGAAGAAAATCCTTCTGCTAGCCTTTCTGCAGACAATAGCCTCATTAGCGGAATCATGGCGGAAATCCAGCGCCTTGAAAAAGAGATTGTCCAGCGGGAAGAAAGTCTCAAGGCTAAAGAGCAAGATGACACCACCGCTTCTGCTCAGGAAGATGACGAAACTGCTACCAAAGACACCAGTGTCAGAGACACTAGTGTCTTTGACACTCATGTCTCTGACACTCATGATGCTTCTGCCTCAAAAGCTGAAGCAACGGACGCAGAGTTTACCAAGTCATAATTCTTTGTGATAAGCACCGTTTCCCGACGGATTGATTTTGACCCAGTGGGGAAGCTCCATAGTCCAGCTCAAGGAGCTGGGTAGTTGCTCGCTGGTCTGGTTACCAATGTAGCGGTATTCTATGTGATGCAGACGAAACACTCGTAGATTTAGGGGTTTGATTCCAGCTGAAAGGGATTCAAGCCCCTGTTGTATAATGGCTTCATGGTGCTGAAAGGATACATAACCAAAAATAAAGCCCGCAGGAATTGATTTATTTTCAAGCTCCTGTTCAGACAGCATGGGAAGCATGTGATGAAACAGCTGGGGAGACAGGGCTTGAATCTGCGCTCCATCCACTTCTACAGGGCGAAACAAAAAGCCCTCGTGGAGCTTCGGAGGAAGAATCCTGCAACCAGTAAGCTTTTTTTTCAGCTCCTTTGCAGAAAGATTTGATTCTATCAAGCAATGACAGGGATGGACGGGATAGAGCCTTCCACCATTGAGCCTGGCATTGAGGTTTTTCAAAAGGTCTCGATGCTCACTTAAAAGCTGGCTCAAGGGGGTGTTGTGGGGCTGTAGGATTATTCCAGAAAAGTTCCCTGTGGACATGATGTAACTATAGCGTTTTTATTGAAAAAAAGGTAGTATTGTACTCTATGTTACAGAAAATCAAAATTCGTTCGTCATATTTATTTTGTGTGATTTTACTAACCACCTGCTTCAGCTGCTCTAGCAAAAGTCAGGTTTTATTCCAACCAAATCTTCATCTGCAAGCTGCTTCCGCCCCTATGGAGGCCCTGAATAGCAACGGTAAAAAAGGCTCCATCCTTAATCCAGAAAAATCAGCCTATATCTATCTTGCCGTAAACCAGGAGCAGCTTTCTTTGTTGTCCCCTGCACTGGAGAATTGGGGAGGTGTTTCCTGCCGTATTACCCTTGCAAATCCCTCTGAAGCTACAGACAAAGATACTCGTTCTGGGAATCAGGGAAATCTTGCCTTTGGCTTTTTATATCAAAGTGATTTCACCTCAGCTGGAAAGCTGAAGGAGTCTTTGGCAGAACGTCCCCTTGCTCGCTGTGTTACTCCGCTGGAGGGCCAGCACCTTCCTTCTGATCAGCACCTTAGCTTGTCCATGGTGATTCCTGCTGAACAATGTAATGATTTTAGAGGAATCCTTTTGTATTCTACTGTGCCAGTGTCCATTGTTTCTGTTGGCTTACAGCCCATAGAAATTGGTTTTTCTGGCACTGATTCCTATTTCTTTCCCTCTCAAGGTGGCTTGTGGGACAGAAGCCAGGCTTCCGTCAACTTTGATTTTACTCTGGCACAGAAGGACTTTGACGCTGCAATCACTGCTGAGCACACTGCTCTTATGAGCCTTTCCCTCAAAGATAGTCCCCCCATGCCGGAAAAAACCTCCCAGCAGCCCCAGCTTCGCTTCCAAATTGGCGGTGAAGTCATTCGGCTCCGTCGTGCTCCAAATCAGCGAAAGGCCTCATTTCATGGCATTGGGCTAGAAAATCCCTTTGGTGCCTTTACTCTGCTTCAAGGTGAGGAAATGGTGGAAGGAGTAACCATGACCTTGGAGAAAAATCCCATTCGTCACGATGGAGCGGTGCTGGAGCCCTTGGCAACAGATCCGGGAATGATTCCCCTGTGGAGAGAAGCTTCATGGCGCCATAAGGACTACGAGCTTTTTGAATGGGAGCAGTTTCCCGGCATTCTTTTCTTTGACACCGCTGATTACAAGGTTCAGGATGATTTTTTCAAGCGATTAGCCTTTTACACAGAAAAGACAGGTTATATCGGCACACTGGTTCAAGACAAGGATTTGGTGGGAAAGCACGGCTTTAATGCCCACGACTACCGCAGTGAAACCTTGGCCGCCTTCTTTTCTCTGGCTGAATCAACGAATTTTCCCTTGAACGAAAAGGAAATCCTGCTGAAGGATATTCTTCTCCATAACGGCATTATAAAAAAAGCTTCTGGTGGCGGCTATGAAAGTGGCTATGGTGCCGTTATTTCCCTGTCTCAAGAATCTGCCCTGTATTTACGGTACACCTTTGTTGCCCACGAAGGCTTTCATGGTCTTTTCTTTGTGAACGATGATTTCCGCTCCAAGGTTGCCTCTGTTTATGAAGATGCAGATCCTCAGTCCCTGTACTTTTTGCATCGTTATTTTAGCCTACAGGCTTCCCTTAACTACAATCTGAATGACACCTATCTCATGCACAATGAATTCATGGCCTACGTTATGCAGCAATCGGTAGCGCAAACGGGCTCCTATTTTGCAGATAACCTAGCTCAACGTGGCTCCATGCTGCGAGCAGAACCAGAGCTTTGTGCCTATATCCAAGATACAAAGGGCTCAGGCTTTAGCAATGCCAGCCAGGTGTTAAGCGACTATGTATTTCAGCGATGGGGAATGGAAGCGGGACGAATCTCCTTGGTGGGCCGCTAGTCAAAATATTCCGTGGGACCTTGCAGAAAGGCGGGATTAAAGTTCTTTTCTGAAGCCAAGGTTGACGGAGGCCCATGACCAGGCATCAAGATAATGTCGTCCTGCTGGGAAAGAATCTTTGTGGAGATATTTGATATTAGTGTTCTTCGGGCATAGGTGCTGGAGGTGGTAGAAATCATTCCTGCAAAAATTGTGTCGCCAGTAAAGACAATATGACCAATTTTATATGCCATGGAATCTGCTGAGTGACCGGGTAGGGCAAGGTGCTTTATCTGCAAGCCTGCTGCATAGATAATGCCATCTCCATTCAGCAAGGTTTCCTCGGAGCCAGCAATGTCAAAGTCTGCCGCATACACCTTGGGCTTGTAAATCTTTTTAAGGGTTTCCAGTCCCCGCACATGGCTTTTATGGCTGTGGGTTATCAACACTGCAGTTACATTGAAGGGACCACTTTCCACCTGCTCCAATATTTCTTTTGTTATTTTGCCTGGATCAATAATAAGGGCTTCCATGGTTTTTTCGTTAGTAACCACGTAGCAATTTGAAAAACCATCGATGTTAAAATGAAAGTAAACCTTCATAAAATAACTCCCTCCTTGTACTCAAACTCAGCCTCTCGTGTATTGGACTGCTTGAAGGAGATGTTCTGCTGATTGGACTCGTAGAAAATCGTCTTTTTAATGTTGCAGTTTCGGATTGACGTATCGATAAGGTTTGCCTTAATGAATCGGGAATTGTATAAGTCAGAATCATCAAAGGAGGACTGATAGGAAGTGATCCCGCAAAAATTGTTGTGGACTAAATCAGATCCAGTAAAAAGTACGTGGGAAAAGGTGGAGCCTGCAAAGGACGAAAATTGCAGATTTGACTTTAAAAGATTGCAGTCTACAAACAGGGAAAAATCAAAGATGGACATTCGTGCACGAAAATATTCTGAGTGTAGATTGCTAAAGGTACAGTTCTGGAAATTGCAGCCGTAAAAACGCTTGTCAGTCAAATCAATATCGGTAAAGGTGAGACCAGAGGCATTCAGTCCCACGATTTTTTGGTGGGTGCGAATGTAATCGTAAACGGAATTTTTCACTCCCTCTGGATCTTCCACGTGCTTGAGGCAATAAAAGCTTCTGTCGGTAAGCACTCCCTCGCTGTTGATATAGGATAAGCCAGCGTGATGGCATCCAGGGTGACTACAAGTATTCGTGACAAACATATCTACAGTTTAGGGCATTGCCAATGATTAGTCAAATGGGGTATGATGAATTCATGTGTTGGAAATGCAAAGAAACCATAGCTGAAGGTTTGGAAATCTTTAGATCCACCCAATGTTCCCGTTGCGGGGCCTCCCTCCATAGCTGCGTTAATTGTCGGTTTTACCAGCCTGGTTCCCATTACGATTGTCACGAAACCATCGACGAGGAGGTTCGGGACAAAGAAGCTGCAAATTTTTGCGATTATTTTTCAGTAAATCCCCATCCTGCTTCTGGAAATAGCACAGCAGATGAGGCAAAAAAAGCAGCTAGAAGTGCCTTTGACAATCTTTTTTCCCTGTAGGAAATACCATGCATCTTGACTTTGCTTTCTTAGACTCAGGAACGGGAGGCCTGCCCTATATGGGCTACTTGAAATCAGCCTGTCCTGAAGCTTCCTGTCTGTATCTTGCAGACACAAAAAACTTTCCCTATGGAGAAAAGACTCCAGAACAAGTGATTGCCGCCACAAAAGAAGCGGTACAGCTGGTTCTTTCCCATTTTTCTCCCACGGCCTTTGTGTTGGCCTGCAATACCATGTCTGTTACCGCCTTGGAAACCCTGCGTCAGGATTTTCCCGGAATCCATTTTATTGGAACTGTTCCTGCCATCAAGGTGGCGGCGGCAAAAACACGGAACAATACTATTGGGCTTTTAGCTACAGAGGCTACGGTTCGTCATCCTTACACCCAGAATCTCATTCAGAGCTTTGCTTCCAGCTGCCGTGTGGTGAGCCGTGGAGACGGAAAGCTGATTCGTTTCATTGAACAGCATCTTCTTAGCCAAGACAAAAGCCTCTATCTTCAGGCTGCGTCACCTGCCGTCGATTTTTTCCTTAGCCAAAACGTGGATACCATTGTGCTGGGCTGCACCCACTTTCTCCATATTGCCACTGAAATCCAGCAGTTGGCAGGAGATGCGGTGCAGGTGGTAGATTCTCGGGAAGGAGTTATTCGTCAGGCGCTACGGATTCGCTCCCTTAAAAAAACTGCTTCTCGGGATTCTGATAATGGACTTCCTTCTGGTCACAAGGGCTTTTTCGTTACTGAGCTTTCAAGTCCAGAAATGAGTCGCTATTATCAAGATTTATGTGCTCAATTCTCCATTCCCTGGGGAGGCCTGCTGCAATAAAAAAAGCCCAACGTGATGAGTTTTTCTCTCCACGCTGGGCTTTTATAGTTTTATGCACTGAGTCTGTTCAAAACCTGAGCTTAGTTTGGTGTTGTAGCAAAGGTCTTGTAGGACTCGTCAAAAAGCTTTTTAATGTCGTGCTCAATTTCCTTAAAGGCTGCTACCACGGTAGGATCAAAGGAAATACCGCTTTCCTTGTAAATTAAATCTACAGAATCCTGGTGGGTGTACTCTTTCTTGTAGGGACGAATAGCACGCAAGGCATCATATACATCGATGATGGATACAATGCGACTGCACAGGGGAATTTCTTCTCCCTTCAAGCCCTCTGGATAACCGCAACCATTCCATTTTTCATGATGGTAGTGGGCAATATCAGCAGCCATTTCCATGGTGGGCTTGCCTTTCAAGATATCATAGCCAATGGAAGTGTGAGTCTTGATAATATCAAATTCCTGAGGGGTAAGCTTTCGGGGAAGATGGAGGATACCATCAGGAATTCCAACCTTACCAATGTCGTGCATGGGAGCAAAAAGCTCAATCTGGCTCAAGAATTTTTCGTCCTGCCCCAGCTGCTTTGCCAAAAGCCGAGACATGGCAGAAACTCTCGACAGATGCTGTCCAGTTTCATAGTCACGTGCTTCAGCCAATTCAGTCAAGGCTTGGTAACATGCGAAACGTGTTTCGTTGGCAATGGACTGCTGCTTCTGTTCATACTCAAAGAAACGATAGGCTGTGTGAATACGAGCCTTCAGTTCAGCGGGATGAAAGGGCTTTGTCAAATAGTCATCTGCACCGGAGTTCAAGGCTTCTACAATATTTTCTGTGGAATCCTTGCTGGTAAGCATAATGATGTACTTGTAGCTGGTATCTTCAGCCTGACGGATGAGCTTACAAGCTTCAAGTCCGTTCATTTCAGGCATAACCCAGTCCAGCAAAAATACAGAGAAGGATGGATCCTTTTGATAGGTTTCCCATGCTTCCTTTCCGTTACAACAAGCGGTAACAGTGTAGCCCCAAGATTGCAGCAACTCTGTCAGATAGGTTCGAATAGAAACGCTATCATCAGCACACAATATTTTAAACGTCTCTTTTACCATGTTTAACTCCGAAAATCCCCTTATTTTCAGTCAAATTAAATTTATAAACGCTGTGCAATGGCATCGATAAATTGCCATGAATCCAACACCTGTTTAGCAGGAGGATTTGCAATTTTAGCCAAGTCACCAGTCATGATTCCATCTTCAATTGTTTCCAGAGTTGCCCGTTCAAGCTTCTGGGCAAAATCCACCAATTCCTGGGTTCCGTCCAATTCACCACGCTTTGCAAGGGCTCCAGTCCAAGCAAAAATCAGGGCAACGGGATTGGTAGAAGTTTTTTCTCCCTTCAAATACCGATAATAATGACGCTGAACTGTTCCGTGGGCAGCTTCATATTCAAAATGTCCGTCAGGAGAAACAAGAACGCTAGTCATCATGGCAAGACTTCCGCTAGCAGAGGCCACCATGTCGCTCATAACGTCACCGTCGTAGTTCTTGCAGGCCCACAGGAAGCCGCCAGAACTCTGCATAACACGAGCTACGGCGTCGTCAATGAGGGTGTAGAAGTATTCCAAACCAGCCTTTTCAAATTCAGCCTTGAATTCCTTGTCGTATATCTGTTGGAAAATCTCTTTAAAGCGTCCATCGTAGGTCTTGCTGATGGTGTCCTTGGTGGCAAACCATACGTCAACCTTTTCGGAAAGGCCGTAGAAGAAGCAGCATCGGGCAAAGCTTTCGATTGATTTATCTGTATTGTGGATTCCCTGAAGGATACCAGGACCCTTCATTTCCATAATAGTCTTGCGGATTTCTGTTCCGTCGGCAGCAGTAAACACCAGCTCGGCCTTTCCTGGTCCGTCAACAGCAATCTCGCAGTTTTTGTATACGTCTCCATAAGCGTGACGACCAAGAATCAGGGGCTTTTTCCAGCAGGAAACAGTTCCCTTGATGTTGTCCACAATAATAGGCTTGCGGAATACGGTTCCGTCCAGTTCAGCACGGATAATTCCGTTAGGACTAGGAGTTAAGCCCTTGAGATTATATTCTTGTACACGAGCTGCATTAGAGGTGATGGTGGCACATTTTACACCGACTCCAAGACGCTTAATGGCCTCAGCAGCCTTGTAGGTAACAGCATCTTCAGAGTCATCTCGTTCCTTAAGACCCAAGTCATAATACTCCACCTTTAAATCAACAAAAGGAAGCAACAACTTGTCTTTGATAACCTTCCATAGAATACGAGTCATTTCATCGCCATCAAGCTCTGCGATGGCATTTTTCATCTGAATTTTAGACACCAATCAACCTCATAAAAAAAGTTATTTGTTTCCCAACATAATAGCCCATAATCAATAGTTTTACAAGTAGAAATCTGGTATACTTGATTTTGTGAGTGTATACATAGAACAAATAATGGAAATTGCTGTGCAGGCTGGCTCCATGGTGCTGGAAAATGGGGGAGAAACCTATCGGGCAGAGGAAACCTGCGTTCGGATGGCTCGTTCCATGGGAGCACGGTCAGCCTCTGCCTTTGTGACTCCCACCCTGGTGATGGTGACGGTGCAGGACAAGGATCACCGCAGTCACACTGCCATGCGTCGCATTACAAGTCGAACGGTAAATTTACGGAAAATAGCCCTTTTGAACGACCTGTCTCGCAGGCTTGTTCAACGAGGCTTTAATTCTGATTTGCTTCTTGTTTCCCGTATGCTGGAGCGAATCGACCATTCCCCTGACCACAGCTTTTGGAGCTTGGTGCTTATGGGTGGATTTACAGGTTTTTTCTTTGGTCTCATGTTTGGCTGTAGTCTTCCCCAAGCAATTTGTGCCTTTGTGGTGGGATTTTTGCTGCGGATGCTTTTGCTTTGGATTGGTAAGTTCAACCTGAACTCCTTTATTCTTTCTGTTATCAGTGGAGGCTTTATTTCCATTGTCTGTCAGCTTATCTATGTTTTGGGAATTGTTCCCCAGTCGGTACAGATGATGACGGCAGCCTTGATGCAAGTGGTGCCGGGGCTTGCCTTGGTGAATTCCATCCGTGACTTGATTGCAGGTGATTTGATGGCTGGTACTGCTCGCTTAATGGATGCCTTTATGGTGGCTACAGGTTTGTCTGTAGGTTCTGTTGTAGGATTATTGGTGTTTTCTCATGTTGTGGTATAAATTAGTGCTGGCTGGCTTGTGGGGAGCAGGATCTGCCGCTGCTTTGTCCTATTGCTTCAATATTAGTCGCTACAATATTGTGTGGGGAGCCTTAGTGGGAGGCCTAGGCTGGGCAACCTATACAGCCCTTCTTCCTGCTAGCGGTGTGGCGGATAACCGAGCCTATTTCTTTGGGGCCTTGATAGTGGCCATTCTCTCTGAGATTCTGGCACGAGTGCAGAAAAAGCCTGCCACCATTTATCTGGTACCGGGCCTTCTTCCCCTAGTGCCAGGTGGTGGCATGTTCGAGACCATGGAGGCTACAGTAAAGGGCAATTTAGAAGAGGCCTTGCTGCTGGGATTTTCCACCCTGACCTGTGCGGGAGCCATTGCCCTTGCCATAGCCTTGGCCACTTCTGGCAAGCGAATTGTAGTAGCAATACTCCGCCACATCCAACGAAAGAGATGAAGAAAGAGGGGAACTATGGCTTCTACCTTGACTTTTGCCCTATTTAACTTTATTATTACTTAACTAATTTACATATAATTAATTTTTAACGAGGAAAATTATGGGAAAGACCATTGCCCAAAAGATTTTTGATGCCCATGTGGCGGAGAAGCCTTTTGCTGATACCTGGGTTCTCAAGCTTGACCGGGTTTTTTGTCATGAAATCACCACACCAGTGGCCATTGCCGACTTGGTGGAAAAACAGAAGGATAGGGTTTTTGATCCCTCAAAAATCAAGGTGGTAATTGACCACGTAACTCCCGCTAAGGACTCCAAGACAGCCCTGCAAGGTAAGATGCTTCGTGACTGGGCCCATCGCAACAAGATTAAAGACTTCTTTGACATTGGTTCCAATGGTGTTTGCCATGCAATCTTCCCCGAAAAGGGCTTTGTTCGTCCTGGCTACACCATTATCATGGGAGATAGCCACACCTGTACCCATGGTGCCTTTGGTGCCTTTGCCGCTGGTGTTGGTACTACCGACTTGGAGGTTGGCTTGCTGAAGGGTGTCTGCTCTTTCAAGGAGCCCAAGACCATTAAGTTCCAGCTGGAAGGAAAGCTTGCTGATGGTGTGTATGCCAAGGATGTTATCCTGTTCATCATTTCCCAGATTGGAGTGAATGGAGCCACCAACTGCGTTATGGAATTTGCCGGTCCTGTTGTGGAGGCCATGTCCATGGAAGCTCGTATGACTATTTGTAACATGGCTGTTGAAGCTGGAGCTACCAGCGGTATTTGTATGCCTGACATGACAACTGTGGAATACCTGTGGCCCTTCATTAAGGATGAGTTTGCATCTAAGGAAGCAGCCCTGAAGGAATACAGCCAGTGGGTTTCCGATGCTGATGCCCAGTACGAAAAGGTATATACCTTTGACCTTTCCAACCTTGAGCCCATGGCTACCTTTGGATACAAGCCCGATCAGGTAAAGCCGGTAAAGGAGTTTGCTGGAACAAAGGTTGATCAGGTATACATCGGTTCCTGTACCAACGGCCGTATTGAAGACCTGCGGGTTGCTGCTGCTGTATTGAAGCAGGCTCTTGATGAGGGCAAGACCATGGCCTTTGGCGTTCGTGGTATTCTTTCTCCTGCTTCCACCTCCATCTATCAGCAGGCTCTTGATGAGGGCTTGATTTCCATCTTCATGAAGTTCGGCTTCTGTGTTACCAACCCCACCTGTGGTGCTTGTCTTGGTATGAGTAACGGTGTTCTTGCAGAAAACGAGGTGTGTGCTTCCACCACCAACCGAAACTTCAACGGACGAATGGGTAAGGGAGGCATGGTTCACCTGATGAGTCCTGCTAGTGCAGCTGCTACCGCTATAACAGGTACTATTACCAACTCACCATTGTACAAGGAGTGCTAAGATGAAGCAGTTTGGAGGACAGGTTCTTTTTTTAGATCGATCTGACATCAATACCGACGAGATTATTCCCGCCAAGTATTTGACAGAAATCTCAAAGCAGGCCCTCAAGCCCTATTTGCTGGAGGATTTGAAGCTAGATGGCTTTGATTCTAAGGCTGATGTTCCTGGAAAGAAGGTTATTATCACTCGGGAGAACTTCGGTTGTGGTTCTTCTCGTGAGCATGCTCCTTGGGCCTTGGAAGTAAACGGAATCAACGTGGTAGTTGCTCCCAACTTTGCCCGTATCTTCCGCCAGAACATGTACAACTGCGGAATGCTGGCCATTGAGTTGTCTGAGCGTGATGTTGAAGACATTTTCCATACCTTTGCAGATAAGGATACAGAGTGTGCCATCATCATTAACGATGATGATACTGCCAAGGTAAAGTTGATTTCCGGCAGTCTTTCAAAAAGCTATATCTTCCGATTGGCTGGTTTTGAAAAGGCTCTCATAGAAAATGACGGTTGGTTAGGCTACGCCGATAGCAAATACTAGATTTTTTGGGCCATCCGGCAAAGGGTGGCCCGTTTTTTTAGGGAGGCACTATGATTTCAGCAGATCCAGTTTTGGCACCACAAATGCCAGCAGATAAAATTGAGCAGATATTTGATTTTTCTGCAGTAAAGGATTTTCCAAAGAAGCTCCAACAGCAAATGATTTTTATTGCAGAGGTTGATAAATTAAAGAACATTTTCCGCAGAACCATCCTTACCGACAGCTCCCGTCGGGAAAATGACGCAGAGCATTCCTGGCATTTGGCACTGATGGCCATTGTGCTGGAGGAATACGCTGCTGAGCCAGTGAATCTGGGGCGGGTATTAGCCATGGTGACTGTTCACGATTTGATTGAAATTTATGCAGGAGATACCTTTGCCTTTGATGCTGCTGCTAATCAGGATAAGGCCCAGCGTGAAGAAGCTGCTGCGGAAAAGCTGTTTGGTATGCTGGACCAAGAGCAGGGGAACAAGTTTCGTCAGCTGTGGGAAGAGTTCGATGCCATGAACACTGCTGATTCCCGCTTTGCAGCTAGCCTTGACCGAATCCAGCCCTTTATGCACAACGTACTGACAGAGGGCCACACCTGGAAGCTGGGAAGTGTTACCAAGGAGCAGGTGTACCGACGAATGGCACCAGTAAAAACGGGAACGCCAGCATTGTGGCCCTGGCTTGAATCTCAAGTTGCTTCTGCCATAGAAAAGGGCTGGATTAAAGAACAATAAATTTATTTTTTTCTAATTTTTTAAAGAAAAGGCATTAAAAAAGCCCCAGGTTTTTCAGAACCTAGGGCTTTTTATCATATTTGAATTATAGAATTTAAGCTAAAACTTCCAAACCAACACCTTTTATGGCCTGATTGATGGAATCTTCCACTCCAGCTACAGCTTCATCGTAATCTACAAGAACCTGAGCCTTCATGGCACTGGCAGTACATGAGGTGACACCAGAAATAGCGGCCACCGCTTGATTTACAGACTGCTCTCCTTGCTCGTCAATCAGTCCTGCAACGTAAATCTTTTTCTGCATGATAACTCCTCTTGTTTAAAGATACCTTAAAATACTGCATTTTTTCATTTTTTTCAAGGGATTTATACTGGAATTAAAGTAGTGTTTACTAAAATTTAGTCCTTGTTAAAAAAAACAGAGAAAAATGGAATTTTGTGACAAAAATTACTATTCTGTTTTTCCCAACTGTCCGCAGGCTCCACCAATTTTTCGTCCCCGGCGGTGGCGTAGGGTTACGTTTATCCCTGCATGCTCCAGCTGAAGGATAAAACTCTTGCATTCCTTGGCAGAAGGCTCTTGAAAAGGCAGGCCTTCCACTGGATTCCAGGGAATGAGATTGACGTGGCAGTTTAAATCACGGGCAAAATCTATAAGCCGCTGGGCACTTTCCCGTCCAGTATTCTTTCCTGCCAGCAAAGCTGCCTCCAAGGTACATCTCCGTCCTGTTTTTTTGATGTAGTAGGCAATGGCTTCCTTGAGCTTGGGAAGGGGATTTCCTGCTGTTACTGGCATGAGCTGTTGTCGTAGCTCTTCGTCGGCGGTGGTAAGGGAAACTGCAAGGCGTAGGGTAGGGCCATTGTCTGCCAAATCATAGATTCCAGCAATGATTCCGCAGGTAGAAAGGGTAATGCGACGACCAGAAAGATTTCGGCCTTCTGCATGGGTAAGCACTGCAACAGCCTTACGAATAGCTGGCAGGTTCAGCATGGGCTCTCCCATACCCATAAATACAATGTTGTCCAGCTTTCCTACAGCTTCTTCCAAAAACTGGAATTGTTCAACTATTTCTGCAGCCTCTAGGTTACGGCTAAAGCCTAACCGTCCTGTTTGGCAAAAAGCACAAGCCATACCACAACCCACCTGACAAGAAACACAGGCAGTTTTTCGGCCATCCTTGTCGGTAAGCAGCACTGTTTCCACGCACTTGCCGTCATGGAGGGTCAGCTGGAGCTTTACCGTTCCATCTGGATCCACCAGCTTCTTGCTCACAAAGGAGGAACGGATACAATAATCTTGCTCCAGCTGCTGACGCAAGTTTTTGGGAAGATTCTGCATTTCAGAAAAGGAGGTAACCCCAGATGCAAACCATTTGAACAACTGCATTCCCCGGAACGCTGGTTGCACTCCAGGGAGCTGGGCTAATTCCTCTGGCAAAAGTCCTGCCAGAGCTTTTTTTGTGGGTGGGTTTTGTAAGCAAGGAAGGCTGTAATCCTCCTGTGGAGCAGTACAACCTTCTGGCTTGAGACATTCATTCATATTAATATTGGTTAGCGAGAATCCTATCTAGCATTTCGTTTACAGACTGGCTTCTGATTCCCTGACGATGGAAGCTTTCAAGTACTTCAATAGCCTGTGTACGACGATTCATCTTCATGTAGCAGTCGGCCAAATCGATGTAGAACCGATAGTTTCTGGGATCAGACTGAATCAAGCGGGACAAGCTATTGGCTGCATCCTCGTATTTCCCAGTGCTCTTGCTGATAAGAGCCAGTCCAAGAACGGCATACAGGTCAAATTCAATGTCCAGTGCCTTGTTGTAGTATTCAACAGCTCGGTCATAGTCTCCTGTACTGCGGTATGCATCACCAGCACGGGTTAGGATAACCTTGTTGTTGGAATCCTTCTCCAAAATCTTGTTCCAGTACTCAATAGAACGGAACTGCTGGTTCATTCCACGGTAGCAGTCTGCCAAACCAAAGAGTGCGTAGAAGTTTCCTGGTTCTACCTCCAAGGCTCGCTCAAAGTAGTATACACCTTTTTCAAAGGTTTTTAGCTTACGATGGCAGTTTCCGATGGAAGTCAATACACGGATATCTGCATTCTGCTCGTTGAGCTCCAGCATACGTGTCCAGTAATACAAGGCATCACGATATTCCTTAAAATCGTAGTGGAGGTGCCCCAAACCGATGAGGGCGTATGCGTTGTTTTCCTCCATGTCCAAAACACGCAAATACAGCTGCTTTGACTTCTTGAACTCACGAATCTTGCGGTAGGCATCTGCTACACGGGTCAAAACGGTGATGTTGCGGTCATCGTGAACAAGGTACTGCTCCCAAATGTCAATAGCCTTGTGGTACTGGTTCAATGCCTTGTAGCAGTCTGCCAGTCCAAAGAGGGCGTAGTTGTTGGAAGCATGGTAGTTCAAACACTGGGTGTAATACTTGATAGCCTCACGGAAGTGATTTTGCTTTCGTTCTGCATCACCAAGTCCCACCAAGGCATAGTTGTTGTTTTCTTCCAGACTGAGAATGGTGTGGAAGGCTTCATTTGCCTCATCAATTCTGTTGTCTTTCAGAAGGTGGTATCCCCTCTTGGACAATTCAGCGATTTCAGCTGCCTTGGAATCCTGTGGTGCATGGTCGTGATGCATCATGGGGCTCTGAAACTCTTCAGGTACAACAGTTGTGGGGGAAAAATTTTCCATCTTTAACTATTCCTTCATTCTATGATAAGTTTTGAAATCAGCGAGGCGATTTTTTCTACAAGTGCCTCGGATCTCCTTTTATTATGAGCCAAAATATACAGCTTAAGTGCATCAAGCTCACGATTTTGGCTTGCATAGACATCAGCAATTCGAGTAAGTCCGTCAGAATAACCTGTAGTCATGAAAATTCTACGAGCTTGCTCTATATCACCCTGATTGAACAATACGTTACCTTTTCTGTTGAGACTAACCTTTTGTTCAGAGGTGAGGGTAGAAGTAGGTTTTTCTGTAGTTTTTATAAACCCTGAGGTTCCTTGCATTTGAAACTTTTCAAATACCTTTTCTAAATCCTTCTCCATAACAGAGTGCCTTTTGCACGTCCTCCATTCTAACACATTTCATTCTTTTGTCAATATTCGTTCATGGCTTATTAAAATAAAAATCCACGATTGACCGACCGTATTCTCTTCTGTCTCCTAATTCCAGCTGGAGTACTGCATCTGGCATTTCCTTTTCCTTTGGACGGTGAATCAGAACCACTCCACCGGGATTGAGCAGCTCTCCCTTTGCCACCATCTCTACCAAGCTTTTGTGGTATTTGTAGGGAAAGGGTGGGTCAAAGAAGATGATGTCGAATTTATTCTTGCACCGTTTGAGGAAAAGCTCCACCGCCATAAAATGACAGTGAATCTTTTTTCCCATTTCCTTTTCTGTGATAGAAACATTGTCTAGTACGGTTTGAATTTTGATTTTGTCTTTTTCCACCAATTCCACGTGGCTAGCCCCACGAGAAACTGCTTCTATGGCAATGGTTCCAGAGCCAGAGAATAAATCTAAAAAGGATTTTCCTGATAAATCACCTAAAATGGCAAAAAGGGATTCACGCATTCTGTCCATGGCAGGGCGAATGACTCCGTCGGGACATTTGATGCTTCTTCCCCGTAATTCTCCTCCAGTAATTCTCATGACTCCCCCTGTACTGCTTTAGTTAGAATATTTTTTTGCCAAATTGGTGGCTATGGTTAATAATTGCTGTGGATTGTTTTGTTCAGGATCATCCAGCACCGTTTCCAAAAGCTGGTTTAAGATGCTTCCCAGCTGTTTTCCTGCAGGAATTCCTGCTGCCATTAAGTCCTTGCCGTTTATGGCTAAATCCTTAAGGCCCAGAACCTGTTGCTGGCGTGATAATTCTGCAATTCTATCCTTGAGCTCCAGCAAATTGTCACTCCAAGGTCCTTCCTTCAGCACTGGCGGTGTGCGGTTCTTTCCATATACATCGGCCATACGAAGGTCGAACAAGTCTTCTAGGGCCTCTGGAGTAACTCGAAACAAAAAGCGGCGTACCGAGGCATCTGACCAATTGCTTTCGTAGTGGAACATGTGGTTTTTTACCAGATGGCACACGGTGGCAATTTCTGCCTTGGAAAATTTAAGCCGAGTCATAAGATTTTGGCTTATTTCCTCGGAGTATTTTTCGTGGTTGTAGAAGGTAAGGGTAACCTGTCCCTCTGGTGTGATTTTTTCTTGCTTTGCCTTGGGCTTGCCAATGTCGTGGAGAAGGGCAGAAAGACGCACCAGCTCCTTGTGGGCAGGGGCTCCATCGCAGGCGTACAACAGGTGATCTAGCACATCGAACTGGTGAAAGCCACGATAATCTGCTTGCTCCACCTTTCTGCAGGCGGCTAGCTCTGGGATAAAGATTTTGAGGATACCAGTTTCTTCCAGAAGCTTCAGGCCCACGGAAGGCTCTGGTGATTTAAGGATTTTGATGAATTCATCACGAAATCGTTCCACAGAAATTGAGGCTGTTTTTTCCAAGGAGGCTGGGATTGCGGCCATGGTTTCAGGGGTGATGGAAAAAACCAGCTGAGTGGCAAAGCGAATGGCACGAATGGGCCGAAGTCCGTCCTCGTTGAATCTGTCGTAGGGATTTCCCACGGTGCGAATGGTTTTATTCTTTATATCTTCTTGTCCTGCAAAGGGATCCACCAAACGGCCGTCTTCCAGCGACGCTGCAATGGCATTCATGGTGAAGTCTCTGCGGGAGAGGTCTTCTTCTATGGTGCCTGCAAAATTCACGGAGTCTGGGTGGCGGCCGTCGCTGTAGTCTGCTTCGGTGCGGTAGGTGGTAACTTCTATGGAATGACCCATGAACAAGACGGTGACAGTGCCGTGGGCAATGCCAGTGGGAATGACCTTGCGAAAAATCTTGATAACCTGCTCTGGCTGAGCATTGGTAGCCACATCCCAGTCGGAGGCATCTTTGCCACGAATCATGTCACGAACAGCCCCTCCTACCAAGTAGGCTTCATAGCCATTGGCCTGAAAGATTTCGTTCATTTTTTTGAGAGGCTGGGGAATTTTTAGGTTTTTCACGGGATAAAATCCTTACATTCCATGGATGATTGCTTCGGCAGCTTGGGGGCCAAAAAGATCCATGCGGGCATTTTGCAGTGCAGCCCATTCGGAGCTTCCTGTTCCCACAACTTCTACAACGGTGTGGAACAATTCCTTTCCAGTTTTCATTTCAAGGCAGGTAAGGTCTCCAATCAAGGGTGTGTAAAATACACCATCTTTTTGGGTAACCTCGCCGTTGTACTTTACAGTTCCATAAATGAGAAAGTTGGAATTATTACCAATGAGGTTGTAGGCGGCCTGATATATTTTTGCTTGGTCTCCAGAGTGGACTTCGTTAACAAAATCCACATTACCGATGGAGGAAAAGCCATTTCTGATAAGGGCGGTTAAAAGGGCTGAGGCAGAGCGACTATTGTCTCGAATGGGATTGCCGGTAAGGCCGTAGTCTACAATGGCAATGTTGCCTCCCTTGTTGTAGCGGTCTGTTTTTACCTGATAAGGAATAGTAACAGCTTCTGTTCCAGCTCTGGATTTTACGGAAAAGGTGATTTTGCTGTTGCAGGTAAAGCTGGTGTCTGAGGGAGTGAAGGTAACAGTCCCAGCTGCGTCAGTGGTTAATTCTGTGGTGGCAAAGGAGATGGTGGCATTTTCCTTGCTGGCTGGATAGGTTACCGTAACAGCAATTCCTTCTGCTGCCATGTTCGTATCTGTATTCACAAGGGTGGCAGTAAAATTGGTTTTAAAGCTTTGTCCCACTCGAATTGCTGCGGGAGTTTTTCCTACCTGAAGGCTGAAATTGGGCAGTGGAGGAGGTGGTGGGAGCTCTGGTTCAGCGACAGGTTGAGGGGCTGATTCGTCAGCCTGTGATACAATAGCTGAGGTGGCAGTTAATGCACTTTGTTCCAGGGAGGAATTTGAGCCGGTAGCTTCTTCCGTAGTCAAGCAGGAGGAAAAAATCATACAAAATACTAAGAGCATACTGATAAAACTTATTTTAATCATTGTTCAATCTCCAATAGATAGTTTGTGTCATTGTAATCAGCTAATGACTTTTATACAATACTTATTGATAAGAAAATAATGAATCAGTATGATGGTTACACTATGAGAGCGACATTTGCCAATGTATACATGGGAAATTTACGTAATAATATAGAACAAGTGCGAAATCAGTTACAGCCTGATGTAAAGCTGTGTATTCCCGTGAAGGCTGATGCCTATGGCCATGGGGCAGTTCCTGTGGCTCACATGGCGGTGGAATGTGGTGCCGACTATTTGGCGGTGGCAGCAGTTTCTGAGGGGGTGGAGCTGCGGAAGGCGGGAATTACCATTCCGATTTTAGTTTTGAGCTTGCCCCAGCCTTCGGAGTTTATTGAAATTATTGAAAATCAGCTGACTCCTTCCCTGTGTGATTCAGAGTTGGTACGAATGCTGAACGTAACGGCCACCGCCATGGGACGGAAGGTTCCAGTTCACCTGAAGGTGGATACGGGTATGGGACGCATCGGTTGCACTCCTGATGAAGCTGCTGATTTGGCTCAGCTTATTGCCAATTCCCAGGGAGTGAGTTTAGATGGTGTGTTTACCCACTTTGCCGTTTCTGATTCCCTGTTGCCAGCAGATGTGGCCTACACAAAAAAGCAGATTGAAACCTTTCAGCAGGTGGTAGACACTATCCGCCAGCTGGGAATTGAGCCAGGATTATGCCATGCCGCCAATTCCTCCGCTGTCTTTGAATATCCAGAATCCCACTTTGACATGGTGCGTCCCGGACTGGTGATTTATGGCTACTATCCCGGAGACATTACGGAAAGCTACCTGAACGGTGGAAAATCTAAGGTAAAGTCCCCAGTACACTTGAAGCCCTTGATGGATGTGAGAAGCAGCATTGTAGCCATAAAGCAGGTGAAAAAGGGAGAAAGCATTTCCTACGGTCGCCAGTGGGTGGCACAAGAAGATTGCCTGGTGGGAGTAATTCCTGCTGGCTATGGAGATGGACTGCTGCGTCGCTATGGGGAGAACCTTGAGGTGACCATTAACGGAAAGCTTTATCCTGTGTGTGGCCGTATTTGCATGGACCAGTGCATGATTTATCTTGGAGTGGACAGCAAGGTGTCTCGCTGGGATGAGGTGATTATCTTTGGTCCTGCAGAACACGGTGCCCTGCAATCTGCCCAAGATATTGCCAGCAAGGCGGGAACCATTTCCTACGAGATTACCTGCGGAATAGCCCAGCGGGTGCCACGGGTGTATAAGGATGTTTGATTATTAGGGGGAGGAAACCCCTCTACTAGTCAGCGGGGCAAGAGGGTGCGATGTCTTGCCCTTTGTTCCTCCTAAAATCAACCTTTACAGTAAATTCTGTACCACATCTAGTGGGAGGTTGGTGCAAATGGCGACTTTTTCTGGGGAATCACCGTAGGAAAGTAACATTTTTGCTGTTTCTAACTTGGTTTGGTGGGTTCCTTGTTGGAGGCCTTGTTGGAGTCCATCTTCACGACCAGCTGTAAAGCCTTTATCAAAACCTTCCTCGTAACCATCATATCGAGCATCAGCCATTTTAACTGTCCATGTCATGTAAAACCTCCTCTCATTGGAATTATTTTTCAGGGTTGTGATACTATCTGAGATGGTTTGAGTCAGGTCAGATTCCACCACACCATCCTGTAAATAATGATAAAATGCTTGTAATTTCTGGTCAAGGGTTGAAAGCTTTGTGGATTTGGTGTTCAAAAAGATGCGGAGAGAACCGTCTTTTAGTTTGAGCCGATTATCCTCGTTGCAAATGTACTGAAAAGTATAA
>JAFYWB010000008.1 GCA_017549025.1 Treponema sp.
GGGGTTTTCCTACACTTTTGCGGGGCAAAAGTGAGACTCGCTAAAATCGCTCAATATATCGCGATTTTCCGGCTTACAGCCGTCGCTCCCTACCTAAGAACCCCGGAAGAAGATGTTTTTGTAGCCAGCCCTATCTAACTACAGTATAGCCCGATGAACGTAAAACTTGGTGGAGGATGCCAGCGGGTGCCTACCGACGCCGCCCTCTGAGCGTAGTGAAGCGTAAGGCGGCGGTGGGTTCTCCCGCCATCCCAGCCACTACTTTAATATTTCATTCCTCTATGCTATACTGCATCCTGTGTTAGGTATCGTTCTTAGTGGAAGCAATAATTTTTTTTCTGTAGAGTGTGAGGATGGAATTACTCGTCAGTGTTCCATCAAGGGAAAAAAGCTCAAGGATAGTCAGGGCTATTACAATCCCTTGGCACCAGGAGATAAGGTAGAAATCCAGCCAGATGAACTGATGGAGGAAATGGGACAAATCATTTCTCTCCAGTCCCGTAAAAATGCCTTTGTACGGTGGAACGTTAAAGGAAGGGCACCTCAGCTTTTGGCAGCCAACTTGGACTACCTGATGATTGTCACCACCACTCAAGAACCACCCTTCCGCCCCCGCTTTGTGGACCGAGCCCTGGCTCAGGCTGAGCAGGCAGGAATCACTCCCATTATTATCTGCAACAAGTACGACCTCGCTGCCGATGAGGATGTGGAATACCGTCTCACCGATTGGGAGAATATCGGCTACCAAGTATTGCGAATCTCTGCCCGAAGTGGCGAGGGAATCCCAGAGCTGGCAGCCCTGTTGGAAGACAAGCTTACCGCCTTTGTGGGTCAATCTGGTGTGGGAAAATCAAGCCTCATCAACGTGCTTGATTCCAGCTGCGTCCTTAAAACAGGAAGCCTTTCAGAAAAATACGGACGAGGAACCCACACCACCACCAAGGGAACCCTCATCCACCTGACCTTGAACGAATCCTTAATGGGAGGACGGCAAAATGCCCGAGCCTCCATCATCGATACTCCCGGTGTCCGTCGTTTTGTACTCCACGACATTGCTTCCGCCGACTTGGCCCTGTACTTCCGAGAAATGAAGCCCCTAGTGGGAACCTGTTCCTTTGGCATGTCCTGCAACCATGACCAAGAGCCTGGCTGCAAGATTCAGGAGGCAGTGTACAGCGGCATCATCAGCGAGGAGCGTTTTGAAAGCTGGCAGCGAATCTGTGACGAAATCAACACTGGAAGCTGGGAATTCTAGCATGGAGCAACAGAGCGATAAACTCATGCAGGTGGAAGAAAAGACCCTGCAGCTGCTGGACTTTCTGCGAATCCGCTCTTCCATTGCAGGCTGTTGCTTGAGTCAGGAAGGTCGAAATCTGGTGGAGCAGCGTTTTCCTCAAACAGACGAAGGTGAAATCACTACCCTCAAGGCCACTGCCCGCCAGTGGATGACCTTTCTGGAATCTGCTCGTCCCCTGCCCCTTACTGGCTGGGAGCCCGTGGAACCCATTACCGACATCCTTGCTGTGGCCAATTCCGTTTTGAATCAGCAGGAGCTTCACACCTTGGCAGGCTTTTCCTCCGTGGCAATGCAAACGGCCAAATCCCTGCTTTCTGCAGAAAAAAGCCTTCCCATTCCCCAGTTGGCAGACATGGCCCGCTCCATCCCCGACTTGAGCCAGATTATCCAGCTCATTGGTCGAGTTCTCGACAAAAGTGGCCAGCTAAAGGATTTGCCAGAGCTGCGGGAGATTCGAGGAAACATCGCCCGCATTCGCCGTGAAATTGACTCAGCCATTCGCCGCTACACCAGCGATACCAGCCTGAAGGATGTTCTCCAGTCCGATGTGCCTGTGCTTCGTTCCGACAGACAGGTGCTGGCAGTCCGCTCTGGCAGCAGGTCCAGAATTCGGGGTATTATCCACGAGGTTTCTCAAACTGGCCACACCGTCTACATTGAGCCAGAGGAAGTGGTCCGTAAAAACAACGAGCTGGTGCAGGAGGAATTTGCCCTTTCAGCAGAAATCCGCCGTATTTTCCGAGAGCTTACCGCAAGCCTTGCGCCCTTTCAGCAGGATATTCTTCTGGCCCATCACATTATGGTGCAGCTGGACGGAGCCTACGGAACGGCTCGCTGGGCAGTGAACAACAAGGCTATCTTTGCCAAGGATTTACCACCAGAAAGCCAGCCCCGTCTTTTGCAGGCTCGCCATCCCCTTTTGGGAGAGCAGGCCGTTCCCATTGATATTGTTTTTCCACAAGGCTGCCGAGTGCTGATTATCACTGGGCCCAACACTGGCGGTAAAACCGTCTCCTTAAAAACTCTGGCCCTGTTCACGTTGCTGAACCAGTGTGGCTTTCCCATTCCCGCTGCAGAGGAAACTGCCCTGCCCCTGTGTTCTGGAGTTTTTGCAGATATTGGTGACGAGCAATCCCTAGACCAGTCCCTGTCAACCTTTTCTGGCCACATGAAAAATATTGGCCAAATGCTCCGCCATTCCGACGGCAAAAGCCTTATTTTGCTAGACGAGCTAGGAAGCGGTACCGACCCACAGGAGGGAGGAGCCATTGCCATGGCAGTGCTGGACAAGCTCATTCAGCAGGGAGATTTAGTGGTGGTTACCACTCACCACGGTGTGCTGAAAAATTACGGCTACACTCATCCCACCTGTACCAACGCTTCTGCTGAGTTTGACGAAAAAACCTTGGCTCCCACCTACCGTATTCGAGCAGGAATCCCCGGAGAAAGCCGTGCCTTGGATATAGCCCGACGGAACGGACTTCCTGCAGCCATTGTGGACCAAGCCACCGCCTACATGGAAGGCCAACAGGCAGACATTTCTGCCATGATTACCTCCCTTACCCAAAAGCATCAGGAGGCTGACAAGCTGGCTCAAGACTTAAAGCGGGAGCAGCAAAGCATTCGAGACAAGGGGCGACGGGTGGATTTGAAGGAATTACAGCTTCGTCAGCGGGAGCAAGAGCTTTCTCGTGAAGACCTACGAGAAGGTCGCATTTTCTTGTCAGAAAGCCGAAAAATGCTGGAAAATCTGGTGCGAGAATTGCGGGAAGGAGAGATTTCCAAGGCAAAGACCCAAAGCGTTAAGCAATTTATCTGTCAGCTGGATGCCAATATCAAGGAGCAGGAAAAAAAGCTGGAAAGCCAAGAGGAGCAGCTCCAGCAGGATCAACTGGAACTGGAAAAAATCCATGGTACTGCTCCCCTCGCCCCTCCTGCAAAGGCTGGCAAAAAGAAGCGGTTAAAAAACAAGGATGCCCTGGCCTTGGCACGTGCTCAGGATGTAACACAAGCCCAAGAGCAGGGAGGCAACGGTGGAGCTGGAAAAAAACAGCTGCAACAGGAGCTGCAATTCCAAGAAGGAGCCACGGTGGCCACCATCAAGGGCAACAGAACAGGCACCATCCTGCGACAAAGCGGCAAGGGCAGCTGGCTTGTTCAGGTGGGCGGACTTAAGCTCACCATGAAGGAAAAGGAATTGCGGTTGCTGCAACCCTTGGAAACGAATCCCTCACAAATGGTGGAATATAGCTTGGTAGAAGGAGAGTCATCTAGCTCTGTGGCCCACAGTCTTGCCACACCTCAGGACAGAAGCTTTGTAAAGGATTCCAGCACGGAGCGTCCAGTACTGGAGCTACGGCTTCTAGGGATGCGCTGTGAGGAAGCCATCAAGGCACTGGAGCGACAGCTGGACTTGGCCACCATGCAGGGCCTCTATCACTTTTCCGTCATCCACGGCAAGGGAAACGGCATTCTGCAGCAGGCTGTCCACGACTACCTTTCCCACTACCCCGGCATTACAGACTTTCACTTTGCCCGCCCAGAAGAAGGAGGCACCGGCAAAACCTACGTGTCCTTGGAGTGAGAACAGGGGGCATGGAGGCGAAGGTGGAGATTATCATGCCACAGACAGGAGGTTTGAATGCAAACTTCAAACAAAGGAGAGCTGCTTCGCAGAGCCAGATACTACCAAGCTGCTACTGATATCGACCCCAACAACCAAAGGATCGGAATACAAAGACCTGAGGCAAACTCATAATCCTTTTCTTTTCTCTGAGAAATATAATCATTTAAATCAAAAGGTTCATTTTCCATTCTATATGTTAGCATAAATGCTAACATTATGTCAAATAAAAGTCACCCGACATCTATATATTGACACAGAAGGGCAGAGGTGAAGAGAATTATAAATTATTTGAGGCTTTTTTTGTCTCATGCTTTCTTTTACATTTTGTTATATGATTTTTCTCATGTATTTTTTGTATTACTTTATGACAGTAAGGACATACAAAATACAGTGTATTTTTTGACAAAGATATTTTTTTAACAACAGTCGATGTCGATTTTGCTATATTTTTTTTCTTTATCATAATCTGTTTTGGAGTTTCCTTAATCTCACACTGTTTATTTAAGTGCTTCATTACTTCTGCGTCAGGACAATTAGTAATTAATTCTTTACAATGAGCACATTTTACGATAGGGCCTAAGAATTTTATATATCCATCGGCTTTTGCACGCTGACTATGTTTATTATAAATATGTAGAATAAGAGATTTATCTTCTTTTCTGTTATAATTATTACAATATGGACACTTAATTATCAAATAGTTTTCAGTTTTATAAGAATTTTTTGGTGTTTTTATTTCTTTCCCAATTAATTTTGCTGCTGTGTTTTCATTCAAAGGATTAACAAAATTAACCGTAGTACTAACTAACAATTTTTTTTGAGATTCTCCTTGAGTTATAATATCAGGTGTTTGTAATAAATTGTGAACTATCTTTTTCTTCTCTGTTGTAATTATATATTTTTCAATTGAATGTTTACATTTAGATATTAACGTATCAGGCTTTTTACAATAAGGGCATTCTGGTTTATGATTAGAATTCAAAGCAGTGATATTTTTGAATCCTAACTCATTCTCTTTTAAAAGAATTTCCATTCCTACAGATTCTGAATCTAATTGAAAAACATTAGGGAAAGTATAATCTGTATACCAGTATTTCTTTTTACAATCAGGACACTGTGTATTATAGATTTTGAAATTACAGTCCTGCTTTACACAAAAATATCCTTGTTCTTTATCACCTTTTAACTTTGAACCACATTGAGGGCAACAATCTTGAACATCTTTCAAAAGAATCATATTTTTCAAGAAAATTTTTGAAATACGCCTAAATGAGTTTATATCATTAATCGTTACTGGAATAATACCAAACTCTCCATTTCTAGTAGATTCTTGGTTGCTTAAACTATATGAAACCAATGATTTTAAAAATTTTTCATCATTAATATTTCTCAGTTCATTAGGACGAGTAATATTTAAAATATAACACTCGTCAAAATCAGAAGGAACTAACTCTTCTATTTGTTTAAGAGTTTCTTTTGCAATTTTATAATCATCTGCAATTCCATATTTCCACGGTATAAACAATATCGTTTTTTTATTTAAAGAAACCTTCTTCATTTCATTATAGAGAGTCGTTCTAAATTCTTGTTTCCATTTACTTTGTTGTTTTTTTTCAATATATTCCTGTAATTTATTACAAAGTTCATCTTGTTCCTTATCAGTTAATTGCTGCTCAAAAATTATTTTATTACCAGATTTGGTTGCCTTAAACTGCTGATATACAGAAATCTCATCAGGTAATTCAATTGTGAACTGAACAGAAATTTTCTTCCTTTGAGTAATTTCTGCAGTAATAAAACCATCAAATAATTTTGTTTTTTCCGTGTTTAAAGTAATTTTCCAGTCTGCAAATATAAAACAACAGTGATTAAATGCGTTATTAAATATTAAGCTTATTTCTTCTTCTGGTTTGAACCCCATATAATTCAAACAAAAGAGGATAATTAATTCTACATAAAGAAGATATTCATCTGTTAGTTCTTTTTTTTCAAGAATTTCAGAAATTTCTTCTTTTTTACCTAATAATTCCCACAAATGATAAACTTTCTTATAATAATTATCCATCATGAAAATATTAGTTTTCTTCAGCATGCCTTTTATCTCTTTTTCTCTTTTTATATGACGATAAAGGTTCGTTGATTTGCACTTTGATAGATATGCCAAAATTAAATTGATAACTACAAGTGTTTCTTCTATTAAGCTTTGTGTTGTGCTCGATTCGGAGTGTTCAAATCCCTTGAAAAGAAAATTGATTGCATTAAAAAAGTTTCGTCTTTCTCCTCCCTGAGAATATGATTCAGCTAAAGTAAAGTTCATTTTACAATCAATAATATCTTCCTTTTCTTTCTTTTCTAAGGCATATAGTCTATCAACAATAGTTTTTGCAGCAACATTTTCATAAATTGCATAATCATCTTCAAGGATTCTTGCAAGTAGTCGTTCTGGAACAAGTCCATTGGCCTTTATGCCTTTCCAATGTTCACTATGAGAAGCTAAGTGTCTAATAGACTCTGTACCAATTCTAGTTACAATAGACGCAGGTCTAACCTCTCCTACTTGTTTCAAATGAAGTTTAGGTCTATTGAAAATATATGGTAAATATTTCACATCTTTAAGTATTTCATCACGATTATTTGACTGTATGAGGCTTGTGAATTTCTTATTAAATGAACATAGTCTAATTGCATCACTATTTTCAATATAAAAAGCTCTCTGCATATCTTTATAATAAAAACAATTATCTTTTGTGTAAGATAAATATTGCTGATATATATCCTGATAATCGATAATACTTTCTTGTGAAAGTACCCCCTTGAGAGTTTTTATTCTAATAGTGTCTGAACCACAACTAAGAGTCATATCATCTTGTTTAACTGGTAACTCGAACGTTGAATCATGAGGAATTAGTTTGTGGTTTAACACGCAACTATCTGGACACACATCCTTTATTACCAGTTTTCCAGAATAAGGAATAACGTAATTTATTTCTTCCAATGATATTTCTTTATTATTTTCAAATACATCAACAAAAAAAACTGTCATTTAGTTTTCCTTTTTAGAACTAAGAAAATCCAAAGCAAGTTTGAATTTATATTTCTTAAAAATTTCTTCGAGTTCTTCGATTTCCTCTCCAGCCATATCAATATATTCAAGTTTTCTCAAAACTTTATTTGTAATCTGATAATCAAGAGCTTCATATATGAATGTATTTGCTTCTTCTTCATTTTGGGGCTTCGAAACGAAAGATGCGGCTACATATACAGGAACAAATTTGTTAATCTGATCCAAAATTCGGTTACCGAAAGAAACCTTAAAATGCTCTTTCAAATAATTATCTATATCATTAATGGCAGGATTTGAGGCACAATCAAATTCAAACTCTTTTTTAGCCGTATTAAAAAGTCTCTTTAATGTTTCATAAGAAATAAACCTCTTTTCAATGTTTTGGGTTACTTTTTGTCCTTTTGCTCTATTCCTAAAATTCATTACCTGTGCACGGTCATACACTTTATCGGTAATTTCAAATGTCGATTCATCTTTATTGGCAGTTCCAATAAACCATACGTTTTCTGGTATTGTAATTATTTTTCCATCCTCAAGCAGTTGTGGTCCTGTAACAAGGCTTGCTGAACCATGAATATTCTTAAAATGCTTTTCTTCTAAGAACTGGAGTAATTTTTGTTTCTCGCCCGCTTGAGCATTCTGAATTGCATCAGAATCTAGACTTCCATGTTCTGGGTAAAGCTTTTCTACAATTGCTCGTAATTCTACATATCTTGCAGAATCATCTTGACTCAATGCCTCTCTTACTTCTGGTGTAATTTCATTAGGAAGCTGTCTCATATCAGTTTCAACTAATTGGACTTTCCAATCTTTAGGATCATTTTCAAGCACTGATAAGAAATCAGCAAAGTAATACTCCACACGAGAAAGATTCATTTCATCCAATACTATAAAGTATGGAACACTTCTGTAATTAGGTGTATTTGCCTTGTATAAATCACAGGTAAATTCTTTTGCAGTAAATTTTTTACTAAAGTCATTATAATAACCAAGTAATTCATTTCTATCTCGCCATGATGATTCTACAGGAACAATCTTTACTTCACCAAATATTGCATCAGCAAAAATTCTAGGAAGACTCGTCTTTCCTGTTCCTGACATACCCTGAAGAATTGCAAAGGAAGAAGCTGCCATACCAGCAATAAATGCTTTAATATCTTCTTCTGTGTAAAACAGAGGTTTTGCTCTACTTGCAGCATACTCTTTAATATGTTTTACAATTGAATTTAATGTCTCTGACTGAGACATTAATTTATCACGATTCTTTTTTACGTCATTTTCTTTATCGGAATCAATATTTGTATCAATCTGAGTTAATGCAGGACATACATCACTTGTTGAACTTTCAAGCATCTTCTTTGTTGTTGATAATTCTGTTCTTAAATGATCGTTAAGAGAACGAAGTAATCCTAACTGTTCTTTAAGCTGCTCATATTCAAGCTGGACATTAGCACGTCTTGAGAGTTCATGTTCTTTACTTGCCACTTCTGATTGTAATTGGTTAATCTGATTAATATATTTTGGTTTTTCTTCCAATGCCAATTTCATTTCAGAAAGTTTTAAATCTGTATAATCACTAAACTTATTCTGTAATTCGTCTAATTTTTCTGACAGACGGTCTCGTTCCTGTTGAAGTTCTTCAATAGAATAGCCTTCCATTCTTGCTTTAGTTAATTCTAGCTCATTTTTCTGTACGGAAAGTTTCCTATATGCTTCTTCCCAGCTTGCAAGAGATTCCTCTAAATTACTTATAATTGATTCCTGTTCTGCAATTTTAGCAGGATTAGATTTATTATATTCCTCTTCCTTTATTTTTAATCTGTTATCACGTCTTTCGAAACTTTCCTTTGTCTCTTCTTTGTCTTCTTCAAATTCTTTCTTTTCTTTATCAAGCTTTTTCCGTTCCGATGCCATTTCCTCATTGAAAGCTGCTTTTTCATCATCAAGTTGCTTTCTTTGTTTTGCGACATCAGCTAACTCTTTTTCTAGGTTCTTCTGGTCATCTTCAAATTTTGCTTTTTCTTCTTTGAAAATAGAATCAACTTTCTCTTTTCCCTTTTTTCTGCAATCTAATTCAAAATTATTACGATCGTTCTCAAGTTTTTTTCTATCTTTTTCAAGTTCAACTTTTTCTTGCTCTATTGCATCATTTTCAGATTCTCGTTTTTCTTCAAGCTTTTTTATTTCATCATTCAAAGTTTCGATTTCTTTAACTTTGTCAGAATGCTCTTTTTCAAGATTTTTAACAAAATCTTCTTTAATAGCCTCAAGTTCTAACATATGTTCTTCATTAGCCTTTTCTGCTAATTTCTGAATGAGACCTTTAAGCTCCTTATCTCCTTCCTCTACAAGCGATTTTGCATATTCAAGGAGTCCCTTATCTTCAGTAGAAACACTATTTGAAGTAGAAGTTGTTACCGCTGAAGTATTAGTTCCTGGTTGTCTACGTCCACTCTTATTCTTCTTACCCATTCTTCTATTCTCCTGTTATTTATCAAAGTTTGATACTAAAACCTTTGAAAGTTCGTTAAAAGTTGTTACAATCTCTTTCAATAATTTGGAATCAATTTCCGTAACATCATATCCATCATTATGACCTGCAAAATCATTACGTTTATAATTTATGTAATCAATTTTAGCTAAAATAGATTTATCTTCTTTCAATGCTTTTGCAAAATTTAGATTTTTATCCAAATATGCAGCGTACATCAAGAAATAATATTTTTCCCTTAATGAAATTCCATTTTTACGTCCTTTAAAGTTCTTCATAATGGACTGCCCACAAAACTTATTAGGATATGATAGAGTTCTTTTTTCTGTATCAATTGCAGATAGACTATCTGTTATTCCAAAATATGATGGAATATCATCAATATCAGATTTAAAACCAACAGAATTAAAATATGAATCAACAATCTTTTGTTTATTAATTTTCCTAATATAATTATTAAGTAAAAGTTCTAAAGATCTATATACATTCATAATCACATCCGATTCATTATTAGCACCCTTTTGGGCGAAGATTTCCTGTCTAACAAGTCGTAAATAACTTTTTTTCAAAATAGCTTTAATACTACAAGAATTTAATTCTGGATAAGTTCGTTCCAAGTACTCTTCAGGATTCAGTTCTTTTAATTCTGGCAGATCGTTATACATCTGACTGGTTACTGTATCACAATATGATTCCAATTCCATCATATCTGATTCAGACAAACCAAATGTTACATTAGAATCTCTTCTCATACGAGCAAAAGATTCTGAATACCACTTTGTTTCATTTTCTTCAAATGGAGAATTAATCTGAAATGAACTTGGCTCATCTTTAAGAGCATATAATCTAAATTTTATGTATATCTCTTTTGGAGTTGTTTTAAGTAGTTTAATTCGAGCATTTTTCAAATTTGAAAGTTCTTTTTTATCTTCTTCTCTTAATGATGAATTGTCCAAATCTGCTTCATAATCGAAATCTTGGTCCTGAATATCATCTTCAGCATCAACAAACATGCTCTCATCAAATAAAGGATTTTCAGAAACTTCTTTTGATTTATGATAGATATAACCATATTTATGATAAGCACGCTGTATCTTATTAAGCAGAGAAGTTGAATCTTCCCTTTGTTCGGCGTGTTTTGATTTTACATCAACATAATACAATCCATCTTTATTGTGCCATGGGTCTGGTAATGTTCCTTCATAGAAAAACGGGAAGAATTCGCCATCTATCAGACTTTGGAACATATACCCAAAGACCTTTTCCTTGCTAATTTCATTAGTAGTTCGATCTCTAAGGTAGTTAATTCCTTTGTTAGTAACTTTAAATTCTTTTTTGTTTTGTTCACAATATCCATTAGAAAGAAGTTCATGATCAATAATGTGATCAAGAAGTTCCTTACTGATTCCTAAATCATCTGCAATCTGATTTAATCTCAAGTATTGAAGATTCAATAATTCCAATACTGTTAGAGCCAAAGCGTCCAAAGAACCTGATTCAATTTTATTGGCATAGCATTCAAAAGCTTTTACTGGCCAAGCAAATTCAATTACATTATATGCATTTGTAGAAAGAGAATGTTTGAATGGTCCAAATGAAAATACTGTATTACTCTTTGATAAGTTCATAATGACCTACATCTCCTTTTTCACAAATTTCAATTAATTCTTTCATTTCAGGGATAAAAGACATTGTTTCTTTATCGCCTACAGTCACAAGTAATTGTCTGGCACGTGTATAAGACACACACAAACGGTTTTTATCACTTGAATGACCAATTTTTTTGTGCAAGTCATCTTCGGAATAGTTATTTGCTCTTACACAGGAAAGGAATACAACATCAAATTCCTTTCCCTGGAAGGCATCAACTGTTCCAATTTCAACTCTTGTTTTCTGTTCATCTGTAAGATTAATCTTATATTCGTTTATAACATCAACCTGTTTTCTATAAAAAGTAATAATACCTATTGATTTATTAGGGTCTTTTTTTAAGATCTTCACAACTTCATCCATAATTACTTTAGCTTCAGCAGGACGAGATTTACTTACCCCCGACTTTTCTGCATCGAAAATTGCCTGTGGAAGATCAAGAAATACAAGCGGCTTATCTTTATACATACCAAGATTAGCTTGTTTTTCATCAATTTTTACTTCTGATGAATCAAGACCAACATCTGTATTTTTCTCTTCATAGAAGCATTTACTTGCGAAATTGCTTATTACAGGATTCATTCTATACTGTTTTGTAAGTCTTGTTGTTCGTTTCTTTGCACCTGAAGCTTCAAGCGTATTAAATAAACGTTCGAAAAGACTTTCTTCTAGTACTTGCATCTGCTCAGTATTCCCTTCTTTTCGATACTCTTTAACTACTTCTGGAGATAACATATGAGGAAGCTGTTTGTGGTCTCCTACCAAAATTACTTTCTTACCCATAGACATAGGAATCATCAAATCTAAAGGATTTGCACGAGCCGCTTCATCTATGATAACTAAATCATATTTTTTATCTTTTGAACCTTTTCTTATATCCATTGCCTGCTGACAAGTGGCTGCATTGATACTAGAGTATCTGTTTATTATCTTCTTTATTTCAGCGTCATCTTGAATCAAATCAAGATATTGCCTCAGAATCAAGGTTTCTGCGGCCTTAGGATCATTTAGATTTTCAATTTTTTTATTTCTTAATTCACCATCAATACGTTTCAACAGAATTTCTAATTGATGAGGAATATCTACTTTGTCTTCCTGCTCCTTCACATCTTCTTTAAGATAGTGTTCTTTAAGAAAATTTACAGTTTCTACGTATTTTTTAAATATTTCTGCATCTTCACCTTCAGAGGATATTACGGCTTTAATAGGTTCAACATCAGCATTGTCAAAGATTCCTTCATCTTCAATTGCAATTTTTAATTTTTTTGCATGTCTTAAACCATCATCTTTAAAAGCTTCGTTATCTAGTCTTTGAGATAATAAAATGACATTTCTCTGTTGCTCTTCTTCATTTAAAATACTTTTTATAGCTTCAGTTTTGCCACCATTTTCTACTTGAGCAATTAAAGTTCTAGATGCATTTAATACATCTGCTGATAATGAAACAATATTTTCACTTATCTGATTTTTAAGAATCGATAAACCTTCAGTTAAATCACATCCTTTTTTTGCCCAAGCAAAAATCTGACCTCTTAAACTTTCAATTGAATCATCTTTTTCAACTTGATGCTTATCTAATTGTTCAGAAAGCTCTTTTGTCTTTTTCTTTTTCCAATCATCTACATAAAAAGAAATATTACTACCTTCCCGCTTCTTTCCTCCAGTTCTATTTGCTGGTAACCCATCATTTTCCATACCAATTACAGCATTGTCTACGGCTTCATGCTGGAAACTTGAGATAAGAATATCAAGTTTTTCATTTGGATTATTCTTTTTGAATAATTCTTCAAAACGAGTAACAATGCCTTTTATTACTGTAGTTTTTCCTGTTCCAGGAGGACCCAAAACAAGTGAAATATCAGGCGTATTTATGGCATTGTCTATTGCTTGGATCTGTTCTTGATTAAAGGTCTTGTTCTTAAACTGGGGAGATGCCTTAAGTTTATTTGTTATTGGGACATTTTCTCCAATTTGATTATGGAAAAGAGTTCCGTCTTCAATTATTTCCTGAAGATGGTCTATTTCTGCCCTATTATTATTAATTTTTTCCTTAGCAATTTCACAACGCTGCATTCGAATTTTGTCACCAGATAAAGAAGTAAAGAGATAACCTTCAGCAGGAATGAAATTGTTAATTGATAAAGCATCAGAATCAATTACAATACATTCATTTCCAATAACTTTAAAAAAAGCTCCTACCTTTGTTGTTCTACATGAAGTTATATTTTCTGGCGTTATTTTTTCACTATTGATAATATTTTCTGCATGAGAATCAAGAATCTCATCTTTTAAGAAATTAGCATATTCTCCTTCTTCCAAAGTAAAAGTGTATTTATATCCATCACTTGTAGCCTGACTTCTAACAGACTTATATTTTACTACTCCAGTATCTTTTGCATGCTGAAGCATACTGATTTTTTCAAGGTTTAAATATGCATCCCAAATCTCGAAGTATTTTCCACTTGAGTGAATTTTTTCCATATTTTTATTTAGCTCAACAGAGATCTTTGCATCTCTGGTTGAGTCAACAAATTCAATATTTCCTGAAATTAAATATACTGCATCAAAATCAGCATAACTGCTGTCATATCTAGCGTACCCATTGGAAATATATGAATCTGATTCCTTGGAAACATTTAATCTGTTTCTTCGAGACAGAATAGAAAAGTCTGCATTTTTTTTATTATATCCTTTTACAAAAATCATAGTTTTTTTTGTTTTCGGATCTGTATAAATGAATTTTTCTTTAAGAGTTTCCAGTGGATTTTGCTGCTCTTTATCTGTCAATTTATCAATAACATCATCAGTAATTGCAATTCTTAATGTTGATAATTGTCCTAAGGAAACAATTTCTTCAAATATTCTCAGCTGGAGAAAACAACCATCTTCATCCATACTAAGAATTGTATTCATACTACTTCTGCCATTTCTTAATAAATCAAGCTGATCTTCACTTGATTTATTACTAGGTGTAATTACAGTTTTCTTTCCTTCAAAAGAAAGTTCATATACATTATCCAAATAATTAAACTCAATCTGAACTTCATCACCTTCTTTCATACCTTCAACAGGTGTTCTGAGAGTAACAATTGCTTTATGATCGCCGCCCCAAATAATATCTGATGTCTTCATATCCTTTCTCTATTTAACTACTGCGTATCTAAAAGATACACCTTTTACATTGTTTCCAAAATCAAAGTTCTGTAAATCCTTTGTATTTCCAAAAATAATAGTATCTTTAATATCCAAAGGTTTCATTTGTTCCTTTCGAATATCTACAAACTTATCTTCATTTGCCTTTTTTAAGGCTACCATATTACCTAACTGATTTATGAGATAATATTTTCCGTCGTTTCCTAATCGAACAGAAAAATATTCTTCCAAAGCTGTATCGTCATTTTCTTCATAAGAATCTTTAATATAATTCTTTGTTATAATATTTTTAGACTTGTCTTTAAGAACAAAGTCTTCAAGATGTTTATCTCTTATAGGGATTTTCTGGCCATGAACCTTACAGTTATATTTTTCATAAAATGCAATTCTTAATGGTTTCTTATAGGGAACATCGCACCATGGACAAATATATTTATGATTATCATCAGGTTTTGCATAATGCCAATTTCCACAATCAGAACATTTTACAACTAAATTTGAAGCTCTTTGAAAAGCTAGTGCATATTCTTGTGCTCTAATTCTTAATATTCGATTTTCTTTCCCATCAATAAATGTTTTCTGAAATAATTCTTTTAATGTTGTTGTAAAAACTACATCCGATGGAAGCATCTGTGAAGAACGATTTAAATCATTTGATGGATCTTCAACATAAGGATAAAGCCCTTTATAAGCTTCTGTCATTTGTTCTGGAGTTCCGTCTTCTATAAAATCCCCGATATATGGATGTCCTGTTTTGAGTAATTCAAATAGAATAACTGCTAAAGAATAACTGTCTGTAAAAATATCTGGATCAAGTTGTTTTGTCAGAATTTCAGGTGCCATATAACGTGATGTTCCAAGAACATTTACTTCATCAGCACCAGGAATATATATATTATCAATATCAATCATACAAACCGAGTTTACATCGGTATTTTCATTTACAAGGATATTATTTCCAGATAAATCGCAGTAGGCTAAATTCTTTTTATGGAGATTGGCAAATTGTATAGCTATTTTTTGCCCTAGTAAAAGTCTCTTATACAAACCACCAGTGCTATTATTGTACCATTCCGAGAAAGACATATTCCGATCAGGGATAAGTATTTTGTTTAACGAAATATGGCCTCTTACCTTCTTCATCACATATCCAATATATGGAGAATTAATAATATCAAGAGGTTTAATAAACTGATCTGGATAATCCGTTTTCAAAAGCCAAGTAAGTTTCTTTAATTTCTTCTTGTCCTTTAAATCAGACCTTTTGTTATACAACTTGATTACGTATTTATCATCTGCTGTACTATATATAATTCCTTGAGCTCCTTGACCAATAATTTTGGAAAGACAATATTTAATTCCGTTCATTGATGTTAGGATTTGTCCTTCAAGTTCTTCCATTTTTCTATCTTCCTTCAATTTCAAATATAAGAATGGTTTTATCATCACCATTTTTATTATTAAGACTTAATACCCAATTCTTTAATTCTACCACGAAATTTTGATTTTTGATAGTAGAAGCTATATAATCTAAAAATTCTTTGTGTTTTTCAGAATTCAGTTCCTTTCCAATACCATCAGTCAACAAAACTAATAAAATGGGTACAGTAGTCTCATACTGCATTGCCAACACCTTAAATGAATGCTTATAAATAGAACTCCCAAATGCAAATGTCTCTGCCGTATAAAACTCAGTCTCCTCAGACATAATGAATACATTATCTCCGTTTTTCATAATAATAGCGCCATCACCTATTTTTCCCATAACCAGTCTTTCTGGATAAACGTATAGGAAATTGATAGTAGTTCCATAATCATTCCAATCTTTTCCAACCAAACTTTTCCATTTAAGAAATATCTTCTGTTTTATTTCATCTTCTGATAAATCAATACAGTCAGAAAGCATAGCACACACTGCTTCACAAGCTTTATCAGCCCCTTCTTTTGCAAATGCACAAGAGCCTACTCCATCTGCCACAACAAAAGCATAATTACCAGAATTATCAACCTTAAATTCATAAGAATCTTGATTACAAATACCATTTTTTTTGTGGTTCTCTCCCCGTTCAGAGAGAACCACAATTCTTCCTTTATCAAGCTCCTTGACAATCACATCACTCATACAAGAATATCATCATCTTCAAAATCTAAATCAAACTTAAGGAAGCTCTGTACATTATCAGGATCCGTACTTGATATTCTACTGATTGTAGACATAGTTACCCATTTAAACATTTTGGCAATATCGTTTGCATTCGTAGCTTTCATGGGTTCAGTTTCATTGTTTAAGAAAGCCCTTAACATATTAAGATCAGTTGCTTCATCTACACTCATGGCAATTCGCATACATTTTGCACATCTTGGAGCTTGATGGAATAACTTGATTGGCTCCCAATTCAAGTAATTTTCTAAAGAATCATATTCTTTTCCATTATAATCTGTCGGACAACCATCACTTAATAACACAATTGTAGGCTGGAAATCTTTTGATTTTACAATTTCTTTATCTTCAATCAAGTCTTTTAATTTGGAAACTGCAGCCCCCATAGGAGTTCGGCCTGTTGCTGTCAATTCTGTAATTTCTACATCTTTAATGTCAGTTGGTAATTGTTGGACAATGACTTCATCATTTCCCCCAAAAGTAATTACACTTAATTTGAAAACTCCACGAATATCATCAACATTGCGGAGAGTTGCAACCATATCCTGAATTGCTTTATTTACGGCTTGGATTTTCATTCCACGCATACTACCACTCACATCTGCCAAAATAAAAATTGGCAGAGCTCTTTCTTTTGTTATAACAAAATCATTCAATCCCATAATTCTAACTCCTATAATGAATCTTAATTAACTTAAGAAGTAACTTTCTGAGAAAGTTGACATCAATTATTAAATTATTTTTTCAAAAAACCTAGATATTTTTTTACTAACACCTGATTTAGTAAGTCCATATTTTTCTCCTATCTCTTGATGAGAAGGAATCTCCTCATCATGGTTAAAAAAATAGATCTTTAGCATTTTTCTATTTATAAATTTAAAATTCTCAAATGTTGTATATTCTAGATTTATATATTTTTTATTGAGAGCTTCTATAACAATAAGCGTTAATAATTCAGACATTAATTGCTTTGAATCTTCTTTTTGTTTATGCCATTGTTCGTTTATTTTCGAAAGTAACTCATTGTTAGTTTCATCCTGTTCATATAATTGTTGTGGTGAGTATGCATTAGAACTACAAAAAAAATCTGTAATATCTAATATATCTTTTGAATTCCTTTTCTCTTTACTTATCGTACATTGTGGATTGAGAAAATCCACAACGATATTTTTATCGATATTCAAGTACTTGGACGCATATTCTACAAAATTATTGTTTAATTCTTGTTCCGAAAGACTATTCTCTCCAACAAATGATTTATAAATTTCCTTTAGTTTACTTTGTGTTTTTTTGTAATTGTCAGAAATATGCATTCCTCCAGTAGAATCCTGAAATGCTGTTTCAATCGAATTGCTTATAAGTTTATTTTTTATAGACTTAGTTGTGTAAGCAGCAAAACCTTGATAATCTTCATATTCTACATACTTTTTGATACAGTATGTGGTTGTCTTTATCATTTCATCTGCATTTTCAATTAATACACCTGTAATCCATTTTTTGGTTTTAAGATTCTTCCATAAAGCAGAGATAATATCATTCTTTAACCTATCAAGATACTTTTCTGTATTTTCTTGTTTTGCGGCTTCTTTGTATTTAAAAAATAAGTCATCAATTTCTGAAAACTCTAATACTTTTGTCATTATCTAATTCTCAAACAAAGCTTCTACAGCAGCAATAGCTTTTTCACCAGAAGAACATTCAATCGTGTTGGTAAAACTATTTAATAAATAAAGTGGAGTATAATCGCAAATAATCTGAGAAGACTCATCTAATTTTCCATTCTTAAATTCTGTCTTAAGATAAATCACATTACCTATAGAACAATCAAAGAACTTTTCACCAAACTGCATTGCCGCAAAAATCAACAATGGCAATGATTTTGGTCCGAAAGTAATATCTGCAGAAAGCTCAACATCAGATTCAAAGTTTTTTATTAATTTTAAATAAATATCATTTAAGCCTTTTTTTGAAGTAAGAAATCTTGATGAAATAACATCATATGTGATTTTAGCTCCAATATCATTATTATGATTTATTTCATTCAGTTCATTTATAAATAACTGAGCATTTTTTCTACCAGCACTTTCCCCAGCTTTTGTCTCAAGTAAAACCACTTTGACTTCATCATCTTTTTTCATGGTTCGTGCAAGAACTGCATTGATCGCATAATAAAGTTCACCAGAATACTCAATGAATGTATTTCCATCAACTGGATAGTGTCTCTTATACATATCATCAGCCATCATCAAAGTTACAAACACAATTTTTTTCATCACTAAATCTCCTTTCGTTATACAGTAATTATCCATCAATCCTAAGTTATAAAATTTAATCTATCTACTCGATTCATCTTGAATGTGGTAACTTTTAATATTGCGAAGTAAAAAATATAACATCAACTTCTCATGTTAAAATATTTTACACAAAAATCAGTAGACTCTCCTGTCTAGCTAGACACATTACCCTGTCCTTACACACCACCACGAACTGTCTAGCTAGACAGGTTAGAATTTCATACAATGAAATTCCTCGTGACAAGCAATGAAATTTTGAATTTCAAAAAATATCCTGTACTCCTAGTACACTTTTGATATCAATTCTCAAAAACCGTCACTTAATCAACTCTATCATAATTACAGTACAATTTCTAGCCTCGTCAAACCGACTTGATTTTGGAAAAATCTGCTATGAAAAAAATCTGACAAACGGTATTGGTATTTTTTCACTATAAACTAAAAGTTTTCCCACTGAAAAATAAAATATTTTCCAGTACAGAACTAAATGTTTCAAACTGTGAAACAAAGTATTTCACACTGTGAAACCAAATGTTTTTCAGTACGAAACTAAAAGTTTCACATTAAAAAAAAATTATGAAACTATTTATAAATTAATGAGGAAACCACTGGTAGTCTTGAGTAAAATAATGATAGGCAGGAGGTGTATCAACACCATGGTTAGAAAAGATCTGTTGAACTACCTGCTGTTGCTGGGGAGTAAGAGGAATTTCTTCTCGGAATACCCTATAGTATCTGCTTCTACCAAGGGTAGCAATAATCTGCTCCTTGATTTGCTTTGCCAAAACATAGGGAATAGCATCAAATATTCCTTTTATGCCCCAAGCCAGTTGAACAGGTTCGTTGCTACGAAAGAACGGACAGCCTTCTCCTTCCTGTGGATAGCAAAAGGGATTCACAACAGAAATAAATGGCTTGTCTATAGCTCCTTGCTCATAGGCAAGGTATCGCAAACATTGTGGAGCATGGGCACAGGCCTCGTTCTGGCACAGGGAAAATTGCGGGGGAATATCAAAACTCACGGGTTGCAGTATAGCATAGGTGAATTGAAAGTGAAAGTGGTAAAGGATTCCAGCAGCCTACCAAAAGGCTGTGGAAACAGCAAAATCCTTCCTTTCCATGGGCTTATCCCCCGAACAAGTAGCCCAAGGAACAAACCTCCCACTGGATGTAGTACAAGGATTACTCTAAGATGTGGTCGTTGGGGAACAAGGGACACGACATCGTAGCCCCTTACCCCTCTGACCAGCTAAGTCAAAATTAGTACAAAAGCCTTCTCTCCTGGGGTTCTTAGGGGCAAGCAGCCCCTAAGCAGTGCTGGGGGAAAGGGAGGTTTTAGGTAGGGAGCGACGGCTGCAAGCCGGAAAATCGCGATATATTGAGCGATTTTAGCGAATCTCGCTTTTGCCCCGCAAAAGTGCGGACCCCCCCGCTTCCGAGTAGAGGGGTTTCCTCCCCCTAATAAAATCCCCCTGTCATAAATCCCATTTTTATGCTATATTTCTCGATGGAACCACTTTTTACAAGGTGGCTTTCCCTTTGGGCGAAACTAAAGTCCTGCCCATCAATTTTTCATCGAGGTGAATATGATTACTTGGCAAAACCTAGACAAGCTGGAGTCCTTCAAGAAGCTCCAGACATTGAAAAACCTTGTTTCCATCAAGGCTGAGCTTTCCTCTCCCACTGCCGCAGAGCGTGTGGCCCGCTACAGTGCCCCCATGGCAGCAGGTCTTACCTATAACTACAGCGCCAAAGAAGTAAGCCCCCAGATTCTGGCCATCTTGCAGGAATTGGCAGATGAAGCCCAGCTTACCGGTAAGTTTCAGGAATTATACAACGGTGCCACCATCAACACAGGCGAAAACCGCAAGGTTTTGCACCACCTGTTGCGGGGCCAGCTGGGACAGGATGTACTCCACCAGGGCAAAAACGAAGGAACCTTTTACCAACAGCAGCTGGAAGCCATCAAGGCCTTTGTGGAAAAGGTGCACGGTGGACAAATCACCAATGCAGCTGGAGAAAAGTTCACCACAGTGGCACAAATCGGTATTGGTGGCTCCGACCTGGGGCCCAGAGCCATGTATCTTGCCTTGGAGCAATGGGCCCGTGCCAACGACTGCCTCAAGATGAAGGCTGCTTTTATTTCCAATGTTGACCCCGACGATGGAGCTGGTGTTGTGGCAAGCCTTGACTTGAGCCACACCCTCTTTATTCTAGTATCCAAAAGCGGTACCACCCAGGAAACCCTTGCCAACGAGCTTTTCGTTAAGGACTTTCTGCAGAAAGCTGGCCTCGATCCTGCCAAGCACATGGTGGCCGTTACCTCCGAGACAAGCCCCTTGGCAAACAACCCAGCCTACTTGGCCTCCTTCTACATTGATGACTTTATCGGCGGACGCTATTCTTCCACCTCAGCCGTGGGCGGTGCCGTCCTTTCCTTGGCTTTTGGCTACGAGGTTTTCGCTTCCTTCCTGAAGGGTGCCCACGAGGCAGATGTTACCGCCTGTGCCAGTGACATTACCAAGAACCCTGCCATGCTGGACGCCCTCATCGGCTTGTACGAGCGAAACGTACAGGGCTACCCTGCCACCGCCATCTTGCCCTATAGCCAGGCCCTCAGCCGATTCCCTGCCCACCTGCAGCAGGCAGACATGGAATCCAACGGCAAGCAGGTAAACCGTGACGGCCAGCCTGTGGACTATGTAACAGGACCTGCCATCTTTGGTGAGCCTGGAACAAACGGCCAGCACTCCTTCTACCAGCTTTTGCATCAGGGAACAGATATTATTCCCTTGCAGTTCATTGGCTTTAAGGATAACCAAACTGGCTGTGATGTAACCGTGGATGGTTCCACCAGCCAGAAAAAGCTCTGTGCCAACCTAGCAGCCCAAATTATGGCCTTTGCCTGTGGAAAGGATGACCAGAACCCCAACAAGTACTTCCCTGGCGGACGGCCCTCCAGTCTCATCTACGGAGACAAGCTTACTCCAGAGGCCTTGGGTGCTTTGCTGGCCCACTTTGAAAACAAGATTATGTTCCAGGGCTTCCTGTGGAACTTGAACAGCTTTGACCAAGAAGGTGTTCAGCTGGGTAAGCTCCTCACCAAGCAGGTACTGGCTCACAACACCGAGGGTGCCTTAAAGGCCTTTGCTGAAATCTTTGACATTTAATCTCTAAAAAGGCTGAATAAGATGGAGAGCCACGGGGACTTTCAAAAGTTCATTGCCCCAGATTGTGACAGAAGACAATTTATTCTCGACATGCTGAAGGACTTTGGAGTTCCTGCTGTTCCCCTGTCATTGGAGGGAGCCCACCACATTTTGGTGAAGTTCCCTCCTGCAGCCTATAATCCCCAGTACAAGATGAAGACGGTGCTGGCTCACTATGACCGAGTGGATACCAGTCCCGGTGCCAACGATAATAGTGCTGCCGTCTTCCAAATTATCTACTGGGCTCGGCGACTCTTGCGGTTTCCAGGCTTCCACAATGTGCAGATTATTTTTTCTGATGGAGAGGAAATGGGCGGCAGCGAAGGGGTTTCCGAGCAGGGAGCCTTTGGTATTGCCACCAAATTCAGAAGTTTGGGACTTACCCAACAGGATGTGTACGCCTTTGACTGCTGCGGACGGGGAGATTTCGTAATTCTCTCCCAAGCTGGAAAGGGAAAGGGCAGTATATCTTTCCAGCGGCAGTTCAATAGCCTCGTAGAACGAACAGAAGACTTGATAAAATCAGTGGCGGGAAGAAAATGGGCTCCCCTGCCAGTGCCCTACAGCGACAATGCAGGCTTTCTTGCCTGTGGAATTCCTGCCGTAGCCATTACCCTGCTTCCTGCCCAAGAGGTAGTTTCCTACCTTCGGGAATTAAAGCAGCATCCAGGGCTCCAGGCCGCCGTCATGAAAAGTAGCCAAGGACAGGATGTGGGAGCCCGCAAAATCAAGCCACTGGAGCCCTATCAGGTACAAGAGAAAATGCCCATGACCTGGCGGCTCCTCCACACCGAATACGATAACCTTGCCAGCCTCACCCCAGAATCCTTCCCTTTGATGGAAGCCTTGCTGGATGCCCTAGCAAAGGCAAGAACTCTAGCCTAAGATTCTATCTTTTCTCGGCCTGCAAAAAAGGACACCACAAAGCCCACTGCAGCAGCAAGGAGGGAGGTGGCCACGGTTGCAAAACCGCCAAAGCCAGGGAAAATCACCAGAATAGAGCCTAGCACCAATCCCATAATGGCACCATAGGTTTGAGCGGGAACCTTTGCCATTAAAACTCGCACCAACTTTGCTCCACCCAAAAGCCCAATCACGCCGCCAATGACAGCGGGAATCAGCAGGGGAATGTTAAAGTCAGAGATGGCGGCAATTACGGTGCTGTAAATTCCCACCACCAGCATCAAAAAAGAGCCAGAAATTCCAGGGATAATCATGGCAATGGTAGCACAGGCAAGCCCAATAAAAAGCTTTACCGCCAGCAGTGGAGTCAGCTCAGTTTGAATGGGAGCTCCACTTTCAGCCACATTGGCATAGGTCATGATTGCCATTACCGCCAGTGCCAGTACACCACACACAATGGCAGAAACAGGTATTTTTCTAGCATCTGAAGAAGAAGCCATGCTGGCAACCATCAGCCGCTTTACAATCATGGGAATGCTTCCCAAAATAATGCCAATAAAAAACCAATTTGTCTGCACTGGATAATTTTCAAAAAGAAAGGTAATTGCCTTGCTGAACAAGATGATTCCCAACCCCATGCCAACAACCAAGGGCAGAATGAACTTCCACTCAGAAAGAATCTTTTTTACATTCAAGGTTATAACACTGATAAGCCTGTCGTAAATATTAAAAACAACGGCAAGGGTTCCTCCCGAAACGCCAGGAATCACATTTGCCACTCCAAGAATAACTCCAATAACTATAAGTCTAATAAAATCCATATTTTAACTATAATAAAAAGAAAAGCCCTACGCAAGGGAGAAATATGAAAGGTCGGTTAAATTGAAGGAAGCCACTCCCCCAATTTCAACCGACGTTTTCCGTTCTCCCCAAAACACTACCTTACAGGGATGAAACTGAATCAAGTTTTTTCAGAACTGGATTACATTAGTAGGAATAATCCCATGAATCCCGCTGTGGCCGAGAAGCATTTCGTGGTGAACGGCCCTCCCGAAACTCTCCCCGCTGACCTTCTCGCCGTGGTCGCTCTCCCCGATTGAAGGAGGAGCGATTTTCTCCCCGCTCCCGATTAAATCCAGCAGGTTTTTCCTCGGCAGCATTTACTCGCACTCTCCGTCCGTCAATCATCTGGCCATTCAAGGAAGCAATGGCTTCTTCTGCAGCTTCATCCTGCTCCATTTCCACAAAGCCAAATCCACGGGACTGGTCGGTAAATCTATCACGAATCACCTGGGCAGAAATGACGGTACCAAACTGAGCAAAAACTGAACAAAGCCCATCTTCAGTTGTTCTAAAACTAAGATTTCCAACATAAATTTTCTTAGACATTCATAATCCTTTGCCAACCATCCCTTCTGTCTTTTCACCGGGACTTGACTCTTTAAGCATAGTAAGAAAGGGGGGTGAAGTCAAGAAAGATAATTGAAGTCAAAGGAAAAAATTAGTATAGTAGTAGTATGATTACTGCAGAAATTACTGACCAGCACGTGCTGCAACATCTCGATTCTATCCACAAGGATGGTATGTCCGTCTTTGTTATGGCAGATGGACTGTATCGTGGAGCCTTTTTCCACGGTACTCGATTTATAAACCAAATGCGAGCAAATCACAAGCTGGGCATTTTAGAAACCCTGGTTCTGGGGCAAGCCTATCTTTCCACTGCCCTGATGATTCCCACCATGAAGGGACGGGGACGTCTAACCTTCCGTTACGACACCAACGGTCCTGCCGCTGGCTTTTGTACCGAAGCCGACAGTGCAGGCTCTGTTCGTGGCTATCTTTTGCAAGATCCCATTCCCATTACCAAACCTCTGGACAGCTGGGACTTGGCCCCCTTCTTTGGACCTGGCACCCTCACTGTATCACGCTTTAACGAAGGAGCAAAGGAGCCTCAGGTGGGCAGCGTTGAAATCAAGCATCGCAACATTGCACAAGATTTGGCCTGGTACTTTGCCCAGTCAGAGCAAATCTACACCGCCTTTAACACCAGCATTCAGTTTGACCGCCAAGGCCAAGTAATTGGTGCTGGAGGAATGTTCCTGCAAAAAATGCCCGCCCACGGAGGAAGCTCTGGCAAAGAGCTGGCAGAACGCCAAGCCTACGAAGCTGAAGTTACCGAGGCGGTAGAACACGCATTCCAAGCAGCTCCCTCCTACGGCCAATGGTTCTCAGAAGGTGGCGATCGTGATGACATCATCTACGGGCTTTTCCGTGACTTTAATCCCACCGTGGCCTTGGAACGTGACATTATCTTTGACTGCAACTGCACTCGGGAAAAATATCTTTCTGCGGTGAAAAATCTTGGTCAAGATGAAGTGGCAGACATAAAACAAAACGGTCCAAATCCACTGGAAATCATCTGTCATAACTGTGGTAGCGTGTACCACATTCCCACAGAGGAACTGTAAGGGCAAAACTTCAATCTGAAATCTTTAGTAACTGGCTTGATCATATCAAGCCAGTTTTTTTAATTGGTTGTACCAATAGCTAGGGAACCAAGATACACTACCTGACTATACACAGGAGTCAAGGAAGGACTCATTCCTGTAGAAACGGCATACAAGGCTACATACCAAGTACTTGTCCCAGCACCAGTTGTAAAGGTTACGTCCTCTTGTCCTTCCACTGGCACAGAATAAGGTGAACTAGCCTCTACTGTAGAATTAAAAGAAAAAAACTTGTCGTCTACACTCCGTACAGGAATACCTTTATCTTGCCCATTCACTCTTATTTCAGCAGGATACTCATAGTTTACAGGAGAATTGGGTGCAGGTGTTTGATTCCACAGTCGAATAGACACCGTTTGTGCCCCACCCGCAGATACCAGGTTTACCGTATCCACCTGGTCAGTAGTCAAAGGCTGGTAGCCCCAGCTTATCAGCCGCTCCATCCCCTGGTTTGTATATTCTGTGTTGATATTTGCAATGTTATTTTTGTTGGATAATAATTGATTTGGGCTATTGTATATCTTGTAATAAACTGAGGTACCCTGAAAAATATCTGTAGTGTCAGCATGAGAAGCTGCTGTAACAAAGGAAACAAACTGCTTTGACGGATCATTACTTAAGCTTGTAGCCTCGTCAATAAAAGTCAAGGAAATGGGAGGATCAAGATAGTAAAAGGTATCAAGGCCACAGGCCGAAAAAAACAACAATAAAAAAAGCCAGCTGAATATCATCCGTAGTTTTTTCATACACTACAGATAATATCTTGCTGGCCTTCTTTTTTCAAGACATAGAAATCTTCTGTCTTAAAGCAAATGAAATCTTCTTACTGAATCTTTCCTTCTGCCTTCAATGCAATCAAGCGAGATTCAGCCAAGCTTGTCCATGAATCGGAAGGATAGTTGTCCTTCAAGCTGGTGTAATTCTCTGCAGCTGCAGTGTAATCACCCTTTCCTTCCAGCAAGCGACCCAAGCTAAAAAGAATGTGTGATTCAAACTCACAGTCGGGACTTGCCATTGCTTTCTTATAGTAATCGATGGCAGGGTCAACTTCAGCAAGCTCCTCGGAACATACAGCAGCATTGTAGTAACAAACAGCAGCAGTATAACCAGCATTCTTTGTTGCAGCAGCGGCCAACCAGCAATCACGGGCCTCACCCCATTTTTCTTGGCTAAAATAAATCTCAGCTGCAGCCATACTTGCACGCAAGCCAACGATGTTTCCCTTGTTCTTTTCTGCCAACTCAAGCACCTGAGGCAGGGCTACATCACGGGCAGAATCAACAGAAGCCTCATCTGCCTTTGACAAGGTATAAATGATACTATCCAACTGATTCAATCCCTTCTGGTGGGATGAAGTTGTTACGGAAGAAATAACACCCCAAACAATAGCTACAATAATAAGCGCTACAATTACACCAATGAACAGAACACGATACTTTGTCAAAAAACCACTAACCTTGTCAGCCAGGGTCTTTTTTTCTTCTGTATTCTTCTCAGCCATATATGCTCCTTACATTTAACGGATATGTAGCTCGTTCAACAAACGAGAAACATAAGTCCGCTGAATTCCTAAAATCTTTCCAGCTTCCGTCTGATTCCATGCAGTCTCATCAAGAATCTGGGTAATATATGCTTTCTTGAATTTGTTGATGGCAGTCTTTAAGGTTCTGTCCTCATCAGTCAAATCAAGGTCATATACAAAGGTATGCTTCTGTGCCTCTGAATCACCAGCAGCACAAAGGTTCTGCAAACGAAGATCATCTGCACGAATAAGCGGAGGCTTTCCCAAAACACAAGCCCGCTCAATGGTATTTTCCAGCTCCCGCACATTACCAGGCCAATAATACCCATGTAACACAGCAAGGGCATCTTCAGAAAATCCCTCAAAGTTCTTTTTCACCTCACTGCTGAACTTATGACAGAAAAACCGAGCCAAGGGCTCTATATCTTCCCGCCGATTCCGCAGGGGAGGAACGTTCAGAGGCAACACGTTCAGCCGATAGTACAAATCCTGTCGAAAAGTACCTGCCTGTACCATTCCCTCTAAATCACGGTTAGTGGCGGCAATAATGCGAACGTCCGCGGAAATAGTTTTACTGGAACCCACCTTCTCAAAGGATTTAGACTGCAGCACCCGCAATAGCTTTGACTGCAAATCCAAAGGTAATTCTCCCACCTCATCAAGGAAGATGGTTCCACCGTTGGCCATTTCAAAACGACCAACTCTATCACTTACGGCACTAGTAAAGGCACCCTTTACATGACCGAAAAGCTCGCTTTCTAGTAATTGGGGAGAAAGTGCTGCACAATTCACCCGAACAAAGGGCTTTTTTGCACGATCACTTTTTAGATGAAGCTGTTCTGCAAACAACTCCTTTCCCACTCCGCTTTCCCCAAGAATCAACACGGAGATATTTGTTTGAGCAACCTCATCAAGGGTGCTCACCAAATCTAGCATCACAGAGCTATGAGCCAAAAAAGTATGGTATTCTTCTCCATACTGAATTCTGCTCCGCAATACATTGTTCTCATCCTGAACAGTTTTAAACTGACCAGCAACCTCGTAAGCCATTCCCGCCTGAGCACCTAGCAATTCTAGTATACCCAAGTCCTCTTGGCTGAACTTTTGTCCGTTGGTCTTGTTCAACAACTGAATGACGCCAACACAGGAGTTCTTCACCCGCAGGGGAATGGCAATCATATTTTCAGTTTTATAGCCAGTTCTATCTTGAACCGTCGCAAAAAAACGCTGGTCATGCTGTACATCATCAACAACAAGGCTTTTGTTGTTTTTAAACACCCAACCAGCAATGCTATTATTAATGTCAACTGGAATAGTCATGGCCTTGACTCCAGCTGGTCCCAAGGCAATCCTAAAATTCAAGACAGTATTTCCCTGATTAGGTAAAAACAGGGATGATGACTCACATTCAACAAGACGCATTGCCGATTTAAGGATATAAATCAACAATGCGTCAAAGTCAGAATAATTAGAATTTATCAGTGAATTGATTTCGATGAGGGTTTTGAGTCTGTCGATTTCAAAAGTCTCGCAAGCCATGCCCCTCACCGAAATATTCTTTAGTTATTCTTGTTCTTGAGAAGATCTCCAAGAGTGAAAGCACCATCGTTGCCATCATCAACAGAAGACATATACTGGGAAATTTCATCCCGCTGCTGCTTTCTCTTGAATTCCTTAACAGAGAAGGCTGCCTTCTGCTTTTCTGGGTTAACATCAACAACGTATACGTTGATTTTGTCACCAACATTGTACTTCTTTACAGCCTCTTCAAAGGTCTCCTCACGGCTCTCGCTGAGATTGGACTTGTTTACCAATCCTTCGATTCCACCAGGAGCTCTTACGAAGATTCCGAAGTCAGCGATGGATACAACTTCACCCTCCAGAGTTGAACCTGGCTTGTAGGTTGCACAGAACTGCTGCCATGGATCTTCAGAAAGCTGCTTAACACCCAAGCGGATGCGGTGATTTTCAGAATCACTTTCGATAACCACCACTTCGATTTCCTGATCAACAGTCAATTCGCTACCAGGATGCTTAACCTTCTTTGTCCAAGAAAGATCATCGGCATGGAGGAATCCATCGATTCCTTCTTCCAGCTCAACAAAAGCACCAGCGTTGGTGATTTTTACAACCTTTCTGGTCAAGCGTGTTCCAACAGGATATTTTTCGGCAATGGAATTCCAAGGATTGTCAGTTACCTGCTTCAATCCCAAGGAAACACGGCCAGCCTGGATGTCATAACCCAGAACCATGCACTCTACCTCATCACCAATCTTCACCATGTCAGAAGCCTTGTTAATCTTCTTTACCCAAGAGAACTCGCTGATGTGAGCCAAGCCTTCGATTCCTTCTTCCAACTCGATGAAGGCACCAAAGTCAGTGAGCTTGGTAACAGTTCCCTTTACTACGTCATTTACGTGGTACTTGTCTTCAAAGTGCAACCAAGGATCTTCGCTGAAGTGCTTCAAAGAAAGATTGATGCGCTTCTCTTCTGGGTCAAGGCGGATAACCTTCAACTCGATTTCCTGGCCCTTCTTTACAAAGTCCTTAGGACGAGTTACGTGACCCCAGCTCATGTCATTGATGTGCAGCAATCCATCGAAGCCACCCAAGTCAATGAAGGCACCAAAGCTGGTGAAGCTCTTTACAGTACCCTTAACGGTATCACCAATGGTGATGTCGTTAAAGAATGCATCACGATTGGACTCCATGGACTCCTCAAGGTACTTGCGGCGGTTTACTACCACGTTTGCCTTGTTGTCGCTGTACAGGCGCTCAACATAGAACTTGCCGGTAAGACCAAGCAACTTCTCTGCCTTCTCCACCTTCTGGCTATCAGACTGGCTGATGGGAAGGAATGCCTTGATACCGCTACCAAGGTTTACATCAAAACCACCCTTTACAACCTTTTCGATAGTTCCTTCAACAGGAGTCTTATCATTCAAGGCCTGTCGTAGGTTCTTCCAAAGCTGCTTTACGTCAGCCTTCTGCTTGGACACTACAACATGACCATGCTTGTTTTCTTTCTTTTCAAGAACAACAGCAACGGTGTCACCAACTTCTGGCAAGTCTGTAAATTCTGTAGTAGAAATCATTCCTTCTGACTTGCATCCTACATCAACATAAACATAATCAGAGGTGACCTGAACTACGATACCGTCTACTAATTGACCTTCTTCAAGAGACTCAAAGCTTTTGAGTGTCTCTTCCTGCAATTGTGTCTGAATGTTCCCCTTCTGGGCTACATTCTTTTCCACTTCCATCTGCTCCATAACAAACCCTTAATTGTGAATTTTACGAATTATTATCTCACAAACCTGCTCAATCGTCAAGTCCGATGTATCAATATATGTGGCATCAGGAGCAATTTTAAGGGCTCCTTCAGCTTTGGCCTTATCAATTTCGTCTCGCTTGCGGATTCCTTCCTTGATTTCCTCCAGGGAAAGATTGCTGACTCCCTGCTTAAAGCGACGGAGAGCCTGAACGTCGATGGAAGCGTCAAGATAAAACTTGTGCTCCGCATCGGGGAATACCACAGTAGTCATGTCTCGCCCCTCGCAAATTATGCTCAAGGACTTGGTAATGTGACGGATTTTCTCGTTAACAATGTGACGCAGAGGGATGATTGATGAAACTTGGGCAGTGTGAGCATCCACTTGGTCGGTGTGCAAGGAATCCTCCACATCCTCTCCGTTGATAACCAGCCGAGAATTCACATAGTCAATATCCAGCTTTTGGGCATGTGCAATGATTTCCTGATGATTCTCTAGGTCAATCCCAGAACGCAGCAGGGACAGGGTGATTCCACGATAAAAACTGCCGGAATTCAAGAACGTGATGTTCAGCTTGTCTGCAATAATCTTTGCAATGGTGCTTTTTCCACAGCCAGCAGGGCCGTCTATAGCCACAACCATTATGGCCTCCTTTAATCTATTTGTTTACTATTCCTAATTTTCCTGACATAATGCAAGGAGTCCTGCAACCTGAGCTGCATCAAGCTCCCGATATTTGCCTTCCTCCAAGGAATCCATGTTCAAGTTACCAATGCGAACACGGGTAAGCCGCCTAATGGGAACTTCAAAATGCTCAAAGACACGGCGAATCTCTCGGTTTTTGCCTTCTATCAACACCACAATGAGGCGGCGCTGATGCACCAGTCGGGCTTCTAGGCAGCGGTAAAAAACGCCTTCAATGCGGATACCACGACAAAATCTGTCCACCAGCTCTTGGGGAATTGGTACCGTTGCCTCCACCACATATTCCTTTTCGATTTGAGATGAAGGATGGGATACCCGTGCGGCAAAATCTCCGTCGTTGGTAAAAAGCACCAAGCCCTGGGAGAACATGTCCAAACGGCCCACGTTGTAGAGCCGCTCGCTAAAATGGGGAGCCAAAAGCTCAGCTGCGGTGGATCGGCCCTTTTCGTCTGCCAAGGAACAAACATACCCTGCAGGCTTGTTCAATAAAACATATCGTTTCTTTGACTCCACCACTACAGGTTGTCCGTCAAAAAGTACCTTGTCTGTGGGCAAGACCTTGGTGCCTGGGGTGGTGACTACAGTACCGTTTACAGAAACACGACCTTCTGCAATTAAGGCCTCGCAGGCACGACGACTGGCAATGCCACTGTGAGCAAGAAACACCTGAAGCCGCATTCCTGAATCGGGTTGAGAAGCTGCTGCAGTGGTGGAGCTTTGAGAAGCTACCTTCTTTTTAACAAATTTGCTGGCTGAATTATCTTGCAAGTTCGAACCTCTCGCTTTCTGTTTCATCTAGTTTTGGTAAATCTGCAATGCTATTCAACTGGAATAGCTGCAAAAAATCCTTGGTGGTGCCGAACTGGATGGGCTTTCCGGGAATGTCCTTTCTGCCTACCTCCTTGATGAGGTTTCGCTCCACCAGAATACGAATCATGTTGTCTGCAGACACACCACGAAGGGCTTCAATTTCGGCACGGGTAATAGGCTGGGAATAGGCGATAATGGCCAAGGTTTCCATGGCGGCACGAGAAAGCTTTCCTTCATTTTTCTTGCCATACCGTTCCTTTAGGTAGTTCCACAGGTCCTTTTTGGGAGCCAAAGACCAGCCGCCACCGATTTGCACCAGCTCAATGCCAGAATCCTCTGCAGCATACTTTTCCTTCAATCGCTCTAAGACCAGTTTTACCACATCCTCTGAAAATTCAGAAATACGTGCAAGACTTTGCTCGCTCTGTGGCTCCGATTCCAAAAATAAAATTGCTTCTATAAGCCCAGTTTCCTTTTCCAATTGAATCTCCATCATACTATGCTGCCTTGTAGGGGCAAATCTTGATGTCGCCGAACATTCTGTTCTGGTAGATACAGGCAACCTTGAATTTTACCGCCTCTAGAATTGCCATAAAGGCACAGACAACATCAAGGACATTTCCTTTTCGTGTAATTAAATCTGTAAAAAAGCACTCTCCCCGCTGATCAAAAAGCTCATTCATCAGGGTAACCTTTTCGTTTACAGAAATTTCTTCATACAGGTCAAGAATCTTTTCAGCTGAATAGGAGGAAACTAGATTTCTGAAAATTTTCTGCATGTCCTGCAACAAGTCCCAGGTATCAAGCTTTTCCCACACATTTTCCTCTTCAAAGGGAAGGAGACGCTGGATTTTTCTGCGCTCAAAGCTCCAATCTGCCTCGTCCTCCTTTTCTTCCATGAGGGCGGACAATTTCTTGAACTTCTGGTATTCAATGAGCTTTTCCACCAATTCCTGGCGAGGA
>JAFYWB010000009.1 GCA_017549025.1 Treponema sp.
CGTGCCTATGCCAGTGCTGAGGATTATGAAAATGCCAAGGTTATGTATATGGATGTAATCAAGGCGGACAACAAGAACTGGGACGCATATATTGAGCTGGGGAAGGTGTGCATATCCTTGAATGATTCAGAAAATGCAGAAAAATACTTGGTATATGTGCAGGAAAAAAATCCTGGATATCGAGCCAGCGAAATACGAACACTGCTGTCCAGCTTGTAATCGGCTGTAATAGATAATAGCTACGCTAAAAAATAGGGCTAGACTGAGCTACTTCTTAAAAGAAGCCACTTCAGTCTAGCCCATTTCTGTATGTACAAAACTTAAAGCTACAATGTCCATCCCACGGAGATAGTTGGAGCGATACCCATGATAATCATGTTAGGGGAGAAGGCAGTAATAAAGTCAGCTCCTACTTCAAAATACAATCCTCGCCAAGCATACCCTGCAATGGATACACCGGCTGTTACCGCTGGATACATGGAAGCAAAGGGGTCAGAGCTTAAATTTTGAGCAAAGGAAAATCGAGTTGAGGTATAGGTCAAACCGCCTCCTGCTCGAGCTTCCACGGTAAGCCTGTTCCTGATAATGGGATAACGATAGGTAAAAGCAAGGAAGGCATTAGCGAGGTTAATACTGATGTCATACTTTGATGATGTAGTTGCAATCGTATTCCATTTTCCGTTGATAGAAACACCAAAATATCCTGCTCGTTTTTTCAAGAAAATAAAGGTTCCCCGAACGTCAAAGCCCAGTGGCATGAAATTAGTAAAATAATAGTTTTTAATATTTTCATCATACACAATAACAAGGGGAGAGTAACCTAAAGAGAGGGAAAAATCATACCATTTCATAAACTTAATGGTGATGGGACTATCTGCAGTAAAGCCTCCTGGATTTTCTGCTCTCAAGAACCAGTTACCCGTGTCAAAGGTACGGGGATCAAAGACTACATCAGCACGGCGGTTGTTGTCGTCTCGAATAATTTCTAGGGGACGAATGATTTCCTTGTCATTGAAAAGATAATAATCGGTGTTAAATCTCAGATTTTCTCCCGTAACTCGGATTGCTGGATCATAAATGGTGTCAAGGTAAATCAAGTCAGGGGAAACACGTTCTATTTCGGGAAAATATGCCTTGTTGATTTCAAACTCGGTATATTCTGTTGAAAAGGATTTTTGCCCTAAAAGATTGTAGGAGGTAACTGCATAGCGATATTTTTGTGGCTCCCCAGATTCCTTTGCCCGAAGACAAACGGTAATGTGATTTTCTTGGGACTTATAGATTCCATCTGCAATCAATTCTGGAATACTTCCGATCATTACATTTGTATGCTCTGCTGGAATTGCATTGTTGACAGGAACCCAAGTCCCTGTTGCATCCTCAAGCATTTCAAGGTTGATTTCGTACCATTTGATGTGGCTTCCAGCATTCCATTCTAATTTCTGGAAAATCAAGAAATTATCCGATTCATCTTGGTGAACGAAGAAGTTTCTTGAATCATCCTCTTGAGCTACACCAGAAAAGGTAAAAAAGAACAGAGCTGCAAGTAACAGAGCAATGCTCTTGAACGAAAAGTTCATTAAATAGAACTGGGGTCTTCTTCTGAAAATATTAATTACCATACAAATCCCCCATTTCAGTGGTTTTAATCTCATCGGTAGGCAAGGTTACTATAAATTCACTGGAGGCCTTTTCTCCATCTTTCAGCACTATGTCTGCAACCCAATTTCTTGGCTTTGTAGTTGGTAAATACTGACGCGCCTTCACTGTCCAAGTATAATGAGCCACGCCGAACTTGGTTAAATCAAGGGTATAGCTCATGGTGGATTGGTTGGGCATGGCTGGAACGATAATGTTCATGACCTCCTTGTTGGTATCATTGTTGAACAAAATCAGCTGATAGGCCTCTGCTTCTGCTATAGTTTGCCAGCTTAACTGCAGGTTGGTAGAAGTAGAAAGATGATTTTCATCAATAACGGTTCCATTTGCAGGCTCCATTCCCTGAACTGGAGGGAAGGGTGGCACTGGTCGTACCGTGAAGTACTGGGGAGTTAGGTTACTGATATCAAAGGAGTCTTCTGTTATGGCTGTAACCGTCCACCAATAGGTTCCTGCTCCCAGAGGGGGCATGGTTTGTTTTGTCCCTCGGTAAATAATCTCCTGTTCTGGAATATTCACCGTTGCTCCATATTCTGTGGGAAGCTTGTTCTGAGACTTGTCTTTTACAATAAAGATTTCGTAATTTTCAACTTCAGAACGTGAGGTGAATTTGATGGTGTCTGGACGCAAGAAGGCATCCATTCCGTCATATACAGCACGAGCTGCAGGATTTTGCAGAGTTACTGGATAAATCTTTTTGAGGGTAAAGGCTGCTTCTGTTAGCAAACCAGTAACACGGGTAGACATGGGTGTTTCATCCTTGAAGGCTTGGATAGTCCAGTAATATGAGCCTTCTGGATACTGGTCAAAGGAAATTTCTAGCTCTGTGTCTTCCGAGAACAAATCCTCTACAATGGGCTCTGTTCCACTAGCGTGATATACCATAACCTGATAGTAGTCTGCTTCAGGAACTGGATTCCACTGCAAAGTCATAGTGGTTTCTGGACGGAAAATTACGGTGGACCCACTTACTGGATTCATAACTGGTGCCTTAGGAAGCTGGGGAACTACTTTAAACTCCTTGGGCTGAGTGATGATGGCTGTATCTCCTGTTCCACTTTGTACTCGCCAATACCAGCTTCCTTCTGCTAATCGAGGCACAAATCCGCCAACAGAATCGGAGGTATAGCTTGTTTCATAGGCAATGGTGGTAAAGCTGGGAGAATCTGAAATCTGGAATAAAACATCATCTTCCAGATTATTTTTCCACGTAAAGCGGATGTCAGTAATTCGAGTATTGGCAATTTCATAGCCTTCTGGTGGGAACAGTGTCTTGAACACAATCTCCTTGTCAATGGCTCGGAAATTACGAACAGCTGAAGTCCGTGATGTATTTCCCTCTGCATCTACCTGAGCTACATCCCAATACCACTGTCCCATGGAAGGGGGCATAATGGGAGTGTAGTTATTGGCTGTTGTAATAGTTTGGTCAATGGTGGACATATTCTCGTCTCGGCTAAGACGAACAATATATTCGTGGGCTTCTGTCTCTCGCTTCCAGGAGAACAAGGGACCTTGGCCTCCATCCTTGTTTGCAATATTTACCAATTCACCCGCAGCAGGATAGATTGGCTGTGGAGTATTCAGCTGTCCCTGTTGTTCAATGGTAAAATGCTCCACCTTGGAGGCCATACCGTAACCAATGCCATTGAAGGTGTAATAGGGAGTAACTCGCCAATACCAAGTTCCTGCACCTAAAGTGGAAACAATACTGGAGGGCTGCTGTGTGGTCTGGCTTATTCTGGGATTCTGCATTTGAGGATTGTTTGCCACCTCAAAAAGATATGATGAAGCATATTCATTGCCATTCCACATAAAACGAACTGTGGGCAACTTTGTTCTGTAGGTAAAGGTATCGGTGTTCAAGGGAACAATGGGAGTTGGGGCAGCTGCATCAAGAACAGTAACCCGTCCTGTTTCCATGGAATCCTCCACTGGAATCCCTTCTTCAGCAAGATAAAATCTCCAATAATAGGTGCCTTCTGAAAAATCAATGGTCATGGAACTGAGTCCAGACAAACCGATTTGATCTTGAATTTGAGTAAAGTCCTTGTCGGTGGCTGTCTCAAAAATCAGCTGACTTTTTGGAGGAAGATTGTTTGATTCCCATTTAAATTTTAGGCTTTGATTTGACCCTTCAAATTTCAGTAGTTTTAGGCTAGGAGCTGGCTCTATAATGGTAATGGGGCGCACTGAAACCATACCGTCGGTACCCATGGTCATGGTTTCTCCTTGGGTAACAGTGTGGTTTCCATCAGCTCCATTAATAAGGGCATTTCCTGCAGTAACCTGCAATGACAAGGCTTCTGCATCGGAGCTTCCTGCACGGGCGTTAAGGGCAGTTCCTTCCTGAAGGTCTACCGTTACGCTACCAGATTTCAGCTGCATTTTGGAGCCTGCGTTGGTATTGGCAGAAAGAGAGCCTCCCGATAGGTTGACGGAGGTGGTTCCTGCATTATCCATTTGAATCTGGATAATGGTGTTTTCTCCCAAATACAATTCACTGTTTGCAAAGGTAACGGTAGTTTCCGCTCCCGCTGCAGTTCTGATAGTATCTCCGTTATACACTGGAGAATCCTGTTGCAGGCGATCCCAAATCAATCTGTCGGAAAATTTCCGCTGAGCAGCCTTGTATTTCCAGCTGACAGAGGCAATGGGAAGCTCGTTATTCTTTTCCATTACTGCATTAAAGTCCTGCCAGAACAACCACAGGCTATAGGTTGCAATGCTGAGACAAATCAGTATGGCCAACAGGTCTCTAAGCCTGGATGTTGTATTTCTTTTCTTCTTCATCCAGGTTCACCTTTTCATAATCAGGAGTGGGAATACCCAACATTTGTCGTACTTCAGCCATGGTTTTTGGACCATTAGGACCTGCTCCAGGAATATCTGTTGCTTCAGGCATGTTGATTACAGCGTACATGCGAACAGGCTTTTCCTTTCCCTTTACGGTTACAGAAGGCATTTGCTCCACAAGTACATGGTCTTTTACCAATTCATAGGTATTCTCGGTTATCAAGATATCTGTTCCCAGAGGCTTGTTCAATGCCTCTGTTCGTGATGCAAAGTTTACAGCGTCACCAATTACGGTGTATTCCATTCGTTGATTGGAACCAATCTGACCTGCAATAACAGGACCAGTATTTACACCGCAACCAATCTTGATGATGGGCTTTTTGTCGCCACCACGACCAACGTTAAATTCCTGCAATGCAGAACGCATCATCAAGCAGCCTCGGATACAATTCAATGCATCTTGGGCAGGAGAACCTGAAGACACTGGGGCTCCCCACACGGCCATAACGGCGTCACCAATGAATTTATCAACAACACCATGGGTATTGTTTACACATTCAACCATGCGGGTCATGTAATCGTTCAGGAACTCAACTACCTCTGATGGCTCTAGCTTTTCTGAAATAGCAGTGAAGGAGCGGATATCGGAGAAGAAGATGGTTACTTCCTTGTGTTCTCCACCCATGGTCAGCTCTCCTCTGGCTGCCTTTTCTGCAATTTCCTTGTTTACAAAGCGACCAAAGCTGTCTTTAAGTCGCTCTCGCTCTGCCAAACCTTTTCCCATGGACACGAATCGCTCTGTCAGCAATCCGATTTCATCCTTGGACTTTGGCGTTAGGTTCACCTCATATTCTCCCCGCTCAATTTGGTCTGAGGCGGCAGCCAGCTGCTTTACGGGAGTACTGATGGTTTTTGAGAAGAAATAGATAAACAGAATGGCAATCATCAAAACGGCTATTGTTAGGTAAATGTTTCGACGAAGGGTGTCGTATACAGGCTCCATTACCAAGGAGGATTGGATGGTGGTTACAACTCCACAGTCTCCAATGGAAAGCTTATTGTAGGAACCGTAGAATTCCTGTCCATCTTTATCCTTGAATACCAACTGACGATTCAAGTCGTTGTTAGCCCGCATGTCCTGAATAATGCTCATGTCAGAAAAATTTGCTCCAGCCTTAATCAGCTCAAAGTCACTATGAACCAGCAGGTCATTGTTATGGTTGACGATAAAGGATTCGTTTACAGAACCAGTTCCAAAGGCTTCCACCAAGGATTCGGCGGAAAACAACACCACCGCTGCCTGCTGCAAGCCGCTTTCCTGCCAGGGATACAGTAGGGCAAGCATCGGAATACCAAACACGGGAGTTCCAGAAAGCACAAAAACTTCTCCCCGTGCAGAACGCTGAATTTCCTCCTTATGTGCTGTTTGGAAGACATTCAGCATACCTTCGTCCAATTCATTGGAAAGGAAGAAGCGAGAATTAATAAGGGTTCTATCATTTTGGTCAGTTTCCACGTTGTACAGGATAATGGCCGCTGTTTCCGAGTTTCGTTCAAAGAAGAAGGTGGTGGCCTGCCGTGCAATTGCATTACTGTTTCCCGCACTGCTGAGCATATCTAATAGAAGAAAGCTATTGGAACGAATGGTAGTTAACTCTGACTCTGCAGAAACGGCGGAACGGGAATTCAATGTATGGTTATTTTCTTCGGCAGTTCGTTTTGTTTCGTCACCAACAAAGTAAGAAACAATGTAGGTTACGGCACCTAAGGAAATCAATACAAGGACGGTGATAATACATATCAGCTTAAAACCGATAGAAAACTTTATCTTTTGCATATAAACCCACTTTTATAAGAAAAATACTTCTTGAAAGAATATCGTAATTATAACAACTTTGTAAAGACTTTTTTAAAAAAAACTCCATCAGAAAATACATCCTGATGGAGTTTTACGTAACAACTAGAAATTAGAAGTCAGCCTTTTTAATTTCCTGTACCTCGTAGGAATAGTCGTGGTCGTTGATAGTAAAGTTCAAGGTTTCCTGAACCTTTGCGTCCATCAACTTGCTTCCCAATGGAGACTGGAAGGAAATAATCTTCTTGTCGGGGTCAGATTCCCAAGGTCCAAGAATGGTGAACTCATCAACCTCGTTGGTCTGGAGGTTCTTGAGGGTGACGATGGTACCGAAGGAAACCTTGCTGGTGGTGATGGTGGCTGGGTCAAAGATAACTGCCTTGCCCAATTCCTCGTTCAGGCGAGAAGCTCTGTTGTTCAGCTCGTTCTGGCGTTCCTTTGCAGCCTTGTATTCAGCATTTTCCTTCAAGTCACCCTGAGCCATAGCTTCACTGATTTCCTTGGCGTTAGCAGGCATTTCCACAACAGTAATGTGTTCCAGCTCCCGCTTCTTTGCATCCAGCATTTTTGCAGTAACCAGGAATCCAAGGAAATTGGTGGTTTTTTCTTCCACACCACGAGTCTTGAACTCAGGGAACTTCTTCTGAAGCTCGTTCTTGATGTTCAGCTTAATAACTGCATCAAGGTCACGCACATCGTCCACCAAGGTGAACATACGGGTGGCGGTGTCCAGATTGTTTGACAGGATATAGGTCAAAAGGCGAGAATGGCTCTGGCCTTCATCTTTTTCTTCAAAAATCAACTTCTGAATCTGGCGGTCCAGCTTTCTGTTGTCGGTAGTATCCACGTGGTTTGCAATCTCACGGTAAATCAGATTCAAGATATGAATCAGTGTTACCAGCTGCTTTTCCTGTGAAATACCTGCTTCCTTGAACCATTCCTCGTTGCGGCATTCACGGAAGAAGAAGATAACTGCCTCACGGTAAACACGATAATCCTCAAAGCTTTCCACTGCGAGCTTTTTTACTGCATCCACATGACCATTGGCAATGAGCTGATCTAGCATTTCACGGCGAAGCACTGTGGGGAAGAGCTTGGTGTAGATTTCCTTCCAGTTGGGCAGCAGGGTTCTGATGCAGTTGAGGAAATCCTGTCTCAAGCTGGTGTTCTTGGTATCCTTAAGGGACAGGTACATTTCCCGTGGATCATCCAGCTCGCCGAACAAATCCCCAAAGGTGTACTTAAAGTTGGGGTTAAGATGTGAACGTTCTGCCACAATCTTCCGTACCACCAGGTATGAGGCCATAACCTGCTCGGTAACGGCGCTGAAGGATTTGAGGTAGTTGGCAAAGTAGGAGAACATCTCAGTAAAGAGCTCGGAATCCTTGTCAGTTTCATCAGAAGAGAAATACTTCATGAAGATGTCGATACGAGCAAAGAACTGCTTCTGAGCCTTAAACTCGTTGGAAAGCTTTTCTTCCTGAGAAATGGCGTGGGGCCGCACTGTATACATATTGATGTCGTTGGGATTGATTCCGAAGGTGGAATCAGTTTCAAGGATGCGGCGGGCGTTGGTGCTCCAGCTGGTCCACTCACCAGGAGTAAGAATTGCAGGTACCAGCTCAGCCTTTACACGCTTGAAATCGCAGTTATTACCAAAGCTCTTGATGATGGTCTTCAAAGCCCATGCCTTGTCGTCCTTTACCATTTTTGCCAAATCTTTGGGTGTTTTGGTGGCTTTAAGAACCCAAATATGGTCTGGAGCAAGAGGCTGAAGTGCTTCAATAGCCATGTCAGAGGTCATTTCTTTTTTGCCAAACTTCTTTCCAAAGTTAATGAGCAGCTGCTTGTCTGTTACCTTCTGGATAATACCAACACCCCAGTAGCGGTGGAATACAAAGTTCTTTGTGTCAAAGGCAATGCGCTTTTCAAAGCCAGAGATGGCGTCGAATACGTTACGGGCGCTTCCAATAAGGCCAGATTCTCGGATGCATTCCTCCAAACGGCTGTGGTTCTTGTGCTTGTTGCGGAAGCAGTCGGTAATCTCACGGCGAGCCCACAGGTCTCCGTTGTCAATGGACAAAATCAGCTTGATAATGTCGATAGCCACATCCCAGTGCTCGTTGTCCTTGTAATACTTGTACAGCTCCTGCATCAGAACGGCACTCTTGTCCTCGTTAATATTCTTTGCAATCTTTCGCTGTACAAGATAGAAGAAGTCGATTTCGTTGGGAATAAGGGACACCAGCTTTGACCACAATTCCTTAATCTGGTTCATGGTGTTGATGCCGTTGTTGATGTAGCGGTGGATAGCCTTCTTGTAATAATCGATGGCATCCTCCATATTTCCTTCTTTTTCGTAACGCTCTGCCAACAGCTTTGCAATGTCTGCTTCCTCGTGGTCTATGCGAACAAGGGTCTCGTAAATGTCCCAGAGCTTTTCGTTTCCTTCCTCACGATAGCATTCAGCCAAGGTGCGCAGGGCGAATTTATTACCAGCATCCTCACCTAGGATTGATTCACAGAGATAGGTTACAATATTGGGCTTGTGGTTGTCCAAGAAGATGTCGATGAGGCTTACCAAGGCTGAATTGTCCAAGGTTCCCTTCTTAAGCCCCAGCATACCAGAGATGTACAGGGCGATGATGCTCTGCTTTGTGTGGGACAAATGCTCGTCACAGATGGCTTTAATCTCATCGATGCAGTTGTAGTTTCGGGTATTTTCCACGATGACAGCCAGCTCGATAAAATTATTCTTTGAATAATTACCGATGGTTGCCCGTGTCCATTTTTCTTCCGTCAGCATTTCCTGTACAGATTTTACCAATTCCTCAGACATATCTCACTCCTGTTGTGCCAGTAATTGTGCTCGTACCAGCGATTTTGCTTGATTCTGTTCCGCTTACCGCTACATGGTGTATGCTCGATACACGTCTTCGTTAAGCAACCGTATCCGACGAAGGGTGTCCTCAATCATTTCCCTGTTGTCGTTTACGTTCATGTAATAGTCAATAAGCCAAAAGTACTTATTGATGAGTCTTGGCACCAGTAAAGATACTTCGCTAGTGGAAGACTGAATCTCATTTTCAAGGCTCGTGATGTCCCGCTTTAAGTTGCTGAACTCAATGGGCCTTAAGGGTCGGTTTATATTGAGAACGCCGTAAAGGACGCCGTATACCGGTATCCATTCCTGCATCACTCGGTCGGGGTAGCCGAACTGTCGTACCAGCTCCACCAACCGTAAAATTAATTCGGAGTCAAGAAAGAGTAGGTCAATCTTGTTGGCTCCAAGAAAAAATGCTTCCCGAAAAAAAACCTTTGCATAGCAGTCCTGTCCGCACAGGGCATAGCAGTCTGCCATTTCGGCTAAGATGGGGGCAGCATCTTCCCGCTTTGTTATGTTGTCCAACAGGGTGTTGGCTTCCTTCAAGTAGTTTAATGCCACTTCAAAGGCACCCAGTTGCTTGTGGCAAAAGGCAGCCTTACGGTAGGCTTCTGCCCGTAGGATTTGCTGGGGGTCGTCCAAGTGCTGCTGGTAGTTTTCTAGTGCCTGGGAAAAGACTCCTCGTCGTACAGCATAAATACTGGCTTCATAATTCTCGTCCAACAAATCGGTGATTCCTGTTATGAATCGCTTCCATCCTTGAATTATCCGCTCTCCTTTTTCAAAGGGAAGAAGAATGGCTTCTACAGCAGAAAACTCCTCCTTCCAAAAGCTGGCGCATCGGATAGTGAATAGAATCTCCTTGTTGTCTAAATCATCTGCCAGAGCGTCCTCCAGCAGGGGCTTTGCCATAGCAGGTTTGCCTTCTTTCAAAAGTTCATATGCCTGGGACAGTCCATCGTTTAGTCGAGTATTCATAGCTATATTTCTTATTATACAAATAAATATTCTTTAGTCAATTACATTTTTTTTCAAAAGAGGGAAACATTTATAGTATGTTTTGCTAGTGTACGTCAAGGTGGTAAAGCCGTATTTTTAAAAAAAATCATAAAAAATGAACAGAAAAATTATAGATTTTTTATAAAACTTTAGTTTTGTTCCTAAACTGAGGTGTTTTTTTTCTGATTTTCCAGTCTTTCTCTGAAAACGGAGCCAAAAGATGTATTTACATATTCAACAGCATTTGTTACTATTTATAGGCTATGGATACTTCAAATTTAACCAGAAAATCAGTGCTATTGGCTCCCTCCCTTCTTTCCGCCGATTTTTTTTCCTTGGAAAAGTCCTTCAAATACATGGAAGAGAAGGGTGCAGATTGGGTTCATATTGATGTGATGGACGGAACCTTTGTTCCTCAGATTACCTTTGGTCAGCCCATTGTAAAGTCTTTGCGTCCTCATTCCTCTCTGCCCTTTGATGTGCATCTTATGGTGGAGCATCCTGAAACCCAGATAGAAAGCTTTGCTGCCGCTGGTGCCGACTATATCACCGTTCACTGGGAGGCTACCGTTCATCATCATCGTGTTATGGCCGCCATTCATCAGCTGGGAAAAAAGGCTGGAATCTCTATTGTGCCTTCAATTCCCGTTAGTGCCATAGAAGAAATTCTGCCCTACGTGGACTTGGTGCTGGTTATGACCGTAAATCCAGGCTTTGGCGGCCAGGAGTTCATTCCCCGTGCTGCAGAGAAAATTGCCCTTTTGAAAAAGCTCCGAGAGGAACATGGCTACAACTACTTGATTTCTGTAGATGGTGGAATAAATACAGAAACCGCAGGTTTTGTAATTGACAAAGGTGCCGATATATTAGTATCAGGATCATCCTTTTTTAGCGGATCCTTGGTTCTGTAAGTTTTTTTAGGAGAGAAAGTACCTGACGATGAAAAGAGGAATATTTTTAACCATATTGTTGTGTCTGCTGTTTTGCTTGCCTCAGGGTATCCTTGTGGCAAATGAGGCTGATGGACAAGATCTTTCCATGCTGCAAGGGTACGAGTCATTCCGCAATGGAGATTGGGTTTCCGCTTTGTTTTTTCTTCGGAAGGCTGTGGGCTCTGGAGTAGCCACGGAGGAGGCTTGGTATCTGCTGATTTTGTCTGAAATGTACAGCAAGGAATATGAGGCTGCAATTCAGGATTGTCAGCATTACATGGCTCAGTATCCTGAGGGAGGATTTTATCCTCTGGTGGAATATCAGTATGGTCGTTCTCTGTATTGCGCTGGCAAGTATCAGGATGCCATATCTCAGTTCACAGATTTCTGCCACAGCTACCCAGAAAGCGAGTTTTATCCTTCTGCCCTCTTTTTTATCGCAGAGTCCTTCTTTAATGAATACAATTACAGCTCTGCCAAGGTATTGTACCAGCGACTGGTAGATGATTATCCTTTGGCAGAGCGTTCTCCTGAGGCTCAAGACCGGCTGAGAATTATAGGTCAGGCGGAACGGGAAGAAAAATTGTTGTACCTGCTGCGGGTGACTGGTGAAGAATATCTTGCAGCAAAGGAAGATTACGAAAAGCAGCTGCGGAAGTACCAGTCAGAGGATTCCATGGGGCTGCAGGACCAGCTTTCCAAAAGCTTTTCTGATATGCGAGCCATGCAGTCCACAGTGGATGAGCTGCAGTATCGCAATGATGAGCAGGCTCGTCGTATAGCCCAGTTGGAAGAAGAAAAGAAGCTCCTGGAGATTTCTGCAGATGAAGCTCGCCGTTTGGCCACAGATATTGCTGCTGCAAGTCAGGCTGCTCATAACACAGAGGTTTCCGAGAAGCCAGCACCATCTGAAACTGTTCAGCCTGAACGTGTTCAGCCTGAACCTATTCAGCAGGCACCTGTTTCCACAGAAAAGCCTCAAGTAAGTGAACCTGTTCTTCGGGAAACAGTTTCTGGAACAACCACAGAGTATCCTGAGCTTGAATCCTTGCGGGAAAAGGTTGAGGAATTGCAGCGATTGCTAGAGGAGCGGTCCGCTAGGGGAGAAAACTAATGAGAAGGTCCCAATTTGTTTCATTTGTATTGATTCTTTTTTCCGTGGTGGCTTTTACTTCAGCTACTACACTGGACAAGCGGTTAGGAGACTTTGTGCTTCATGTTTCGGATGATGTTGGTGCCTTCAATATCCGCTATGCTCCTGAAAAATCAAGTTCATCTACCAATTTCTTTGTTTCTCACAACGATTATGCCACCACCTATTTCAGTGTGCTGGTGGATGATACAGCCTATCAGTTGCGACGTGGTTCCATCTCATCTATTCGTCTTGAGGATAAAAATGAGGGAGCTGGCCTTGTTTTTAAGGTGCGAGACAAGTTAAATGCTACGATAAATTTTACTCCTGTTTCTGAGTTGACAGCTTCTGGACAGGGTGCCATAAAGGTCGAGGTGGTGTTGGAGAATATTTCCTCTACAGCCTTGAATGTGGCCTTGAAGGGGATTTTCGACACGGTTTTGGGAGAGAATTCTGGGGTGCATTTTGTAACCGCTCGTTATCCCTACGTGAGCACCGAGGCAAGCTTCTTGGACATGGAGCAGCTACAGTGGGTTCGTTCCTCCAACGGAAATGAATCCATCCAATTCCTCTTTAACGGCAACGGTATTTCCAGTCCCAAGATGGTGGTTTTGGCCAACAAGGACGTGGTTACCAGTGATAGCTGGATGCCTCTTGTTAAGACGGGAAGAACCTTCAATTCTGTATTTTCATATAATAACTCTGCTATTTGTGCCCTGTGGGACAATATGTCGCTCACTCCATCCACCAAGGGCTCTGTTACCTTCTACATCACCTTGGCTTCCAAGGCAAAGATTCCTCCTACGGCAAGCTTCCTGGGAACAAAGCAGGTAGCTGGAAATTTGACAGACGGAGATAAAATCCTCTACACTGATGAGTATGGAGTTGTTTATACCGTGGGAGATATTACTGATAGTATGCTGAACATGCAGTATATCAATGATTTGTTGGACAGAATCAGAAAGCTGGAGGAGGATCCAGCCCACATCGATAGAAATGAACTTTTGCGTCTCAATGCGGAACTAGATGCTATTTTGGAAAAAGTAAGGCGGCTTTAGGTATGTCCAAGGCTACTGGACCCCTTAAAACTGCTGGAAAGCTTCTCCGTGCCAGAAAATTCTTCAACGTTATCACCTTGTTGGAGCAGCACGAGGATGAGTACAGAGATAGCATTGATTTTTACTATTATCTCGGTACGGCCTGCTTGTATCAGGACGACAGGGCTGGGGCAAATAGCTATTTTGATGCTGCCAGAAGACTCACTGTCTCTGACCAACGGATTATCCTTGCCCAAGCAGCCTTGTTTCTGCGACGGGGAGAAACGGATCGGGCTATAAATTATTACCTTGATGTGCTTGATATTGAGCCAAAGAATAAGGTTGCCCTTAAGGCCCTTGATGTAATCGAGCATAAGTCAAAGAGTTCAGAATTACTTCGGGAATTTATCTCCAGCGGTGGTGCCAAAAAATTCTATCCTTCCTTGGGAATGCATCCCTTTGTAAAATTTCTTTTGGTGCTGGTATCTGTGCTACTGGTGGGATACGCTGGTTTTTTGACAGCTCAGTTTTATAGTTTTTCCAATCCTACTCAACCACGGGCTGATTTGTCTGCCTTTGCTTTGTCCGTTGACCAGCGGAATAATGCTTTGCAGGAGGATTTATCTGGAGAGGCATATCACTACATTATGAATGCCCGTCAGGTGAATGAAACCTACGATGCAGCCCGGAGCTTGTTCCAGCAGCATCGTGACAATGCGGCTCAAATCGAAATAAACCGGATTCTCCACTCCAATGCCTCCACTGCCATCAAGCAAAATGTGCGTATGTTGATGGATTATTTGCAGGAACCCACCTTTGATTCCTTTACCGATAATATTCCCTATCTGCAGGTTATAAAAGAGCCGCATCTGTATGTGGATTGCTGGGTGGTCTGGAAGGGGCGGATTACCAATGCCCAGTCTGGCAACGAAGGCTTTACCTGTGACCTTTTGGTAGGCTACGAAAATTTGCAGCGGGTGGAAGGCATTGTTCCTCTGGTGTTTCAGCAGGCTATGGACATAGATGCCACCTTACCGCTGCAAGTGCTTGGTCGAATTGGGGTGCGAGAAGACGGTAAGCTGTTTATTCAAGGAAAGTCCGTGTACCAACCCAGAGACGGTAGTTCCTTGTAAGTTTTTTCTAAATCCAGTATCCTTTCTCTAGTTGAATTTATCTGAAAAAAATAAATTTTTTTCTTAAAAATTGCACGAAAATCAACTGTTCACACCTATAATATATACGGGAGGAAAATAAAGGTGGCTAAAATGGCTGTAGAAATGAATGCTCCGGCTGATATGTCGGAAAAAATGAAGGCTTTGGAGGCAGCTCGCCTGCAGATTGAAAAGCAGTTTGGTTCAGGTTCCTTGATGAAGCTGGGAACCAGTACTGACGCCTCCGGTGTAGAGGTGGTTCCCTCTGGTTCAATCCTTTTGGACGAGGCTTTGGGTGTGGGCGGTTATCCCAAGGGACGTATCATCGAAATGTACGGCCCAGAATCCTCTGGAAAGACAACCCTGGCTCTGCACGCTATTGCAGAGGCTCAGAAAATGGGCGGTATTGCAGCCTTTATCGATGCAGAACATGCCCTAGATCCTGTATATGCCAAGAATCTTGGAGTAAATATTGATGAGCTATGGGTTTCTCAGCCAGATACTGGAGAGCAGGCACTGGAAATTGCAGAAAGCTTGGTACGCTCTGGAGCAGTGGACATTATCGTTGTGGACTCTGTTGCCGCCCTTACTCCTCAGGCTGAAATTGAAGGAGACATGGGAGATTCCCACATGGGCTTGCAGGCTCGACTTATGAGCCAGGCGCTGCGAAAGCTTACCGCCATCATCGGTAAGTCAAAGTGTATTCTGGTATTTATCAACCAGATTCGTATGAAAATCGGTGTCATGTTCGGCAATCCTGAAACTACCACTGGTGGTAACGCCCTTAAATTCTATTCTTCCATCCGCTTGGAAATTCGTCGTATTGAATCCATCGATGCAAAGGGTGCTGACGAGGCGGTGGGAAATCGTGTTCGAGTAAAGATTGTCAAGAACAAGGTTGCACCTCCTTTCAGAAAGGTGGAGCTGGATATTTACTTTGGAAAGGGTGTGTCCGCCATGTCCAGTCTGTTGGATGGTGCAGTAAAGTATGGCCTCATCGACAAGAAGGGTGCCTGGTATACCACTGAGACAGAAAAGGTGGGGCAGGGTAGGGAAAATGCCCTTGCCTTCTTGGAGCAGAATCCAGACTTTACCAAGGATATTGAGGTAAAGCTGCGAGAAAAGATGTTCCCTGGTCAGCAGCTGAAAAACAAGGACGAAAAGGCCAAGACAGGAAAAGCTCCTGCTGGTGCCACTTCAGCAGAAAAGGCCAAGGCTGCTTCTGCAAAAGAGGCTGACTCTTCAGGGGAAAATCCTAGTCCAGCTGGAAATCCAGCCGGAAATCCGGCCGGAAGTTCAGCAGCATCAGTTCCTCCAATTCCCGATGAGCTGTTCTAGGATGGCCATGGAAGCAACAATAGTGGTTCTGGGGCTGGGGTCAAACCGTAGCTACCAGAACCAAGCTCCCCGCCAGCTGTTGGAGTCTGCCTGCCATCTGCTTTCTCAAAGAATCACAGATTTGAAGGCTTCCAGCCTGTATCGCACCGCTCCCCTGTATTATCAGGATCAGGAGGATTTTTTCAACATGGTGGTGGCAGGCCGCTTTGTTGGCAGTCCCCGTGATTTGTTGACGTTTACCCAGCAGGTGGAAGCACAATTGGGGCGGGATAGAAGTCGAGAGATTTTCAAAGGCCCTCGTTCCATGGACATCGATATAGAGCTTTTTGGCAACGAAAGGGTGGAGGAGTCCGATTTAATCATTCCCCATCCTGGACTTACGGAGCGAGCCTTTGTTCTCGTGCCCATGCTTGAAGTTTTTTTTCAGAATGCCGATTTAAGTATAAACAAGTCCTTTTACAGCGAATGCTTGGAATCCCTTCCTCATCAGGAGATTGTTAAGGTTCATTAGTATTCCGACTTGTTCAGGAGGAATGAATGAATCAAGCAATTTGTACCCCAGCGGCAGATACCTTGTTGGCAAATGAAAATCAAGACAAAGACGGAAGAACCTTTAGTCTCAATGACTTTGACGGTCCCCTTGATGTGCTTCTCTTTCTCATCAAAAAGAACGAGGTGAACATCTACGACATTCCCATCGGTCAGATTACAGAGCAATTCCTTGAATACCTTGACTTTGCCGTTACTCCTGACTTGGAAAACCTAACGGACTTTTATTCCATGGCTTCTGACCTGCTGTACATCAAGTCACGAATGCTTTTGCCTGTGGAAATTTCCTTTGGAGAGGAGGAGCTGGAAGATCCTCGCCA
>JAFYWB010000010.1 GCA_017549025.1 Treponema sp.
AAAACATTGGATTACGCCCTCAATTCAGATTTTTCCGATTTAGAAGACGCAATCCAATGTTATACAGCACAGCAGCATCAAATCAAAATACTGCTTACAAGAAATATACGAGATTATAAAACAGCAGGGATTACCGTTCAAACACCAGAAACCTATTTAATTGCTTCTGGCCTTGTGTAATCCCTCGCTATAATTATTCTACAATGGCCCACTGGCCCTTCACTTCCTTGGCAACGGGAGGGCTGGCACGATAGCCAATGGCAGCACAGCCATATACTCCATGTTCTGCTGGAATACCAAACTCAGAGAGAATGGCACGAACCTCAGGTGCATCCTGGCAATCCTGTACTTGGTTAATCCAAACACAGCCCAGTCCCAAGCCCTGACAGGCTAAGTAGATATTTTCCATAGCACAAGCATTGTCAACTTCACGATACTTGCTTTCCTTGAGATTTGAAGTAATTACCAAAACCTGTGGGCTGTACATGGTATACTCTGGACCACGGTTCAAGGCTGAACCTACCGCTGCTGCCAAACGCTGGATTTTTTCAGGATTTACTACGGCGGTAAATTTCCAGGTTTGCTTGCACATACCACTGGGAGCAGCAAGAGCACAGTCCAAGATGGTTTTAACCTGATTAAGAGTCACAGCTTCTTGGGTAAAGCTCCGACAGGTTCGTCTCTCCAAAATAGCCTTGATAATTTCGTTCATATATACCTCCACGTCAAAAAAAATTGTATTCATTCCGAGGAATTATTACACCACTGGCTCCATGCCAATAAATGCAGTTACGGATTTTTCGGGAGCCATCACCAAGGAATCGGTAAGTGTGAGGCCGATTCTCTGAGTACAGGGCAGGATAGAAAAAAAGTGACGCTGAATCTCCAAGCTCACGTCCCCATAACCGGGACTGAATCGAGAATGGAGCTTGTAGCCTTGTTCTTCAGCCTCTTTTTCCAGCTGAGCATTAAAACCATCAAGATAGGATTCAATGAACATGGCTCCCGCTGCCTGCATGATAGCAGCCTTTGCCGCATCCAGCTTGGTAAAACGGCGGATGAGATTATCTGCCAAGGGACCAATGGTAGAAGCAATCAAAATCACCTTGCTGCATCCTGCCAAATTCCGTGCCAAATACTTGCTTTCAAACTGAATGGAACCAATTTTGATTAGTGGCAATGTTTCAGCCCGTTCTTCACCAGCTGATTCAGTAGCTTTTTCACTGGTTTCTGCAGGAAAATCAATTTCCAACGGAAGACAGGTGTACACACTTTGAGCCTTCAGTGTGGAATGCATCTGCTGAACACAGGATGCCACCAGCTGCTGAATATCTTGGGGAATGCCGCCGTCCTTTCCCAAAACCACGGAACGAGCAAAACCCATGTAGCGATAGGTTTCGTCCATGTCCACAGGAACTGAGGCAGCATCCACTCGATGATGATAGATAACAGAATCTTCAATCATATTCACAAGCCTGTAGCTAGCACAGTGTTTTTGCGCTGGGTCCCACAATGTGAGACAGGTTTGCCTGAATCTGGCGGGCAACCTCTGGCTTGTTCATGGAATACACGTGGATTCCGTTAACGCCGTTGGCAATCAAGTCAATGATTTGGTCTGTGGCATAGGCAATACCCGCCTGGGTCATGGCTTGGGGATCGTCGCCAAACTTGTCTACAATGGCCTTGAATCGGGCAGGAAGATAGGTTCCAGAAAGCTTGCAAATGCGAGCAATCTGCTTGCCGTTGGTAACGGGCATAATTCCAGCCACCACTGGCACCGTAATTCCCTGCTCACGAATCTTGTACAAGAAATTGTAGAGGATGTTGTTATCAAAGAACATCTGGGTAGTCAAAAACTGACAGCCAGCGTCCACCTTCCGCTTCAAGTTCTGGATATCCTCCCGGGAATTGGCAGATTCTGTGTGACCTTCTGGATAGCAGGCACCGCCAATGCAGAAATCTCCTGCTTCACGGATAATTTCCACCAAATCGCTGGCATACTTGAATTCAGCCTGAGCCCAGTCTGCACCTTCGGGAAGATCTCCTCGCAAAGCCAGTACGTTTTCAATGCCTGCATCCTTAATTTTTTTCAGCTGAGCCTGAATGGTAGCCCGATTGGAGGATACGCAGGTAAAATGAGCCAAGGCTGGAACTTGAAATTCCATCTGGATTGTATCTGCAATAGCTACAGTGTATTCACTTGTTCCCCCACCTGCACCGTAGGTAACGCTCATAAAATCAGGTTGAAGAGAAGCGATTTCCCGCACATTTTCCAGCAAGGGCTCGTAGGCAGCATCAGTTTTGGGAGGAAATACCTCGTAGGACAAGGTTGGCCGCCCAGATTTCAATATATCGATGATTTTCATGGATAAATAATACAGATTTTATCACCTTAGTGCAACGAAAAAGAAAATATGCTACAATTTTTTCATGAAAAGATTTCTTCTTACAAGCCTTGTAGCTTTTATCCTTCTTTTGCCCACCTTTTCCCTTGGAAAAAAGGATGTTCAAAATGTGTCTACTGGTTCAAAGCAAAACCATCAGGAACAGACTGACTCCTTGAGAATTGTTTCCCTGGTTCCTTCCACCACAGAAATCATTTTTGCACTGGATGCCCAAAATCAACTGGTAGCCCGCACGGATTTTTGCACCTGGCCACCAGAAGCACAGGCCATTCCTTCTGTGGGTGGCTATGACGGCAAAACCATTAGCCTAGAGCGGATTGTAGCCTTTCAGCCCGACTTAGTGTGCATTGCAGACGTGATGCACAACCATTTGATTCAGCCACTGGAAGCACTGGGAATCAAGGTATTTTTATCAACGGCTCAAAAGCTGGACCAGATTTACGAAGAAATTGTGCAGCTGGGCCATCTCACTGGCCACCAAGAAGAGGCGCAAAAGCTGGTAACACAGATTCACGGTGAACTGGAAGAAGCCCAACAACTGGTGACTGCAACTCAACCTGCTCAGCAAAATCTTGGAACAAAGGTGTACTGGGAAGTGTCTGCTGTTCCCTACTTTTCTCCGGGAAAAGATTCCTTTATCACTGACCTGCTGGTAGCCATGGGACTGGAAAATATCTTTGGCCACGTTGGGCAAGCCTATCCCCAGGTGAACGAAGAAGGAATCATCGCCAGTCAGCCCGACTATATCTTTTTCCCGGACTACAATTTCCAAGGAGCAGCGGGAGCGAGAGCCATTGCCAGCAGAACTGGCTGGCAAAAGCTTCCAGCTGTAGTTCATGGCAAAATCTATCCAGTAGACAGTGACCTTTTCTCTCGGCCTGGCCCACGAGTTGGAACCATGGCTTTGGAGCTAGCTCGTTTGATTACAAGCCAAGCACCAGCTTTTGAGTCAGCTCAGTGAAAAATTTCCTTGCCTTTGGACTGGGAATCCTTCTCCTGCTTGTAAGCCTTGTGCTTGGCCTAGCCCTAGGCACAGAAGCTTTTGTTTTCAACGAGGTAATGGCCGCCCTTTTGAATCACAACCCAGAAGAAATTCCATCCTTTGCAGCTACCATTATTCGACAAATCCGTCTGCCACGAGTATTGCTGGCGGCCCTGTGCGGTGGCTTGCTGGCGGGAGCGGGGGCGGTGTTTCAGGGCTTTTTCCGAAACCCGCTGGCAGATTCAGGCATCATGGGGATTTCTTCGGGAGCAGCCCTGGGAGCAGTTTTTTCTGCCCTTTTGTCCGCCAGCGTTGCAACGCCCATCTTTGCCTTTGTTGGTGCCCTCGCTGCAGCCCTCATGGTTTTTGGAGCATCACGACTTCACGGCAAATACACTGGCACCACCATCATCATCCTCACAGGAACGGCCGCCTCCGCTTTTTTTTCCGCCCTCACCTCCCTGCTAGTTTTGCTGAAGGACAGGGAATTGTACAAGATTTTTGTGTGGACCTTGGGAAGCTTTAACGGTAAGGGCTGGAACGAATTGCACTTCATCCTGCCAGTAACCCTAGTTGCCATCCTTTTGCTGTGCCTTTGTCCTCGAAATCTAGATCTTTTGGGAGGCGGCGAAACTTCAGCCCAAGCCCTGGGATTGAATCTTGCCACCACCAAGCTTTTAGTGCTGGGAGCAGGCTCTCTTGCTGCTGCCGCCGCCGTCTGCACGGGAGGAACCATCGGCTTTGTGGGGCTGATTGTGCCCCATCTGTTGCGGCGACTGTACAGCCCTCGCCATCAGCTATTGATTCCAGCCAGCATTCTTTTTGGAGCAAGCTTTGTCATCCTTGCAGACCTGATTGCACGAACAGCTATTCCGCCTGCAGAAATTCCTGTGGGCTTGGTCACATCCTTGGCGGGAGCGCCATTTTTTGTGTTCCTGCTGTTGGCAGCCAAGGGAGAAAGCTATGAATAAACCGATTGCTTCTAGCGAAACTTTTGCGACCCCTCAAAATCAGACACTGCCGCTGGTACAGGTGGAAAGGCTTTCTGCTTGGTACGGAAAACGACAGGTGCTGGACAACATCAGCTTTTCCATGCAGGCGGGAGATTTTATCTGCCTAAGCGGCCCCAACGGCTGTGGAAAATCCACCCTCATGACCATGCTAGCAGGACTGGGTCGCCATAAACTCAGCACCACAGGCTCAATCCAGCTAGAAGGCTGCAATCTGAATCAGCTGAAATCAAAGCAGCGAGCAAAAATCATTTCCTACATGAGCCAAACGGAAGCAAACCTGTGGAACTTTACGGTACAGGATGTGATTCTCACTGGCCGCTACTGCCACACAGGATTTACTGGCATCTATTCTCAGCAGGACAGAGACATTGCCCACCAAGCTGCATGTCAACTTCAGCTAAAGCATCTACTAAATAGAAGAATCCACAGTCTTTCTGGCGGGGAATTCCAGCGAGTTCGTATTGCTCGCTCCTTTTGCCAGCAGCCTAAAGTCCTCTTGTTAGATGAGCCTGCTGCCAATCTAGATCTTGCTCTACGCCACGACCTTTTGCAGGCCACCAAGGAGCTGGCACTCAAGCAGGGAACTGCCGTTCTCATGTCCATCCACGACATCAATCTGGCAGCCGCCTTTGCTCAAACCCTAGCACTGTTGCGCCCTTGGAACAGTACCGAAAACCAACCGCTTACTCCCCAGCTCCTCCTCGGCCCTCCTCAGCAAGTCATGACCCCAGAACACCTGCAGCAAGTGTACCATCGCAGCTTCCAGATTTTTACCCACCCCATCCACCGCTGTCCCGCAGTGTGGGTGGAGTGATTTTTTTATTTTTTCAAAAAATAATTTGACAAATTTTGATTTTTCATAGAAAATATTTTTGTATACAAAATTTGTATACAAGTTTTTTTGGAGGTTTATTTATGAAAAAACTACTTAAGTTAGCAAGTGTAGCTTTAATCCTACCTTGTATTTGTATTATGGGGGGGGGGGTGTGCTCAAGAAGCTTCATTGCAAAAACCTGAAGGTGAAAGAGTAGATACTCTTACAGGAGAAGATGGAGGCTCTTCTTCTGGAGCCACAGATGGAAAAATATCTATTACTATTGGTAATAAAGAAAAAGTATATAAAATTCCAGCCAATTTTAAAGAGAATTTGAACAAGACAGATGATGCAGTATATGTATGGGATCAAGTCAGCAACAATGACCAAAGTGATGCCTTAGGGCGAGATTATTCTATCGTTTTAGGAATTTCTCCTAAAGCCGATGGCTATGCTACAGTGGGAGATGCAGACCCACAGCCTAAAGTAGGAAGTATAAGTGACCCTGGAACTGGTTCCTTCAGAATTCCTGCTATTGTTAAGACTGTTGTTAACGGCAAGCTGCGTTTGATTGCCGCCTTTGATGTGCGCTACCGAGGTGGACACAACGGCAATGGTGATGCGGGAGATTCTAATGCAGCTGGAGCCGATATTACTGTCCTGTACAGCGATGATGGTGGAGCAACATGGACAAAAGCAAAAAACAAAGCAACAGGAAAAATTCCAGCTATAGATGTTGACAATGACTATGATTCTGAGGGAATCCAGAATGGTAGCCCATCTACAACCCATACGCTAGATGTTGGAGACCCTCAGTTGACAGTAGCTCCCGATGGTACTGTCTATTGTGGTATGGCTGCAGGTAATGGTACTATTGGAACACGTGGAGGTGGATATAATTTCCGCATGTGGAAGAGCACTGATAATGGTGAAACCTGGGAAGAAGCACCTGGGTCCAGTGCAGATAGTACCACAAATACATGGTATAGAAATTGGAGTGCTGAAGGAAATTTGCGTACACTGCTTACAACTCCAGGCCACGGAATTGTATTACAGAAAAATGTACCTGGTTCAGCAAACTTTAAAGCTGGACAGGCAGTATTACCATTATTCCAAAAAACCACTAGTGGAACAGCACGATTGTATCTCGCTACTGGTACTGGAAATCCAGAAACTTGGGACAGTTCTAATTTTTCTGCAATCTATACCCGAAACGGAGGTTCTGAAGAAGGACAGGTATGCCAGTTGGATGATGGAAGCCTTTTGATGTACATGAAATCATATAGCGTAACTAATCCACATGCGAGCGGAAATGGAAACTACACCACATTCGCCCAATATAAGAATAATACTTGGACTGCTGTTCATGATGCTGATGCAAAGCTGCGTATGGGCAAGGCAAGTCAGGCAAGCATTTTGAAGGTTGCCGATGGAGATGGTACAACAAAAGCAGGTGTTGTGGCATTTGCCTACACTGGAAATCAGCCAGCTAACAGAGGAGGAACGAATTGGGGAAATTCTGGAAGAGGAAATATCACTGTTGCACTTGCTCGTGATGTTTCTGCATTTGCAGATAAAACAGGCCCCCTCGATGCCAACGAGGTATACTACCTTAAGCTGAGAACTCCTGGCCAAGGTTATTTTGCCTATGCAGACCTTATAATGATCGATGAGAATACACTTGGAATTCTTTATGAAAATTATAGTGGTTCAACTGATACTAATAAGGGCCGAGATGCAAAAGATGGAACCAATGGTGTTCAGGGTATCCGTTTCTGCCGTGTTGATATTTCTGAGATTATCAAAGTCCTTCAGAATATTGAGTAATTAAACAAACAATGAAGTGGTCAACTAAACCGAAATAGGTGGTTGACCACCTTTAATTTTTTGGAGTGTTATAAATGAAAAGAATAAAAATCCTTACCGTTGTTTTATTTTGTTTTTCGATTGTATCTTTGTCTGCCCAACCAGCATCCCCAATGAATGAAGGTACAAATGGTCTATTTGGTAATGATACAGACAATGTTACCAGTACAACAGGGTGGAGTTCTGTTAAGTTTGATAAATTTTTGCTGACTGGTGCCTACGGTTATATGACAGTTGCTCAAAACCAAGGTGCAAGTGTTGTTATGGAACGACATGTGCTGAATGGTGCAGGAATGTTCCAACTTGGAGATATTACCTTCGGACTTTCTTATCAGGGAGCCTTAGGAGGCAATCTTTCTACAGCAATGTCTTTTACAACTACGGAAACAGTAAGGACTAATAGTGTAGAAGAAATAACAACAGTTCCTCTTTTTCATAATGTCCGGTTGTTAACAGGAATTCCTATCGGAGATCTGAAGCTTGGAATTAGAGCAGGAGTAGATATTGGAGGCTCTGTAGGTGAAAAAACTATTACCGCAAAAACTCTCCAAGATTTGATGCAATATACAAAATCAGATGGACTCTCCTATAAACCTCAACTTTCCGCAGGAATTTCTCTACCTGTAAACGATATAACACTTACACCCACCATTGATTTATCCATGTCTTCTGTAAACAGTATCCGTCTTGCACAGAGAGACAATCCTGGTTTCCATTTGGGACCTGTTGAAGCAAAAGATGGTAGCGTATATGAAGCTATTCAAGAAGGCCGTACCTATAAGCCAGCCGTTACACTTGGCTTGAATGTAGGACTACCTTCTAACGACGAAAATTTCTCTTGGAGCAGTAAAATTTCCTATGGCTTCAATACAACTATCCAACCTGAAAAGTACAATTATACCTATGCTTATGACGGAGTTTCAAAACAATATACTGAATCTCGAACTACTTACCGTCCAGATAATAGTATGAGTCATGCTCTTGGCTTGAATATTGTTGCTGCTCGTACTGTTTCTCCTAGTCTTACCATCAAGGGAAAAGCTCAGCTAGATATGAGTTATACAAAGGCTCTTGAAGGAGGTACCATTAAAATTGATGGAGTCGGAAATCAAGATCAGACAATAAAAACTGACAACATTTCTGTAATCCCCATTGTATCTATGGCTGCAAATGTAAAGCTTTCTGAAATGGTAAATTGGTACACAGGCTTAGTTTGTATTCCTGTACAGTATAATTTCGAAAAAATGCATCAATATGACGAAACTGGTATTGTATCAGGTAAGGAAGAAATAAAGACTGTTGAACACGAAATTTATTACCCTATCGTTAGTCAGTTTGGTACAGGCCTGCAGGTAACACCAGCAGAAGACTTAACAATTTCCTTCGGACTTTTGTTTGGAACAGCTTCAGAGCAAATTAAACTTTCCACAATCAATGATATTCTCAGTAATGCCAATATTCGTCTTGGTTTAATTTGGAAGGGTGTTTCTGAAAAATAATTTCTAAAAATTGCTGGGCTGCCTAATTTTAGGCAGCCTTATTTTTCTTCACCGCTGTCCCGCAGTGTGGGTGGAGTGAGAGTTGACTGGGAAGATTTTATTGACAAATATTCATTTAAGGGAATATAATAAATTATGTGGGAGATAGATTACTCTGAAGAATATCAATCTTGGTTTGTTAATCTTGATGAAGCTGGCAAAGAAGCTGTATTCCAAAGGGTTTTATTACTCCAAGAATTTGGACCAAATCTTGGACGACCATATGCAGATACTTTAAAAGGGGCTAGTAAAATCAACAATCTGAAAGAACTGCGGACTCAAACCCCAAATCAGGTTCTGAGGGTCGTTTATTATTTTGACCCTTTACGAAAAGCATACCTCCTTGTAGGTGGAGATAAAAAGGGAAAGAATCAAGATAAATTCTACAAGGATTTAATCTCTATCGCAGAGTCAATTATTACGCAGCATGAAAAGGAGGATTTAAAATGAAAGATGCAATCAAAATGATGGAATCCGCAATGTCCCCTGAATCCATAAAAAGGGCACGTATAAAAGCTGAGCAAGAAATCTTTACTCTCCGTTTAGCAAAATTAAGAGAAGAACTAAATATCAAACAATTAGAAATGTTGCATTTCAATCAATCTTCTGTTTCCAAAATCGAAAAAAGAAAGGATATAAAACTTTCCACCTTGATTGATTACCTTGACAGTCTTGGTATGGGATTGGAAATACGAGCCTGTCCCAAAGAGCCCCAAATGGAAGATACCCTTCTTTTGAAAATCTAACCCCATCCACGGCGGTCCAGCACTGTGGGTGGAGTGAGGTTGACATTGACGAATGCAACCGATTGTAGTAAATTGTAGTAAGAGGTATTAATTATGACTACAATTTCTGCAAAAATCGAAAATACTGACAAGACTTTATTTGAAACTATCTGCAACTCCATGGGACTAAACGTGTCCACCGCAATCACTGCCTTTGTGAAGGCAACTATCAGAGAAAACGGTATGCCCTTTGCCTTGAAAGCTGCTGATGATCCTTACATTTATTCCGAAGAAAATATGCGAGTATTACGACAAGCTATTGCCCAGATTGAAGGAGGGAAAGGTCAAGTTCACGAGCTCAAGGAGATTCCTCAGTGATAAAGATTTGGGCAGATGTTGCTTGGAAGGATTACTGCAATTTTTTTCTCAATCACCAGTATAAACTGATAAAAATGGTTCATGAACTTATCAAAGATATTGAGCGTAATGGAAAGGATAAGGGAAGAGGTCAGCCAGAACCTTTGAAACATGAATTGACAGGTTATTGGAGCCGTCGTATAGATTCTGCCAATCGTCTCGTATACACAACTAATGAAGATAAACTTTACATTGTGCAGTGTGGTACCCATTACCATCAAGAAAAATAGTCCCCATCCCATTCCCCTCTGCACGCACTGTGGGTGGAGTGAGTGGGATTCTTCCATCATTTTCATCAAAGTCACACAAATTCCTCCTCCCCAAATTTACAAAACACTTTAAAGTAGTTATAATGGACTAACTTTTTTCAATCATATTGGAGGAAATAATGAAAAGATTTTCATTAATTTTTGTTGCTCTTGCCCTGCTTTTTGTGGGATGTAGCAACGATAAGACACCTGTTGTAAAGATTGGTGTTTACGAGCCAGCTTCTGGAGATAACGGTGCTGGTGGAAAGCAGGAAACCTTGGGTGTGCAGTATGCAAATACCGTAACTCCCACTGTTATGATTGGCGGAACTGAATACAAGGTTCAGTTGGAGATTGTGGACAACGAATCTTCCAACGATAAGGCTGTTACTGCTGCTTCTGAGCTGGTAAGTAAGGGTGTTTCCGTTGTAGTTGGTTCTTATGGTTCTGGTGTATCCATTGCTGCCAGTGATACCTTTGCTAATGCAGACATTCCTGCCATCGGAATCACCTGTACCAACCCACAGGTAACCTTGGGCAATGACCACTACTTCCGCATTTGTTTCTTGGATCCTTTCCAGGGAACTGTTCTTGCTAACTTTGCACAGGAAAACTTTGCTGCAAAGAAGGCATATTGCTTGGCCAAGCTGGGTGACGACTACTCTGTTGGTTTGGCAAACTACTTTATCGAAGCCTTCGAAAAGCTGGGTGGAGAGGTTGTATTTGAAACCTTCCCCGAAGGAACTAGCGACTTTGCAGCCTATGTTGCCAACGCAAAGAATCAGGGGGCAGATGTATTCTTCTCTCCCGTTTCCATCGAGGCAGCTGGATTGATTATCGAACAGGCCAGCACTCAGGGAATGGCTATTCCTATTTTGGCTGGTGACACTTGGGATTCCAACGTAGTTCTGTCTGCTGCAAAGGGCACAAACGTAAAGATTTACGTTACAACCTTCTTCGTAGAAGGAAGCCAGGAGCCTCAGGTACTGGAATTTGTTAACGGATTCAGAAACTACATCAACACCAACGCCACCGCCAAGACAAACAACGGTGGAAACGACGAGATTTCTGCTGTATCTGCCATGGGATTCGATGTGTACTACGTAGCACTGGAAGCCTTGAAGGCAGCTGGTTCCACAAAGGGAACTGCAGTTAAGGCTGCTCTGCCTGGTATCAGCTACACTGGTGTGTCTGGACTTATCGAATTCGATGCCACAGGTGATGCCAAGCGTGATGTTGCCTACGTTAAGCAGGTAAACAACGAAACTGGTAAGTGGGACTTTATCGCTGTTCAGTCAGTAAAATAAGCTTTTTCTAAATTGAGGTTGTCTAAGGTTTTAGACAACCTCTAATTTAAAAATCTTACAAAAGGACTTATCCATGGATTTTGTTACAAAGAACTTACCCTATCTTTTGGCGGGCATTTCAACAGGGGGACAGTACGCCCTCATTGCCATTGGTTATACCATGGTGTATGGTATTTTGCGTCTCATTAACTTTGCCCACGGTGATGTATTTATGGCAGCAGGACTTATTCTGATTTATGCCCATACAGTGCTACCCCTATTTATTTCAATTCCCCTCACCATCATCTTTACGGTGATTTTGGGCTTTGCAGTGGAGCGCATTGCTTACAAACCCTTGCGAAACGCCCCACGTATGTCCATCATGATTTCTGCAATCGGTATGTCCTATCTTTTGCAGAATCTGGCTCTGTACGTTACTGGTGGACTGACTCAGTACTATCCTTCCATTCCATGGATTTCCGATACAGTAAACATTATGGGAGCCATGACCAAGCGTGTTACCATCATCACTCCCGTCCTGACCATCCTTTTAGTGTTGGCTTTGGTACTGCTCATTAAGCATACAAAAATTGGTATGGCCATGCGAGCTGTTTCCAGAGATTTTGAAACAGCAGAGCTTATGGGAATCAAGCTGAATTCAGTTATCAGCACCACCTTTATCATTGGTTCCTTTTTGGCCGCCATTGGTTCCATCCTCTTTTTCTCCAATTACACTGGTGTTACCCCCACCGTTGGAGCCATGCCTGGACTGAAAGCCTTTGTTGCCGCCGTTTTTGGTGGAATTGGTTCTATTCCCGGCGCCGTTATTGGAGCCTTTATCATCGGTATTTGCGAAAACCTCATCAAGGGACTGGGCTGGACCACCTTTAGTGACGCCTTTACCTTTGTGCTGCTGATTGGAGTACTGATGTTCATGCCCACTGGTCTCTTTGGCGAAAAAACCACGGACAAGGTATAAGGAGACACCATGAATACACTGACAAATACCCTCACCACCAGCAAAAGAAAAAACCTCATCATTGGATTTGTGCTTTTGGCTCTGCTGTTCGGTGTGATTGCAATACTGGAGCAGATTCTTCCCAGAACCTCCATGCTCTTTACGGTGCTGAAAAAGGGCGCCATCTACGCACTGGTTGCCGTGTCCATGAACCTGCTGAATGGATTTACTGGATTGTTCTCCTTGGGACAAGCAGGCTTTATGCTGATTGGAGCCTATACCTACGCAATCTTTACCATTCCCCAAGACCAGCGAGCAGCTGTGTACCAGTACTACGACGGCGGAATGATTCATTTTACCCTGCCTCTGCCAGTAGCCATAATTTTGGCTGGTTGTGCCGCCGCCCTCTTTGCCTTCCTTATTGGATTGCCAGTGCTCAAGCTGAAAAGCGACTACCTTGCCATTGCCACCTTGGGCTTTGCAGAAATTATCCGTGCAATCTTTCAGTGGGACAAATTGGGAGCCATTACCAACGGTTCCAACCTGCTGAGAAAATATCCCGTGTTCAAAAGCACCCTCTTTCCCTTTGCGGTGGCGGGCATCTGTATCGCCTTGATTTTGCTGCTGATTAATTCCACCTACGGCCGAGCTTTCAAAGCCATTCGTGACGATGAAGTAGCAGCAGAAGCCATGGGAATCAATCTTGCCCACCACAAGCGACTGGCCTTTATCATCAGCTCCTTCTTTGCAGGTATTTCTGGTGCCTTGCTGGCTATGTTCCAGACTACCATTCAGGCAAGCCAGTTCAAGTCAGCCATGACCTACGAAATCCTTTTGATTGTGGTTATTGGTGGAATCGGTAGCGTTACGGGAAGCTGTATTTCATCCTTCCTGTTTATTGCCTGCTCCGAGTGGTGGCTGCGATTCTTGGATAATGCAAACCTGTTCATCGGAAACTTCCACGTGCCACTGCTGCGTCCCGGCTTCCGAAAGGTAGTGTTCTCCATCGTGATTATGGCCATCGTTCTGTTTTATCAGAAAGGCATTATGGGTGACAGAGAATTTTCCATTGCAGGCATTAAGAAATTCTTCCTGTCACTGCCAGCTCGCTTTACAAAAAAGAAAGCTACTTCCCAGCCTATCACAGGCCAGGAAGCTCCCACTCACACTGCCAAGGAGGATAAGTAACCATGGAACGAACCATCCCAGAAAACAATATCTTGACCATGGAAAATGTCACCATGCAGTTTGGTGGTGTTGTGGCGGTAAACTCCCTTTCCTTGGAAGTGAACAAGGGTGAAATTGTTTCCCTCATTGGCCCCAACGGAGCGGGAAAAACCACTGCTTTCAACGTGGTAACAGGTGTGTACGCTCCCACCAACGGTGCAGTTTTCTTCAAGGGCAAGAAAATCATCGAGAATTTCCCCAAGGGAAAAATGAAGCGGCTCTACGGTGGCACCCAGCAGGGAGAATACACCAAAACCTTGGAGCCCACCCCAGACAAGATTACCGCTCTGGGCATTGCCCGAACCTTCCAGAATATTCGTTTGTGGAAAAGTCAAACAGTATTCAATAACGTGCTGATTGCCAAGCACATGAGACGAACTAGCAATATTTTTTCTGCCACCTTCCGCTTGAATCACAAGGAAGAAAAGCGCCAGAAAGAAGAAGCTCTGAAACTGCTGGAGATTTTAGGTTTGCTGGAGGTAAAGGATGAGCTTTGCACTAGCCTTCCCTACGGATTGCAGCGTCGACTAGAAATTGCTCGTGCTCTGGCTACCGAGCCAACCTTGCTGTTGTTGGACGAGCCTGCCGCTGGTATGAATCCTCAGGAAACTGCGGAGCTTACCGCTTTTATCAGAAAGATTCGTGACGATTTTAACCTAACGGTACTGATGATTGAGCACCACATGGATTTGGTTATGGATATTTCCGATCGAGTGTACGTATTGAATTTTGGTGCCCTGATTGCAGAGGGAACACCAGAGGAAGTCCAGAGCAATCCTGTGGTAATTTCCGCTTATTTAGGAGAAAACTAATGCTAAAAATAGAAAATCTCAACGTATCCTATGGTGGCATTAAGGCGCTGCAAGGTATTAACATGGAAGTGCCAGAAGGAAAGATTGTTACCTTAATTGGAGCCAACGGTGCAGGAAAATCAAGCCTTTTGCGAACCATCTCTGGCTTGGTAAAGGCAGAAAGTGGTTCCATCAAGGTGAATCAAAAAGAAATTGTAGGATTACCCATCCACAAGATTTGTAAGGAAGGCATTGCCCTTTCTCCTGAAGGTCGCCGTGTTTTTAGCGACCTGTCCGTAAAGGAAAACCTGAAAATCGGAGCCTATCTTCGCAAGGATACCAAGGAAATCGAAAAGGACATTGAATGGGTCTACAGCCTTTTCCCCCGATTGCAGGAGCGTTCTTGGCAATATGCAGGAACCCTCAGCGGTGGAGAACAGCAGATGTTGGCGGTGGGACGAGCCTTAATGAGCCGCCCAAAGCTACTGATGCTAGACGAGCCATCCCTTGGTCTTGCTCCCCTGATTGTACAGCAGATTTTTAGCATTATTCAGGACATCAACAAGGCGGGAGTTACCATTTTGCTGATTGAGCAAAACGCCAACATGGCTCTGAAAATTGCCGATTTGGCCTACGTTATTGAAACAGGACACATTGTGCTGAAGGGCTCTGGTCAAGAGCTGTTACAAAACGAAAACGTACGAGAAGCATATTTGGGAAAGAAAAAGGATGGTCACCATGGCCTTTGACGTTTTCCTTGCAGTTTTGGGAGCCATCTGCCTACTGATTGGAACAGTTGGCTGTGTGTTTCCTGTTTTGCCGGGAGTGATTTTAGCTTGGTGTGGGCTTTTGTCCGCCTATTTTTCCCATTATTGCGATATTCCCACGGTATTGTTGGTGGCCACAGGCATTACCACCGCCATCATCTCCGTTTTGGACAACCTGATTCCCATTTACTTCACAAAAAAGACAGGTGGCTCCAAGGCGGGGATGTGGGGCTCCACCATCGGCTTAATTGTGGGTATCTTTATTGGCCCCTGGGGAATTGTGCTGGGGCCCTTTGCAGGAGCCTTGGCAGGAGAGCTTATCCACGACAATCGTGACATGAAGCGGGCAATAAAATCTGCCAGCGGTGCCTTCTTGGGCTTTTTGCTGGGAACGGGATTAAAGCTTGTCCTTTGTGGCTTTTTGATTTGGATTTATCTTGAAAGCTTTAAGCTAGAGCCAGCCTTTAGTTTTTTAGGCTAAAGCTCCAAGGTATCAGCCCCACAGTGCCTGCTGAACAAGCAATTCATTAGGTTTTACAGAACAGCAGAGAAACAGCACCTGTACACCAGCTTCACGAGCCAATTGCAGAGCCTGTCCAAACTCTGGATGGGTTTCTACATTGGCTCGCACTTCTTTTATGCCTTCCATTTGAATCACAAAGGCAGCAATACACCGAAAGCCCTGTCGGGCTGCAGCAGCCAATTCTTGCAAGTGCTTTACTCCACGCTCCGTGGGTGCATCGGGGAAATAGCCCACACCATCAATTTCTAAGGTGCAGCCCTTAACCTCCATTAAGTAACGAGGAGCTGCAGCTTGTTCAGTTTGGTCAGCGGGAGTGTGGGCGGGGAAAGCAGCCCCACGCCAAAACTCAGCTTTGGGCTGGCCTTCCATGTAAAAATCGATTCGAGACTTACCGTAGCTATATTCAGCCTTAACCAGAGAAAAGCCCTGAGCTTTGAGCCATTCGCCAGCCACTTTATTGGGAGCCTGACTATCCATGTTCACCAAGCCAAGCCCCGCTTTGTGCACCACCACCAAATCATAGCGAGTTTTGCGGCTGGGATTATCACTTTCTTCCAGATACACGGTGGCACCAGGCAGCAACAGCTCCTTGCACCGCCCAGTGTTCTTTACGTGGACGGTCTCCCGCCTTCCGTCAATCTCCACCTCCGCCACAAAACGGTTAGGTCTACGGATAAATTTTCCTTCTACAATAGCATTATACATCATGATGAACTAAATCTATACCAGCCTTTCACTTGCTGTTTTGTATACATCAAAACTATCTCGTTTGCCAATGGCAATCACCTTTACGAGAATATTTTCCTGCTGAACAAAATACACAATCCGAATTCGCTTATTGTCCACATACATTTTCCTATATCCAGCCAAATTGTAACCGTGTTTGTTGCCTAATTCTTCTCCCAACAAGGGACTCGTTGCTATTTTCATCAATTGTTTAGAAACAAGAATTCGTACACGATTATCTAGCTGAAAAAAATCTTTTTCAGCTTCGGGATGGAAAAGAATTTTATAATTCATTACCTGTAATTCCAGCTTTTTTCAAAACATCTTCAAAAGGAATATAGGATGAAGCAGGAGTTTCTGTACGTTGGCCAATAATCGTAGCCAATTCCATGTATTCAGCTCTTTGAGCCTGAGCATGAAGTCGCTCATACTCATCCACAGAAAGAATTACCGCCTCCATCTCATTATTTCTGATAACACCAATTTTTTGACGTTCATGAGAAAGCAGACTTCGTATAAGAGAAGAAAACTGACGGACAACAGTAGTTGATGAAATTATTTCATTTCGTGCAAAGGTAGTCATAGATGCCTCCACATATAATTATACATAGAATTATATGTGGAATCAATCTTAAAAACACTTCCCTTAGAGCTGAGCCAGCCCACGGAAATCATCCAGCTTTTGGTAGCCACGCTCCTTCATAAAGGCAGCAAGTCCATCGATGATTTCTGTCATGCAGCGAGGATTGGCAAAGGTGGCAGTGCCCACTTGAATGGCACTTGCTCCCGCCATAATGAACTCCACCGCATCCTGCCAGCAGCTAATGCCGCCTAAGCCCACCACAGGAATTCGCTGTGATTCAGGCAGCTTGTTCATGTACTGCACCAAGTCGAAAACCATTCGCAAGGCCACGGGCTTTACTGCAGGGCCAGAAAGTCCTGCCCGCACATTGTCGAACAAGGGCCGCCCCTTGTAAATATCGATGGACATGGCCTGTACTGTGTTGATAAGACTCAAGGCGTCGGCACCAGCTTGGCGAACTGCATCTGCCACACCAAGTAAGTCGGGGGCATTGGGAGAAAGCTTTACCATCAAGGGAATATTTGGAGCGGCTTCCCGCACGGCGGCAGTAACAGCGGATGCAGCGTTGCACTCCAAGCCAAAGGCCATGCCACCAGCCTTTACGTTGGGGCAGGAAATGTTCAGCTCAATCATGGGAACGGAAGCCTGAGCCAAAAGCTTTGCCCCTTCCACGTAGGATTCAATGGTGGAGCCAGAAAGATTGGCAATGGTCACAGGAGCAAGCTTTTTCATCTGGGCAAGCTCATGCTCCACAAAATGCTTGATACCGGGATTTTCCAAACCAATGGAATTGATAATGCCCCCAGCAGTTTCCTTGAGCCTGATTCCGCCGTTTCCTGGTCGGCCCTCCAAGGTGAGGCCCTTGGAACAAATACCACCTAATCGGTTTACTGCAAGAATTGGTTGGTATTCGCTTCCATAGCCAAAGGTTCCAGATGCAGCAATCACAGGGTTAGCAAAATCAACACCAGCAATATTTACACTCAGGTCTGGTTGGCACTCAGCGGAAGAAGCAGATTTTCCTTCCACCACCAGCTTTTTTGTAGGGGCCTTTTTCTGGAACAAAAGGATTTCCCCAGGGAACACAGGCCCATCGGCACAGCAACGGCGATTTCCTTGGGTGGTGGCAATGGTACAGCCCAAGCAGGCTCCCATTCCGCAGGCCATGGCAGATTCCATGCTCAGGTAACAGGGGATTCCAGCTTCTCCACAAATTTCTTGCACATAGGCCAAAAGTGGCTCTGGTCCACAGGAATATACCACCTGATAGCCAGCATTTTTCAAGGCAGCGGCATCCAGCACCTGAGGAATCATGCCCTTTACACCACAAGAACCATCGTCGGTGGTAACGACCAGCTTGTTTGCCTTCAGTTTTTCTAAGCCGTAGCTTCCACTTTTAAAACCAGCGTAAAAATCGTAGCTGTTCTCTGGCAAGGTAGTAGCAAATCCCGCCACAGGAGCCACACCGATTCCGCCACCAACCACGCAAACCTTAACTCCAGCTCCATCCTTGGAAACAATGGAGCTAGGCCGAGGAAAGGTGTTGCCCAAGGGCCCAATGACGGAAACCTTATCCCCAGCAGCCAAAGAACACAGCTCCTGAGTTCCCTGTCCCTTTAACAAAATCAAGAAGGTTACCTGCCACTGCTGCTCAACCACCTCTGCCCAGTACACGCTGATGGGTCGAGCCAAAAGCACCTGAGAAGGCTCCCGTCGCAGCATAAAGAATTGTCCCGGTTCCACCAAATGCACAATTCCATCATTTTCATTTTTGACAGAAGGATTATAGGCAAGCTTCACCTCGTAGATATTAGGTTGAATTTCCTTGCAGCTGAGGGTTTGGGCATGGGTAAAAAGCGGTTCAATAGCGGAACAGGACATGGTAACTCCTTGTAAATAAAATTATAGAATAAATCCCCACTTCAAGCTGAAATGGGGATTGTAATTTAAGCTTTTAGCAATTTAACGGCATTCAACAAGTCTGCCTTGGACTCTGCTGCAGCGGCGGCGGCTGAATCAGCAATATCCTCTACAGTAAGCTTATTTTCAGCAGCCTTTTGGGCAAGCTTCTCGTCCTTTTTCCAAGCACAGAGAATGCCACGAGATGAGTTTACTGTTCCACCAGCCTTATCCAGCAGGGTTGCAGCAATTCGAGCAGCACCACCTTGGGCACCATAACCAGGAATCAAGAAATAGATGTTGGGATAGGCATCTCGGAGCTGGCGAGCGTCAGACTCCTCGGTACAGCCCACCACCGCACCCACAGGTGAACAACCAGCAGTAGGATATTCTTCTTTGAAAAGTTTTTCCAGTCGATTCAATTCTCCACCAACACGATCCAGCACCACTTCTCCCTCAAAGCCAGCAATGGACTTGTCCAAAGCAAGCTTTTCAAGGTGCACCATGCCAGGATTGGATGTCCGTAAAAGAACGAACATTCCCTTTGCTCCCTTGTCTTTATGAGCGTATTCAGTAAAGGGCTCCAAGGTGTCAAATCCCATGTAGGGATTCAGGGTGATAAGGTCGGCCTCAAAATCACCAGTAAAATGGGCACGAGCATAGGCCTTGGCGGTATCAGCAATGTCACCACGCTTAATGTCCGCAATCACTGGCAAACCAGCAGAGCGCACCAAACGCAGGGTTTCGGCATAAGCCTTCAAGCCCTCAAGCCCCATAGCCTCGTAATAGGCAATCTGCACCTTGCAGCACCCAGCCAAGGCAGGCCCACAAGAAGAAACAAGCCGCTGCACAATAGCCTTGTTGTAAGCCAACACCGCTTGGGCAGGAGAGCTGTATGCCTCCAACACAGACTTGGGAAGATAGCTGGGATCTGTATCCAGCCCCACACATAACGGACCGTTGATAATGCCTGATTCTTGCAGGCGATGCATTGCGTGATTTTCCATGGGTACAGTATAGCATGGGGAAGAAAAAAGTAAAAGAGAGCCGGTGAATCCGACTCCGCCTTACGCTTCGCTACGCTCAGAGGGCGGCGGGCCGGAGGTTCCCCGGCTCTCCGTGCTTTCGTTCATCGGCTATACTGCTGGGTAGAGGGGGTGTCCCCTCCTAAAAAATAGATTTGCATTGACGCAGCACAGTCACGATACTTTAGGGCAAATGGCTATGCCACAATTTTTTGACAGGAGGAAACCCATGGGACAGACTGCCACCACTAAAACTGTACAAGAAGCCGACCAAGAAATTGAACTGATTTGCACCATTATTCGCAACGGCTACCATTTAGGACTGAACAACCACAACAGGCTAAGCCCACGGGAACGGTTTCAGTTTGCCGTAAAGCTAGAAGAAATTTGTGCCATTGCGGAGTGGATGTCACGGTACGTAGAAGCACGATAAAGCCTCATACTTCTACCACAAACCTGATTTTTTCGTTATATTTATGAGGTATGAAGTCTCCAAAGAAATCCGCAAAATTCATTATTGTATGTCTTATCTTGAGCCTTTTTGTGTTGTCTGTATTCTTCAGCTGCAAGAAGGAAGCCCTTCCTGCCCAAACCCAGCTCCACTTGGGAACTGTTTGTACCATAAATCTTTTTGAATCAGGCACCACTGACCTGTACAGCAAGATGTTTCAGCGGCTTAAGGCCATTGAACAGGTTTTTAGTGTACGGATTGCCCACAGTGCAGTATCTCAGGTGAACCAATCTGCAGGTATTGCTCCCGTGACAGTTCCCCAAGAAGTGGTTTTCGTATTGCAGGAAGCATTGCGGATTGCAGAGCGAACTGGCGGTGCCTTTGATCCCACCATTGGGCCACTGGTGGATTTGTGGGACATTGGAGGCGACAATAGCCAAGTTCCCAGCCAAGAAGCTATAGAACGAGCTATTTCCTTGGTGGACTGGCGCTTGGTGGAGCTTGACACTGAAGCTTGTACCGTCTTTTTGCCAAAAGAAGGAATGTCCCTTGACCTGGGTGGCATTGCCAAGGGCTTTGCCGCAGACCAGCTGGTGGCCATAGCTCAGGAGGCTGGAGTACAGCGGGCACTCTTTGACTTGGGTGGCAACATTTATGCCTTCGGTGCCAAAGCAGACGGCTCTCCATGGCGTGTAGGAGTGAAAAATCCCCAAAGCCCCGCAGGAGAACCAGCCCTTGCAGTGGCCGTAAAAGATTCTAGTATAGTCACCTCTGGTATGTACGAGCGATTCTTTGAGCAGGACGGTGTGCGCTACCACCACATCTTGAATCCCGCCACTGGCTTTCCCGTGTGGAACGATGTACAGTCTGTCACCATCGTCAGCAAAAGCTCCATGCTGGCAGATGCACTTTCCACCTCCGTGTTCATTCTGGGGCAGGAGAAGGGACTGGAGCTCCTAGAAGCAGAAGCTGCAGAAGGTGTTATCATTGCAGTGGACAACAAGGTATATCCCACCAGTGGTATGACAAATCAGCTTACCGTGGTGTCTCCCAGCTACCAGCTGGCAGAATAATTACTCAGCTTCTCGTAAGTCCAACAGCAAATCCAAATTCCAGTCCTCGCTGTTGTGGCGGAGGGTGATGAGGTTGCCGGTGCGGGTTGCAGTGAGGGGCAACGAGGCGGTAAGGGGATACAGCTCCGAGCGGTCTGCAGCCCAATCTTGAGTAAGCTCAGCTTCCACTTTGTAGAGGAATTTTCCCTCAGCATCCAGTGTGGGGGTAAATAAGAAATAAAAGGTTTCGTTTCTATCCTTGCCACCAGCCTTTATCACTCGGTCGCCCGTAAGCAAAAAGATTCCCGCTGGATCTGGCTGAGAAAAATACACGGTTTTACAAGAGGGCAGCAAATCCGTGGCATTTGCCCGAAAACGGAGAATGCGGGAGGGTGAAAGATTTGTTGTACCAGACAAGCCTGCACTTGCAACTTCCGTGTTTGCAGCGGAGCTTGTTGAAGCAGCCGTTTGACCAGCCCCTTGTGGAGCTTCTTTTTTGGATGCAGCTTGGGCTTCTGCCAATAATTCCAGCTTTTGAAGAATTTGCTGCAGGGTGGCTACGGTTTCTGACGAAAGAGTTTCTGACGAAGCAGTTTTGCCAGAATCAGCTGTGGCAGAAACATCTGTCGTTTGAGAGGTTTTGCTTGAATCTTGCAATTTTTCTAAAGCTGCTTCTAAGGATTTTGTGTCCAAGCCAGTTAAACTAGAAATTCCTGAAAGACCAGTAAGTTCTCCCAATCCACCGAGCGATTCCAACGCTTCCAGTCCACCCAAGCCAGAAATACTCTGAGCAGTAAGCGCCAAGCCTGCCACTGTATCACTTAATTCTTGGTCGGTGGAATTAGTTTGGCTGGATTCTGTCTGGCTCTGGCTTTGTTGGTTTGGAACGTAAGGGGCACTTCCTCGCCAGGGAGTAGAAGGCCCAGAGGAGGAGCCAGAAATGCTTGGCATGGAAGGCGAGTCAACGGTGGGAAAATCCAATGCAAAAAGCCCCGCACACAGCCCAAAGACAAGGCCCATACAAAGCGCTTTTACACACAACTTTTTCACGCTCAAAGACAATCTCATTCTGCCACCACACTTACAAGCTGGCAAGACTTTCCTCCACAAACTCCAAGCGGGAGGTAAGCTGTTGGATGGTTTTTTCCAGTCGCTTTTTCTCTTGCTCCAGCTTTGTCTTTTGGTCTACATCTTCGGCCTTTTTCTTCATCATAGCCCGCACAGAATCGGGACTATGGCCGCCAAGAAGCTGCTCCTCTGCGTCCTGTCGTTTTGCTTGGGGCATGGAAGCCACCAGCTTCATGTTTTCAAAGCCCAAGGCAGGATTTACTTGGGCGGCGGCCACCTTGGTAATGGAAGTGGCGGCACAACGGGGCATTTTCAGCACACGATCAATGTAGTCTTCGTAGCGAATGCCTGCATCCTGACACAGCTTGTGAGCCTTTGCCAAAAGCTGACCAAATTCCTGCATGAGCCGTCCGTTGGCTTCCAAGTAGTTCTTGCGGATATCCTCCGTCAGCTCTGCCAGCTCTGGGGAATTTTCCAAACCGATAACGTAATAGCCCTTTTCTTCCGCCACTTCTAGCAAGCCATGAAAGCGAGCCCAAAACTGGTTTGTGTGAACTCGCTGGTAGGAGGGCTTAAGCCCCGCAGATTCCTCCAGCTTTTCCTCGTTCAGCAGATGGTGGGCATATTCGTGGATGGCGGTGTAAATCATCTGGTTGTCGCTGGTAAAATTCTTGTTGTGCAAAAGGATTTCACAGGTGTCGGGCTTGTACAGGCCATTTACCCGCTTGCTTTCCTTGCCGGTGAGGGTGACAGAAAATTCCAGCTTGCTTTCTTCAATATCCAGCAGCATTGCCTTTATTTGATCTTGGTTCATAGTATCTCCATATTTGAAAGAATGATTGCTACAGCAGTGGTGGCGGCAGTTTCTGTCCGAAGCACTCGCTCGCCCATGCCGCAGAGAGTAAAGCCTCGTTCTCGGAACAGGTTCCGTTCGTTGGCAGTCCAGCCCCGCTCGCTTCCAATAGCAGCCACCACCCCAGCAGTTTTCGCCTCATCAGCAGAAAACTGGGATGACAAAAATCCCTGCAAGGAAGCCGTTGGTTCAATATTATCTAGGGCAACTCTAATACTGGTGTTGCCCACAACTCTAATGCTATCGTTGCCCGCAACTTGGATGTGAGTGTTGCCTGCAACAAAATCCAAGCAGGAGGCCACATTTTGGTGAACGAAAACCTGAGGCACGTGGGTGCTTTTTGCCTGAATGGAGCCATCCTTCAGCATGGCATGTAATTCTTCTGGCTGGGACAAGGTGGCCTTAAGGTAAGATTTTTCCCCCAGCTCTGTTCCACACAAATGCACCTGGCTTACTCCAAGACTTGCAATATCTCGCAGCAAGCGCTTCAGCTGAATTGGACGAGGAAATCCGATTATCATGGTTACAGGATGGAGCGGCTTTCCGTCACCACTGGCCACAAAACGAAATTCCATGCCCTGAGGAGAAACAGAAAGGATTTCCGCCGTTCCAGCGGCTCCATTCACAATGCCTGCGTCAAAGCTGTCTCCCACGCCTTTGTGCAAAATCTTTTGTATGTGCTTTACTCGAGGGTCACAGAGAGGGAGAGGTGAGACAAGCTCAGCCTCTTCAAATAGAACGATATTCACAGCAGTAGTATAGCAGGATTAGGCTTCTTGTGAAAGTCGCAGTGATTTAAATCATTCCCAATGTTGTAGAGCACCTCTATATCAGCTAACTTCATATAATCTTTATAATTCCAATAACCGATGATATTGATTTTTTTTTATAATTTTGTTAGAACTTACAAAGATCTTGCCAAAATGACAAAAAATTATTTTTTGTTATTTTGGTATCCTTTTTTTCATGCTCATGAAGAAAAGGACATTTTTTATTTAAATTCCATGATTGCCAATGATAGGCACTGAGGAAAGGAGTTTGCATGAAGCGTATTATGATGGGAGTTATAACACTCACACTGGCATGTGCCATGGCTGTAGGTCAGGCATCCCTCTTGAATGAAGCAACCAACGGCTTGTTCAAAAATGTGAATGACTATGTAATTAAACCCAATGTCATGTTCAACACCGTGGAAACAAAGCAGGTGATTATTGGTGGTGGTTTTGACAACTTAGGATTTGAGTCTAATGCTACAGGTAGCGGACTTGTTGGTTACTTTCATCCCGGCAAATTACCTTGGAGTATAGCAGGAAGCTTGAATCTTAATTCAGGAACTCACCAAGTAAGTCAAACAGTTACCACTGGAGATGGTCAGACAATTTCTGAAACAACCTATGAAAATCCTGCATTCTCTACCTATGAAGCTGGATTCCGATTCACCTTTGGGCTTCCAGAGACAATGAATCTGTCTGCAGGAGTTGTAGCATATTTTGACGGCACAGAAATCCCCCAGTCAAAAACAACTGTAACAACAGGTGGTCAAGATACCATCATATATAGAGGTGGAACAAAAACCTTTAACATGGTACTTGGAGTACCTATTGGAATGGAATTTGGTTCTGTTTACAATATTATTGAACCATTTTTCCTCATGGAAAAAACTACCGATGTTGTAGCAAGCCCACGACAGAACGCAGGAGAAGAAACCACCACTACAACAAACACCTTCATGCTGTATGACAAGCTTATAGCTCAGGACATGCTTCCCGCTCCCTTCGGTTCAGAAACCAGCTTCTGGCTTGGTATCGGAAATGCAGAATTGACAAAAATTACCGAGCTGGAAAAGCCTGCTTACACAACAGATAACGCTGGAGTTGGTGAAATCAAACTTTCAACTCAGTTTGGTATGTCTAATTTGCAAGACTTTTCCACAGCTGGAATCGAAATCAAATTCAAGCCAATGATGTACTTTGATCTCGTATTGGGGCCCCACAAATCAGTTACATTTGGAGCTACTGTAGCAGCAGGAGCCGCAGCTTATGCACCACTGGGAAATCTTCCATTGGCAGTATTCTTTGGCGTTACTCCAGCATTACAGTTCCACACAACAACGTTGGTCACAGAAACAACAAATCCAGGAGGAAGAATCACTACTACAACCAGTGCAAGCCGTTCTTTACGAACCAATGTACTTTGGAGTGGAAAGGTTGGAACAAGCGTTTTATTACCTAAAGACATGGTTCTTGACGTAACACTGAATGTTACTACTGCAGGAGCAAACACTTCATCATTAGGACTTTCTGCACAAATGTCTATTGCACTGTAAATGAGGAGGTTATATGGCTAAACCTACAAGGCTAAAAATAACTGGAATACTTATAGCACTTGCTATCAGTCTCTTGTCAACATTCATTGCCTGTGACTTTCAACCTACAGTTATCTTTGATAGTGCAAAAAGTGGAGATATCACCCTTCCCTTTTTGACAAAAGCTGAGATTCGCCAAATGTTGGAAGAAACAGATTCAAAGCATCTTCCAAGCCCAGTGATGGAAGAAGAGCCTGACTACAATCCAATGGATTCAAGTTCTCCATGGAATCCAGGAAAAGTAAAACAAGAAGCATTGGATTTAGCTCTTGCAAGAATCAATGTTATTCGGAGACTGTGTGGATTACCTCCAATGATAACACAGGAAGCAGGAAATAACAGCGCACAATATGGTGCTGCTCTTATGGCAATAACACAAGTCCCAGGACATGGAAACCAACCAGAGTGGCCAGGCATCGATTCAGCTTCCATAAAGAAAGGAAAAGATGCTACTGGAGCAGGCAATATTTATGAGTTACCTCCAGAAAAAATTGTGAGTGCAATGGATGGATATTGTCTCGACCCAGGAAATCCTCAAGTTGGCCACCGCCTCCTTCTTCTTGAGCCTGGTCAGCAGCAAATTGGAATCGGTACAGCACCTCCACCTCCAACAGGAGGAAAAGGAGCTAACGTAGTTCAAATCTATTCCTTACCAGCATTACCGAAAGACTATGTACGCAAGGAATTTGATTGGGATTTTGTATCCTATCCATCAGCTGGCTACTTTCCATTGCTTGGCTCTTTCTTTGGCTCTCCGTCTTTATGGAGTGTTAAACTGAATACAGCCAAATACGAAATTGATACAAACACAGTTACAGTTGTGGTGACACGGTTAAATGACAAAAAAACTTGGAATTTCCCTTGGTTTGGTGGTTGGACTTCTGCTTCAACAGTTTTCCAGCTAGACAACAATACTGTTGAGCCAGGAGATGTTTTCAAAGTGGAGCTGAAAGGTCTTAAAGACAAATCAGGTAATCCCGTTGACTTTGCCTTTCAGACAGAATTCTTCACTCCATAAATAATTTCAAGCTATAACCCCAACCATCTGGTGACCATCCCCCGCTCAAGGAAATTCCTTCACAGGCGGGGGATTTTTATTTACTGATACAACATTGTTTTAAATCCAGCTGCAATCATTTGAGCTCGTTGCAAAATCTGTGCAGCAGGTACTTCGGTAAATACTTGATTCAGGCTTTCTTCAAAAAGGTCTAGCCAAATATCAAAATATTCCTTTGGAAAGGGAGGCAAATTCAAGTGTGCCTGAGGTGGATTCCCTCGAAAATTTCCTGTTCCCAGAAGCATTCCACGCCAAAACTCTCCAATCTTTTTTTTGTGAACTGCCCACACCTCATCAGTTATTCCCACAGCTTTATTAAAAATTGCTCCTACACCTTTTTCATCTGCCCGAATTTTTGCATAGAAAACCTCCATCAAAAGATCTATACCTTCATCACAGATTACATCATACTTATTCATAACATCTTCCTTAAAAAAGTGAAATAATATATATATAATTTACACATTTTATTTTTACAGTCAAGTCCTCTTTCAGGCTCCACTCAAATTTCCTAGACAGAACTGATTCTTCCTTATACAATCAAATCATGAAGCACGTTCCACTTCCACTGAAAATAATTTTTACTATTGTACTTGTTCTAGTGCTCACCTTAACTCTGAGCTGGGTAGGACTTTTAGTCTACGGAAAAATCACCTACGCAGATACCTTTGCCCAACGCACCATCATAACGAAAAATCCAGGACTTCAAGACGGACTTGTTCCCCAGGGCCTCACCTGGCATCAGGAAGAAAAAGCCTTTCTCACAGTAGGCTACATGGCAGACGGCAGCCCCAGCAGAATCTATCTGATACAGCCAGAAACAAAGGAAACTCGGTTCTATCAGCTTACCAGTGGCGGAAATCCCTTCTACAGACACACAGGTGGCTTGCAATACTCAAACGGCTACCTGTACCTTGCAGACGATGGTACTGGGCTCTACAAGTTTTCCGCCCAGCTTCCAGCCGCTGGAGCAACCATCGAAATCGGTAATCCCATCGTTCTGCCCCACAACAGCGCCTTTGTCTTTGCTTCAGGTGATTCTATCTACAGCGGAGAATTCAACAACGACAAGCAATACCAATGTTCAAACAGCTTTACCTACAACGGCACCACTCATTCCGCCATTGTAGCCAAGTATTCCAGCCACAATTTAACTACCCCAGAATTGGTGTATTCCATCAGCAACGAAACTCAGGGTTTTGCTATCCTCCCAGACGGCACCATTGTCCTGTCTCAAAGCTATGGCCTTTCCCCTTCCCGCTTCTTAGTTTACGAGCCAGAGCAACAAATCATGACTGGCCGCACCATGCACGGAGCCCAGGTTTGCTTCTTGGGAGAACCTACTCGCAGCATCCAAGCTCCACCCATGAGTGAAGATTTAGACGTACACAACGGTATCCTTGTTTACATGACTGAGTCTGCTAGCAAAAAATACCTCTTTGGCAACCTCTATTTTGACTGGAATATTTATGCCTTAGAGGTACATTAGACTGAAAAGAGAAAATTGACCTACCAAAGAGAGCCTTATAAAACTTGATTTTTAAATTTTTATTTATTTTTCTCCAATACTGCTGTATAATGATAGAATATGCACAAGACAGATATCAAGGAAGCCAGAAAATATAAACGGCATGTACGACTTTGGAAGGGAATAGTTGCTATTGCGAGACCTCTTTTGACCCCAATATTCAAATATGAATATGAGGCCATTCCAGACATAGCTGGACCTTGTTTAGTTCTTTCTAATCACAACACCGATTTAGACCCTGCCTTCCTGGGAATTAGCTTTAAAAACCACATCTATTTTGTTGCAAGCGAGCACGTATATCGTTCAGGGTTGCCAGGGATGCTTCTCAAATTCGTTTTTGAGCCCATTGCAAAAATCAAAGGAAGCTCAGACACCTTAACCGTTATGAAAATAATTCGGTATCTTCGAAGCGGTAAGAATGTTGCCCTATTTCCCGAAGGAAATCGAAGCTTTAATGGTAAAACTGGCGAAATTTTTGATGCCATCGGTAAGCTCGTAAAGGCTTCTAATGCAACCCTCGTAACGTATAAATTCCAAGGTGGATATTTTACTACACCACGTTGGGGAAAAGGTATCCGACGGGGAAAATTAACAGGAAAATTGGTTCAAATTTACGAGCCAGCACAATTAAAGGAACTGAGTCCAGAGGAAATTAGTGCTCATATCCGACAAGACCTTGACGAAAATGCCTACGCAACCCAAGCAAAAAATCCTATTCCATACAAAGGAAATAAGCTTTCCTTAGGCTTTGAAAGTGGCTACTGTGTCTGTCCTCATTGTCATGAAATTGATAGCATTACTTCTACAAAAAAGAAAATCATTTGTACAAGCTGTGGTATGGAAACCCAGCTTGATGCCTATGGTTATTTCCCCAAAGATTTCATTTTCAAGACTGTTGAAGAATGGGATGATTTTCAGGAAAAATATTTTGCCAATTTTGTTCAAGAAAACACAGATACAAAGGACAGCCTTTTTTATGACACCGAGGTAGAGTTACTTACCTTTACAGAAAATCATCAGGAAACCTCTCTGGGAATGGGTGTCTTCAAAATGTACGCTGATAAATTTCTTTTTGAAAGTCCCACCACAACAGTTACAATCCCCTTTGATAGTATTCCCGATATTGCTATTCACGGAAAAAAGACCTTGGTTTTCTCTGCAACAGGAAATTTACACTACGAATTACAATCAAAGAAATTGATTAACGTAAGAAAATATCTTTCCTGTTTTACTGCCATCAAAGCACTCTCAACAAAAAAAGGAGAATAAAATGGATTATTCAGCTGCAAACATAAAACTGTGGAACATGCTCATTCAAATTGGAATTATCGCCTTGATGGTGATTGCTTCAAATATTTTGCGAAACAAAATTCCTCTTATAAAAAAAACGTTAATACCTACATCAGTTTTAGCTGGTTTTCTGTTGCTCTTTATGAAGAACTTTGACTGGCTCCCTGTAGATTCCCAGTTTTTAGAAATGGTTACCTATCATGGTATCGCTATTGGCTTTATTGCACTTTCATTGAAAGTTGAAAAAAAAGAAACCTCAAAAGAAGCTACAAAGCTTATGATAAAAAATGGAGCCCTCATTGTAAGCACCTATCTCGTTCAAGCCATCATAGGCCTTGTTATTTCTTTAGTCTTGGCCTTTACCCTTATGCCAGATTTATTTCCTGCCTCTGGAATTTTACTTCCAATGGGATATGGACAGGGGCCCGGACAGGCAAATAACGTGGGTACTACCTATGAAAAACTAGGCTTCATTGGAGGACAATCCTACGGTCTTGCAATCGCCGCAGCAGGATTTTTAACAGCCTGTATTGTGGGAGTTATTTACATAAATATTCAGCAAAAGAAAGCACGGATTCAGCAACAGTCCCACGAAGACATCTCTGGCTCCGTAACCATTGATACCTATCAGGAAAAAAATGAAATTCTTATTTCCCAATCCATCGATCAGCTTTCAATGCAAATGGCCCTCATCATTTTGGTGTATCTTTCCACCTATTTAACAATTAAAGGAATTACAGATCTCCTTGGAAACCACCTTCCAGGAGTTGCCACAACAATTTCGCCTCTTTTGTGGGGATTTAATTTTATTTTTGCTTCTGTTTTAGCCATCCTCCTAAAAGCTATTATTACTGGGCTTACAAAAATTAAAATCATAAAACGACAATATCAAAACAATTATTTATTAAGTCGTATTTCTGGCCTTGCATTCGATGTGATGATTATAGCTGGAATTGCCTCCATCAATTTTGAAAATATTTCAGCACTTTGGTTACCTTTCACCATTACCTGTTTGGCAGGAGGAATTTTCACATTTATCTATTTGAAATTTATTTGCAATCGAATTTACCCCAATTATCAGGAAGAAGGATTTTTAAGTATGTTTGGAATGCTTACTGGAACCATTAGTTCTGGAATCCTTTTGTTGAGAGAAATCGACCCTGACTTTAAAACACCAGCGGCCAATAACCTTGTTTCAGGCAGTGGTACTGGTATTGCCTTTGGTGCTCCTGTGTTAGTCCTCATCAGCCTCGCTGCCAAGTCTACCACGTGGTGCTTTGGAGTAATTGGTCTTGCAACAATATATTTAGCATTGCTGTTGGCCCTCATCTTTACACTGAACAAAAACACAGCCACATAAACCATTCATAAAAAAAGACTTCCGACAGAAAGTCTTTTTTATGGAGATGAGGGGACTTGGGCTTACGCCCCCGCCTCCGCGGCATAGCCGCTTCGGTTCAAGTCCCCTTTAAAAGCCGAGCTTCCTGTCGGAAGCTCTCTGCGTATTTATTTTCTAAGATGCAACTTCTTGTTAATTGGCAATGGTTTAAAAAAAGAAACCGACTTCTTTGCGAAGTCGGTTTGCGATGGAGATGAGGGGACTTGAACCCCTCCCTTCAGTCGGACACGTCCTGTGTCCTCCTTTGGACTTTTCCAGTTTGGAGAAAATCTGCCGGAAGATTTACCTTACTAACAGCAAGTGGCGCAGTGCACCATCAACCTAACAACTGGTTGTACCGCAGCGGGCTTGACCTGCTGTCGGCTACGAACCTTTGTTATGTGTCAATTTTTTTTGACAATTCCTTATATATTTCACGAATTTTTTCCGCAAGTTTATTATTTTTACCGTCAATGTAATCCAACTTTTTTGCTTCTGTGTATGGAACTAAAATCATCAAATGCGTTCCAACAGATAAATCAAAATAAGTACGATTAGAGTTAGCAATTACTTCATCCCAATCTGTCCGGTCTTTCCAATTTGGAATAATTTTATCCAATTCTTTTACAAATTTCGATTTCCATTGCCTTGACCATTTTTCGTTGTATCGTCCGCTCCAATCAGAAAAGAAATCAAAATTGTGAGTATTCTTACTTTCTTCTTTTGTTAATTCGAGCCAAGTAATACCACTGTTAAAATGACTAAACTTTAGATAATAATAAGCAATAATATTATAATTGCATATTGTTTCTTCTTCCCAGTTATAGTTTTTATCCTTCTTAAAATATCCATATCCTTGCCCTTTTGTATCACCAGGATATATTTCAACTGTTATAAAGTTTTCTCCATTTATACTAGAATATCCTACATGTAACTCTTGTGCCCACTGCTTATCGATTGAAATTATATATCTGTCAGCAACCCACTTTGTATTATCTGCACCAAAAACATATTCTTTTATAGTATTTAATCTATTATATAAATATGATTTATTTGGATCTTCATAATTATCTCTTTGAATTGGAAACGGAATTTCTGATAATTTTTTCTCTGGAAACCAATCCGGATTAAAGTCTTCTACAAAATCAATAAAGTTTTTTAGAAAAACATTTTCATTATTTATTTGTCGCTCTATAGATAAAACTGATAATGCTATTTTTATTATTTTCCTCCAATCTAAAGCAATAAATTTTATTGGTTCTGAATAAGGAGAATTATTTTTTATTATTTCTGCTTGTTGTTTTAATTGAGCTGAACAATCTTCATTTGTTCTCTTAAACTCAAAAATAATACATATATCTCCAATTTTAATTAACAAGTCTGTTTCAGGATTATCTGTAGTTCTAGATTTTACTTTCTGAATTTCTTTTTCGTTAATTTCAAGTCCGCTACAAGCAACAGCATATATGTATGTATAACTTGAGAGATAATTAACTTTTTGCTGTAGATCAATATCTATAAATGAATTTGGATATTCATTACTAAAAGCCTGTGAATAAATCTTTTCTTCCAATATATTTTTCAAAATGAAACTTAAAAATGTTGCATCATTCTTAAGACAGATAGCAAAAGCTCTGGAAAGATTGTCTTCCCAAAATTCATAAGAGGAACCATTAAAAAACCTAAAAAGATTCAGATGTTTATCCATAAAAATTTCTCCAAAAGCGCCCTAGTGCGGGTGTCCACATAACAATTGGTTGTACCGCAGGCAGCTTGACTGCCTGTCGGCTACGAACCTTTGTTATGTGATTTTTATTCCTTTATTTTATATTCAATAATAGTAACTTTACCTTTTCCTTTTACAGTTCGTACTTCATATAGCTGAGGCATTTTTCGTAAATATTCAGGAAGTTTTTTTACACCATATTCTTTTATATTAAAATCAGGTTTAACTCTTCCAATATATGCCCCTGCAGCTCCAATATTAACAAAACCTTCATCATTCTGATATGTATCACTTGCAATTTTTAATAATCTATCTAATTCTGTTGCGGTTTCTTTTAATAATTTATCTTGTTTTGAATTATCATTCTTTACAGTTTTTGTATTTATGGAATTTTCTTCAAAAGTTTCCAAATATACAAAAATATCACATGCAGATACAAAGGCTATATTAGTATTTCTGTTTCCTATTCCGATAACAAATTTTCCTGACTCCTTTAATTTTATTGCCAAAGGTGTAAAATCACTATCGCCAGAAAGAATTGCATATCCATCATAATCAGAATTATATAAGCAATCCATTGCATCAATTGTAAGAGCAATATCAGTTGCATTTTTTCCAGCAACATAGTCTAATTGCTGAACAGGTTTTATTGCTAAATTTCTTAATACATCTCCCCAATGTTTTAATGTATCTTTTCCCCAATTACCGTATGCTCTTTTTAATGAAATTTTTCCATACTTTGATATTTCTAAAATTGCAGGTTCAATTTTGTCTATTTGAGAATAATTATCGGCATCTATTAACATTGCTATTTTTTCTAATTCTTTATCCATAATTAGACCTCCACAAGTGCCCCGGTGGGCAGTCCACATAACATAATTTCTCCGTATCAGTTGTAAGAAGTTTACACTGCAAAAAAGTGTCAGTGTAAATTCTTGCATCATTTTACTTGTTCCTTAGTATACAACACTTTCACGAATGTATCCAGATTTTTACACGGATACTGGTAAGTTTTACATTTTATCCAGAGGACTTATTGCGCCCCCGCCTCCGCAGCATAGCTGCTCCGGTTCAAGTCCCCTTCAAAAGCCGAGCTTCCTAACGGAAGCTCTCTGCGTATTTTTTTTCTAAGGTGCAGTTTCTTGTTGACTAGCAATTGTTTAAAAAAAGAAACCGACTTCTTTGCGAAGTCGGTTTGCGATGGAGATGAGGGGACTTGAACCCCTCCCTTCAGTCGGACACGTCCTGTGTCCTCCTTGCGGGCGCCTTCGGATGCTGTCGCCGCCATCCGTGGCGGCTTTTCCTCGCTAGCTCGGCGCATCCTCCGGTAAGGGGCTCAAGTCCAAATTTATTGTTACCCGTAAATATTGTTTAAAATAAAAAAGACTTCCTAACGGAAGTCTTCTATTCGTGGAGATGAGGGGACTTGAACCCCTTACCTCTTGCATGCCATGCAAGCGCTCTAGCCAGATGAGCTACACCCCCAAAAGGTTTCATCACTATATATAGAAAATTGATTTTTGTCAAGGGGATATGAATTAAAATTCGTGGATACGGTAACTGAAACATTGAAATTTTCAGGAGAAAAGTATAGAGTATCCTCGTGAGCAAGTTATCTGAAATTTTTAGCAGCATGGTGTTTAATGAAACAGTCATGCGTGAGCGTCTGCCTAAAGAAACATTCAAGGCCCTGAAAAAAACCATGGCCGAAAGTACTCCTTTGGATGAAGGTGTGGCAAATATTGTGGCAAATGCCATGAAGGACTGGGCGGTGGAACGGGGAGCTACCCATTTTACCCATTGGTTCCAGCCTATGACAGGAATTACCGCAGAAAAGCATGACAGCTTTATCACTCCTCAGGGGAACGGAACTGTTATCATGGAATTTTCTGGAAAGGAGCTAGTAAAGGGAGAGTCCGACGGTTCTAGCTTTCCTTCTGGAGGAATTCGTGATACCTGCGAGGCTCGTGGATACACAGCCTGGGATCCTACCTCTCCAGCCTTTATCAAGGACGGAACACTGTGCATTCCCACGGCATTCTGTTCCTATGGTGGTGAGGCGCTGGACAAGAAAACTCCCTTGCTCCGGTCTATGGATGCTATCGACAAGCAGTCAAAGCGCATTCTCAAGCTTTTCGGAAAAGATATTCGCCGTGTTACTACCATGGTAGGTGCCGAACAGGAATATTTTCTTGTAGACAAGCACCTTTGGGAACAGCGACGGGATTTGATTTACACAGGAAGAACCCTCTTTGGTGCAGTTCCTCCCAAAACTCAGGAGCTAGACGACCATTATTATGGAACAATCCAGCCTCGTATTTTAGCCTTTATGAAGGAGCTGGACGAGGAATTGTGGAAGCTGGGTGTTTCTGCTAAAACTCGCCACAACGAAGTAGCTCCTGGTCAGCATGAGCTTGCTCCCGTTTTTACCACCACCAACATTGCCGCCGACAATAACCAGCTTACCATGGAGATCATGAAAAAGATTGCTCCACGTCACGGCTTGGTTTGCTTGCTCCACGAAAAACCCTTTGAAGGAGTCAATGGTTCTGGTAAGCATAGTAACTGGTCCTTGTGTACCGACAAGGGTGAAAATCTTTTGGAGCCAGGAAATACTCCAGAAGATAATGCCCAGTTCCTGCTGATTCTCTGTGCCATCATCAAGGGAATTGATGAATATCAGGACTTGCTGCGTATTTCTGTAGCTTCTGCTGGTAACGACCACCGACTGGGAGCCAACGAAGCACCTCCCGCCATTATCTCCATGTTCTTGGGTGATGAATTGGAAGCTATTTTGGATTCCATCAAGCAGGGGAAGCCCTTTGACCGCAAGGCCAAGCAGGTAATGCAGTTGGGCGTAGACGCTCTACCCGCCTTCCCCAAGGACAATACAGACAGAAACAGAACCTCTCCCTTTGCCTTTACCGGTAACAAGTTTGAGTTCCGCTCCCTTGGGTCTAGCCTGTCTATTTCCTGCCCCAACCTCACCTTAAACACCATTGTAGCAGAGGAATTCCGTCAGTTTGCAGATATTCTGGAAAAGTCCACCGACTTTACCAAGGACTTGAACCAGCTGATTAAAACAACCCTGCTGAACCATCATCGAATCATCTTTAACGGTAACGGTTATTCTCAGGAATGGGTAGAAGAGGCTGCACGACGAGGACTTTTGAATCTGAAAACCACCTCCGATGCCTTGCCTTTGTATCTGCAGGAAAAGAACATCAAGCTCTTTAGTCAGCATGGCGTATATTCTGCAACAGAAATGAAGGCTCGCTCCGACATTCTTTTGGAAGAATATGCCAACGTGCTGAAGATAGAAGCCCGCACCATGCTGGACATGACCCAAAAGGAAATCCTTCCAGCAGCGTTTAAATACGTGGCAGTGGTAGCAACCTCTCTGACACAAGTGCGAGCCGCTATGCTAGGCTTGGAATGTCGCTGCCAAAGCGAAAATCTCCGTCAGCTGCAAGAAGCTATCGACAGGATTCACCGGGAAATGGGGTCACTGCGACAAATCTTGGAAGACACTAAGGGCAGCGATGATCTTATTGCTACTGCAAATTTCTATACCACTTGGATTATTCCCGCTATGGAAGGATTGCGAGAAGCAGTGGACCAACTGGAAATGATTATGGGTAAGGAATTCTGGCCTATGCCCACCTACGGCGATTTAATGTTTACCAAATAAGGAGGAATTATGGTACATACAATTAAGGGGAACACACCTAAAATTCACGAAAATGTTTTTGTAGCATGGAATGCAGCGGTTACTGGACAGGTTTCTATTGCAGAAGATGCTTCCATCTGGTTTTCCGCTTCAATTCGTGGAGACATGAACAGCATTTCCATCGGAAAGGGCTCCAACGTGCAGGATAATGCAGTAATTCACACCGACTCAAACCGTCCTGCTGTCATTGGTGACAATGTAACCATTGGTCACGGTGCAATCCTTCATTCATGTACCATCGGAAATAACACCACCGTTGGAATGGGTGCTATCGTACTGGATGGTGCCAAGATTGGAGCCAACTCCATGGTTGCAGCTGGTTCTGTGGTGCCTCCTGGCAAGAAATTCCCCGACAACAGTATGATTATGGGCTCTCCTGCCAAGGTTGCCCGTGAAATGCGCCCAGAGGAAATCGAAGGCTTTGCCCAAAACTGCCGCTCCTATGTGGCAATGGGGCAGCTGTATCGAGCAGAGTGTAAATAATAGCTCCTTTTCCCGCACCCACTTAAAGGCGCGGGATTTTTTTAATCATACATCAAAGGGTACTATAATGAAAAACAAGAGCATTATCCGTCGTGTAGTTGTCACCACAGGAGTGATTATACTAGCAATTTTTGCCATTCTTACCATCTTTACGGTGGTTTTAACTAGCAGAACCTCTCAAGAAACTATGGAGGATAACACCCAAGTCATAGCGTCATCCTATGCCAGCTACGTTTCTTTGTGGCTTAACGAAAATCTTAATCTGCTGGACTTCTACACTAAAAGCGATGTGGTAATGCAAAACGCATCCACTGATGAAATTGGTGCATGGCTAGCTACCACTGTCAGTCGTCGTTCAGAGGAATTGGGCTACGTTGTCTACATCGATATAGAGGGAAATAGCTGGTACGACTCTGGTACTCCAAGTAACCATTCCGACAGAGCGTATTACAAAACGATTATGAGCGGAAAGGATTTCTGTATCACCGACCCAACTTTAGCTCGTGCCACAGGTAGTGTTTCCATCATGATTGTAAAGGCCGCATACAATGCCGACGGAAAAAAGATCGGAATGTTTGTGGGTGTTAAGGATATTTCAACAATCCAAGAGAAAATCGATAGCTTTTCCTTTGGTGACAAAGGCTATGCCTTTATGTTGTCTGGAGACGGTACCGTAATGTGCCACCATGATGAAAATATAGAAATGTCTTACAACTTTCTCACCGACACAGCTGAAAGTAATAAAGACATTCATGCTGTTGCTCAACGCATGGTACAAGGCGAAACAGGAAGTGCCTTGGTAAATAATTACGTTACAGGCGGTGAACAGGAATACTTTTTCTACAGCCCAGTAGAAAACACCAATTGGTCCGTGGCCATTGCAGTACCAGTTTCCCAGATTATGGGAGCTTCCTACAGAGTCCTCAGACTCCTTTTGATAGTAAATATCATCAGCACAGTAATTATCATTACAACAATTGTGGTGCTGATGCTTAGATCCTTCAAACCCCTAAAAAATGTAGTATCAAACATTGAAAATATTGCCAGTGGCAATGCCGACTTAACTAAGCGAATTACCATCAAGCGTCACGATGAAATTGGTTCTGTGGGACAGGGCTTCAATCGATTTGTGGAAAAGCTGCAAAACATTATTAGCCAAGTAAAAAGCTCCAAGGATTCTCTTGCATCCGTAGACAATCAGTTGCAGATGAGCATTAAAGATACAGATTCAGCCATCCAAGACATTCTGGTAAATATAGAACAGGTAAAGGGCATTCTTAAAAGCCAAAATAGCAGTGTAGACGGAACTTCTACCGCTGTTTCAGAAATCATTTCAAACATTCAATCCTTGGATTATATGATTCAAGATTCCACCATGAACGTAAGCCAAGCTTCCGCTGCTACAGAACAGATGATTGGAAACATTAATGCCATTAATGCATCCATGGAAAAAATGAGCAAGGAGTTCCACGAGCTTCAGGAGCAGGCAAGTCAGGGTGCAAACAAGCAGCAGGCAGTAAACGAACGTATTGCTGATATCGAAAAGCAGTCCGTAATGCTGCAGGAAGCCAACGTGGCAATTTCTTCCATTGCTAGTCAAACGAACCTTTTGGCCATGAACGCTGCCATCGAAGCAGCTCACGCAGGAGATTCTGGAAAGGGATTTGCCGTTGTTGCAGACGAAATCAGAAAGCTTTCTGAAACCTCTTCTGCTCAGTCCAAAACCATCGGTGAGCAGCTGAAGAAAATCAAACAGGCCATTGAAGCCGTTGTTTCCTCATCTCAGGAATCAAGCCAAGCCTTTTACTCTGTTTCCAACAGTATTCGGCAAACAGAAAATCTGGTACAGCAGATTCGTTCTGCCATGGAGGAACAGGGACAAGGCTCCAAGCAGGTTTTGGAATCCCTGCGAAATATGGGAGACAGTACCACCAGTGTTTCCGATGCCGCAAAAGAAATGAATGCTGGAACTAAGCAGATTCTGGATGAGGTTTCAAAGCTCAAGGATTCATCAAGCGAACTGAATAGCTCTGTGAATGCCATGGGAACTGGAGCCAAGAAAATTGATGACACCAGTACCATGCTCTCTGATATTTCAAATCAGATGAATGCTTCTATCAAGAAAATTGGTTCAGAGATTGATCAGTTCCAGGTATAATCCAGCCGAATCTTTATAAAAGCAAAAAAGGTGGCTTAGAAGCCACCTTTTTTTTATTACAAACAATCCCAGTTATACAAAACTCTGGAAAAATCCAGTTGCTGCACATCCTCTGGAGCTACGAGGAAATTACCCACCCCTGTATCTCCCCACAAAATCTGTGAATCGTCTCCTCCACAGCTATCCATCTGGAACAAAAGATTGGTGCAGGCAGCATATTCTGAGCGAGAAAAGCGAGGATCTTCCTGAGTAAAACAAGGATATCCGCCTAACCAATGGCCTTCATTCCAGTCCGCCATTTGATTGTACACTTCCTCGCTGAACATGTCGTAAATGCTGGTGCCTTCTGGTGGCAGAGGAAGTCCAGTGGCCATAATGGCCTTTTGGAGCTCCTGCTGGAAATCATCACGGGAGCAGGGGCCCAACCACGTGTCCACCAGCTCAAAATCAAGCTGAAACTCACCAGTAAAGGGCAAGGAGCTTTCCTCCACGGTACAGGTGGTGGGAATGCCGAGCTCTGCCACCATGGAATCGGTAACAGAAGCATCCACCTCAGGGTGATACACTACCCGCCAATTTTCCTGACTCAACTGGTTATCAAAATCTAGGCCGTAGTCTCCATCATCGCTGACAAAAAACTGCAACAAACCAGTTTGAGGAAAGCCTTCAAAGGCTGGCACCTGCTGACAATCAAACTGAGCCAGCAAAACGCAGGGTTTTCCACTTCCATCGGTGGGATACGGGTCCCAGGGCTTCCAGTAGGGCAATCCACCAAATTTGCTGGTAGTAAGTGCCAATGGAGACAAGGACTTTGTTGCGAGAATCCGAACAGCCTGTCGCTGAGTTTGCTTTTGAATCTGAGCTACGAGAAGCTGCTGTTGCTTTTGAGTAAAAAAGCCCTCCTGTTTCCCAGCTTCAGCTTGCTCATCCTCCATAGATGCTCCGTGATTCCCAAGCCCCAAAAGCCGCTGTATGAACCCTTTCATTTTTCCTCCAAACTATTTCTAAGTCGCTTTTCTCTTGTATAAAAATTGTATCTGCAAAACCTTGTTTTTTCAAGTTTTATTTACTTTCATCCGTCTTTTATTCTGTTACCAGCCTCATTCCCCTCACTTTACCAAATCCCGTATCTGCTATAAAATAGCTGCATTATGAAAGCTTCCAAAACTTTGATTGCTACTCTGCGGGAAGTACCTGCAGAGGCTGTTATTGCCAGCCATCAGCTCATGCTGCGAGCTGGTTTGATTCGTAAGTTGGGCAACGGCCTTTTTACCTATTTCCCCTTGGGACTTAAAGCCTTCCGCAAGGTGGAAAATATTGTCCGCCAAGAAATGGATGCCATTGGTGCATTGGAATGTAAGCCATCTGTGGTAGTTCCAGGTGAATTGTGGCGTGAGTCTGGCCGCTGGGAAACCATGGGAGCTGGAATGCTCCGAGTAAAAAACCGCGTTGACCAGGAATTGGTAGTAAGTCCCACTGCCGAGGAAGCCTTTACCGCACTTGTTCGGGATGAACTGGAATCCTACAAGCAGCTCCCCCTCACTTTGTACCAAATCAACACAAAATATCGTGACGAGATTCGTCCCCGCTACGGCGTTATGCGTGGCCGTGAGTTTACCATGAAGGATGCCTACTCCTTCCACACCACCGCAGAAAGCTTGGACGAAACCTACCTTGCCATGGAAGCCGCCTACAAGCGGATTTTCAAGCGGCTCGGTCTTTCCGTTATCCCCGTTTCTGCCGACTCTGGTGCCATGGGTGGAAGTGGCTCCGAGGAATTCATGGTGGAAAGTGCCGTTGGTGATGATACCTTGATTCTCTGCCCCAACTGCGATTACGCTGCCAACACCGAAAAGGCTGCCTGTGCTCCTGACGTGGCTTTGGACAAGGACGGAAATCCTCAGGTAGCTACAGAGCTTGCCATCGAAAAGGTGCCCTGTCCTGGAGTAGAAACCATTGCCCAGATGGAAGAATTCTTCAAGATGCCAGCCACTCAGTTTATCAAGGTGCTGATTTACAAGGTGCATAACTGCGAGCTTGACCTGCGAACCGCTCCCGGCGGCCAAAGCTTTAAGCGAGAGATGGAAGGTGGCGTGCCTGTCTATCCTGTATGCTTTGTGGCAGTTGCTATTCGTGGTGACTTGGACGTAAACGAAGCAAAATTGGCCGCCAGCCTGAAAGCCAGCGAGGTGGAATTAGCCGAAGAAGCCGATGTTATCGCTTATTCTGGTGCTCCCCATGGCTTTGTTGGACCCGTTGGTCTTACCAAGCTGCCCCTGTTGGCAGATTTCAGCGTTATGACACAAAAAGAGGACGGTAGCTTTGAGGCTCATGTTCACGACACCGTAACTGGTGGTGGAACAGCCGATGTGGACAATATCCACGTGGAGCCCATTCGTGACTTTGTTCCCTTTATCACTGCTGATGTTCGCACCGTTGTGGCTGGAGACAAGTGCCCCTGCTGCGGAGGGGAGTTCTACAGCAAGAAGGGTAACGAGCTGGGACACATCTTTAAGCTGGGCTACAAGTACAGCAAGTCCATGAACGTTACCTACCTTGACGAAAACGGCAAGCAGCAAACTCCTATTATGGGCTGCTACGGTATCGGTGTAGACCGTGCCTTGGCTTCTATCATCGAGGAGCACCACGACGAAAACGGAATCGTTTGGCCCATGAACGCAGCCCCTTATCAGGTGGTTATTGTGCCAGTAAAATATGACGGCCAGATGAAAGAAGTTGCAGATTCTCTCTACAACCAGTTACAAAACCTGGGCATAGAGGTTTTACTTGATGACAGAAACGAGCGTCCTGGCGTTAAGTTCAAGGATATGGATCTGATTGGTATTCCTGTGCGAATTGTTGTTGGTGACAAGAACCTGCCCAACGTGGAAATCAAGCTGCGTTCCGAAAAGGATGCCAGCTTGGTACCCCAGGACAAAGCAGCAGAACAGGTTGCCACCATTGTTCGAGAGGCTTTAGCTCAGCTGGATAACTAAGATTCACAAACAATCTGGTTCAAGGATCTTTCTTTGAGCCAGATTGTTCACCCTAAAACAAAACCGCTACGGTACCCTTTATTCTGTAAAAAATTTTTTGTGAACAGGACTTGTATGAAAAAAACACCCCTTCTTTCCTTACTTTTTTCTTTTGTATTGATGATGAGCGCTTCAAGCCTTTTTGCCTTCCCCGGAATTCAAAGCTACTTGAAGGATGATTCTGGCCAGTACGTGTACTATCGAGACTACACCTTTCCCTACGAAGCCTACGTTGGTATTCTCCATTACGATGAAGGCACCTACGGAATGCGATTTTACGCACCAAATCAGCCACTGGAAGGAGTTTCTCCTGCACTGAATGGTGAAACCATGAGCGCACCAAAATCTGTGGAGCTGCTTTTTACGGTGAACACAGAGGTTTCCATAACAGAAATGACAGGAGAAAAATTCCTCACCAACATTACTGGAAGTGACACGGAAATTGTAAACTATCTCCACGACTTGATTTACGAGTTTTCTGCCCGCCGCCGCAAGCTGTCAGAGCCAGTGGTAACAGGAGAAGTTTCCAGCCGAGAGGATTTTTCTCAGTTTGGCGGCAAGGTCACCATGAAGTATTCCTTTGACATTCCCATCTTCAACCTGAAGGAAATCATCGATGTTGACGGAAAGCCTGCCTTCCAAGTGGCAACGGTGGGAGCTTTAACTTCATCCAGCGACAATAGCTTCTTTGAATTCACTGGTTTTCCCGCTCCCATGCAGGACAAGCCACGGAGCTTTACCTCCACAGAAAAAAAGCCCAACAAAAAGATTGAGCTGGGTAGTCAGGAAATCAAGCTGGACAGCCAGTGGACCCAAGCCGCCGAGAACATGTACCTGCTGGGAGATGTGGCCATGATCATGTTCAGCGAATTCCAGCCAACAGAGCAGGTGGCAGCAGCAGGAAGTCAGGCAATTTTTGATGCCCTGTGCCGAAACCTGTCCTTAGGCACAACAGGCTCCTACACCGATTGGGGCAATCGCAAAATCAAGCAGGGAAAGAATGAGCTGGAAATCACCATCCGCACCCACATTCCACAGGACAATGCCGTTTCCCAAAACTTTAAGTTTGTTACGAAAAACAAGGCTGGCGGCTACTCCATCATGACCCTAACGATTTTCGATAATGCATACAAAAACAATCGCTCCTACTTTGATGCCATTGTAAAAAGCTACAAGGTAAAGTAGACATAAAAAAGGGCTTGGTGAAAACCAAGCCCTGTTATTTTATGATACGTGTGATTTCTATTTACCAAACAAATCTGAATGGGTTCCTGTTGCAGTTAATGTTAAAATCAACACGTTCTTTTCGTAACGATAAATGAGAAGCCAGTCAGGTTTTATATGTAACTCTCTGTAAGAATTCCAATTTCCAGTTAAAGCATGATCTCTAAAATGGGGAGGTAAGATTTCTCCGTTTGCCAATTTTTTAACAACATCCGTCAAAAGAGCAATATCATATCCTCTTTTTTTCATTAAACGTAAATTTTTATCAAACTGATTGGTGGTTTTAACGGTATACATTAGACTTGGTATTCTGGCTCAGAATCTGACACATTTAAAATGTCCGTTATCATTTGGTCTATATCAGTGTAGCCTTTACTACTGGGATTCCTAGAAATAGCTTCAGCCTCTTTAAATGCTTTCAAAAGTTGAGCATTAGGAGTATCAGTGATATCAAAGGGGAGTTTCTGCTCTCTAACAACAGTCTTTGCAAATAAATTAAAGGCACCCGAAACTGACAAACCTATAGAGGTACAGAACTCATCAAATCTACTTTGTACATCATCATCAATTTGAATGCTAATTGCTGCCATAAATACCTCCTATCATTATAAATATACTTTTATTTAAGAAAAGCTTGACAGAAAATCTCCATCAAGCCCTTTTGTTTACTTAAAGCTCGTAACTGATAGTGGCGTACCTATCCAGATTCCCTCGCTCCCAAGGTATTCCTTCTTTTGTCCGTCTATGATGAACTGCACGCTGTTAACTGAAGAAAAAGAACAGGCTGTGTACACCACCTGCATCAGCTGATTCACCAAGCCATCCACACCATAGGAATTGAACTCAAAATCATCGCTAAAATTCAAGGTGGCCACCTTGTCTTTTATGGAGGCAGAAAGGAGCCGAGTACCAGAAGGAATCAAGGTCATGCAATTTTGGATAACATCATCAGAATTGGGGCCTTCCAACAAGCTATTGATGGCTGCAGTAAGGGGAGAATTCGACTTTGGAATGGAACGCACCACCTCTTTTCGACTAACAGAGCCATCGTTGTTCAGTTGCACAAAGAAAAGCCGCACGTCGGTATACTCTGTTACAATGCCGGCACTTTGCTCTGCAGTGATAGTTCCATAGGGTGTCTCAATAAGTACATCACTGGGAGAAGGTAACGGCTCTTGAGGCAGGGCTGCCAACTCATCTGCAGAGGTTATGGGTACCAGCGGAGTTGATTCCGTGGCAGACAAACTGTTCAAATCGATGGTAGATAAATCTTGGAATTCCACTACCACATTCGGATTCGTTCCAGAATTATCCTGAATAATTACTGGAGAAGTGGTGTGTACAGAAAGGCTATCAGTAGCAGGCTCACCTTCAATCTGAAAGTTTTCCACAAAGACAGGCTCTGAACCCAGCATATGGGTAAAAAAACCAGTTCGTTTAAGGGTTGTTAAAATATCCTCTCGCTTAACAATAAATGCAATGAGGAGAATCAAAGCCAAAATCAACCACGCAATAACTCCCGCTCCAATTCTTCGTTCTCTTCTCTGCTGACTCATGGCCATAGTATAATACCCCCCTCAAATTCATGTCAATGAGCTAGCTTTATTTTCAAAGGGGCCTCACTGGCCACAACTCCACCTTCGTCACTGCATTTTTTTTACACTGCCATCACCTTTATGAGGTTCTGATAAATAGTTGTTCGTAATATTTTCATAAGCTTTAATACTCATAACAACCATAGAACCATATCCATTTTTTGTTAAAAAAACAGGTCTTGAAAAAATTAACAAGTCAGTATATATTGAAAAAGGAAATGCCTAAATTCAATTTGGTCATCTCCACATGTTTGGTTTAAAACCGCCAAGTGTTTAGAGGACGTTGGCGGTTTTTTTTACTCTGTTACATTTTTAAGTAAGAGAGCAAACTAAGAATTAAAAGTGCTATACTAATAGCTAACGAAATTTTTTCGTACTTTGTCATCTTAGAGCCTCCCATATCAATTATTTCAGCATTTGCTGATAGAGTTTGGGAGACGCCGCCTGAATTAAGGCATTTCCAATGTTTGTAATATAATCTAGAAATCACATTGTGTAAAGTAATTAACATGATTGTATAAATTTATTTACATACTCAAAGCCCCTTCCCCCTCACTTTATTCTGACAATTGAACATTTTATGAAAAAGTGTTATTCTCAATCCCATGAATACGCTGGTAGCATTGTGCCCAATTGGTGCAGAAAAGATTCTCGGAAATGAAATTAAGAAGCTTGGTTATTCCCTCAAGGACATGGGAAGTCCCCGCCCCTTGGGACGAGTTACCTTTGTTGGTGACGATGACGCCCTTTTTAGAAGTAATCTGTGCTTGCGGACTGCGGACCGAGTATATCTTCAGCTGGCTTCCTACAAGGCCGAGGATTTTGACGCCCTCTTTGACAGTGTATATTCCATTCCCTGGCAGGATTATTTTTACAAGGATGTGCGAGTGGTGGTGGACAAGGTTCGTAGCCACAAAAGCCGCCTTTCCTCCGAGCACAGCATCCAAGGAATTGTTCACAAGGCCATTTACACCAAGCTGGGAGATGTGTGGCACATTCACACCATGCCCGAAAGTGGTGAGCGAAACGACGTTCGCATTTACATAGAGAATAACATTGTTACCGTTTTGCTAGACTTGTCTGGTGTGCCCTTGCACCGACGTGGCTACCGAAAGGACGGCGGCATTGCTCCAATCCGAGAAACCATGGCAGCTGTTTTGCTCCAACTCATGAACTGGCGACGAAAAACACCCCTCCACGACCCATTCTGCGGCTCTGGAACCATTGCCAGCGAGGCCATGCTTTATGCCTACAACGTGGCTCCAGGCTTTGGTCGTCGCTTTGGCATGGAAAACTTAAAGGTATACGACGAAGCTCGTGCCTACGAAATCAAGTGTCAGGAAGCAGAAAAAATCCAGCCTGAATGTCAGACCCGCATTACCGGTACCGACATTGACCCCGATGCAGTGGAGCGAGCCAGAGCCAATGCTGAGCGGGCAGGCGTTACTGCAGGCCGTGCGTTACAGCTTATTGGAAGCGACCAGCGAATCCAGCGTCCCGACTTTGATCAAGCAGATTTCCGTGACCTAGGGGCTCCCTACGACACAGGACTTTTGTTGGGAAATCCTCCCTACGGAGAACGACTGGAGGATGCAGAATCTGCCCAGCTTTTGTACAAGGACATGGCAGAGCTCTTTGAAGCCTTCCCTAGCTGGGACATGGGCTTTATCACCTCTCGTGACGACTTTGAAACACACCTGGGGCGCAAGGCAAATTCCACAAAAAAACTGAAGGGCGGAAACCTGGACACCTATTTTTATCAATTCATCCAAGGAATGCAGGGCGCCCAAAAGGATAAAAGTTAATGGCAATAGTAGTTGAACACGACAAGCGAAAAAAGGAGATTCTTGACACAGCCTTAGATTTGTTTATGGAAAAGGGCTACGAGGATGTAACCTTCCAGAAAATTGCAGATCGTTGCGGCATCACCAGAACAACCCTGTACATTTACTTCAAGAACAAGAAGGAAATTTTCGTGTGGAGCATCAAACAGCTTACCACAGAAATAGAAGCCTCTTTGATGGAAATTATCAACGATGAGTCAAAGACGGTAAAGGATAGACTTTTAAGTGTTCTTGATAAGATTCTGGAAAAATGTACGGAGAATCACCTGCTTTTTACCGTTACCCTTACCTATCTTTTGCAGCTGCAAAAATCAGGAAAGGATCCTGCAGTACGGGTACGTCGAAGAATCATCCGATTGCGTCATCTTTTGTCATTAATCATTATTGAAGGAATCAATAGAGGCGAGTTTAAAAAGGTCAATGTACACGACACCAACGAGCTTTTGTACAGCGTGATAGAAGCTGCAATCTTTAGATTGGCTGTCCTTGACCAAAAAGAAATCAGTGAGCTACGACGTCCCTTCCACTTTGTAGTAGAAGGGATTTTGTCAAACAATTAAAATCAACTGTTACTGTGGAGTGGCAGAAACAAAGCTAGCAAGCTTTTTGTCTTCTGAACAAATGTGTTTTACCAACCAGTCAGAAAGGAATTCGTACAGTTTTTCCAAATCCACCTTTTCTCCTCGGCTAGAATCACTCATCAGTGAAGCAACGAAGGTTGTAAAGGCTTTGTGCTGACTCAGGTGTGCTTCCACATCCTCATACTTTGAGTCACGCATAATCTTTTCTTCGCAGCCAAAGTGGAAGTTTACATACTTTGCACAATCCTGCAAAACCAGCGTCGTATCAGCATCCCTTTTTTCCTGTGGAGCTATAATCAGTTCATATAATTCCTCTGCAATTTCAAACAAACGCTTGTGCTGGCTATCTATCATGGGATGCCCCACCTTAAAACTTTCTTCCCATGCAATGTGCTTTGCCATAAAAAACCCCCATAGATAAAAAATTCTATTCTCTCTTAATATATCGGAAAGACTTTTACTCATTTAAAGGGAGCACTTAAAATCCGCTGATTCCTTGAGCCCCGAAATTGCAAGGTGCTATCCTTTTCGGATTCCACAAAAGGGCCATCTACTAATACATCGATACAGGAAAGCATTTGCTCTGTAAATGGTGTATTACAGCGGCCTGTAGCAGAAAGAATATCCCTTTCTAGAATACTTCCAGTATAACACCAAATTGTCTTTTGGGGAAATTTTTGTTTTACCCGCTGCAAAAAGGGTGCCAAAATCTGCTGATTTTCTGGTTCAAAGGGCTCCCCACCCAGAACAGTAAGTCCACTGATGAAAGCAGGCTCCAGTGCCAGAAGAATTTCCTCTTCTGTGGTAGCGGTAAATTCCTGCCCATAGCAAAAATCCCAGGTTTCCTGATTAAAGCAACCAGGACAGCAGTTTCTGCAGCCAGACACAAAGAGGCTTACTCGCACTCCTTCCCCATTGGCAATGTCCGTTTTCTTTATCTCACCGTAATACATAGCCTACAGGTGCAGTACCCGCTCCTTAATTTCTTCTGTTCGCCCCTGATTCCAGTACTGAGTACCGATATATCCACAGGTTCTTCTGGCAACATTCATCTTTGTTTGATCACGATTGCCACAGTTAGGACATTCCCACACTAGCTTTTCGTTTTCATCGGTAACAATGGCGATTTCTCCCGTGTAGTTACACAGCTGGCAGCAATCGCTTTTTGTGTTCAACTCTGCATACATGATGTGCTCGTAAATGTGACGCAGCAGCGCCATAACTGCAGGAATATTGCCTTCCATGTTGGGCACTTCCACGTAGCTAATGGCACCACCGGGAGAAAGCTCCTGGAACTGAGACTCAAAGGTAAGCTTGCTGAAGGCATCAATGGGTTCTGTTACGTGAACGTGATAGCTGTTGGTAATGTAATTCTTGTCGGTAACGCCAGGAATAATACCGAACCGCTGCTTGAGGCACTTGGCGAATTTATAGGTGGTACTTTCTAGCGGTGTTCCGTAGAGGGAGAAGGCAATGGTGGTTTCTGAGCGCCACTTGTTGCAGGCTTCATTCAACCGAGCAAGAATCTCCAAGGCAAAGGGAGTTACCTCTGGGTCGGTGTGGGGTTTACCAGTCATGCGACGAACAGTTTCCGTAAGGCCAGCGTATCCCAGAGAAATGGTGGAGTAATTGTTGTACAAAAGCTTATCGATGGGCTCTCCTTTTTGGAGACGAGCCAAGGCACCATTCTGCCACAAAATAGGAGCGGCATCAGAAAGAGTTCCCTTGAGCCGATTGTGGCGAGCCATCAATGCCCGATGACACAATTCCAGTCGCTCATCAAGAATCCGCCAAAAAGCTTCCATGTTTCCGTCAGCAGAACAGGCCACATCCACCAAATTCAAGGTAACGACCCCCTGATTAAAGCGACCGTAGAACTTTGGTTTTCCAGCTTCATCACGATATACCGTCAAGAAGGAGCGGCAGCCCATACAAGGATAACAGCAACCATCTTTAAGCTCCAGCATCTTCTTTTCTGAAATATAATCAGGAACCATACGACGAGCGGTACACTTGGCGGCCAATTCTGTAAGGTAATAGTAGGGGCTGCCTTCTTCAATATTGTCTGGCTCCAAAACGTAAATCAGCTTGGGGAAAGCGGGAGTTACCCAGTGGCCGCTTTCGTTCTTTACACCTTGATACCGCTGACGTAAAACCTCCTCAATAATCATGGCAAGATCGGCCTTTTCCTGCTCATTGCGAGCTTCGTTCAGGTACATGAACACGGACACAAAGGGAGACTGGCCATTGGTGGTCATGAGGGTTACCACTTGATACTGGATGGTTTGAACGCCACGCTGGATTTCTTCTTTCAAGCGACGGTTCACCAAATAGTCAAACTGCTCAGGAGTGTAGGAAAGCCCCAATTCCTTTGCAGATTCAGATACATCACGAGCAATTCGCTTGCGGCTTACATCCACAAAGGGAGCTAAGTGAGTGAGAGAAATACTCTGACCGCCGTACTGACAGCTAGCAACTTGAGCGATAATTTGTGTGGCAATATTACAGGCGGTGGAAAAAGAGCGTGGTGTGTCGATGTAGGTTCCGCTAATAACGGTGCCGTTTTGCAGCATATCTTCAAGATTGACCAAATCGCAGTTGTGCATGTGCTGGGCAAAATAGTCGGAATCGTGAAAATGAATCACACCTTCTTGATGAGCCTTTACAATGTCTTCATCCAGCAAGAAGCGCTTGGTAATATCCTTGCTGACTTCTCCAGCCATGTAATCTCGCTGAACGCTTACCACGGTGGAATTCTTATTGGAATTTTCCTGCTTTACTTCCTCGTTGGAGCATTCCAGCAGGGACAAAATCTGGCGGTCTGTGGAATTAGCCTTTCGCATCAGCTCGTGCTGGTAGCGATAGGTGATATATTTCTTGGCAATGGAAAAACCACCAGCCTTCATGATTTCTTCTTCCACCAAATCCTGAATGGCTTCCACGTTCATGGCGGTGTGACTTTGATAACAAGCATTGGCAACATTTTCCGCCAGCTTTTTTATTGTTTCTGGGGAAAGCTGCTCCTTCAACGGAACCTCTTGGTTGGCCTTGGACATTGCCACCTCAATCTTTTTTATATCAAAAGAGACTTCCTCTCCGTTTCGCTTGATAATATTCATGCCGCCCCCCTAAATATAATTAAAAAAGATTAATTAAAATGCATTTGACCACTACATATAGTGTACACTATATATAGTGGTAAGTGCAAAGTGAGTATACTACCACTAGAGGTTATTGTCAATAAAACCAGAGGAGAAATTCTACAATCTTGTATTCAAGTTAAAGGAAAAGTTGTATCAGTACCGATACAGCAAAGCACCGCTTTTTCTGTCCCGACGAGGATTTTCCAGCTCTTTTACCCGCAGCAGCTGACCAGGAGTAAGACCTGTGGTAGATTCCACCAGCACCAAGCCCTGACGACAGCAACCATAATAACCAGTTCGTTCTCCTGGCAATTTAATAGGCTCAGAAATCACTCGAATTTCTAGCTGACTTTCTTTTGGGGCGACTTTTGGCACAACAGAAGAAGCCAACACAAAGGCTAAGCTTGCCCGCTCCTTGGGTAGCCCCGCACGAGTAGACAATTTTTGCAGCTTTTCAGGAGCATTTTCGGTGGAAAAGGTAAAGTGACACCACTTGTTTCCACGGCTTCCATCCATGGGGCACGCACAACCCCTTCCGTCCGCTGTACCTGCTGTCCATTCCATGCCCTTGGGACAAGGAGCCACAATGCTCAAGCCCTTTCGAGCCATGGCTCCACGAAAAGCCGTAAGGAACCGAACTGCTGGAGGTGTTCCTGGCTCCACCACCAGCACCTGAGCAGCAGAATCCTTGTAATGCATGATGATGTCAGCAGCACGTTTGGCGGTGAACTCTGGTGGCTTGCCAGATTCTTCCACCACCTCGTTAAAGACATTGGCAGCTGTGACCAAGTGGGCCCGTTGCCGCACCGTTACTCCCAGCTCACCCTTTACCCGAACAATGCGCCAAGGCTCCAGAGACTTTTGCTCCGAAGCTGATTCTGCGATGCTTCGAGCCGAACCTAGCTCAGCAATGGTTCGGGCGGCAACGGCTAGGTAGAGTTCTTCTCCAAGAGCCAGGGCTGTTTGGGAGCAATCCAGACAATACCAGGTGAGTTTTTTTTCACGTAAATCGGGACGAGCAAGCCACAGAGCAATGGGTACAGTCAAAGGACCAGACCCAATATCAAGACAAATGCCATTGTCAGGCACATTCAGCTGACTTGGTTTCAGCCCCGCAAAGAGCCGAGTAAGACGCAACAGATTCCACCACTGGAAGTACCGCATATAGGCCGAAAGAGCAACGGTGTCGTTCAAATAGCCCATTCTGCGACCACCACGTTGGTCTGTCAGCAGATGGGATACATCACGAATATTTTCTGGCAGACGAAGCAGCTGCCGAGAAGAAAGTGGCCGCACACCTTGGACGATTGATTCAAAGTTTTCCAGAATTTGTCGGCTATCGGCAGGAAGATCTGGCAACAATTCCTCTATCAATTTATTTTTTTCCACCAGCAGTTCCTCCTGGTCTACGATATTTTTTCACAAGCAGATACAAGTCCGTAAGACTTGAGCGTATTTCACAGATTGATTCCAAGGCAGAAGAAAGCTCCTGGCAAGAGGAAACGTAGGATACTGCTTCGGCAATTATTTCGGCACGAGCTCCCTCAATGGTAAAACGTCGCTCCTGAATCAGGTATTTCAGCCGCATGATGGTCTGAAAATCCCGCTGGGAATACACACGCCGCCCACCAAGATCCTTTTTGGGTGCCAAACTAGGAATTACCTCTTCCCAGTACCGCAGCACATGAGCCTTAATTCCTGTCAGCTCCTCCATTTCCCCAATGGAATAGGATGCCACTAGTCTTTCTCCCTATCTTCCCATTTTTTGCGACTGGCCTTTAGCTCCAGCAACACGGGGATTTTATCAAAGCCTAAGTCACTGCGAATCTTGTTCTTGATGTAGGCCAAGTAGGAGTCTGAAACAACCTCTGGGCGGCTGGCAAAAATTAAGAAGCTGACGGGGTTGGATGAAGTCTGCACCATGTACCGCATCTTAAAGTGGGCGGTACGGCTGGCTGGAGGTGGATAAGCGGAAACCCAATCCTTAAGAGCCATATTCAAGCTACCAGTGTCGATTTTACGGTGGAGCTGAGCCTGCATTTCCAGTGCCATGTTCAAAAGCTCCTGCATTCCCTTGCCCTCCAAGGCGGAAATGGCAATAACGGGAGCATAATTCATGTGGCCAAACATAATGCGGATATTTTCCTCCGCCTTTTTCAAAGCAGTTCGCCCCTGCTCCTGAGTATCCCACTTGTTCAAGACAAAAATCACACCACGGCCCTTATCGTGGGCAAGGGCGGCAATCTTTTTATCTTGGTCAGACAAGCCCTCCTGAGCATCAATCATCAGGAACACAACCTCCGCCCTATCCAAGGTCTTGATGGCTCGGTTCACGGAGTAATACTCCACGTTTTCCTTTACCTTTGCCTTTCGTCGAATTCCTGCAGTGTCCAGCACCTGAAAATTCCGTCCCTTGTACTGAAAGCTTCCTTCCACCACGTCACGGGTAGTTCCAGCATAATCGCAAACGATGGAAGCTTCCGTGTGAGTAAGGCGGTTGGCCAAGGTGGATTTTCCGGTGTTTGGCTTTCCCATAATGGCGATGCGCACCGGCTCTCCGCCTTCGTCTTCTTCTACCGCCGAAAAATCAAGGCGAGAAATCAACTGGTCTTTCAGCTCAGAGATGCGGTCTCCATGCTCGGCGGAAATCAGCAGCAAAGAATCAAAGCCAAAACGCATGTAATTCCAAGCCTCTTCTTCCAGTCGTCCACCTTCTGTCTTGTTTACAGTAGCAATCACCTTTTTCCAGAAGGGACGCAGCAGCGTGATAAATTCCTCGTCTTCTCCAGTAATCAATCCAGCATCCAGCAGCAGCAGGATTACATCAGCTTTTTCCAGCGCCTTGAGACTTTGCTCCACAACCAGCTCGTCCATCACCGCTTCCATAGAACCGATGTCACGGTCCAGCTTGAATCCGCCAGTGTCCATAAGATTTACAGGATAACCGTTGATAAATGCCGTTTCCTGAATGGGATCTCGTGTTACACCAGGTGTGGGGTCAGTAATGGCACGGCGACGATGCAGCAGGCGATTGAACAAAGTGGATTTTCCCACATTTGGTCGCCCTGCAATCACCACTAAGGGCAGGTTTTTGTATTTCTTGTCCCGACTAAAGCCAGTGTCTGTAAAATCTAGAGAAGCATCCTCCTGATTCTCCAGCTCCATCATTTCATCTTGTGTATCTTTCTTAGAAAATTTCTTGCTCATAGTATTTTTTACTCCTTGAATTTATAACGCTTCTCCAGCCAAAGCCACCAGTGCCATTTCTTCCAGCTCCGTAATGGAGTGGCTGGCCAAGGCTTTTTTGACCGCACCGATTCTCACGGGAGACATGCTCAAGGTTCGTACTCCCATACCTGCCAACAGCAAGGCACTGTCAGGCGTACCAGCCATTTCACCGCACACAGAAACGGAAATTCCCGCCTTGTCCGCACTTCCAACAATATTTTTAATGAGACGCAGCACCGCCACATTCTTGTCATCGTAGAGCTCTGCCACCGAGGGATTTTCTCGATCAATGCCTAGCACATATTGAGTTAAATCGTTTGTTCCGATGGAGAAAAAATCGGAATAACGGGCAAAGATGTCTGCAGAAACAGCAGCAGCGGCAGTTTCCACCATGATTCCCACAGGAACGTCAGGATTAAAGGCAAGTCCTTCCTGCTTCAGTTCCTCCTTAGCTTCACGAATAATCTCCAGCGTTTCTTTAATCTGGGACAGATGAGTTACCATGGGAATCATAATCCGCAAATTACCGTACACACCAGCACGATACAAGGCTCGAAGCTGCCGCTTGAACAAGGGCTTATTGGCCAAGGTAAGACGAATAGCACGTCTTCCCAGCAAAGGATTTTGCTCTGGCTCACTGTCAAAACCAGCTTCCTTGATGAGCTTGTCGCCACCGGCATCCAGAGTACGGATAACGACCGGCCGATTACCCATAGTTTCCAGAACCTGTTGATAAGCTTCCAGCTGGGCTGCTTCAGAAACAGACTGCATTCCAGAGGAGCCTGTTTTACGAGCATCTTGCACCGCACCCATAAAAAGGAATTCCGTGCGGAACAAACCGATTCCCTCAGCTCCTTCGTCTAACGCAAGCTGGGCTTCTTCTGGAGAACCAATATTTGCCAGCAGGGTAAAAGCCACACCATCTTTTGTGGAGGCAAGCTTGTTCTTGAGCTTGGAAAGAATTTTTTCTTCCTTTTGCTTTGCAACCTCACTTTTGTGGTATTTTTTCAAGGTTTTTTCGTCAGGCTGAACAATCACCAAACCTTCTGTTCCGTCTACGATAACCTGCTGGCCAGATTCCAGCTTGTCGGTAATGGACTTTATTCCCAAAACTGCTGGCAACCGATGGTTTCTGGCTAAAATAGCCAAATGACTGGAAACGCCACCTTCACAGGCCACCAAGCCCCGCAACTGTTTTTTAAACAGGGAAACTGCATCAGCGGGGCTTACTGAATTAGCTACCACTACGGTATTTTCTGGAACAAGGTCGTAATCAAAGGGCTTATAACCTAAAAGCTCATCAACAACTTGGTTGAAAACGTCGGTTATATCTTGGGCTCGTTCTGCTAAATAAGCATCTCCTGCTCCCCGTAGGATTTCTGCCATTTCAGAAGCTTTTTTTTGCAGCACAATTTCAATGTTCTGCAGGCTCTTTATCAAAAGACTTTTCACTTGGGACAGGAATTCCACATCCATCAGCATAACCATGTAGGTTTCCAAGATGGCAGCGTATTGGCTATCCGCTGTGGCAGATTGCTCCTTCAGTCGTTGCTGCACCTTTTCCACAGCAGCTTCTAGTCGTTGCCATTCAGCATCTACATCAGCTTCTTGAATCTTGTATTGGGGAATTAAGCGAGGAGCTGGGGGAGGAACAAGGAAAACCTCACCAATACCAATCCCTTCCGAGGCAGAAAGCCCTTTGTACGTTTCCATAAGTTTCAATATAACAGAAAAGAAAATCTTAGTCTATTTTTTGTTTATTGTCCCCTGTTTGCTCACGTTTCCGCTCATTTGGTGAAAAGGCAAAATCAGGTAAGGGCAACATCATTACCTTGACAGATACTAGTCACTGGATTATAGTATAGACGGAAATGAGCTTGCAAAGAGCCTTTCCAAATACACGTCTTCAGGGCAGGATGAAAGTTCCTACCGGTGGTATAGCCCACGAGCCGCAAGGCATGATTCGGTGCAATTCCGAGGCCGACAGTTACAGTCTGGATGAAAGAAGATGACTCACAGAAATCCTTCCACGGTACACCATGCCGTTTTCTGTCATTTCCCTCCCTGTAGATAAGCAAACTAAGGTGACTATGAACTCAGACGATGAAAAATACATGAGACAAGCCATTGCTCTGGCTCTCAAGGGAACAGGAAGGGTTAATCCCAATCCCTTGGTGGGAGCTGTTGTGGTAAAGGATGGTCGTGTCATTGGAGAAGGCTACCATCAGCAATACGGCTGCCCCCATGCAGAGCGAAACGCCTTGGCTGCCTGTACCGAATCTCCCGCAGGAGCCACCATCTATGTCACCTTGGAGCCCTGCTGTCATCATGGAACAAATCCCCCCTGCACAGAAGCCCTGATTCAAGCTGGTGTGAGCCGTGTGGTGGTAGGTTCTGCAGATCCAAACCCACTGGTGGCGGGCAAGGGAATTGCCCAGCTTAAGGCTGCGGGCATTCAGGTGGAGGAAGGCTGCCTGCAAGCTGAATGTGACGCCATCAATTTTATCTTCTTCCATTACATTACCACTAAGCAGCCCTACCTTGCTTTAAAATATGCCATGACTGCCGACGGAAAAATTGCCTGCCACACAGGAGCCTCTCGTTGGATTACTGGAGAAGCAGCCCGCCACCACGTGCATCAGCTACGGAACAAGTATGCCGCCATTATGGTGGGAACAGGAACAGCTTTGGCAGATGACCCAGAATTAACCTGTCGCATAGAAAATGGTAACAACCCAGTAAGAATTGTATGCGATACCCAGCTCCGCACTCCCCTTTCTGCCAAGCTGGTTACCACAGCCACGGAAGTTCCCACCATCATTGCCACCTGCTGTCAGGATGAGATTCGTCACAAGCCCTACCAAGAGGCTGGTTGCCAGGTTTGGGTACTTCCTGCAAAAAATGAGGTAGTTGACCTCCACGCCTTGCTACAGCGATTGGGACAAGAAAAGATTGATAGTATTCTGGTGGAAGGTGGAGGACAGCTGAACTGGTCCTTGCTACAGGCAGGCTTGGTACAGCGGGTGTACACCTACATTGCTCCCAAAATCTTTGGAGGCTCCACAGCAAAATCTCCCGTGGGAGGCAAGGGCGTGGACACACCGCAACAAGCCTTTCAGATGAAGGTGATTTCTACCCAGCAGCTGGGCGATGATTTTCTTTTGGAGCAAGAGGTGGTTTCCTCTTGTTATTCAGCAGATGGTAGCTGCAACCAGCATTAGGAGAAAATAAGTTATGTTTACTGGAATAGTTGAAGAAATCGGCACCATAAAGGCCATTCAAAAAGGAGCGAGCTCTGCCATTTTGCGGATTCAAGCTGCAAAAATCATGACGGATATGCATATTGGAGACAGCATTGCCGTAAACGGAATCTGTTTGACGGTAACTGAATTCAGTGCCAAGGAATTTGCCGCCGACGTAATGCACGAAACTTTAAACCGCACCAACCTGGGCCAGCTACGACAAGGTAGCTCCGTAAACCTGGAGCGAGCCATGGCAGCCAACGGTCGATTTGGCGGTCACATTGTGTCTGGCCACGTAGATGGAGTGGGCACCGTTTCCAACATCCAGCGGGACGATAACGCCATTTGGTACACCATTTCTGCTGGCCCAGAAATCCTCAAGTACATTGTGGAAAAGGGCTCCATCACCATTGATGGAACGAGCCTCACCGTGGCACGGGTTTCAGATAAGGACTTTGCCATTTCTGCCATTCCCCACACGGTGGCCATCACTATTTTGGGCCAGAAAAAGGTGGGAGACAAGGTGAACTTGGAAAACGATATCATCGGAAAATATGTGGAAAAGCTTCTCCAAGGAGGAGTTCAGTCCAGCTGGCAGCAGGCAGATTTTCAGTCTGGATCCAGCGGAAATCACAAACAGGAAAAAAGCGGCATAACCATGGAGTTTTTAGCCGCCAATGGATTCTAAAATCCAAAAAATAAATCTCGGCGACCTACAATCGCCACATCATACACAAGGAGAGCAGCTATGTCTGACTTCAACACAATTGAGGAAGCCCTGGAGGATTTGCGTCAGGGAAAAATGATTTTGGTGACCGACGATCCAGATCGGGAAAACGAGGGTGACTTTATCTGTGCCGCCCAATATGCCACCACCGAAATGATAAATTTTATGGCTGTCCACGGTCGTGGTCTTATCTGTATGCCCATGTCTGTAGACTATATCCAAAAGCTCAGACTACCCCAGATGGTAAGCTACAACACCGACAACCACGAAACAGCTTTCACCGTTTCCATTGACCACGTAGACACCACCACAGGAATCTCCGCCGCCGAGCGCTCCTTCACCGCCATGAAGTGCGTGGAAGATGACGCCAAACCAGACGATTTCCGTCGTCCCGGCCACATGTTCCCACTGGAAGCCAAGCGAAACGGCGTTCTTGTTCGTCCCGGTCACACCGAAGCCACCGTTGACCTGATGCGTCTGGCTGGATTGAAGGAATGCGGTCTGTGCTGCGAAATCATGAAGGACGACGGTTCCATGATGCGAACTCCCGAACTGAAGGAGCTGGCAAAGAAGCACAACTTAAAGTTCATCACCATCAAGGACTTGCAGACCTACCGCAAACGCTACGAAAAGCTGGTGGATCGCATGACTGTTACCAAGATGCCCACCAAATACGGCGACTTTGTGGCATACAGCTACGTGAACAAGCTGAACGGAGAGCACCACGTGGCCTTGGTAAAGGGCGACATCAGCGACGGCCAGAATATTTTGTGCCGTGTTCACTCTGAATGTCTCACTGGAGATGCCTTCGGTTCCCTCCGCTGCGACTGCGGACAGCAGTTTGCCGCAGCCATGAGCCAAATTGAACAGGAAGGTCGGGGAATTCTCTTGTATATGCGACAGGAAGGACGAGGAATTGGTCTTATTAACAAGCTGAAGGCCTACGAGCTGCAGGAAAAGGGCATGGACACCATGGAAGCAAACATTGCTCTGGGCTTTGAAGCCGACCAGCGGGAATACTACATTGGTGCCCAGATTCTGCGGGACTTGGGCGTAAAGACTATGCGTCTTTTGACCAACAACCCCGACAAGATATACCAGCTTTCTGACTTTGGCATGGAAATCACCCAGCGTGTTCCCATCCAGATGGATGCCACTAAGGATGACCTGTTCTACCTGAAGACAAAGCAGCACAAGATGGGACATTTCTTGAATTATCAATGAGATGCACTGTGAGTCAGCAGTTGATAACAGCTTGTTGACTCACGATTTACCGTAAAACCAAACCACAAGGAGAAATATATGAAGAAATTTGAAGGATCATTAGTTGCTTCCACCATGAAGGTGGGTATTATCGTTGCTCGTTTTAACGAGTTCATTGGATCAAAGCTTTTGTCTGGAGCTATGGACGGACTGTTGCGCCACGGTGTTCAGGAAGAAAATGTTCACGTGGCTTGGGTTCCCGGTGCCTTTGAAATTCCCCTCATTGCTTCCAAGATGGCAAAGAGTGGCAAGTACGATGCAGTAATCTGTTTGGGTGCAGTTATCCGTGGTAGCACCACTCACTACGACTACGTTTGTAGCGAGGTTTCCAAGGGAATCGCTCAGGTTTCCCTTTCCAGCCAGATTCCTGTAATGTTCGGTATCCTCACCACCGAAAACATCGAGCAGGCCATTGAACGAGCTGGTACAAAGGCTGGTAACAAGGGCTACGATTGTGCCTTGGGTGCCATCGAAATGGTAAACCTGATTAAGGAAATCGAAGCATAACAATGCAGCTTATCACTTGTCCTGGTAGTGGTTTTAGGACTTACTGCCTGGACAAGTGGTTCCCAAGCATCATCTGTCCATATTTTATCCACCACTACACCTCAATCAAATCGTGTTTTGTAAATTTGAGTTTTCCTTCGTCATCAAGTCGCTTTAACTCCTCCAAGTGGCGGATATTGGCCTCGTTGTAAAAATCATCTGGCTCCTTGGCTGAAAGCTCAAAGGGGATTTTTTCCTCCTTGATGACAGTTTTCACAAAAAATTGTCTTCTCCCCCACTCCAAGCCTATACTTGAGGTATGGCTACCATCCATATTTCCTACATTTTCATGATGTTTCTTGCTTACAGCTTTATTGGTTGGGTGTGGGAAACAAGTTTTTGTTCCATTCGGCATGGGCGTTTTATTAATCGGGGGTTTTTGCGGGGGCCGCTGTGTCCGGTGTACGGAGTTGGAGGACTGCTGATTATGTATTTGCTGCAACCCTGGAGTCACACCTGGCTTCCTTTGTTTTTTGCCAGCATGGTGATTGTGTCTGGGGTGGAGTATTTTACTAGCTGGATTTTAGAGGTGCTTTTTCACACCCGCTGGTGGGATTATTCTAAAAAAAGGTTTAATCTTCACGGAAGAATTTATCTTGGTGGGGCCATGTGCTTTGGACTTATGGGCACCTTGATTGCCCACTTTGTGCATCCTTGGCTTGAGGCTAAGATTTTTTCCATCCCCCTGCAAACAGCCCGACTAGTGGCTTGGATTTTATTTGCAATTTTTATGGTAGACTTCATTACCACCCTCCAGGGCTTGGTAAATTTTACCATGTATCAAACTCGCCTGAAGGAATTCGCTGAATTTGTAGAAGGCCGATTCAATGAGGAATGGATTAAGGAAAAGGAAGCAGCTTTGAAACAGCAGGAAGAAAAAATGCTCCGCCACATCAAAAAGTTCCCCTCTATGACCAGCAAGGAATTCCACAAAGGAATAGAAGCCTTGCGTCATAGAGTGCAGCAGGAACAAGAATAAAGCCTACTCCCACAGGGGACAGCGAACAATTTCAATTAGGAAAAAAATTTTTGTAAAACATACTTATATAAATTTTCACATAAAAATAGTATCCTGTCAGTAGCTGATATTGAATAAGGAGTTTTATGTGAAAAAACTTTTGTTAGGCCTCATCTGTCTTTTGAGTGTTACTGCCGCATTTGCCTACGAAGGAATGTTGGCAGGTCAAAAGGATTTGAAAGTTATTAAAACTGAATTCTTTGACATCATTTACACCCCAGGTTCAGAAAAGGCCGCAGCTGTCATTGCTGAGCATGGAGACGATTTGTATCGTGAATTGCATGACACCTATAATCTCATTCATGATTTTAGACTACCTGTTACCATTACCAGCTCACAGGACATGTTCAATGCCTATTTTACTCACGCTCCTTATAATCACATTGTTCTGTTTGACACCCAAGCTTCTGCAACCATGGCCGTGTTTGAAGAAGACCTGTTGATGGTTTTCCGCCATGAGTTAACCCACGCAATCACCATAAATATTAAAACACCCTTTTGGCTTGCTGTATCTAAAATTTTTGGTGACATGATTAATCCTTCTGTTTTTATTCCCACCAGTGGACAGCTGGAAGGAATTGCCATTACCGAAGAAAGCCGCACAGGCGAAGGCCGCTTGCACAGCGAATTTACCCGCCACATTGTAAAGCAGGCAAAGCTGGAGGATGACTTCCCCAATTTTGCAGAAATAACTGGTGCCCGCAGCATCTACGTATACGATTATAACTACAAGTTTGGTGGCGAGTTTATGGAATATATTCGTCAACGTTATGGCGAAGAAAAGCTGGCTGAATACTGGAAGCGAATGACAAACCTAGGTGGATTAAGCTATTTTACCATCTTCAAGTCCGTGTACGGTATTTCCATGAATGAGGCTTGGAAGGATTTTAAGGAAGCATTTCCTGTGCCAGCCATTCCTGCAGATCCCACAGAAACAGGTCTTGTTGCTCGATTCAACTCGGACAAGGATTTTGAGCAATTCGATTACGTTGCTAGTGCAAAGGATAAAATCGTTTATCACAACAAAAACACGGCAGAATTTTACTACGCCGTCAAAGATGCAGCTTCTCCTACAGGCTATACAGAGCCAAAGAAATTCCTGCATCAGGGCTCCATTCAATCCATGAATCTTTCTGCTGACGGAAGATACCTTACCTATGTCTATCTTTCCACAGCAGGAGCCTTACCAAAAAATAAAATGGTGATTTACGACTTTGAAACTAAGTCAAAATTCAAAGTTCCAGAAGAACGGCTGAACGATGGTGTGGTGTTCACCATTACAGAAAATGGAACTGAGAAAAAATACCTTGCAGCCAACAAAAACATCAGCCAGGAATCTTCCATCAACATTTTCCGTCTAGAAGAAAATTCCAAGGGAAAGCTTGCAGAAATGGAATTAGTTGAAACCATCAACAACAAGTTCAATAACTTTTCCACAAACCTGCAAGCTGACGAGAATGGAACCATTTACTACCTCAGCAAGCAGGGAGTTGCATACATCATCAAATCCTATGATTTTGTGAGCAAGGTGCACAAGCAGTATGAACTTCCTCATTCAGACATGTTGATTCAGGGATTGAGTATTTCTCCTGCAGCAGACGGTTCTACACGAGCCTTGTTCACCTACGTGCAGCCAGGCACCATGCCTCGTTTGGGAGAAGCACGGATTCTGCCCACTGGTGTTGAATACAACTTGTATCAGCAAGACCTTTCTGGCGGTATTTTTGCACCAGTAGCTCTTGGTGAAAATCACATTATGTATGTGGGCAACTTCCTAAAGGGAAACCACATCTATACCGCCAACACACAAGATCTAAATGTTGCCACAGTAACTGGTGTAGTAACCGATTTTGGGGTCCGCAGTGAAGCCGAAAATCAGGCCATTGCCTTTGTGGATACTTCTATCTTGAACAATGCCAAGGACTTTTCCGTTTGGCCCTATCTTGTAAAGGGAGCCTGGTATCCCCTTTCACAAACTGCATCCTACGGTCTTTCCAATGGATTAGACAACTTGGTGTCATACAGTTCTCCCATTGGAGCCACCTTCATGGGAACCATGCCCTGGACCAGTCCGCTATACACCTTGAGTGCTGGGTATAACACAGCTACAAAATCAGGAACATTTCAGACTACCTTCACGGGCGGTACAGAAACAAACCTCTTCAAATACGACATACAAAACAATTTGGAAGTGGACGGTTCTGGATACAAACAAACCTACCATTACATCAATCTTTCAACAGAAACAAGCGTGAATTCTGTCTTGAGCATAAGTCTCGCTGATTCACTTGATTTGTTTGAAGGTCGTCAAACCCTCCAAGTTGAAAAAACAGCCGAAGAAAAAAAAGCTGATAGTGGCTTCTTCAAAAGTGATACAAAGACTGTCGTAGATTCTCGACATATTTTCTTTGTTCGCAATATTGGTGTAGCAAGCATCAATTATCAGCCTCTGCGGGGAAAGGGAGCCTTTGAAATGCTCAACATCGCTGGAAGCACCTTTGTTGACTCCGTATTTGCCGCTGATATTACCAACTTTGACGCTCCCCTGACTAACTACAATAATCTGGGACTAGGACTGCAAATTCACGTGCCACAGCTCCTTCCTGTAAGCACTCGCACCTGGGGAACATGGAACCTGCCCTTTACCGCAACGGCTTATTTGTACCCTTCTCAAAGCTCCTTCTTGGAAACCCAGGGAAAGCTGGTACTTTTTTCCTTTGAGCTGCAAAAAGCTGCAACCTGGTTCCCCATCGTGTTCTTTAACACCATCACCGCTGAGGTGAAGTACGTAAGCAAATTCTCCAATGGGAAAAATGCTTCTTGGGCCATTACAAACATAGGCCGTGACTTTAAATCTCTCGTTGCAGGAAGCATGAGCTATAGCGATGAATTTATCACCCGACTTGCCCTGACCGTAACGCCAAACCTTGGCACTGCAGCCAGCGTACACCCCACCTTGAATTTTGATTTCAAGTATCGCTTCTTCCCAGAAGAAAACGAACCGAACTTTTCCTTTAACTTAGGATTCAAGTTGGCACTATAACTGCTCCCAAAAGTAAAGCCCCCGCACCAGCGGAGGCTTTCTTATTTTAAGTGGACTGGAATTAGGCTATGCTGTCAAAGCCTCGCTGCAGGTCGGCAAGAATGTCATCGATGTGTTCAGTACCGATGGACAGACGCACGGTGTTTGGCTTAATGCCCTGTTCTTCCAGCTGAGTGGCAGTAAGCTGACTGTGGGTGGTGGTGGCGGGATGAATTACCAGGCTCTTTACGTCTGCCACATTTGCCAGCAGAGAGAACAGCTGCAAGCTATCGATGAACCTAAAGGCTTCTTCTTGGCCACCACGAATCTCCATGGTAAAGATGGAGCCACCGCCGTTGGGAAAATATTTCTTGTACAGGTCGTTGTTGGGGTGGCCAGCCAGAGCGGGATGGTTTACCTTTTCTACCAAGGGATGGCGAGAAAGGAATTCCAAAACATTGGCGGTGTTTTCTGCATGGCGCTCCATTCGCAGGGAAAGAGTTTCCACACCCTGTAGCAACAAGAAGGCTGCAAAGGGAGAAATACAAGCTCCCATGTCACGGAGCAAGATGGCACGGATATAGGTTACAAAGGCAGCAGGCCCCGCAGCCTGGGTAAAGGATACACCATGGTAGCTGGGATTTGGCTGGGCAATGGCAGGATACTTTCCAACAGCGGCCCAATCAAAATTGCCGGAATCCACCACAATTCCACCTAAGGTTGTTCCGTGGCCGCCAATAAACTTTGTAGCAGAATGAACTACAATATCGGCTCCATGCTCAATGGGACGGAACAAGAAGGGGGTTCCAAAGGTATTGTCCACCACAAGAGGAATGCCATGCTTGTGAGCCAAGGCTGCCAAGGCATCTACGTCAGGAATGTCGCTGTTGGGATTGCCCAAGGTTTCGATATACAGACCACGAGTATTTTCCTGAATGGCAGCCTCCACTTCTGCAAGATTGTGAATGTCCACAAAGCTGGTGGTAATGCCAAAATTCTTCAGGGTATTGGACAAAAGATTGTAGGTGCCGCCGTAGATGGATTTTTGAGCCACAATGTGACCGCCATTTTGAGCCAGAGCCTGAATTACGTAGGTAATGGCAGCAGAACCAGAAGCCAAAGCCAAGGCTGCTACACCACCTTCCAAAGCGGCAATTCGCTGCTCAAAGACAGCCTGGGTTGAATTGGTAAGGCGACTGTAAATATTACCTGGTTCAGAAAGGTTAAAGCGGGCTGCAGCGTGGGCACAATCCTGGAACACGTAGGATGTGGTGGCATAAATTGGTACCGCACGAGCATCGGTGGCTGGGTCAGGCTGCTCCTGCCCCACGTGAAGTTGCAAGGTTTCAAATTTGTAGTTAGACATTGTATCCTCCAAAAAATTGAGCCAGCTGAACACCATACAAACAGCCGCAAACATTTCCTACTAAATCAATAGGTAAAAGAACTATAGCTATCAAATCCTACTTTGTCAATGGGAAATAGTTCTTGAAAAATCATTTCGGGGAAATGCTTCCCGAAAAATGCTTTCCGAGGAAATGTTTCTTGGAAAATAATTCCTAGCTACACCCCAATGCAGTCTAGCTTGTAAAGAAGTCTGATTATTATTACAATGTTCTCATGGTTAAATTCGTAAAATTATTTATTTTGATTGTTTTGATGATATTGGTGCCCATGGTTATCTTTGCAAATGAAACCACTCTAGAGCAGCAGATGGATGATTACACCCAATCTATCCGAATCCAGTGGCACAAGAACCCTCTCCGTAGCCTTGAGTCTGACCGCTATTTCAATCCGTGGCTTGATCAGGACTCCTACAATAGTTCTTTCTGGATGGGTAGCATCCTGAACATGGATGAGCTCTACGATGCGGAAAAGTTCAAACTAGATTCTGTGGCTTTTTATCATGCTCCAAAACTGGGAACAGAGTTAAAGGTGTTCAGCCTCCATCTCAAGGAGGGCACCCATCGCTTTAATATCGGTCTAGGCTTCCTTGTGGACTTTACCTTCCTGTTTTATAAGAGTGGTACAGATCAGCTGTATGGAAAGAGCTTCTTGTTTGGCAGTGTTGTACAGGTTGAGCCTGTCATTGATTATATCTACAAGGATAAGTTTCGCTTTAGAGTTTCTCCGGTAAAGCATATCTGCTACCACATGGGAGGTGACATTCTAGGAGATCCCACCCTCTACGACAGAAGTGTGGAAGAGTTCCGGGATGTGGGCTTTGAGCAGATTCATATGTCGGCAGCCTATCGTTGGGGATGGTTCACCTTCCATGGAGGTCTTTCTTCAGCTTATACGGCCCACAGTGCATCAAATGTAGCGAATGTGCTGAATCTGAATGTTGGTACCGAGTTTCGTTTTCCTATCTGGGGAGAAATGAACTTGTTGGTAGGTCTGGTAACAGGAACAAACTTCGATATTATCAATACTATCACCCGTCCAACCGCCGGCACAGGCTACACTGTTACAGAAGCATCCTATGAGTGGACTCCCATTGTGTCTGCTGGACTTGGGCTTGAAATTTACCGCATGGTGTTCGGACTGAAGTATGAAATGCAGCGTTCTCGCCAGATATACGCCTTCCGAAAGATGGAGCACCGCCTCGGTTTGTCCGTCAATCTCTTCATCTAAGCTCGACAGCTTTTGGCATGAACTACTGACAGTTAAATTTCTCTTCCCCCAAGGCTTTTAATGTAGTATATTAGTTTTATGACACACTTTAAAACAGATTATGCTATTATTAATGCAGAGCTGGTAGTTGGACACATTGACGTACCAGCAAATAGTTCCCCCACCGATGAGATTTTACACAAGGCAGGACTCATCATACAACAGGGAAAAATTCAGGAGATTTTTGCCGATTCCACAGAAGCTCAAGCCCAGGCACAAAAGCTGGGACTAGAAATTATAGATGCCCAAGGCGCCTATCTTGGCCCAGGACTTATCGACATGCACATCCACGGCTGTGGTGGCACCGATACAGGCCAGGAAGACCTGCAAGCCGCTCTGGAAACCATGGCCCAATTCCTGGCTCAGCGGGGAATTACCAGCTTTCAGCCAGCAGTTTTCCCCAGCGTGGAAGTTATGGCAAAGGCTCAAGCTGCTTTGGAAGCAAGCCCTCTAGCCGCCTACCACGTTTGCTCCATTTACAACGAAGGCCCTTTCATTGCCTTGGAAAAGAAGGGGGGCCTTCCTGCAGAAAGTCTGCGGGATTTCACGGCAGAATACATGGAGCAGCTTTTGTCCTTCCGCCATCCAACAACAAAACGAACCTTGCTGGGTACCATGACAGTGGCTCCTGAGCTTGCAGGTGCAGATGAAGCTTGGAATATGGCTGCACAATCTGGTTCTAAGGTTGCCTGGGGACATTCAGCCTCCTATGCAGACATGCTTCCTGCAAACAAGGGTGTTCACCTAACCCACATCTTCAACGCCATGAACGGCATCGACCACCGCCGCCCCGGACTGGCCATTGTGCCCTTCCTGAAGCAGTATCAAGACGCCACCTACGAGCTGATTGCAGACACCGTTCACGTGAACCAGCGCACCATGGAGTTTTTGATTCACAGCCTAGGAACAGATCGTTTGTGCTTGATTTCAGATGCAATGGCGGCGGCAGGCATGGGCCCCGGCGAATCAGTATATTTGGGACGACAGGTTATTTGTGACGGAAAGGTAAGCCGCTACAAGGAGGGCAACATCCTCATCGGTTCTGCCATGCTGACCCACGACACCGGCCGCCAGCTGGTGGAAGCAGGCCTCATCGACGTGGCTGAATTCTTCCGCATTGCTAGCACAAATCCTGCCCGTGTTTTGGGCCTTACCGACCGAGGTGCAATCCAAGTTGGCCGCCGTGCTGATTTTGTCCTGCTGAACAGCAGTCTGCAGGTACAGGATGTATTTATCGGTAGAACAAACTAATACTATCAGGTGGGAAAGGTGATTTACACTGATTCCACCTGTGATATAATTGAAGAAGGCACTGTACATCAAAGGAGTTCACCATGAAACGAAATTGCTTTTTAGTTTTTATCCTTATGCTGGTTTTGCTGATTTCCGCTTGTTCCTCTAAAACAGAGCAAGCAAAGCTTCAGTCAGATGTGGGACAAAACACGGCCGTTGCACAGGAAACTCCTCCTTCTCAAAAAAAAGAATACCAGACGCAGGTTGCCATCATCGGTATGAACGACCAAGCTCTGGAAGCTGCTACCAGCGCATTGGAATACGGCTGTCAGTCCGTGCTGATTTTTGCCAACGGCCAGCCCATAGCCAGCGACACTATTTCCGCCCATCCTGAGCTTACCTTTGTTACCGAGGGTGTGGCTCAAGGTATTCTCATGACCACAGATGGAGCCATTCGAGGAATCAATGGTCTTTACGAAGGAAATTCCCTGTCCATTCGCTGTAGCACAGTGATTTTGGCAGACAATCCCCAGCGGCCAGAGGTGGCGTCCTTAGTGGCATTCCTATCTCAAGATGAAAAGGGCAATCTCCATGCAGACAACAAGGGTCAGCTCCTGCGGGAAAACACCGCTGCTCAGGGAGTTCCCACAAAATGTGGCGTTCCCCTCACAGTGGCTGGTTCAGAGGATGAGCTTCCCTCTGGATTGGTTCCTGTGGCAGGCTTGTATGCTCTGTCTTCAGCCTTGGGAACTAACGCCCAAACCCTTCCCCCTGCGGAGCTGGGAAAATTAGTGGCTGCCAAGCAAAAAATGAGTGGCATACAGCTTATTTCCTTGAACAACTAGCACCATGATTACAAAGGGAATTGTCGGTCGCCTCACAAAGCAGCTGGTGGAAGAAGCCCATCCTAGGGTGGATTCTTCCTGCTGCATTAACGAAATTCAGCAAAAAAAGCACTGCGGTTTGTGCAAGGCAGCCTGCCATGTTTCAGCCTTAGACAACATCACTTGCCCCGACTTTACCCACTGCGACGACTGTGGCATTTGCGTAGCCCATTGTCCAGCTCAAGTTTTTATCAATTCTCTCGGCCTTACCCAAAAGCTTATAACCTTGGTGGAAAACACCAACCAAACCATTACACTGAGCTGCCATCACAGCGAAAAGGAAGCTGACTGCAAGCTTTCCTGTCTTGCAGCCTATCCTTGGGAAGTGCTAGCCAGTCTTGTGGTAAGCAACAATCTCATTTCCTTTGTGCCGGGAGAGTGCGACACCTGTCCTCACAAAAGCCAGATGTTGCTTTTTGAACGAAGCCTTTCCCAACTAAAATCCTTTTTGGGAGAAGAAGCCTACAAAACCATCTTTAGCGAAAATCAAAAACCGCAGCTTAAAAGCCGACGAGAAGCCTTTTCTAGCCTCTTCCGTCAGGGAGGCCGCTCTGCCTTGAATCTTTTGCCAGAGGAATTGCGTTCTTCTCCCGACAAAAACCTGTGGCGAAAGGTGTTACTTCATAGTCTGACCTCCCAAAATCCCAGCAAACACACAGCCCACTGGATTACCCCCATCATTCAAGAAGATTGCAAGGCCTGTGGCATTTGCGAAAAGCTTTGTCCCAACAAGGCTCTCCGCATTGTATTGGGAGAAGACAAGCAATTTTACCTTACCCACTTTAGCTGGAAATGCCAGGGCTGTGGCCTTTGTGCTGCAGCCTGTCCTTGGAAATGCATCACAGAATTTGGCCGTGTAGCACTGGAGCCAGCCCACCGTCCTGTAGTCACTAAAACAAAGGCAAAAGTATGCAGCCATTGCTCCAATCCCGCCTACGGAGAGCTGGAGCTCTGCATCGAATGCTCCATCAAGCAGCGAGAAGGAAGCCTTTAATCCCCCCCCCTCAACTATCAATTACTTCAATAAATCTTTATATAATTGACATTTAATTATTCTTAGATTAAACTTTAATGATATATTTTTACACAAAGGAGTTTGAAGATGAAGAGACATGGAAAAGCTCTTTCCGTACTGGTTCTTCTCTTTGCAGCCCTCTGTATCACCCTGCTGGCATCCTGTTCTGCCAGCGAAAAGGGTGTAGAAGCAGCAAAGAAGGCCACTGAAGCAGCCGTCACAAATCAGGTTGGATCTGTAGACAGTTACACCGGTGTAGTAAATCCTACCCTCGATGCAAACTATCATCAGACACCAGAAGAGGCTCAACGGTATGGAGCTCAGATGGAGGAGATTCTCACCAATGGCTTAGGTGCAGACCGAGTTCTGCAGTCAGGTATCTAAGGTCAAGGTGTAGGACGCATTCCATGAAAAATTCCATTCAACAGATTCAACAAGAGATGACACCGTGGATTTTGCTTTTGCAAAAATATTATCAGGGACATCTGTGTAATTTGGATACAGCCACTTGGGAAGAAATCATTCAGGCATTGCAGGCCGAACCCACTGCAACCATGGCACCCATGGCAGAAGCATTGGAAGCTTTGGCCGCAACGAATGACAGCCAGAAGCAAGAAATGAAATACGATTTCAACAGCTTGTTTATTGGCCCCGATGTGTTAAAGGCTCCACCCTACGAGTCCTGCTATCTAAATCCAGAACGCACCTTGATGCAAGCAGAAACCCTGCGTGTCCGTGCAAAATACCATGAAGCCGGTCTGGAGATTGCCCAAAAGAATGTGGAGCCAGATGACTTTATGGGCTTTGAGCTGGAATTCCTGCTGTACTTACTCAGCAGTGAATCAGAAGCACACCACAATCTGATTCCCCAGTTCATGCAGGAGCACTTGTTGGTATGGTACAAGCCCCATCTGGAAGCCATCAGGAACAATACCCAGCATCCAATCTGCTTGTCCATGGCCCGTATTCTGGAAGGAATTATGGAATACTTCACCACAATGATTAATCACGTCTAGGAGGATTGCTAATAATGCACGCTGAAATTACGAGAAGAACATTTCTAAAGGGTGCCGCAGCCACAGGTGTTTTGGCAGGATTGGGAGGAGTAACCGCATCTTCCTTTGCTGCAACAAATACCAGCAGTGGAAGCAAGAATGTTAAGAAAACCTACAACTGTTGCCCCCGCAACTGCTATGACACATGTTCCATCATCACCACTGTAGAAGACGGTGTCATCAAGTTTGTAACAGGAAACCCTGAAAACACCTACACTAACGGTCGCCTTTGTGTAAAGGGATATACCTATCCCCGCCGAGTCTACTCTCCCGACCGAGTAAAATATCCCATGAAGCAAACCGCCAAGGGAAGCGGCAAGTGGGAACAAATCAGCTGGGATGAAGCTTTTGACATCATCGCCAAAAAAATCATCGAAATCCGCAACGAATACGGCAACACATTGGGAGTTTGTCTCAACAAGTACAGCGGTAACTTCAATGTCTTGACCTACGGTATTGAAGGAATGATGTCCAGCTTTGGACACACCACCCGTATTCAGGGAACTCCCTGTTGGCCTGCTGGTATCGACAGCCAGACCTTTGACATGGGAACCATCGTCAACTCCGACCCAGAAAGCTTTGCCCTGTCCAAGATGATTATCGTATGGGGAGCAAACCCAGCTTGGTGTTCCGTTCACTCCATGCACATCATTCAGAAGGCCAAGGAAAACGGCTGTAAGGTTGTATTCATTGACCCTGTAATGACAGCTTCCGCCTCCAAGGCAGATGAGTTCATCGAAATTAAAACAAGTACCGACGGTGCTTTGGCTCTTGGTATGTGCCGCTACATCATCGACAACAACCTGCAGGATGATGCTTGGATGGCAGCTAACTCCATCGGCTACAAGGAATTCATCGATTACGTTAAGAAGAACATCACCGTAGAATGGGCCGCAGAAAAGACTGGTGTACCTGCCAAGGTTATTGAACGATTGGCTCACGAATATGCCACCACTCAGCCTGCCGCCATCTGGATTGGATACGGAATGCAGCGCCACGCCAACGGTGGAGCCAACGTTCGTGCCATTGATGCCTTGGCTGCTCTCTGCGGAAACGTAGGAAAGCTGGGAGCCGGTGCAAACTACGCTCAGCTGGACAGCTGGGGATTCAACTATGCCGCCATGGTGGATTCTCCTGCCAACACAGACAACGTAGCTTCTGATCGCTACATCAACATCAACAACTTTGCCGCAGACCTGCTAAACATCAACAACAACCTGAAGAATCCTCCAGTAAAATTGTTGTGGGTAGCTTGTCGTAACCCCATGAGCCAGGACCCCGAAGCTGGCTTGGTAGAAAAGGCCTTTAAGTCCGTAGACTTGGTTGTTACCGTTGACCAGTTCTTCAACAAGTCCGTACAAATGTCCGACATCGTATTGCCCGTTTGTACCATCTTTGAAACTTGGGGACTCCATGCCAGCTACTGGCACTACTGGATGAACGGAAACGAACCTGCCATTGAGCAGATGTACGAGTCAAAGAGCGACGTAGAAATCGCCATGGGCTTGGCCAAGAAGATGAATTCTATTCAGCCAGGTTCTTGTACCTTCATTACCGACAGAACTGTTGAAGAATGGTGTTCACGTGAAATGTCCGACGCCTTCAAGCAGAACTTTGGCTTCTCCGACTGGAAGGAAATCTTCCAGAAGGGAACAGTAAAGGTAAAGGGCTACGATGCAGCTTGGGCAGACGGCAAGTTCCGCACACCATCTGGCAAGTACGAGTTCTATTCCCAGAAGGCAGCCTCCACTGGCAACCACCTGTTGCCCGTATATCGTGAGGCTTTGCAGAACAACGACCCTGTATACAATGTTCGTGCCATTACTCCTCACTGGAAGTATGGTCTCCATTCTCAGTTCCAGAACTTGGACTGGATGGCAAATATTCACAACGAACCCTTTGTGGAAATCAACCCTGTTCTGGCAGCAGAAAAGGGCATTCAGAATGGGGATGCAGTAAAGGTTGCCAGCTCCATCGGTCACCTGGTACTGAAGGCTAGAATTACTGCCAATGTTCCCAAGGATGAAGTTGTTATCTACGAAGCTTGGTACAAGGACAATCCTTTCAACGTAAACTACATTGTTAAGGCAATTCCTGCTGACATGGGTGTTTACGCCACTGGACAGCCTGGTGTTTCTTTCCACGACACCTTCGTAAGCGTGGAAAAAGCCTAAGCTTTACAATGAATGGATTTGTTTTAGTCAACGTTAGGAGGATAGAGAATGAGTAAGCGACTTGGCTTTGTTTCAAATATGGAACGTTGCGTAGGCTGCAATGCCTGCGTAATAGCTTGTAAATCATACCACGGACTTGAGCCAGACATGAAGCGTCGAAAAGTACGAGACTTGGACGACAAGCTGGTGGGAAGTCCTGTTCGGGCATATTTGTCCGCTTCTTGCCAGCACTGCGAAGACCCCGCCTGTATGAAGGCTTGTCCCACCAGTGCCTACAGCAAGCGAGAAGATGGAATCGTGCTGCACAACAGAAAGGTTTGTATCGGTTGTAAGATGTGTCTGTGGGCATGTCCCTACGAAGCACCTACCTTCAACCCTGTTACCAAGAAGATGGACAAGTGCGATATGTGTCAGGAACGGCTTGATCAGGGTGAACAGCCCATCTGTGTAGCCTGCTGTCCAATGGAAGCATTGTCAGTAGTAGACATGGACACCTTGGATGAAACAGCCCTGGTAAAAGATGTGGCTGGATTCCCCGAGGGAAGCATCACAAATGCCAACCTGAGAATGAAAATGCCACAGTCTGTAAAGCAGGTAAGGAGGTAAACCCATGGGTGATTTGAGTTTGATTTTGGGAACAGTGTTTTCCCAGATTGCTATTGGTACATTCATCACAACCTTTGTGGTGGCCTACCTTTTGAAGAAGGCTGACGGACAGGCTGCATTTAAGTCTATTCTGGTAGCCTTTATCATCGGTGTACTGGGAATCGGAACTATGATTCTCCACCTGGGACACCCCTTCTTGGCCATGAACGCATTCTTTAACTTGGGTCGTTCTTGGCTTTCACGAGAAGTTCTCTTCTACGGCGGCTTCTTGGGACTGACCTTCCTGTATCTGGTATGCAGCAAGCTGAACAAAGAAAGCCTGCTGAAGCCACTGGGAATTCTGGCCAGCATCTGCGGTATTTGTGCCGTATTTGTTACCAGCATGATTTACACCGTTCCTTCCATTGTAGCTTGGAACAGTGTAAACACCCCCATCAGTTTTGCCCTCACTGCTTTGATGGTTGGTATTCCTTTGGGAATCTACCTTACCAAGGCAACAGAGCTGGTAGTAGACGGTTCTCGTCTGGTAGCCACATTTGCATTGGTAGCCATCACCACAACTTTGGTGCATACTTCCACCTTGGCCGCAAGCGTAGCAGCTGGAGCTGGAAGTGCCCACTTGTTGCTTACTAGCCCCTTGTTCTGGGTTCGGTTGGTTCTGTTGGCAGCAGCATGTCTCATTTCCTTTGTGGCAGCTGTTAAAGCAAAGGACAAGTCCGCCTGTCCCTGCAACTACCGCTTGGTAGTTATCATCCTGTTGATTGCAGCAGAGTTTATTGGACGTATCTTGTTCTTTGGAACCATTGTACGAATGTAACTAAATTGCGTGCTGGAGTTTATCCCCTCTTTGTGATATACTCCAGCACATTCTTTTTTTGGGGAAAATCATCTCGTCATGTTTAACATTGGATTTGGAGAATTAGTTCTTATACTGCTGATTGCCTTTCTTGTGGTAGGCCCCAAGGATTTACCTAAGGTTGGTCGAACACTGGCAAAGGGTGTACGAGAATTACGAAAATTCATGAACGACGTGAAAAGCTCTATAGACTTGAAGGACGAAGAATCCTACATCAAGGAAGTTGCCCAAGGGATTGCAGAAACAAAGTCAACCATTCAGGAACTGAATCCTGTTTCCATCGTTAAACAGGAATTAGCCTCCCTTGATCCCTTGGCCGATGTAAAGTCCGAGTTGAACGCCATCAAAAAAGACACAAACTCATTGTAGCGAGGTAATATATGAGAATTGGAACAACTGAATTGCTGCTTATCTTGGCATTGGCCATCCTGCTGTTTGGTGGCTCCCGGCTTGCTGGATTGGGAAAGTCCTTGGGCAAGGGAATCAAGGAATTCCGCCAAGAGATGAAGGATGGATCAAAAGAAGAAAAGACTGAAACTAAAGAAACAAACGGTAGCTCCGAGTGAAAAAAGGCGGAGTTCCCAAGGAAAAGAAATCAAAAAACAAGGAACCTTACGAGCTTGAGGCAAAACCCCTCCTAGACCACCTGAAAGATTTACGGCGACTGCTGTTTTTTTCTCTGGGAGTGATACTTGCCTGTTTCCTTGTGATTTTTACCCTCTACTCAAAAGACCTTGTCCAGTGGATTTCACAGCCCATTGCAGACATGAACATTGATATTATTTACATCGATGTTTCCGAGGCATTTACCTCCCAGCTCAAATTGTCTTTCATTGCAGGGGCAGTTTTGGCAAGTCCTGTGGTGTTTGTGGCCATTTGGCTTTTTATCCGGCCAGCCCTGTACAAAAATGAACGATTTGCCTTTGGCTTTATGACACTTTTTGCCCTGCTCCTTTTTATAGCGGGAGTGGTGTTTGCCTATTTTATGGTGTTTCGGCTGGCCATAAACTTTTTCATTGTCTCTGGAGAAAACATCGCCACTCCTATGGTGTCCTTGGAACGGTACGTTTCCTTTTTGTTCTCATTTCTCCTGCCCTTTGGAGTGATGTTCGAGACGCCAATTTTGGTGATTGCGCTGACTCGCATTGGTTTAGTCAATGCAAGGATTTTAAGTAAAGCACGGAAGTTCATTATTCTGGGAGTTTTCGTGGTGGCCGCAATCTTAACGCCACCAGATGTTATTTCCCAGGTTTTACTGGCCTTGCCCCTGCTGGTATTATTTGAAATAAGCATTATTTTGTCTCGCTTTGTACGGCCACGAAAAAAAGAGTCTCTGGAGGAAGCTGCGTGAACAAGGCTCGGACTTCAAGCACTGTGGTAGTGGCACTTCTTATTGCTATTTTGAGTTTTAGCTGCGAAAAAAAATCTGAAGCAATAGCTGTTACCACTGGAACACAAAATAAACTAAAAATCGCCCTGGTTCAGCTGAGTCAAAATCCCTCCTTCACCGACATGCAAGAAGGCTTTATTGCAGGAATGGAGGAGCTTGGATATGGCAGCGACAAAGTTGAATATCTTCAGTATGACGCTGGAGGAAGCATTTCTACCCTGCACCATATCCTCAATTCCTTAGAAAGCCAAAAGGTGGATTTACTAGTGCCACTGGTAACCTCTGTAACCCAGGCAGCTGTCAGCAAAGAGCTGGACATTCCCATTATCTTCATTTCTGTAACGGATCCTGTGGAAGCAGGAATTATGGCATCCCTCCAAACTCCCGACAAAAATGCCACAGGAACCTGTAATGTAGTTCCCATGGAAGAATTATTTGTACTGGCAAAGGAGCTGACTCCCCACATCCGTTCTGTGGGCATTATCTATGACCCAAGCCTTCCCAATTCGGTAATCACTGTGAATCGAGCAAAACAATACCTTGGTACAGCTGGATTTGTGGTAGCAGAAGCCATTGTTACTAATTCCTCGGAGGTGCAGTCCGCTGCTCGCACTTTGGCAACGGTAGCAGATGCAATCTACGTTCCCATCGATTCCACCATTCTCAGTGCCATAAGCCAAGTGGTTGATATTGCCCTGGAAAAGGGAAAACCCGTGTACGGAAGTGCTCCCTCCATGGTGACTTCTGGGGCCTTGGCCAGTGTAAGCGTCAGTGAATGGGAAACTGGCCGACAAACAGCAGCCCTTGCCCACCAGTATTTTGAAGGTACACCTATTGAACAAATCCCTGCAAAGATTGTGGATAACTTTTTGTACACCGTCAATGGAGACACAGCTAAAGCACTGAATATTACCATTCCTGCCCACTCAGACGCTCCTGTTCAACTGGTGGATGTATCTGCTGGAGCAAGGCCGTAGCTCATGAGTCTTTTTGCAGGAGCTTTTCAACAAGGCTGTTTTTACGGAATTGTTTCTGTAGGAGTGTACCTTACCTTTCGGATTTTACGGATTCCAGATTTAACAGCAGATGGAGCCTTTACCTTGGGTGGAGCCACCAGTGCCCGCTTGATTCTAGCTCAAGTACCAGTTTTAGCCTTGCCGTTTTCCTTTGTGGCTGGCTGTGGCGCTGGCTTGATAACAGCATTTTTGCAAATCAAGCTGAGAGTTGCTCCCATTCTTGCAGGCTTTCTTACCATGTCTGGCTTGTACACCATCAATCTGGCAATTCAAGGAGGAGCGCCCAATATCTCCTTGCTACGAACAACAAACTTATTCAACATGATTCCCTTTCTTTCAAAAAAAGAAAGTCAGTTTTTGTGGCCTCTGGGACTTTGTCTCCTAGTGTTTTTAGTTTTTGCCTTATTTTTACACACAGAAAAAGGCATGGAAATCCGAGCTGCTGGCACCAATCCCCAGATGGCTCAAGCCCAGGGAATCAATGTGGCACGAGCAAAGGCATTGTGCCTCATGCTAGCCAACGGTACCATTGCCCTTGCAGGTGGACTTGCAAGCCAGTATCAGGGCTACACCGACATAAACACAGGTTCTGGTTCCCTGTTGGTGGGCTTGGCAGGAGTGATTTTGGGAGAAACACTTTTTCCCACTAGTCGCCTTGGATGGAAGCTTGCCAGCATTATGACAGGAGCTATCCTGTATCAGCTGCTTTTGGCAGTGGTAGTTCGTTATAGCTTTTTGCCAGCCTACACCTTTAAACTGGTGGCAGCAGCCCTCATTGCTTGCACCATCGGCATGAGCCAGATAAAGAAATCACCACAAAATGACGAATTATAATTCAAGACAGAACAAAGGAATGAAGGAATAACCAACGTGCATCAGCGACTCAACTTAAAGCTCTCAATTCAAATGGCCGCACCCCACACCTGGCCTGCTTCTGTCATCCCAGTGCTTTTTTCTGGTGCATTGGTGCTTCGTCAGACCCACACCTTGAACTGGTGGCTATGGATTGCGCTGATTCTCATCAGCATACTGATGCAAAGTGCGGCCAACATCTTTAATGATTATTTTGATTTGCTGCGAGGAACCGATTCCACCGAGGATTTTGTGGAGCCTGACGATGCAGTTCTAGTCTACAATCAAATTCCTCCCAAGCAGGCTCTATTTTTGGGAATTGGTACTATGATAGTAGCCTTGATTCTTGCTATCTATCCTATTATGGAAGGTGGTTTTTTAGTTTTAGGAATTGGCATCCTTGGAGGCATTGTTCTGCTGGCTTATTCTGCTGGAGCAACACCAATTTCCAGCATTCCCTTTGGAGAGATGGCCTCTGGAATCACTATGGGAACCTTAATCCCATTGGCCTGTGTCACCGCTCTTACGGGAAAATTCTACCCTCCAGTGGTGATAGACAGTCTCCCCATTACCTTGGGCATTAGTCTCATGATGATGACTAACAACACCTGCGACATTGAAAAAGACCTGCGGGTACAGCGCTCCACCCTGCCCATACTGCTGGGAAGAACTGGTGCAAGAAGAATATATCGTGTGTTGCTTTTGACTTGGCTTTTTCTTTTGGGCGGCTACGTAGCCTTCCGTTTTCCAGTGGAGGCTTCTTGGACATGGCCCCTGCTCCTGTGCTGCATTTTTCTGGCAATCCTCAGTGGAAAAGCTTTAATCCAACAGCTACAATTCGACTTAAATCCACCCTGCCGCCCCAGAGCCATGAAAAACATTGCGGCTCTCAATGGCTTGTTGGGACTGTTCTACACCCTGTGGCTGGTACTCTAAGTTAAAACTCCCAATCAGAGGAGGTTTCCCCATTTTCCACAAGGGGCTCGTTTAACCAAACTGCAAGTGAGGCCACTGCATCTAAGGCGGCGGAATCTTGGTTTGTGGGAATGGTGTCTGTGTCTGGAGAGCAAATCAGGTGATTAGACCAGCCTCTAGCATTCAGCATGCGGAAAAAGGCTCCCAAATGATGGCGGGCATCATTCCAGTTACCCTTGCCACCAGCGGTTAAAAGGACGGCTGCTTTTTTAGGCCGTTGCAGGAGAGGCTTTTTTAAGAAAAACTTTGCTGCATGCCAAGGCTGCATTCGGCTCATGACAGAAAGCACGGCTCCCGGCAAGGTGCCAAAATACACAGGAGCTGCAATTACCACATTGTCATAATCGTCCCTGTAGATGGTTTCCATTTCATCTTGTACCACACAACGAGCTGTTTTCCAGCAGCCTCGGCAATCCACACAGGGGGCAATATGACAGTGAAAAACTGGTAGCTCCACCACTTCACCCTGCAAATGTGCTTTCAGTTGCTGCACCAACAAGGCAGTATTTCCCTGGGGCCGTGGAGAACCAAAAATAATCAGTGTTTTTTTAATTGTGTTGTCCATTCAGTTCTCCCCGCATAAAATCTAGCACCTGTAAAAACAGCTCCTCTCGGTTTTCTGCCGAAAGACGAAAGCAACGACAATGCTGATGGCCCCGCACTTGGTTCAAAAAACCAGAATCCTTGTGTTTTACGGCAATAATTCCCACCAGATTCCGATTCAAGAGCTCTAGGACAGCGGTGCAAAAATCTTGTGACACCCGCTCCAAAATCCCCAGCTCATCCAGTAGCACAAGATGGCCAGCAGGAACAGGCTGTAAAAGCAGCTGAGCACAAGCGTCAAAGGCTTCTTTGTGCACCGCTAGCTGCTTTTTGTTGCAATACGCCACCAGCTGACGTTGTCCTTCTTGGCCGTCGCCACTGAGGTGCTGCAGGTACACAGGAAAGCCTCCAGTCGCTTTATCCAGAGTGTCCCCTTTGCGGGTCACAAGTCCCCACACTGGTAGTGACAGCTCCTGCACCACCCGCTGAACAAGACTACTTTTTCCCACTCCTGGCTCACCCACAATCACTGCATACATAGCGGCACCTCAAACAACTTATTTACAAAAAGCGTATTGAGTAAGACTTTCGTACTGGCTTTCTGTCAGCTCACGTCCGTAGAACAGCTTGTAATACTTGCACAGTTCTTCTTTAACATCATAGTCACAATATTCTGGATACAAAACTGCTGTCATCCAAATCATGCCCAAGAACCGCTGCACAGAAGGAGGCATTCCCATCCAGTTGTGGGGAGCACTAGGCACCTCCACGTAGCGACCTGCCACAATACCAGCAATTTCATTCCAAGAAGCCCTGTTTGCAACATCATGATAAATGCTTCCTGCGTCAAAAATCACAAAATCAGGATTCCACAGGGCAATCTGCTCCATAGTCACCTCGTTTCCTGTACCTTTTGACAAAGGATTATCCACCACAGCCACATTATCCATCAGCATATCAATTAATTCTGAGTGATAGGAATTTTTTGCCAGCACATTCAGTCCCTGTTCTCCCACCACAAACAAACTGCGAATCTTCTTATCTCCCACCTTTTCCATAATCTGTACCGTTCGCTGGTAGGTTGTCTCACAGAACTGAGCTAATTTCTCGCATCGCTCCTGCTTGCCCAAAAGCTGACCTAAAGTGCGGTAGGTTTTTCCCATGTCCTGTAGTGAAGCAGCAATGTAAACAGAAGGAATTCCCGTTTGGTTTTGCAGTGTGTCCAAATCTTCCACAGTGGTTTTCTTGATTTCACCAATATCGATGATACAATCGGGGCCAGAAAAAGCCAATTCTTCCACATTCAAGGAAACAGTACCGTAAAGCTTTCCAAAATAGGGCAAATCAAGATATTTTTGTGAAATAAAATCCTTGGCACTCTCGCTCCACTGGTCAGTAAGGCCTGTAAACATATCTGGATCAATGGAATACAGAATAATTTGAGCCAGTGGCCCCGCAGGAATGATTCTGGTTATCTGCTGAGGCAGCTCCACCTGACGGCCCACATCATCCACAAAGATACGAGTTTCCGCCGACGCAATAGCTTCTTCGGCAGGGCTCTTTTTTGTACAAGAAAGCAAAGAACCAACCAAAACCACCACAACAAGACACAGTACAATCTTACCGTTTTTCATCATTTTCTCCTTTTATTCCAGCTCTCACCGGAACTGCAACCCGCACTTCATGCACCTGGCAAACCTCCACCTCCACGCCGTACAAGGAGGAAACAAGCTGAGAAGTATACACTTCCTTTGGCTCACCACAAGCCAATACTTGGCCTCCTTGCAGAGCGAGAATACGGGTAGAATACAAATAGGCTTGGTCTGGGTCATGGGTAGACTGCACCACACAGTACCCATCCTGCACCAAGTTCTGCAGGGTTTGCATTACACGAATGCGATTTCCAAAGTCCAGATTGGCACAAGGCTCGTCCAGCACCAGAATCTTTGCTTTCTGGGCAATGCCACGGGCAATCAAGGCCAGCTGACGCTCACCGCCACTAATGGAGCCATAGCCTCTGTCCTGCAAGTGGGCAATTCCCAGCCGTTCCAGAGCACAGGCAACCTGTTCTTGCTGCTCCTGTCTTGGCAAAGAAAATTGTCCCATTTGGGCAGTAGTTCCCATAAGCACCATGTCCTGCACGCTGAAATTAAACACGGGATTATGGGATTGAGGAATATAGGCAATGTGACGAGCCAACTGAACTGAAGAATACTGTGCAATAGGTTTTCCGTCCAAAAGAATTGAACCAGAGCTTGGCTTCAGCAAGCCCAAAATACAACGGAAGAGCGTACTTTTTCCCACACCGTTGGGGCCCAAAATAGACAGAAAATCTCCCCCTTGAGTGGCAAAACTGACATTTCGCAAAACATCATGGTTTGCGTAGGAAAAACAAAGCTTTTCAACCTGAATCAATGGCGTTCCCCCTCTCCTAAAATCAAATATAAAAAGAAGGGTATTCCAATAAATGAGGTAAGAATACCGATGGGAATTTCTGTGGCTAAAAGATTTCTGGAAACAGAGTCTACCGCCAGCAAAAAGCTACTTCCCAGTAGCATGGAGGCTGGCAAAAGATAGCGGTAATTGTTGCCTACCAAACGGCGGGTAATGTGGGGAATCACCAAGCCAACCCAGCCGATAACCCCACTGACAGAAACACTGGCAGCTGTAATCAAGGTGGCACAAATAATCACCAAGGAACGGAGTCTCTGCACATTGATGCCCATGGTTCGAGCTTCATCTTCTCCTAGAGTCAACAGATTTATCCGCCAACGCAGCAACAACAGGGGAATCAATCCCGCCGTCATGGGAATCAGTACAAAGAGCACATCCTTGGGGGTTGAGCCGTTCAAGCTTCCCATGAGCCAGTAGGTAATGGCAGGAAGCTGGTCGTCTGGGTCTGCCACCATCTTGATAAAGGAAGTGCCAGAGGAAGCCAGTGAGCCCATCATGATTCCCGCCAAAATTAAGCCTAAAAACCGTTTTCCCCTGGCTCGTGAACCAACATACATCACCGCCACCACAGACAAAATACTAAAACTAAAGGCAAACACCACAATCATAGTTTTACCAAGATTCAGCAGGATAGCCAAAGCCGCACCAAAGGCCGCACCAGAGGAAGCTCCCAAAATATCAGGTGCTGCCATGGGATTTTGAAACACCCCTTGATACGCAGCTCCAGCAGCAGTGAGGCTACAACCCACCAAGCAGGCCAATACAATTCGTGGTAAACGATGCTGAAGCAGCAAGGATTCTTGAACCGGCTTCCAAAACGGCTCTATGTCCACAATCTTGGAAGCAAGAATGCCAAACAATTCCTTTATGCTAATGGGATATCGCCCCAAAGACACTGAAATCAAAATGCAGGCTACAAGAACTGCTACTAAAATGAGGATAATGATACTGTAGGAAAGGTGTTTTTTTGCTATACCCAAACAAGACGCTCCACAAAAAAAGCTTATCCTGCGGGAAAAAACGCAAAACAAGCCTACGAGCCCAATTTTGGGGTATATGAGACGAGTTATGAACGTTTCCTTCTCACAGTGGAAGGCGGTGCCGTTTCCAGCACAACCCCGTGACCCTTTCGGTCAGGCTGTAGTTCATGGCACAAGGCTTTAGAAACTAACAGCACGGAAATCTTTATCCAAGATACCACCAGTTTTCTTCTCTTGTCAATAGACAAAAACTTTCCTCCAGCAATAAAAAACTGTATATTTATTCCATGAATGCTACAAAAATCACTGCAATCATCCTTGCAGGTGGAAAAAGCAGCCGATTCGGTGCCGACAAAACGACATTGCCCTGGGGAAACCGACTGATAATTCATCACTTGGTGGATGTCTGTAAACAATTTGCAGATGAAGTGCTGATTATCAGCAACCAGCAGAATAAATTTGCCATAAAAGGAGTCCGAGAGATTTCCGACGTATTCAAAGAAAAAGGCCCCTTAGGTGGATTTCATGCTGGAATGGAAGCAGCTCGCTACGATAAAATTTTTTTTACCGCCTGCGATATGCCCCTGTTCAATCTGGAGCTGGCTCAAAAGCTTCTTGCACAGCTTGACCAAGGAGCAGAAGCTGCAATTCCCCGCCACGGAGAACGAACGGAGCCCCTCTTTTCCGCCATTTTTCGTCCCGCAGCCTTGAGCACGGCCACCACCATGCTCCAGCAGGACAACAGACGGTTGATGGATTTTTTCCGACAGCTGAACACCAGCTATGTGGAATGCCAGGAGGAGGATTTTCAATTCAATCTGAATCGGCAGGAGGATTACCAAGCCTTTCTCGCTGCCAACACCACAAACCTTTCTTCAATCCTTAGCAGTGGGAAAGGTAATACAAAAGGAGAGACACAATGAATAGAGATTTTATGATGATGCTGGGAAATATGTTTGGTCGCAAAGACAACCAAGGGTTTTCCCAAGGAACCATGCAGGAGCTGGCGCAACGGCTCCAAACAGAAAAGGATTTTATTCTTCTGGATGTTCGCACCCAAGAGGAATTTGACGAAGGTCACATTCCCGGCGCCATCTGCATTCCCAACGAAATGCTTGCAGGAGCCGCAGCCACAAAGCTCCCCAACAAGGATCAGCTGATTTTTGTCTATTGTCACAGCGGAATGCGCAGCATGATGTCCGCAAACTTCTTGGCAAGCCAGGGCTACACCAATGTGGTGGAATGCGGCGGAATTATGGACTGGAAAGGAAGGTTGGAATAGTATCCCGGGAGACTGAATCCCCAGCCACATCCCGGGAAGCAGGGGAACAGGAGCAGCATCTCGAGTGGTAGGGAACACAAATTTATCTAGGGGATCTGGGGAACCCTACCCCGCCTCGCACTTCGCTAACGCTCACAGTTCGGCTGGGCAGGGGACCTCCCCAGTTTCCCAGAATAATTTTTGTGGGTGTTCCCCACCACTCTGGCTACTATTCGTGGGGTTCCCCTGCTTCCCAGACTATTGCAGGGGGGCTTCAATTTCACGGTCTACTTTTCGATAGCTGGTAGATGGGCTAGATACAAAAACTCCCTCGTTACAGATGGAGCTGAAACGAGGGAGGTTGTTGGTGAAAGGAAATTTTAGTTAGTAGATGTTTCCTTCAGAACTAAAGCATTCTGCTCCTTATCAAGCACTAATTCCTTATTCTTATTTGAAAGTTCAAATTTAGCCTTATCGTCCTCAGTAAGAATATAGCCTTCCCCTCCAATTACAACAGCATCTCCTACCTTCAACCCAGACAGATATATAGTGTAGTTGTTGCTTAATTTTCCAACCAAGGTTATAGGACTATCCAAACCAAAACTATCCCCGGCTGGTTGAGAGGATACTCCATTCTTTGGGATTCCCTTGATAATAGGATTACCAGATAGATATAAAAGATTATTATTCCATATACCATAGCATTGAACAGTAGTAGCACTACCATTATAAGGCACGCTAATAGTGCCACCACGTATCCTCATTGTTCCACTATTCCTAACACCATCAAGCTGAATAAAAGAATAACTAGCTGATCCAGTTACAATGACGTTTCCTCCTGTCATCGTGAAATCCCCATTATTCACAACTCCACTTGCATACTCTCCATTTACTTCAATGGAACCACTCGTTAGAGTCAACGAACCGTTATTACACACACCTAGAGGATATCCGATATCACCAGAAGCAGTACTTGTCGGTGTGATACAACCGTTTTCACCACTATCTTGTATAACAAGTGAGACAGCCTCTGCTATTTCCAATACTGGATACATGGCTCCTTCAATTTTGTAACCGTTTAAATCAAGTGTAAAATCACCAGACGTAATCTGAATGGTCTGTACCACAGAAATATCTTCTGTTAAGGAAAGGGTACTTTTAGGCTTCTGCATTACTTCCGCAAGACCAGTAGCAAAAGTTTTATTTGTTACTGTAACAGTCACAGGTGTAACAGTGGCACCACCACCCGTATTGTTGTCTGTACCACTCGTGCTACCAGGCCCCGCATTGGTGTCACATCCCGCCAAAATCATCACGCTTGCCAGTAGCACCAAGCCCACCAGCACCAATTTCTTCATAGACTTCA
>JAFYWB010000011.1 GCA_017549025.1 Treponema sp.
CATCGAATGCTCCTGCCTCGATTGAGGTGACGCTTGCAGGTATAGAGACAGAAGTGAGTGAGGTACAGTTACCGAATGCCCAAGCCCCGATTGAGGTGACTCCTTCGGGGATGGAGACAGAAGTGAGTGACTCGCAGTCAGAGAATGTATAATCCCCGATTGAGGTGACTCCATTGGTGGATGATAAGTCTAAATCTATTAAGATACTTGTAGAAAGTAACCGTAGTTTATCCGTTAGCTGATATATCTCGTCGATGTGACCACAAACCTTCAGCCGATATGTGCCAGGTCCTTTGTTCTCTAGGTCAGAGAGGAATTGGACTGCCTCATCCTGTGTGTGGACAGTGATAACTTCCTGTGTCATGTATGACTCCTTTGTAAAACTTGATTTTCAGGAGGTCCACTATTCTTGCAGACCTCCCGCAGTCTATTCTGCGACTGTACAGTTTCAAAACCTATGCAGGTCATTTACCTAGCTGGTCAGAATCCTTTCTGTTCTGCTGTAACTGCTTGCTGCGGTTGCCATGAACTTGGGAATATTGTCTGTTCTGGCCGCTTGTTCCCTTGTTAGGGTTCTGCTGATTTGCTTGATTGTCCGCTGGCTTGATTGGTTTCTTTGCCACAGTGGGTACCTCCTTATATATCAAGTTTCTGCTGGATTCAGGATGCGACGCAGCCTTGCCACGGAATCCATGAAAAAAAACAAGGAAGACACTACCTTTGTAAATAGAGCCCTTCTTGCCTTGTGGTTGAGAAAATATGTTTTGTAAATTATTGTATTATAAGTGTTTATACAATATGATGGGGGGGGGGTAGGAATAGATATGGCCATGGAGCGGAAGGCATTTCCGTTGGTGATGTGAGTCTTTTGCTGTGATGCTGTAGTTATATCCGCCATTCTGTTAAATTTCCCTTGTATATAATATAACTCAGTTTTTTTCTCCTGACAACTTTTATACAAAGAAAATTCAACTATTCCCTCACAAAATCCCCAACCCCGTATCCAACGTTTTGAGCCTGCTGCCCACCGCAAAGCTTGCAAGATAAAACAAAAGCTGCCGCAGCTGGTAGTAGGCCTCGCTAGATAAAACCATGGATCGGGCTTGCTGCATGGAGGTGGTAGTTAGCTGCAGGTAGTGCACTGCTTCCTGTGAAAGAAGAAAGCCCTCCGCCGGCTGGTGGGGAATTTCCCCCTGCTGATGGCAGCTGGGACACAAAAAGCCTGCTTCCAAGGTGGAGTAGTGAATGGTTCGTGCTTCCTCCTGAACCAGAAGCTCCCCGCAGTGAACACAGTGGAGACAATCTGATTGCAGTCCTAAAATCCCCAGGTACCGCCACAAAAAACGTAGCAAGCCTGATTTACACCTGTTTTCGTCAGAAAGCTCCATACCGTCTAGCAAGCCGCAGAATAAAACCCAGCAATCTTGAGCCTCGTCGGCGGCATGGGTCTTTATCACCAATTCTGTAGCCAAGGAAGCTGCCATATTCTTGTAGATGTTTTCCCGCAGGCTGGGACGAAAGGTAGTGGGATCAAAATCACTTATTTTTATGCTGCTCTTCAACTTGTCGTGATACAACCAGATGGTACCAGAATGCCAGGGAGACACCAAGGATCGCAGCTTACTCTTTCTGCCACCATAGAGCATGGCCTCAAAAATCCCTCGTTCAGGCCCCAGCAGGGTAATGATTCTATTATCCTCTCCCACCAGTCGGGAAGTGAGAACCAGGGCTTGTTCCTGTGTATGGCGACTCATGGCTTTTTCCTTGTACGTTGAATAAAAAAAAAGGAGATACAATTTCTTGTATCTCCTTTTGAGCCATAAAGGGATCGAACCTTTGACCCACAGATTAAGAGTCTGTTGCTCTACCAGCTGAGCTAATGGCCCAATTTTTTTTGGCAGGTTTGCGTCCGACACGGTTCGAACGTGCGACCTACGGATTCGAAGTCCGTTGCTCTATCCAGCTGAGCTACGAACGCGTGTCTTGCAACCATACCTGTAGGGGTGCCTGGTGGGTTTCGAACCCACGACAACCAGATCCACAATCTGGTGCTCTACCCCTGAACTACAGGCACCATGCGTCTGACAAGAATGATAATAGCACAAACTATATTTTGTGTCAACAGAAATAAAACTTTTTTTTAAAAAAAATAAATTTTTTTTTAGAAAAAATAGGTGTTTTTTTACGTGATTCTTTCTGTGAAAAAGCACAGAGGACATACAATAAAAAAGCCTGAAGGTTTCCGTGCCTAATCATTTGATGGCACCGTACTTCCTTCAGGCTTTGTTTTAAGGCCTTGTCTTTTGGTTACGCAATCTGGTTAATGGCGCTTACTACTGCCTTAATACCAGCCCGCCCGATGTTGGAGCTTCTACCGCAGCCCCACAGCTTCTTGCCATCCTCCAGAGTAATCTGGATATAGGCCATAGCGTCGGTATCGGAACCGGTACCAATGCTGTGCTCGTGGAAGGCACTGATAGAAAACTTTGGCACGGGAGTGGAGGCCAGGGCTGCCACGAAGGCATCCAGAGGACCATTTCCCTTGGCACCCATGGAGTGAACCTCACCTCTCCATTCTACAGAGGCACGGCACATAACCTGAGCATGGTGCTCCTTTCCATTGGCATTTTCGATGGTGCCACCGTTGGCAATGGCACTGGAGCTGTCCAAGTGGGTTTCTGCCAAATCCACGATTTTAAGGGGAGATTTCTTTTCAAGCCACTGCTTCTTGAAAATGTCGTAGATTTCTTCTGGGGTAACCTCTCGCTGCAGGGTGTCGGCGGTGGCGGTAATAATCTGGCCCACGTCGGGGTGCATGGCCTTGGGCAAGAAGATTCCGTAATCCTGCTCCAAAATCCAAGCTGAACCGCCCTTGCCACTTTGGCTGTTGATGCGGATAATTTCCTCGTACTCACGGCCAATATCATGTGGGTCAATGGGAATGTAGGGCACATCCCAAATATCATCCTCGGCCATGGTGGCTCTGGCAGCCATTCCCTTGCGGATGGCATCTTGATGGGAGCCAGAGAATGCGGTGAATACCAGCTCGCCTGCGTAGGGGTGGCGGGGATGGATGGGCATTCCAGTAAGCTTCATGTAGGTTTCTGCCACGGAGCTGATGTCTGAAAAATCAAGTCCGGGATCCACACCTTGGGTAAACATGTTCAAGGCTACCGTCACAATGTCCAGATTTCCGGTGCGCTCACCGTTTCCGAACAAGGTGCCTTCCACACGGTCGGCTCCAGCCTGCAGAGCCAGCTGACAGCTTGCAACGCCTTCACCACGGTCGTTGTGGTTGTGGAGGCTCACAATGATGGAATCTCTGTCGGTAATGTGGGTGCAAAAATATTCGATTTGGTCTGCGTGCTTGTTACAGGAGGAACATTCCACCGTAGTGGGCAGATTCATGATCATCTTGTTTTCAGGAGTGGGACCCCATTCCTTTTTCACAGCCTCGCAAATCTCCACGGCAAACTCAATCTCTGTGTTGGAAAAGCTTTCGGGAGAATACTGGAGTCTGATGTTGGTTCCTTCAGCCAAGGGAAGACATTTTTTTACGCAGCGAATTCCGTCGATAGCCACCTGAATAATCTGCTCCTTGCTCATGTTAAAGGTGTACTTTCTCTGGGCAGGAGAGGTGGAGTTGTAGATGTGGAAGATAGCTGACTTGGCACCCTTTAGGCACTCAAAGGTTCGTTTTACCAGCTCTTCACGAGCTTGGCACAATACCTGAATGGTAACATCATCTGGGATGCGGTTTTCTTCGATGAGGCGACGCAAGAAGTCGTATTCAGTTTGGGAGGCACTGGGAAAGCCCACCTCAATTTCTTTAAAGCCCAGCTTTACCAGCAAATCAAAATAGGCCAGCTTCTGCTGGATTCCCATGGGAACGGCCAAGGCCTGGTTTCCATCCCGCAAGTCTACGGAACACCAAATGGGTGGCTGGGTAATCTCCTTGTCTGGCCACTGGCGGTTTACAATTGGAATTTTTCCAAAGGGCTTGTATTTTCCTGCGTTCTTCATCTTTTCCTCCTGATGGTTGAAGACATAAAAAAAGACCCGTTGCCTTGTGGCAACGGGCCGGTAATTCATAGGCAATACCTATACAGCACCTTACCTTTAAGGCAAAACAGAGAGAGAATCTGCTAGTAGTAGGCAAAATACTGAATAAGTCATGGTGGAATTATACAAATCACCATGGTCTTTGTCAATGGAAGTGGCTGAAAAAATGAAGTATTGCTAAAAAAATGCACTACTATTTAATGTGTGACTGTGATGGAAGTACTCGTTAAGTTCTACCTGTTTTTAAAGGTGAAATGCAATGTGGTTTTACTTCTTCTTGAAAAAATGTCAAACTTGGTCTATAAATAGAAAATGGTATCTGAAAAAAAAGCCTTGGTTACAGGCGATGTGTACAAGAATTTTGAAGTGTTGACTGTGGAGCCCCTTCAGGAATTTTCTGCAGAGGGGATTTGGTTGCGGCATAAAACCTTGGGAATGGAAATTTACCATATCCTGAATCAAGATGAGGAAAACCTCTTTGCCTTTGCCTTTAAGACTCCTCCAAAGGATTCCACTGGTGTTGCCCATATTTTGGAGCACTCAGTTCTTTGTGGATCAAAGAATTATCCTTTAAAAGATCCCTTTATTCGCATGGTGAATCAAAGCGTTAAAACCTTTTTGAATGCCATGACCTTTTCCGACAAGACGGTGTATCCTGCTTCCTCAATTTCTCGTGCAGACTACTTCAATCTCATGGGTGTGTACGGAGATGCAGTATTTTTTCCCCTGCTGGAAAAGTGGACCTTTGCCCAGGAGGCTCACCGTTTGGAGCTTGATTCCCAGGGAAAGCCCACCATTCAGGGGGTAGTATACAACGAGATGAAGGGGAATTATTCCAGCTTTGAAAATATTGCTGGAGACTGGGCTGTTCGCAGCGTGTTGCCCAACACCATCTATGATCTGGATTCTGGAGGCGATCCAGTGGAGATTCCTCTGCTGAGCTACCAGGACTTTGTGGCCTTTCACCGAAATCATTATAATCCTGGTAACTGTCGCCTCTTTCTGGCGGGAAATATTCCTACTCAGGACCAGATTGATTTCCTTTGTCAGCGTTTTCTGGATAATTATGAGCAAACCATGGAAAGCCTTTCTGCCCAGCAATCTGAATCTCAGAGCACTGAATCTCAGTGTCCTGAGCCTCAGCGTGTTGAGCCAGAGCAGACCTTGTCCTCACAGGCTTGTTCAACTGGCTGCAGTCAGCTTTTGCCCTTGGACACCCCGCCAGAAGCCTTTACGGAGCCAGTGGTGCTGGAAAAAATTGGGCCTACTGCCAACGAGGATGATGATGGAGAGCAGTCAGAGGATGCCGGTGCCAATGTAACGGTCACCTGGTTTTTGGGAGATTCCTCGGATCCTGTGCGCCACATGGAAAGCATTTTGGTGGCAGAAATCCTCATGGGTCACGACGGCTCTCCCTTGTGTCAGGCTCTGCTGGAATCTGGTTTGGGAGAGGATTTAGCTCCCAACAACGGCCTTGATAGCGAAATGCACTGGGTTTTGTTTACTGCAGGCTTACGAGGCTGTAACCGTCAGGATGCCCAGAAGGTGGAGTCTGTCATCATGTCTGTTTTGGAGCGCTTGTGTACCGAAGGTATTCCTCAGGAGGATATTGACTCAGCTGTTTTGGCGGTGGATTTTTCTCAGCGGGAGGTGCGTCGTGTTTACGGGCCCTATTCCCTGGTCTTGATGCGGCGCTGTCTGCGGGGCTGGCTCTATGGTCGCAGTCCCTCTGAAACCCTTTTAATTCGAGAAACCTTTGCCAAAATCAAGGAACGAATTGCCCAAGATCCCCACTATGTACAAAATCTCATTTCTCAGCTGTTGCTAGAGAACAAGCATCGTTCCCGAGTGACGGTGTATCCCCATGCCGATTATAGCCAGCAGCGGAAGGCTGCAGAAGAAGCCCTAATTGCTCGCCTTATGGAAGGAACTTCTATAGAAGAAGTACAGGCCAATCACCAAAAGCTGGTGGCCTTTCAGCAGGAAGGGGAGGAAAAGGAGGATGCTTCCATCTTGCCCCATCTTTCTCCCCAGGAGCTGCCTACAGATGTGGATGAAATCACCATCACAAGACAGGTTGGACCAAATCAAGTACCTGTTTTTGTCAGTCAGGAGGCCACTAACGGCATTGTGTATGCTCAGTTGTGCTTTCCTGTGGACTTGTTGGAGCCAGAGGATTATTTTTACCTTCCATTCCTGTCAGGCTGCCTTTTTGCTGTAGGCTTTGGCGACACCAGCTGGGCAGAGGCTTCTCGTCGCAGTGCCTTGGAAACTGGTGGGCTGGGCGCAAATCTCTTTACCTCTGCCATGATGAACGGCCTTGATAACTTGATGGCCTGCAATGAGCATGGGCAAATTGTGCAGGATCCTGTTTTTGGTCGGGACTGGCTTTTCTTTAAGGTGAAGATGCTTACGGAGCAGTCTGAAAAGGCCCTTGTTCTGCTGCAGGAAAATTTGTTGACTGTAGATTTTTCCGATACCCAGCGTCTTTCCACCTTGCTGAAGGAGTTTAGAAACGACTTTGTAGCTTCTCTTGCGCCTAATGGCAACGAATATGCTGCATCTCGAACGAGCTGCACCTTGAGCCGCAACAAGGCCATTGACGAGCTGTGGAACGGCTTGGCTCAGCTTGCCCATATCAAGTCCATGATGGATATGGATATCCAGCAGCTGGGACAAAAGCTTTCCGACCTTTTTACCCGAATCAAGGAGCATGGTGCCATTGCCCAAATTATTGCAGATGAAGAAAGTCTCAAGGTTGCCCTGCCGCTTTTGGAAAAGACCATTGCAGATTGCAAGCTGCTTCCGCCAAAGTCACGGGTAGCTGATAATACCCAGCGCTTCTATGAATTGACCCAGCTTCCTAGCACCACAGTGGGGGGGACAGAAGTAGCCCCTAATGGCGATACACAAATGGATCCCTTGTTGGAGCTCTTACCCAGCAACTTTCAGGTGGGATTTGCTGCTATTACCTGTCAGGGAAAGGGCTACGATGACTCTCGGTACGTGTATGACGGCCTCCTTGCTCACTGGATAAGTAACACCGCCCTGTGGGAACAAATTAGAACGGTGGGTGGAGCCTATGGTGCCTTTGCCTGGCCTGATACCTCGGAACGAATCTTTGGCTTTGCCACCTATCGTGACCCCAAGCCTCTGCGTTCATTGCAGGTGTTCCAGCAAGTCATTGCCCAAGCTGCAGAAACCTGTCTTGACCAAGAGGAGCTAGACGGAGTGATTACTGGGTGCTACAGTAAGGAGGTGCAGCCAAAAAGTCCCTCTAGCCGTGGTAGCGTGGGCTTTTTGCGGTATCTGTATGGCTACACCCAGGAAGAAAAGAAGAAGAAGCTGGAGATGTTGGTACAGGCAAAGCCTGAGCATATTCAGCAGGCTGCACAAGATCTTTTGGCTTCTTTGGAGCAGTATCAACGTCAGGCTGCCATTGTTAATGGCAATGATTTAAAGACTGATGAGCTGAAAGACTGGAAAAATATACAACAACTGAGTATAATTAGTGAAAATATGCGGTAAGGAGTGGCAGAGACGATGGATAGCAAGCTAGAGGAATGTATTGGTAAGCTGAGAACTCTTGTGTCAGATGTACAGGGAGCACCCTATCCCAGTACAATCGAAAATGAATTGTACACGATATGGTTTGAGCATATTCAGCGTGCAGCCATGGACTGCTTTGTATTTCTGAATGAAAATTTTCCCCAGGAGCCTGAAGAAATTTCTCAGACTTTGGAAGGAATCTTGTAAGAATAAGACGATAGTCTCTTCATCCACGGCGATTGCATCAAGGACATGAGGTATCAGCAAGGGAACTCACGTTAAGAATGGAATCATTTAGTGAATGGCCTCACAAAGTAAGTGGACACACTTTGTGAAGCCACTCACGGTTTGATTAAACTTGTTGGTGCAATCTGCCGATATTCTATTCGAGAAATTATCTCTAGGATTCGATAGGGAATATGGGGAGTATGTCGACCTTGCGTATAAACAATAAGTTAGAATTAAGTCCGTTAAACAATTCATTGAAAAAGACAGGCTTTGCCAGATGGCGCTACCTGTTCAATGCACAGAACAGCTTTAGTGGCGAAAAGGCTTCTTTGTTCATTGAGTTGTATCTTATTAATCCAAGCCTGTCTCCCAATGAGGTCATTTGGTCTGACCCCCATGAAGTTCCCCAATTTAAAGATGAAAGTCAGCTTTACATGCCAGAGGAGGCCCTTTCTCCCCATTCCTACGTGACAATTCGAGTGGGAAGGTACGGCCTGGGAGGAGAAGTGGTGCAAAGCTTCTTTCCTTCTAGTTCTCTTTGCCTTTCCAAGCATTTGCTTGATGTAGCTGGCGGTGCCTTCCATCTGGAGGATGAGTTTTTGTCAGGAATGGCTGAGGATGGTGAAAAATACGCTTCTTGGCAGCTCAAGATAGAAAAGCTTTGTCAATTTGTCCCAGGAAAAATGCAAAAGGATATGTACTGGGGCGTGCCTGCTGTCCGCTGTTTTGTTTCTGGAGAGCTACAGCTTTGTGGTGAAACCTATCTGGTGGAACCAGGAACCTCCTTTGGCTATGTAGATAAATTATGGGGAAAGGATTATCCCTATCCTTTCTTTCATCTTTCCTGTTCTCATATTAGCAGTAACATTACCGGAAAGCCTTTAGTGAATGGAGCCTTTGCGGTGCAGGGCGTGTATCGTGATTCCTTTGCGCTCTTTACAGAAATCGACACCATTAAGCTTTGTCGTCCCCGTGTTAAGAACAAGTCTAATTTCGGTTGCGTTGTGATGGATAACAAGGTGCACTGGACTGTCAGTGTTCCCTTCCACCATCATCTTATCGACATTGACGTTTTCTGTCCTACAGATGAAATGTCGGTGCGTGCCTATAGCTGTCCTTCTAATCCACGGGAGGAATTGCAGGTATTAGGTGGTTCTACAGGAACTGGTGAGCTTCGGCTGTATCGGAAAATCAAGAAAAAGCGGCTTGAACTCATAGAACATGCCATTTTGCAGGATGTCCGCTGTGAGTATGGTGGCCGACATCAGTCTGAAAACCTGTAATTTTCATTTTATTTTTCAATTTTAGTAAAATTCTCCTTGTTTTTTTGACGCTTCGTTTTTACTTTTAAAGTATGATGAACTACGATCAATATACCGTAAAGGCACAAAATGCCCTGCAGGATGCAAGTCTCATTGCACAACAGAACGACCACAGTGAAGTGGGAACAGCGCACCTTTTGTATGCCTTGCTTCAGCAAGACGATGGAATGGTGCCACCCCTTGTTGAGCGGATCGGTGGCTCTGTCCGCCACTTGATTGACGAAACCCAAAAGCTTTTAGATACCTTTCCTCGCATTAGTGGAGCAGCCCAAATTGCCATGTCTGGGGAGGTTGCAAAGATTCTTGCCAAGGCTGCCAAGGTGGCAGACACATTAAAAGACCAGTATCTTTCCACAGATCATATTTTTATTGCCATTGCTGAGTCCGACGGTGGATGTGGCCGTATGCTGAAGGAAAATGGCATTACAAAAGACAGCATTATGTCAGCACTCAAGGCAGTGCGGGGCAACCAACGGATTACCAACCAAGACCCAGAGGCTACCATGCAGTCTTTGGAAAAATATTGCCGTGATTTAACTGCCTTGGCACGCCAGGAAAAGATTGACCCCGTAATTGGCCGTGATGAGGAAATTCGTCGTGTAATGCAGGTGCTTTCCCGCCGCACAAAGAACAATCCTGTGCTTATTGG
>JAFYWB010000012.1 GCA_017549025.1 Treponema sp.
ATCAACTTCCATGTTTCCTCCAAATTTTTTTCTTTACATATAGATTATAGGTTTGAACTCGAAAAAAAATGCGTTTTTCTCAGAAAAAACTGGATTTTTTTAAACTTTTCCATGGGCTGGCCTTGAGGAACGTGCTGTGGGGAGATTGCCACACTGATTCGCAGGCGGCGTGAGCCGCTATTCCAATCACTTCCTTACAGAACTGGCTGAAAGTCAGATTCGATTTTGCTACGCAAAATCTGGGGTAATAGTACTTGTAGTATTAGCTGAATCTTACACTGTGTAAGCAAAAGAAACTTATCTGCACTTAGAAAAATAGTAGATTTTCCGAATCCGCATGGTATCATCATTCATAAATTTTCCCCAGAATCTCCCACAAACCCTAGACAAATACAAAATCTGCATTATAATATTTGCTATAGAAGTTTTATTTTGGCTGTCACGACTTTGTTTTGGCAACCAAATATGTGGAAGTGTCTCGGTTGTATCTTGGCGTAAAAAAAGTTGGCTTGTTCTCAGAAATTTTCTTGTCTAAAACTGCTTCCTCCGTACAATCCCTGAACACAACACAACACATAAAAGAAACTCTTTCTAACGCAATAAATTTATCTGGAACAAGAAGGCCAGCGTGGAATTTTTCTTACGAGAAATTTCCCGCTGGTCTTTTTTTGTTTAAATCATTTTGTCTCGGTAATTTTCCAGCGTAAAACTGGGTGAACATAAAGTTTAAAGGAGGATTTTAAAAGTGAACGCTATGAAGAAATTGGTGTTGGCAGGCTTGGTGCTGCTGGCAAGTGTAATGGTACTGGCGGGGTGTAAGATGGAGGCGGAGGGGCCACAAGGGCCAAGGGTAAAAGTACCTGAAATGGTATCCGTAACAGGTGGCATAATAGAAGGGGAATTGCCAGCTTGGTTGGATGAAAGTGCAGAAGATAATTACAAAGGAGTATTTATAAAAGACAGAACAGTAATCTTAAGTAGTTTCTACATGGGAAAATACGAAGTAACCCAAGAAGAATACGCAAGTGTCATGGCTGGGCAAACAGTAACGGTAGATGGAACTACATACCAGCTAGAAAGCAACCCATCATCTTGTACAGAAGGTAGTGCAGAGTACACCTTATTTGAAGGTGATAAGCAAGAAAAACGACCAGTAGAAGGAGTTACTTGGTACGATGCGGTATGGTATTGTAATGCATTAAGCGAAAAAGTAAATTTATCACCAGCATACATCATTGAGGTAACAAAAGTAAGCCAAGTAAATGAAAAGGGCTATTCCATATCTGAAGCAACTGTAACATTAAATGAGGATGCAAATGGTTATCGCTTACCCACGGAAGCCGAATGGGAATATGCAGCCCGAGGCGGAAACCCAGATGCAGAGGCTTGGGACTTTACCTTTAGTGGAGCAGATACAGCAGATGGAAAAAGTTATACTGAAAGCAAAAACGCAGGTTTAGATGCAGTAGGCTGGTATTGGTATAACACTGTAACAGGAACAACAGAAGATACTAAACCCACAGAAGGTAATCAAGGATACGGAACCCACCAAGTAGGCAAAAAAGAGGCTAACACCTTAGGCATATATGATATGAGCGGAAACGTTTTTGAATGGTGTTATGACTTGTATGGAACAATAAATGAAGGAGAAGAAAAAGACCCACAGGGTGCCTCGTCGGGTTCTAGCCGCGTCCGCCGCGGTGGTAGTTGGAGCAGCTTCGCTTACTACGCGTCTGTTTCTTTCCGCGGCCTCAACTACCCTTACAGCCGCGGCGGCAATCTTGGTTTTCGTGTGGTGTGTGCCAGTTCTAAATAAAACAACTTGCTGCGTAAAAGAGCAGGAGTATCCCATTGTCATAAATGACAATGGGATACAGCAAGTTTTGCGTTGCAAAACTTGCGTAACCTAACAAACTCCATCGTTCCAGCTCCATCTGTGGCGGGGGATTTTTTTATTCTGCCCCTTTGTTTTTGCTCAAAAGTGGGGTAAAATATATCCATGCTGCATATCGAGACAAAGGTAAAGCTGCCTTTTTTGTGGGGAAAGGCTGCCTTCAAGAAGAATAACTGGACGCAAGTGAACCTCATCGTGGGGCCCAATGGTTCTGGAAAAACCCTTTTGGCCAACGAAATTGCCAGTCAATTCAGAAATTATGACTTGGACGTTACCTTTCTCCGTTCCGACCGTATTCCAGAAGACCTGGTTTTGGCGGTGCTGCGGAACAATCAGCAGGTAAAGGAGCGGATTGAATCAGTTTTGTCTGGTATGTTCGGCAAGTCCATCACCTTTCAGGAGCAGGAAGACGGCAGCTTTCTTCCCATGGTAGTAAACAAGGCTCGTGGCGTGGAATACAACCTGAAAGAAGGTGAGTGCCACGGCCTAAAGGAAATCTTGCAGCTGTTGATAGCCCTGTACAATAGCCAAAGCGACTGCCTGATTTTTGACGAGCCAGAGCTGCACCTGCATCCCCAGTTTCAGCTGTTTTTTATGAAAGAAATCAGAAAGGCCGCTGCAGAAGAGCCGGGAAAAATCTTTTTTCTCATAACTCATTCTCCTTTTTTCATCGATTTGCGGTTTCCCGAAGACCTGCTAGGCGTGATTGTGTGCCACGTAAACCGTGTTCCCACCTGCATTGACCAGCTTTCTACCGAGGATGAGCTTTTGTTCCGCCGATTTTTACCTCGATTCAACACCTATCACAAGCAGTTTTTCTTTTCCGACAACCAAATCTTTGTGGAAGGCTACACCGACCAGCAGCTTTTTTCTCATTTATTGGAGCTTACCACCAGCTGGTACGCCTCCGTTGGCACTGGCATTATTGATGTGGGCGGCAAGGATGAGCTGGGAGTTTTTTGTAAGGTCTGCTCTCTGCTGGGAACCGATGGCCGCATTGTGGGAGATTTAGATTCCTTGTTCAAGGGAAAGCTCCGTGATGTACTGGCACAAGACCCACGACCAGCTCTGTGGCTCCAGCGTCAGGAAGAAAAGCAGTTGCCCTTTTATACCCAGCTTTTTACTGCCACCAGCCTGCGGCGTGGAATCACCTTGGAAAAACTGATTGTGCGGCTAGAACGGTATTTGGTGGACTTGGGAGCTGCTCTGTGCAATCTTCCAGAGTCCATTCCCCCAGAGCTGGCTCTTTTGGTGGAAAAGCTTCGGGAAATGTACGACAAATACCAAAAGGTGGAGGACTTAGACACCTACAAAACCGTGGTTTTACAAGGTGTAAATCAGGTGGGCCATTTGATGGAAGGCTTGATTCCACAAAATTTGTTCAACACCATTCCCCTCATAAAAAATCTTGCGGCGCTGATTTTTGCTGCTGCCGCCACCGCTCGTGTGTATATTCTTCCCAAGGGCTGCATCGAGCATTACTACACCAGAAATCAGGTGCAGTACATGCCCATTTCTGGCAAGGACAAGCTTTTTCACAAGGAACAGGAATACATGTCTCAAGTTCAGCCAGAGGTTTTACGGATGGAATACAAGGATTTGATTGAGATTCTTGACCAAGCGTGTATGCGGGATTCAGGCTAGGGCAGTGGAGTCTAAAAAAAATACACTTTTTTTAAAAAAAAAGCCTTTTACCCCTTTACAAAAAGTATCGCCTATGATATAGTCATTCTTGCTTGGTAGCCATGGTAGAGGTGTCACACCCGTTCCCATCCCGAACACGGAAGTTAAGCCCTCCAACGCCGATGATACTGCATTCGCGGGAAAGTAGGTAGCAGCCAGGCTTTTTTTTTATTTAAATAAGTTTTCCCCAATCCAATCCCATGGATTTTACTGGGGAAACCATCTGTCTTTTCTTTAATCGTTTAGTGAATCTTGAATTTCTTAACCTCTTTGGTGAGCCGTTCAATAGAATCGCTGTTTTCCTTTGTAATATTTTCTACTTCCAGAATGGCACTGTTGATTTGAGAGGTTTCTTCTGCCATTTCTGTCATGCTGTTGGTGATTTCCTTTGTCAGCTGGTCTAGATTCCGCATTTCATCCACCATTTTCTGGCCGTTTTCCAGCATTTGATTTGAGCCGTTTTTGATGTTTGTGGTAATGGAATTCAAGTCCAAAATAGCTTTTAGTGTGGAATCCACCTCCTGTCGCTGTTCGTGCATGGCAGTAGTAATTCTAATACTATTGCTGTTTACCTGTGAAGAAAGATTGGTAATGGCGGAGAAGCTTTCGTCCACGGTTTTTGCAGCTTGAGCCAGATTGTCAATTTCTGCAGAAAGCTTTTTCAAGGTGGAGGTGATAGCCTTTCCTTGAGAACTGGATTCTTCTGCCAGCTTGCGGATTTCATCTGCAACAACGGCAAATCCCATTCCAGCTTCTCCTGCATGAGCTGCTTCAATGGCTGCATTCATGGCCAGCATGTTGGTTTGGCTTGCAATGTGCTGAATAATACCACTGGCTTCCAGCAATTTCCCTGATTCTTGAGTCAAAAGCTGGGTAATGGCATTGGTTGTGCCGAGGGTTTCCTGTCCTTTGGCGGTGGCGGAACTTAGGGATTCAATAACAAGGTCATTGTCTTCCAAAAGAGAGGTGGTTTGGGCAATTTTTCCAGACATCAGCTCCATGGAGGATGAGGATTGGATAACATTTTCTGCTTGGATGGCGATAACGGAATCCAGTTGGCTAATGGTTTTGATGATTTCCTCTGCAGAAGTAACTGTTTGGGTTACGCTGGATGCCTGAGAAATAGCTTGTTTTTTTACGTTATCTATGTTGGCGCTTATTTCGTAAACGGCATTGGCAGTTTCTGTCATGTTGGAGGTAAGCTTTTCGGCAATATGAGCCATTTGATCTGTATTTGCATCCACCTCGGACACAGAGTGCTGGATTTTTGTCATTACCCGATTGAAATAGTTGGACATAAGGTGCATTTCTGTGGAGCTCTTTTCTTGGAGTCGCAGGGTAAGGTCACCAGAACCTTCTGAAATTTCCTTCAGGGCTTTTACGGTTTTTGTAATGGTTTTAATTACAAAAACTCGAACGAAAATGCTCAAGAAAATAACAAAGGCGATGGATGTGGCAGTGGAAATCAAGAAGGTCATCAACAGGGCTTTCTTGCGTTCCTTCAAGATGGAGCTAATATCAAAAACTATTTTTGTGTAGCCAATGGTCTTTCCAGAAAAATCCTGCAGTGCGAAGAAGGTTTTTGCGGTGTTTCCGTTCACATTGATGATTTTTCCATCGGAGGTTTCCAGTGCAGCAAGAATTTCTTGGGGAATATCGTAATCTTCATCACGGAAGTTGGCTCCCGCTTCGATGTGGGTTCCTTCCAATGTTGCGGTGATAACACTGATGTTCATGCCGCCTTCCAATACTTCTGGAGTGCTGGTGGCAACAATGTTTTCCAAAAATTCGGAGTTTACGGCGCCACTACATTCTAGAGAACCAATGTGGTTTCCGTTGGCGTCGTAGGCGGGCATTACAACTCGGTAGCCCAAGCCTGTGGATCCAACTTCTGGGCCTACAACCATAGTTTTTTGGGTATTTGCAGCCTTAACGGTGGCACGGGTAGTAGAAAGGTCATCGCCGTAGGTTCCTGGATTATGGGCTCGAAAGAAGGAGATAAGCTCTGGAGTATGGAACTGGAATTGGGCAATCTTGTACCGTTCATTCATAATCTTGTACAAAGGAACGGTGAGGGCAGACAGCTGTGTTCGGTTCCGGGTAGCAAAGGCTTCTACGATTTTGCTGTCTGACAAAACTGAATCCAGCAAAACCTGTCCTGTAGTATTGTAGCTATCAAGGCTGTTCAGAAAAACCTGATGCTTTAAGTTTGCAATGGTAGTAATTTCGTCGTTAATAAAATTATTGATGGTTCGCCAGTCCTTGATAAAAAGTCCTACAAATTGCAGTGTAGTCAGAGTGATAACCACACCAAGGAGCTTTGTGAGAATGGAAGTGTTTTTCTTTTCCAGAGAAGCTTTCTGAGAAGCTTTTTGCTTCGGAGAAAGTTGCTTCTCTGTGGCTTTCTTTGCTTTTTTATTTTGTTTTGTCATGTTTTCCTCCAAAAGTCAGACAGTAAATTTTGCAGTTATAGAGAAAAAAGAATTCGTAATACTTCTATTTTACCATCATTTTCCTCATTGTCAAATTATTCACGGAATGGATTTCAAACTTGTTGTTCTGAGCTGATTTGACAAAGGAATAAACCATGAAGTACACTGAATTGATGGCATTTTGTAATGCCAACGAACGCTGAAAAGGAAGGCTGTTATGGATTATTTTATGTTGAAGAAAGAGGATTTGGCTGCTCATTCCCGTATTCCCATTGTGACCCTTGGTGACGCAGGGGAAGTGTTTTACGAAATGGCTTTGGATATGATTAACCACATCAAGGCCAACAATGAGGCTGGCAAGGAAACGGTGTTTATTTGTCCCGTGGGGCCAGTAGGTCAGTATCCCATCTTTGTGCGACTGGTAAATGAGCAGAAGGTGAGCTTAAAAAAGGTTTGGTTCTTCAACATGGACGAATATCTTACTGACGAAGATACCTACATCGACATAGACCATCGGCTGAGCTTCCGTGGCTTTATGAATCGTACCGTGTACAACCAGATTCTGCCAGAGCTGGTAATGCCTCCTGAGCAGCGGGTTTTCCCTGATCCTGCAAATCCTGCTGCCTTGGACGAAAAGCTTGCTGCCTTGGGTGGCGCTCAGGTGTGCTATGGGGGAATCGGTATTACAGGACACTTGGCATTTAACGAGCCAGAAACTGTTCCTGCCAGCGAATTTGCCCAGCGACCAACCCGTATTCTTGATATTTCTCCTGAAACACGAGCCGTCAATTCCATTGGAGATTTGGGTGGAGCAGTGGCTGCCATGCCTCGTCGCTGTATTACCATCGGAATGAAGTCTATTTTGGCTGCCAAGGAATTGCGGCTGTACTGCTTCCGAGATTGGCACCGAGCTGTTGTACGGCAGGCTGGCTACGGAGAGATTTCTGCCTCATTCCCTGTGACACTGGCTCAAAATCATCCTGACGCACGAATCACTATTACTCGCAATGTGGCAGAAGCAGCCTATTGATAGGAGTTTGGGCAACAGCTTAAATCGATTTTAAATCAATCAAAAGCATTTGCTTTGAGCTGAACTGGCAATTATCGTTCAATGTAGCTTTACAAAAGGAGTTTCCTGTGAAAAGACTACTTTGGATAGTTGCCAGTTTTTTTGTAATGGGGGCGGGGAGTGAGGCTTTTTCCCAAACCTACGAGGTGTACAACAAGTTCGGTACTGAGGGAATCTACGAGCTTCAGGACAATGGCCAGAACACTGGGGAAAAATCTAGTGGCTTTGGTGGTTTGTATAACACTGCCTTTGGCCTTATCAACATGACCTATTTTGGCGCCCAAGCAGAATATCGACTGGATTTGGCCAACGACTATCAATACAAAGATTACACCTTAGTGGGAAGTCCTGTGAAGGCAAATGTGTGGTTTCGTCCCAACAAGCACGTGGAAATGGTGTTTGGCAATAATTTTTATATGGCATTGCCTGCTTCCTTTATGAACGTGTTCAACGAGTTTACGCCCAATGGCTGGTACGGCAAAAAATATTTTGGAACCAGCTTTGTGTGGGGGCCTGTTACTGTGGGGGCAAATGTACCGCACCTTGCCGTGAATGGCAATAAGCTTTCTCTCAAGCTGAACTTTGGCGCCAATGTGAGCATGGAAAGCTTTACCGTTGGGCTTAATTACAAGGGAGACGCAGCTTCCTTCAGTCTATTCGCCAGCTTTTTTGGTGTGGAAAATCTGTACATCAGCGGTGGCTACACCTATAACGGTTATGCCATTGGAACAGCCAATGGCTACGGCGACTGGCGCAAAATCCTAAGTAATCCCATTGTTCAGTGGAATGACCGCTACGATACCAGCCACATCATCAATTTTAGTGGAACCTACCGACTGTGGCGCTTTACCTTTGGTGCTGATTTAGAGGCTGCTCTGTATCACTCTGAGCAAAATCCCTTCTACGCTGGTGGCGTGGTTATCTTTGAAATCGTTGAAGACTTGGACTTTAAGCTTGACGTAAAATACTTTACGGAATTCCTGAACGAAGATAGCTGGCGAAATCCCTGGAACATGACTATTCATCCTCGCTTTATCTTTGAAAACGAAAAGCATCAGATTATTGCTGGCGTGAAGCTTGACTTGCATCAATGGCTCACCTCCATCTCGGTTGCATCTCTGCGTTCCACCTACTTGGCTATTCCTCTGTCTTGGAAGTATAAGTTTTAGTGGATAATTACTTACATAATTGTATTTACAAATAAGTATGGCTATCATATACTATAAATGTGACGGTTTATAGTTCTGATGATTGTTGCGAATGGGATAGTGAGAAGGATATTCTCAATAAAAGTAAGCATCATCTCAGTTTTGAGACTGCTTCCAAGGTGTTTTATGATCCTTGGTTTGTTGAGATTCCTGATGAGACTCATTCAACCTTGGAAGAGGAGCGCTTTCAAGGTTTTGGAACAATTAATGGCATAGCTATTGTTACTGTTTTTTATACGGAGCGATGTTCTGATGGAAAATTGAGGCATCGTCTCATTTCCGCTCGGGGACTCGATCCCTTGGAGAAAAAGGCTTATGAAAACTACTTGCAAACTTTCCGATGAACAGCTTCAGGAGCTGAATGATTTAGATTCTTATCCTGTTGACTATACTGATATTCCTCAGACTACAGATTTTTCTAAAGCACGACTTAAATACTATACAGTAAAGCCTGTGAAGCAAAGTATAACCATTCGTATTGATGCTGATTTGCTTGCTGCTTTAAAAAGCTATGGTAAAGGATATCAAGGTAAGATGAATGATATCCTTAGAGCCGTGGTGATGGAACATCGTATGCCAGTCTTGGAGTAGTTCACCTACCTTATTTTTCAATTTTTCCCTCTCCTGTTCTTTTTTTTCGCATTATTTTCTTGTGAGTTCAGAGTAGATGTGGTATACTCTACACTGCAATAAAATTGTGCTGAACTTATATTTAATGCTATTCTTTATTTTTTAACATGAAATAATGTTTGGGAGGGATAAATGAAAAAGTTATTAGTTCTTTTAGGGATTTTATGTGCCTTTTGCTTTGTGTCCTGTGGTAATATTCAGCTTGCTGATGGCGATATGGGAGTTGTTTCCCTTGCTATTGGTGATGAGCTTGCAGGACAGATTCGTAGTGCAGCTGCTTCGAGAAATGGAACTGGAGATGACAGCTATACTGTAACAGGGATTTTATCTGGAGGGCATTCTGCAGAAGCAAAGGTTTCGGTAGATTCTAGTGCTTTGGCAGAAGCTACACTTTCCTTTGAGAATGTGCCAGTGGGTGTTACCGTTACCTTGAATTTATCTGTGCAAGCAGGAGCTAATCTTGTATGGGTTGGTAATTCTGAAAGCCATGTAGTTTCAGCTGGTAAAAATAGCCTTACTATAGCTCTTGGCCGGGTAAGCGGTGTGTTGATGTGGGATAGTTCTAGTGTAAAAATTGCACCTTATGGGAATTATGATTTTGATAATGCAACAAGCATAGAAGATCCTGCACAAGACCTACCTCCAATTTGGAGCTTCGACAATAAGGGGGATTTATATGTATTGGGTGCAAACAATGCTATAATACCGTATAGCTTAAAAGCTGATGGAACATATACAACTTTATATGGTAGTGGTGGGTCAATAACAGGAGATGCTCCTAGTTTCCTTTCTTATGATAACGTTTCATTCGTTTTATATGGAATGAGAGAGACTGGGGTCATAGTTTATCTAAATGCAAAGGACTCCAGTTGGGAAGTGAAAGATGAGTTAAATTCTGATGGCGCAGCATATTTGGGTTTTGCTGTTAATGACGATATTGCCTACGTTGTGGAACAAAGTAATACTGGAAGTTCTTCGTTAAAAGTTAAAAGTTATAATCTTAAATTAGCTAAAGAGAAGGTAGGAAAGGAGATTCTTTTACCAGCTTCTTTAGGGGCAAATCTTACTGGCCAGATGATTTATCACGAAAGTTTCTTGTATTTGCTACTGAGTGCTTTTGATATCACGAATGACAGTGGGGCCTCTGAGCAATATAGCTGTGGCGCTATTGTTAAAATTAATCCACAAACCTTGGCGGTTGATACATCTTTTGGAAATGGGGGATTTTTAGGTCTCGTTTCTAAAGGAATAGAAGTTTCTGGAAATACTGATGATGGAGCCACGTATAACCAAACGCTCTATACCCCTACTGAGTCAAATGTAGAGACAACCTTTTGTGGACCTGCTGGTTTTGTGGCAGTAATGCCTAAAAAATTGGTAATCGGTGATGGAGGGTATATTTTGTCAGATAATGGTGGTGCAGGACTTCTTGCCAAACGAAAATCTCGCATTATTACAGTAGACTTGGAAACACTCGCTTTTGATATTGTGAATATAGATAGTTCAGACCTCTACGGAAATCTCGCTGATATTTCTGGATTTATAACTCCAACATATGACTAATCCCATGCCCCCCGCTATTTCCGTCTGTATTCCAGTGTATGGCACGGAATCAAGCTTGCTGAACTGCCTCCAAAGTGTGGCAGCTCAGCAGGGATTGGAAGCTGCGGGGCTAGAAATCATTGTTGTGGATGATGCCAGTCCTACTGTCTGTGCCAAACATGCTCCCGAAAACAATCTGACCTCAGCTCAAATTGTAGCACAATTCCAGCAAACAAATCCTGTACCAGTGCGTCATCTTCAGCATGGAGAAAACCTTGGTTTGGTAGAAGCTCGTCGTACCGCTGTGGAAGCCGCCACTGGAAACTTCATCTTTTGTCTTGATAGTGACGACACCCTGCCTTCCGCCGCCCTGTCTACCTTGTATAGTCGTGCCGTAGCGGATTCTGCAGACATTGTGCACGGTTCAGCCCAGGTGGTGCTGGCTCAAGAGGGCTGCCAACTGGAAGGTAACTCCTTGGAAAAACTGCTGGAAGCAAATCGGCGGCGGGTACAAAAGGTATTTACGGGAACCTTGGAGGGTGGAGCCATTTTGCAAAATGGCTTGGTGGAGCGGCAGCACAACAATTTTTTGTGGGGAAAGCTTATTCGTCGTAGCTTGTATCTGGCGGCACTGGAGCAAATTCCTGCTATGTATTGTACCATGGCAGAAGACTTGGTGCAGTATTTGCTTATTGCCCATGGAGCCCGCCGTTATGTGGGCATTCCTGATGTGGTTTACAACTACACCATAAACACCGGTATTTCTTCCAACACAAAAATCACCACCTTGGAGCGCTGGGAACAGGTGTGTTCCACCGCCTCTGTGTTTACCGTGCTTTTTGCCTGTTTGCAGGATTTAACACCGCCTTTTACCCAAGAACAGCTTGCTGCCATTAGGAAGCTCTGTCGTAGCTACGTGGCAAACAATTTGCAGCAGCTGAATCACGTCGTTGTACCAGAGCTTCGGGCACCAGCGTACCGCATCCTCTGCGACTACTGGGGCGAGGGCTTGGTAAAGCGCATGGAAGAAGCCTTAGCTCAGAAATAATCTCATTGTTAAGTAATTTCTAGACGGATAAAGCGTAGTGCGGTATACTGTAAAGTATGAGATTGTCTAGAAAAAATATTTTTACCACAGTTTTAGGTTTTATTTTTCTCTGTTTTGTTACCTCTTGCAGCTTTGTTGAAGATGTTGTTGTAACAGTTATTTCAAGTTTTTCCACAGATAACTGGGATGGCGAAACTGTTTCTAAAGTATATAACGGCAGTACCGTTCAGTATGAGATTCCAAATACGGTTCGTACTGTAGAACTTACTGCAACAGAAGCGGTTGATATTTTTATGGTAAAGATGAATGTAGGGACTACAACAATTCCCTTAAACTCCACCAGATATATTGTTTCTACAACTGGTTCGGGGCAAGGTTTTGGCAGTCTTTTCTCCAGCCGTTCTGCAGAAGAAGAAAATCCCTTGATGGAAATAGATGATTGGGAAAATGTTTCTGGCATTACCCCTTCTGGATTTATCCGAAAAGACTATGCCCCTGCTAGAGATTTTGTACCACCTGCTCTTGGTAGCAGTGGTTCAGGACGTTCTGCAAGGCTTGCTTCTGTCGTCAGCGAACCAATGAAATCTACCATTACAACTGACCTAGAGGTTGGTGCTACAAAAGATCTTTGGGTAGATGTGCCAGCATCCACAGCTGGAGCAATCGATACATTTGTAAATTCAAGTAAGTATACCAAGCGTAGTGCCACCCTGCAGGCTAAAAAGGGAAATTGTTATATCTGGGTTTTGAATGATAATTTTACAGATAAAACTGCCTCTGGGGATAAAATTACTCAAACGAAAGCAGTAGAACTAGCTGAAAAATTTGATTCCATGTATGACCTGATTAAAGAGGTTTTTGGTGAGGAATCGGATGAAATTATTTCTGTTTATGGATTTAATGATATTTCAACTGCTTGTGATACTGGTACTAAAGTAAACATCGTTGTGTATGATATTGAAGATGATTATACAACAGGTCAATATTCTGGGGTTGCTGGATATTTCTGGCCAAAGGATTATTACATTGCTACTGATACTCCAACTTCTAGGGATGATGTGCTTCCTCTTTCTAACGAAGGAAAATATTTCTACGTAGATTCTGGTTTCCTCAACGAATATCCTGATATGATATATTCCACCCTTGCTCATGAATTCCAGCACATGATTAATTTTGGACAAAAGACTATGAAATCCATGGAGACTGCCACTAAACAATCTGATGTAGTATCTTCTAGTACTTGGTCTAACGAAATGATGTCCATGGTGTGTGAGGATATGATACAGCAGCATCTGGGTATATCCGCAGCAGATTCTCCCATTAGCAGACTTATATTTTTTGCCCAAGGATATTATAACTCTGGTCTTACTGATTGGCTTCTTGGAAATGATGTTGCCTATTCCTATGCAGGAGCCTATGCCTTTGGTGCCTACTTGGCAAGAAATTATGGTGGTACAAGTTTAATCAAACAAATCGCTACCAACAAATACGTTGACCAAGAAGCTATTACTCAAGCATTAAAATCTAATAAAGCCACCAGTGGAGAGACCTTTGAGTCAGTGTTTAAGAAATATCCTCAAGCATTGGTATTGAATAAATCTCCCAAAGGTGTGACTGTTCCCACCTTCAACAAAAGTGTTAATGGTATTGGTGGAGCAATGCCTAAAATTAATCTATTTGAAGAACTCATTATAGAGGGGAAGTCCTATAGTATTAAGCCTGTTTTGCTCTCTCCTAAGTCTACCAGTCGTGTAAATTTACGCCCCTATGGCTTTACTCTTCATTCTGTTGGTTCTCTTAATTCTGCTGGAACGGTAAATATTACCTTTAGTAGCCCAGTTAATGAGAATGAAAAGATTTATCTTTTGGTTCAACCAAAAGATGGCAACTAAAAGGGGATTGAAATGAAGCTATTTTGTTCACTAATGGTAGTATTGGCTGTTCTTTCATTCTCTCTTTTTTCTTTTAGCGGTAGGAACAAGGTGGAGTCTGCCAAATTGGAGCCCATAACTGTAGTGGGACAAATTGGTGTGTATGGCAATGAGCCTCACACATGGCTAGGTTTTGTGGATAACAAGGGTGTGGAGTATGGACTTGAGGCTTCCGAAGTAGATTTAGAGGAGCTTCAGAAGCTACAGGGTATCCTGCTGGAGCTTTCTGGCTTGCTCGAACCAGTTCCAGAAGGACAACCTGTTGGTTTCCAAAGCTTTTCTGGGGGAAAAATCCAGGTAGAAAAATACCAGCCCTACACGGACTGATTTTCGTATTGTTCCTTGAGATTTTTTCGGGTAAGGCTTTCTGCATCCTTCAGCATGGCAGCTGGCACTCCGTAGGCTTTTTCTAGGGCTTGGGGTGTCAGGATTTCATCTGGGGAGCCAAAGTCCATGTCTCGATTGGGATAGAACAAAAGCACATTGTCTGGATACATTCTGCTGAGCTCCAGCTCGTGCATGGAAATATAAACGGTAATTCCCAGCTGGTGGCAGTAGTCCTTGATGTAGCCTAAAATCTTGTGCTTGTGAGCATTTTCCAGGGCAAACAAAGGCTCGTCCATAAAAATGCTCTTGCTACCGTACAGCAGAGAAAAGGCCAAAATTACTCGTTGCATCTGTCCCTTGGAAAGGGTTCTCAGGGGCTTTTCATTTAATTCATCCAGCTCCAACACCTCAGTAATTTCTTTGAGCAAGTCCTTTGCCTGGCCATGAATGGACTGGCGGTTTCCTTCAAAAGTTCCCTGCTGATATACCTGTTGCAAAAGCTGGGCAACAGGCTCTTCTGTGTCAAATTCCATGTTTTGGTAGATGAAGGAAGCCAATACATCTCGTGCTTCCTCTGTAAGCTGGCTAGTATCCTTACCCAACAAAAAAATCTTTCCCTGCTGGGGCAAAAGTCGTCCTGCAGCCAACAGCATAAAGGTGGACTTACCAGAAGCATTGGGGCCTACCAAGCTTACAAAACCCCCTGGCAGTGTGGCGGTAAAGTGGTGGAAAATAGGTTTTACGGCTACCTCTTCTTCCTCATCAACTGGGGGATAGGCAAAGGTTATGTCCTGAAATGTGATAAAGTCCTGCTGGTCAGTTGATTTTTCTTGTTCCATAATTACGTCCTCTTTGTGTTTTAGTAACGAATGCTTCCAATGTCCAGCGAGACAAAGGGCATAACGGTTCGGTGGGTAGTTCCAGCTCCCACTCTCATCATTATACTGAAAGTTTTGTTTATACGTAATCCCGCCCCAGCAGAAACATTCCAATTTATACCATCGGTAGAAAAATCCGTGTGATTCAAGGTAATAATTCCCGCAGTTCCCGTAATGTTGAAGAAGGCTTGTCCACCGATAACCGTAATATTGTTCCAGGGCTGAAATTGTAGCACCACTTGAGCTGCAAACTTTTGGGTGCCATACTGCTGATTTCCAGAAATATTGGGATAAAACATTCGGTCTCCCAAAGCCACTCCAAAGAGAGGAATCAGGTTGGGAATTTTTTCTAGCTGCAGGCTGGGATCTGATGCGGCCAAGGTGTTTACAATGAGGCTGAATTTCGGGGCCACTGGAATGGCGGCAGTAAAGTCTACCTGAGTCATGGTAAAGACCACGGGCGTATTTTTCCCCATAATGGGGAAAACTCCTGTGGTATCAAGTCGCACGTAAAAGCCTTTGCTGGGAAAGGTTGGTGCATCAAGGGTGGAAAAGGTGTAGCGAATGTTCAAAGGAGCCGCCATGGAAGCTTTCGTGGCTGGATACAAGGCTTCTTGGGCTAGGAGCTCAGGAGTTTTTGTTTCCTCTGTGTTAAGCCAGTAAATAGCACCACCTGCCTGCATTTTGTGTGCAGCGTTAAATCGGATTCCCCACAAAAAATCCACGTTGGTGTAGGCCAGCTTGTTGGCGATAATTTTTCGTAAAGTAAAGCCTGAGGTAACAAAATCCTGCTCTAAATAGGCTGATGCTGCCAGCTGCAAGTAGGCGTGGGGCCCTAGTGGCTGCAGATAGAACCATGCAAACCCAAAGTCGTTGATGGTAGTGGCCTTCATGGACATAACGGAACCTGTTCCCGTAAGCCCTCGGAACTGAACGTCCAAGGAAAGAGTGAGCTTTGCAATGGAGTCATCGGTTATAGTACCAGTAAAGGTACCGTTAGGCATAATGACCCAGTTTTCTCGTTCCTTTTGTTGCAGTCGGAGCTCCAGTACCGTTTGCTGTGGCCGAACGTCCACACGTGGAGTCACAAAAATATAATTTCCTGTGTTGTAAATTTCATTCACAAAAAATCTAGTGTGGGCTGGGGTCAAGGATTTTCCCTTAATCTTGTTAAAAACCTGATTGATAAATTCAATGTCTGAATCCACAGCACCATAAATCACAATTTTTTCTGGCACAGCATACGGAATATTTGTATACACCCCTTCCTTTTCCTCTGGCAGCTGTTGAGATGGCGTAAAGGTAAAGGTGTTCTGTGTTACGTTAATTGCCTGATGGCTTGTTCTGCTTTGCTGTGCCTCGGTGCTGCTTCCCGAACCTGACGTACTTGCTTCTTGTGGATTTTCCTCAGCGGTGTTTGGATAAATCAATGTAAGTACCGATTGTAATGCAGCACGATATTTTTCTTTATCTTTTTCTGATTTTTCATAAATTTCACGAGCTTTAGGAAAATCCATCATGTTATATTCTTTAACAGGAGGATGAATCACCACATCTGCCAAGGTGAGCTGGTCAGAATTTCCTGCGCTGGTAGCAATTCTCGCTACTTGGGTAATAGTTGTGAGGGGATTTATGCTAAAGCTTTCGGAATTTTCCTGCAAAGGGCTATCTAAAGAAACTGCAATGATAACATCATAGCCCATTTCCTTGGCCTGCTGAATGGGAAGATTATTGCGAACAGCGCCGTCAACATATAGCTCCCCGTCTATGGGAAAGGGCTGAAACACTCCGGGAATGCTCATACTGCTGCGGATAGCCTCGGCAATGTCACCGCTGCCTATAAGCTCCAGCTTTCCTGTAGTAAGATTTACCGTTGCTGCCCGAAAAGGAATGGGAAGGCTGTCAAAGTCGATGTACGAAGGGATTTTTACTGACAAATCCTTGAACAGCAAATAGGCATTTTGTCCTGTGGAAAAGCCACCGCCTGTCTCTATAGAAAAATTCTTTCCTAGCTTTAGGACCAGCGGTGTAGATTCAGTGCTTCTTCCCTCCAGCAATGCTTCTAAAGGAGATTCTGGTTTGTCAGCAAACATGCTGGCCCAATTTACATCAGTTGCGGTTTGACGAATTTCTTCTGGAGTGTAGCCTATGCTGTAAAGCCCTCCGATAATAGCTCCTATACTGTTGCCAATTATCATATCTATGGGAATTCCCAGCTCATCGATTACCTCTAGAACGGGGATCAATCCGAATCCTTTGGCTCCACCGCCTCCTAGTACCAGCGCCACCGAGGGACGCTCCTTACCTTGGGGAAAAATTTCTGTTTGACAGAATACATTCTGAGTGGCAAATACAACCAGAACCAAGCTCATTACACAAAAATTCATTTTTCTAAATGAATGTTCTTTCATAATTAGTATAATAATGACTCATACTTCTTTTTTGTATCGAACAGGATAGTTTTTATAAAATTTTAATATATAGCAGTTTTTTTTTAGTAAAGTTGTGGCAAAAAGATAAATATTTAAAATTTAATAGATAAAAAAATATAGTAGCTCCATTTTATCCCTTGAAATAAATGGCTAGTCAGTGTATCCTAGTAACAATCTAGTTTAGGTAGACATTAAATTAGGAGGCTATATGTCCAGAGAAAAACATTCGATGGATGGAAATCAGGCTGCATCCCACGTTGCGTATGCTTATACCGAAGTGGCAGGCATTTACCCTATTACCCCATCATCACCAATGGCTGATTTCGTTGACCAGTGGTCAGCAAACGGCTTGAAGAACATTTACGGAACCGAAACAAAGGTTGTAGAAATGCAGTCAGAGGCTGGAGCCGCAGGAACTGTTCACGGTTCATTGGCTGCTGGTGCCATGACCACCACATTTACTGCATCTCAGGGTCTCTTGTTGATGATTCCTAACATGTATAAGATTGCCGGTGAGCAGTTGCCTGGTGTATTCCACGTCTCTGCCCGAACCGTTGCCTCTCAGGCTTTGAGTATTTTCGGTGATCATTCCGACGTATACGCCTGTCGTCAGACTGGTTTTGCTATGTTGGCAGAATCCAATGCACAGGAAATCATGGACTTGGCTCCTGTTGCCCACTTGGCAGCTTTGGAAGGCCGCGTTCCTTTCCTGAACTTCTTTGACGGATTCCGCACATCCCACGAAATCCAGAAGATTGAGACTTGGGACTATGCAGACCTTAAAGAAATGATGAACATGGATGCTCTGAAGGCATTCCGTGCTAACTCCTTGAACCCCAACCATCCTGTAATGCGCGGTTCTCACGAAAACGGAGATATCTTCTTCCAGCATCGTGAGGCTTGTAACTCCGTTTATAACGCATTGCCCGAAGTAGTACGCAAGTACATGGCAAAGATTAACGCCAAGTTGGGTACAAACTACGACCTGTTCAACTACTATGGTGCTCCCGATGCTGACCGTGTAATCGTAGCTATGGGCTCCATCTGTGACGTTGCAGAAGAGGTAATCGACTACTTGACCGCTCGTGGAGAGAAGGTTGGTTTGATTAAGGTTCGCCTCTATCGTCCTTGGGTTTCCGAAGCCTTCTTGAAGGTGCTGCCCAAGACTGTAAAGAAGCTGGCTGTTCTCGACAGAACTAAGGAGCCCGGATCTCTGGGTGAGCCTCTGTACTTGGACATTGCCACTACATTGCGTGAAGCTGCCCTCAACGACATCGTATTGGTTGGTGGCCGCTACGGCTTGAGCTCCAAGGATACTCCTCCTTCCAGCGTATTCGCTATCTTCAAGGAATTGGAGAAGGATGCTCCCAAGGCTCGCTTCACTGTTGGTATCGTGGACGATGTTACCAACCTCAGCTTGCCTGAAGTTAAGCCTGCTCCTATCACCTCTGCTGAAGGAACTGTTGAATGTAAGTTCTGGGGTATCGGTGGTGACGGAACTGTTGGTGCCAACAAGGACTCCACAAAGATTATCGGTGACCACACCGACAAGTACATCCAGGCATACTTCCAGTACGACTCCAAGAAGACTGGTGGTATTACCATTTCCCACTTGCGCTTTGGCGACAAGCCTATCCGCAGTGCCTACTATGTTAGCCAGGCTGACTTGGTTGCTTGTCACAACCAGTCCTACATCATCAAGGGATACAAGATGGTTCAGGACGTTAAGCCAGGCGGAAAGTTCCTGATTAACTGCCAGTGGTCTGACGAGGAGCTGGGACAGCACCTCCATGCTGATGCAAAGCAGTACATCGCTAAGAACAACATCAAGGTATACACCGTTGACGCTGTAAAGATTGCCACCGAAATCGGATTGGGCAAGCGCACCAGTACCGTTCTTCAGTCTGCATTCTTCAAGCTGGCAAACGTATTGCCCGCAGAAGAAGCTATTAACTACATGAAGGAAAAGGTTGTAGCAAAGTTCAGCCGCAAGGGTCAGGACGTTGTAGATATGAACTGCAAGGCCATTGACGCTGGTTGCAACGCTATCCATGAGGTAGCTGTTCCTGCTGACTGGGCAAATGCAACAGATACTACCGAAAAGGTTGTATTGAAGGGTGAAGCTAAGACCGTTAAGATGGTTGAAAGCATCATGAACACTGTAAACTTGATGGACGGTGACAGTCTGCCTGTTTCTGCCTTCGTTGACTATGCAAACGGTCAGTTTGAACTGGGTGCTTCCGCCTACGAAAAGCGTGGAACTGCCGTTACTGTTCCTCACTGGACTGCTTCCAAGTGTATTCAGTGTAACAACTGTGCATTCGTATGTTCTCATGCCACAATTCGCCCCTTCCTGTTGAGCGACGAGGAAGTTAAGGCTGGTCCTGCAAACCTTGAAGTTATGGATCTTAAGCCCAAGGCTGGCAAGTACAAGTATACCCTCAGCGTTTCTGCTTTGGATTGTACTGGTTGTTGTGAGTGTGTTACTGTATGTCCTACAGCAGCCATCGAAATGGTACCTCAGGCAGAGGAATTACCCTTGCAGCCTGTTTGGGACTACTTGGTGGCCAACGTCAGCAAGAAGGACGATGCTGGCATGAACGAGCTGACTCCCAAGGGATCTCAGTTTGTACAGCCTCTGTTGGAGTTCTCCGGTTCTTGTGCTGGTTGTGCAGAAACCGCTTATGCTCGTCTTACTACACAGCTCTTTGGTGAGCAGATGTACATTGCCAACGCAACAGGTTGTTCCTCTATCTGGGGTGGACCTGCTGCTACCTGTCCTTACACCATCAACAAGGATTCAAAGAAGGGACCAGCTTGGTCTAACTCCTTGTTCGAGGACAACGCTGAGTACGGATTGGGTATCCACCTGGCTCAGAAGTACATCCGTGACGGCTTGATTGGCAAGCTTGAGGCTATTGCTGCTGGAAATGAAGCTTCTGCTTCCTTGAAGGACGCTATTGCCAAGTTCATGGAAACAAAGAACAACACCCGTGCTAACGTTGCTCCTACAAATGCATTGATTGCAGAGTTGGAGAAGTGTGGTTGTGACACAGCTAAGGAAATCTTGGACAGCAAGGATTACCTGGGCAAGAAGTCTACCTGGATTATGGGTGGTGACGGATGGGCCTACGACATCGGATTCGGTGGTTTGGACCACGTTATCGCTTCTGGCGAAGACGTAAACATCTTGGTATTCGATACCGAAATGTACTCCAACACTGGTGGACAGGCTTCTAAGGCTTCTAACATCGGTGAGATTTGTCAGTTCGCCGCTTCTGGAAAGAACGTAAGCAAGAAGTCCTTGGCAGACATTGCCATGAGCTACGGCTATGTTTACGTAGCACAGATTGGATTGGGTGCTAACCCCGCTCAGACCATGAAGGCTATCGTAGAGGCTGAAGAGTATAATGGACCTTCCATTATCATCGCTTACGCTCCTTGTGAAATCCACGGTATTTCTGGTGGTATGCGCCACTGTCAGGATACCTTGAAGAAGGCTGTTGCTTCTGGTTACTGGAACTTGTTCAGCTTCAATCCTGCATTGAAGGCTGAAGGAAAGAACCCCTTCACCCTTACTTCCAAGGCTGGAGACGGAACTTACCAGGAGTTCTTGACCAACGAGACTCGTTATTCAGCTCTTACCCGCAAGTTCCCCGAGCGGGCAGAGGCCTTGTTCAAGAAGAGCGAGGAAGTTGCAAAGGCTCGTTTCGAGCACTTGCAGCGGCTCATCGAGCTGTATAAATAATCTGCTTGCCTAGCCTGCCGTTTGGTAGGCTGGTTTTAGCCAGATGAAGGCCGGTGTCATCCCAGTGGTGGCACCGGTTTTTTTGTCTGATTCCTTATGCTGTGTCAGGGAGCTGAATATAGCAGATACTATAAAATTGGAGTATAATAAAATATATGTTTCAGTTTTTACAGGAAGAGGGAGTTTCTCCTCAGATTATACAGGGCATAAAAGATTTTAGAGCCACCCACGGGCTGGGGAATGATGATCGTATTCCCACTCCACGATACAAGTATTTTGGACCACGGATTTGGGAACAGGCAGCTGCTGCCCTGTTGTGTGGACAGAACCTGTTGCTGGTGGGACAAAAGGCCTCGGGAAAAAACGTTTTAGCAGAAAACCTAGCAGCTGTATTTGGGCGGCCCATTTGGGATATTTCCTGCCACGTGAACACAGACGCTGATTCTCTCATTGGAACAGATACCTTCCGCAATGGTGAGGTGCAGTTTCGGCCAGGACCAGTGTATCATTGTGCTAGTACTGGTGGCTTTGGAGTGTTGGACGAAATCAATATGGCCAAGAATGAGGCGCTGGCGGTGCTCCATGCCCTGCTGGATTTCCGCCGAGTGATTGATGTGCCGGGCTACCAGCGGCTGACCATGCATCCTGCCACTCGATTTATTGCCACCATGAACCAAGGATATGCGGGAACTCGTGATTTGAACGAGGCCCTGGCTTCTCGTTTTGTGGTGATTCTTATGCCAGAAATTGCTTCCGATGCTTTAGTGCGGCTTTTAACGAAAGAGTTTCCCAGTTTGAAAGTGAGCTTTGCTGCTGATTTGGCCCGTGTTTTTATGGATATTCAAAGAAAAACCTCCAGCTCCGAGATTTCTTCTCGGCTGCTAGATTTGCGGGGCTTGCTGGACAGCGTTCAGCTTATGGGAAAAGGCATTGAACCTTGGATTGCACTGGATATGGGTATTACCAACAAGTCCAGCGATGAATTTGAGCGTTCCCTTTTGCAGGATATTATCCGAGGACGGATTCCACAAGGGCTGACTGTAGATGCAATCTTTGGAGAAAGTACTCCTTCTGCAAGCTGATTCTCGGTACGTGCTATGAATGCCTCTCCCATCCAGCAGCGGCGGGCTAAAAATATTTTATGGTCTGCAGCGGAAAATTATCAGATAGAGCCTCACTTTCTTTCCTTTGACCATGGGGGAGAGGCAAACTTTTATCTCAACATGATAATCGGGCTGGTGTATAAATGGCTGGATTGGGAAAAACTTGCAGTTTTGTTTGATAGCTTTGAAGGAACAGTGCAGGAATCCCTGTACGACGGGCTTTTGTGGTTAGCTTTAGAGCAGGTAGTATACGAAAAGGAACTTCCTCTGCGGCCTGTTCTTGCAGCTCTTCGTTTTGAGCATTGTCAAAAGATGATTGGAATGTCTGCCTGGTTGGTGGAAACAGATCGTCTGGTCCATTTTCAGTCAGCGTGGTGCATGGAAAATTTGGGGAAAAAGCCCTTCCTTGTGCCTAAAGACGCAAAGCTTTTACAGGCATTGCGGTTCAAGGGTGATTGGGATACGGATTATATCATTAAAGCCTACCGTGAGGTTATAAAAAAATATTTTAAGGTGGAGTTTGGTCAGGGACAAAAAACAACACGGAAAAGGAAGCCCTCCGCTTTGCAAAAGCTGTTCAAAAAGCGGCGACAGGTTCCGGGAAGAATGTTTCGTGCCAGTGACGTGGGAGACGAGGACGTTGATCCACGACAATCGGCTGCTTCTGGAAGCTTGTGGACCGGTGGCTCCATTAAAATCGATGAAGAAACTCGCAGTGAGCTGGAAAAGAAATTCGGTCCTCAGATGTATTCTCAAACTGAACGAACTCAGATAGAAAAAGAGATTTGTCAGGATGTGCACAGAAACAATCATCTGTATTTTGCTGGAGCCCAGACCAATTCCTCCCAATATCAGCTGAATCGCAGCCATTATCAGGAAAATCGGGCAGCCTACGATAATGCCATTGTGAGGCTCAGGGACAAGCTGAAAAACCAGCTGACGGTGCAGGTACCCCGTGACAAGATAAAATCCTCCTGTGGAAAACTGAATTGTACTAAGGTGTGGCGCAATCAATATCTGGAGGATAATCGTATTTTCTTTCGGAATCAAGAATACCCAGAGCCAATTTTTTCTGTGGATATTTTGATGGATGCTTCCCACTCTCAGTCCTCTCGGCAGACACTGTTGGCTGCCCAAGGCTATATTATTGCCGAAAGTTTGAGTCAATGTGGGGTGCCGGTGCAGGTTCATGCCTTCAACAGCTTCCGAACCTACACGGTGTTACAGCAGCTGAGACGGTACGATTCTGGCAGGAATAATGACAATCTCTTTTGCTACCAAACGGAAGGCTGGAATAGAGATGGCTTAGCATTGCGAGCTGTGGGAAAACTGATGGAAAAATCTCCCATGGAACGACGGCTGTTGGTGGTGCTTACCGATGCGGACCCTAACGATGAGTGTGCCGTATCCATGTATCAAGAGTATTCAGGAAGAGATGGCATTCAAGATGCACAAGCGGAAGTTCAGGCATTGAAGAAAAAGGGCATAAAGGTGGTGGCTGTGTTTATGGGCCTGGACTATAACCTGCACTCAGCGGGCATGATTTATGGCAATAATTGTGTGCGGATAACCCATGCTTCCCAGCTAGCGGAGGCAATTAGCTCTATTATCCGCCGCCAGCTACGGGATTGGTAGACCGAAAAATTAGTTTTGTTTTAATCTATCCGAATTTTTACGACAGCCTTTTCGATGGGGGCTGCAGTGGTGCCGTCACCGTGAATGGCGGGGCGGTGGGCATCCTCTGGGAATACAATAGTCATCTGGCCAGGAACCATGAGAATTGTCTGGTAGGGAAAATCCTTGGAGTGAACCTGCTGGTAGTCGGTTTGGGGATTGTATTCTTCAGCTGGATAGGTAAGGCTTGCAGGAGTTACATCCATCTGCTCTTGCCCCGCTAAGGCCATTTGAATGTCCAAGTAATGGTGGTGAATTTCCCATCGGGCATCTTCTCGGCTTTTGGAAGTAAAGCTGGAACGATTAATGTAAATATCGTCTCCGTCAATATCGGTGCGTCCTTGGGGCAGCTCCATCAGGTTATTGGAATTGAGCCAATCAAAGGCTTTCTTCAATTTTGGTGAAATTGCTGCATAGCGTTGACAATCTGCAAATGTGGTTACAATCATGGTGTTCTCCTTATTTTTCATTATAACAGTTGACGAACAGGTAGGCTAGTGGGAAGCTTAAATCTTTAGAAAGACCTGGGGGATTCTGTTTTTTGATACTATTGCGAGACTTACAGAAAAATGTATAATAGATGAAATCTTTTATTAGGGATGAGAATATCAGGATTTGGAGGGTTTAATACATGGACATAATTGAACGAAAAAAATTCCAAGATTATCAAAATATTGAAACCCTCGTAAATGAAGGACTTCGTATTGCCATGTCCCATGTTTTGGCAGATGATTCCTTAGATGTTATATTATCCTATTTAGGAAAGATTCTCAAAGCAGACCGAGTATATATTTTTGAAAAAAACGCACGAGGTAACGACGACAATACCTACGAGTGGGCCCGAGAAGGAGTTCCTGAAGAAAAGGAAAATCTTCAGGATGTGCCCGCAGAGGTTTGTGCCAACTGGTATCAGGATTTTTCTGAAGGTAAGATTACAATAATCAAGGATTTAGAAGAAGTCAAAAATCAGAACCAGCTATTGTACGAAGTGCTGAAGGAACAAAATGTTTCTTCCATTGTTACTGTTCCCCTGTTTGAAGATGGTGTGCCTATTGGCTTTTACGGTGTGGACAATCCTCCAGTGAATATGTTGGATTACACAGCGAACATGCTTCAGATGATGGGCTATTTTGTTCTGGCTTTGCTCCGTCAGCGAAATCTTCAGAAGGAATTGCTCCACCTCAGCTATAATGATGATTTAACTAAGGTGGGAAATCGCAGATTCTTTGCTGATACCATAGAAAAAATTACTGACGAAGAATCTATTGGCTTTGTGTATTGCGACGTGACTGGCTTGAAGCGATTGAACGATTCGGAAGGCCACCAGGCTGGAGATAGACTTTTGCTTCAGGCGATTTCTGTGATAAAGGAAGTTTTTTCCAAGGAGCAGATATTCCGTTTGGGTGGCGATGAATTTGTTGTGCTGTTCCGTTCCTCAGATTATGACATGTTCCAAGATAAGGTACTGCACATTATGTTCCAGCATAAGATTATCCAGCTTCGGGAATTATCCCAACAGCGTCAGGTGAATTTGGCCATAGGTTCCGCTTGGCAACAGAATCCTGGCTCCAAGCTGATGGAGCTCTTGTCAGAGGCAGAAGAAAGAATGTACGAAGACAAGGCTGAATTTTATCGTTGTGCAGGAATAGAACGCAGAAAATAAGTTGCTGGAAAATAGCTCTAGGGTGGAATACATTCTGCTAAGCTCGTAGCTATTCTTCGTGAAATCCTTCATATACTTGCCAATTTCGCTGGGAATTATTAAATTATAGGTAGAAATCTTTAATCTTTTTAGTAATTCATACAGGAGAAACAGATGGCAACCTATCAGTTTCAGACAGAAGTAAATCAGCTTCTGACCCTCATCATCCACTCCTTGTACTCCAACAAGGACATTTTTTTGCGGGAGATTGTTTCCAATGCTTCCGACGCACTGGACAAGCTCAAATACCTAACCCTCTCTGACGATGCCTACAAGGGTGTTGTCTTTGATCCTCGCATTGACATTAGCTTTGATGAAGATACTGGTGTGCTGGTGGTCCGAGATACTGGAATCGGTATGGACGGTGATGAGCTGACCACAAACCTGGGAACTATTGCTCGCTCTGGAACAAAGGCTTTCTTGGAGCGGCTTACCTCTGATGCAAAGAAGGATTCCGCCCTCATTGGTCAGTTTGGTGTAGGATTCTATTCCGCATTTATGGCTGCTTCTCGCATTGACGTGTATACCCGCAAGGCTGCCACCGATACTTTGTTCCATTGGTCCAGCGACGGAACCAGCTCCTACGAGATGGAGGGCGTGGCACTTGATGGTGAAGAAGCCAAGAAATATACGTTTGACGGTGAAGGTGCCCACGGTACAGCCATTGTCATGACCTTGAACGATGAAAGTAAGGAATATGCCAGCCGCTGGAAGGTGGAGGAATTGGTAAAGCGATACAGCGACCACATTGCATTCCCCATTTACCTGCACTATACCCAGAATCAGTATGACGACAAGGGGACTGTAACTGGCAAAGAAGATAAGGTAGACCAAATCAACAGTGCCAGTGCCTTGTGGAAGCGGCCTAAATCCAAGCTCACAGCAGAAGATTACAACGACTTTTACAAGACCTTCTCCCACGACGGAACTCCACCTTTGATGTACGTGCATACCCACGCCGAAGGAACCCAAGAATATACCACTTTGTTCTATGTTCCTGAACAGGCTCCCTTTGACATGTATCATGCAGACTACAAGAGCGGCCTGAAGCTGTACGTAAAGCGTGTTTTCATTACCGATGACGACCGAGAATTGCTGCCTGCCTACCTGCGTTTTGTGCGAGGTATCATCGACAGCGAAGACTTGCCCTTGAACGTAAGCCGCGAGATTTTGCAGCAGAACCGCATTCTTGAATCAATTAAGTCTCAGTCAGTGAAAAAGCTTTTGGGTGAATTCAAAAAGCTGGGTGAGGCTGGAGATAAGGCTCGTAAGGCAGCTCTGGAAGCAGGCGGAGTGGATAAGCTCAGCGAGGATGACAAGAAAGCCTACGACAAGTGGAACCAGTTTGTGTCCCAGTTCAATCGTCCTATGAAAGAAGGCTTGTTCTCCGACTTTACCAACAAAGACGAAATCGCAGAGATTGTTCGCTTTAAGTCCACTGCACCAGAAGGTACCGATGATGAAAACGGCAATGCCAACTGGACCAGCTTCGCCGACTATGTGCAGCGAATGAAACCAGAACAAAAGGCCATTTACTACATTACTGGTACTGACGAAAAGACGCTTCGTTCTTCTCCCTTGCTGGAGGCTTACAAGAAGAAGGGCTTGGAAGTACTGATTATGGCAGATGACATTGACGACTTGGTTATTCCTTCTCTTGGTAAGTATAAGGACTTTGATCTGAAGTCTGTAAACCGAGCTGGTAGTGATGATGAGCTTGGTGTGGACAAGGAAGAGGCTGAAAAGAAGGAAAAGGAATTCAAGCCTGTTGTGGAAAAAATCAAGAATGCCTTGGGTGAGCGAGTAAAGGACGTTCATCTTTCCAAGAGACTTTCCGATTCACCTTCTTGTATTGTTGTGGATGAAGAAGATCCTTCCTTCCAGATGGAGCGCATGATGCGGGCCATGGGACGAACCGGATTTGGCGAGGTAAAGCCAATTCTGGAGGTAAATGGTGAGCATCCCATTGTTGCCAGCTTGAAGGATTGCGACGATGCAGCCTATATCGAGGATTTGTCCAACGTGCTTCTTGACCAGGCATTGCTGGTAGATGGCGCCGAGTTGAAAAATCCTTCTGACTTTGTAAATCGCTTGAATCGGTTGATTAAACGATAAAAGCTAGTTTTGGATTATTGCCTCCGAGGATTCCTCGGGGGCTTTTGTTTTTTGGGCAGAAAGCTTTTGTGCATTCAGCTGGTACTGCAATCGATCTGAGTAACGGATTTCCTGCTGAATTGCTTGGAGGGCCTTTGATGCATCTTTGTTGCTTGTGGAAAAAAGCAGCTGGCTCATGAGTTCTTCTGCTTCCTTCAGCTTGCCTGTTGCTTCCAGCAGAAGTGCCGCATTGTAGCCTGCTTCAAAAATCCCCTGTTGTTCATAAATGTTCAGGTAAGCTTGTTGTGCCTGAGAATAATATCTGTCTTTTGCTAGCTGCTGGGCTGTTTTCATGGCTTCCTTGGTAGCTTCATCCTTAGTCTTGTAGTTAAGCAAGGAAAGGCTCCTTGTGGTGGTGTAGGGCATGAGTTTTTTTGTAATGGTAGTGATTCTGCTGTTTAAATCTGATGAGATGAGGGAAAAGAAATCTGGAAGCTCCCGTTCTGTGGCATATTCACTGCTTTCTTCTTCTATGTGCTGGGTAGTTGTGTAGAGAATTTCACCAGTTTGGGTATACACTACTTGGTATTTTACAGAAAGGGACACTTTTCGCTTAAAGATATATTCCTTTTTTTTCTTGTCCTCGGATTCCACCAGAATTTTTTCTACTTTATTGGAAAAATTATAAATGTTGCCATGAATATACAGGTCATAGGCTGCATCTGTGTTTGGTTTTCCGTCTTTAGGAAGTCCCTGGGCAGCAATCAGTGTAAAAAATCCTGAACTAAGAATCTTCTTTTGAAATTGCTCCTGAATATAATTTACAATCACTTTTGAGTCAGCAGTATGATTGAAGTAAAATGGAAGCATATTGCCGGAGGAAAATGGCAAGACGGCAATAGAGTTTGCTCCCTTGGAATCAATTTCTGCGGGGCGCTCCACGGGAAACTTAATGGAGGTGGCACAGCTGGTAAGCATGAGAAGCATGAGAACCACCAGAATCCATGGGCTAGAAATTAGGTTGTGAAGTTTGAGCTTATTCATCGTTGCCTCCTTATCTTAGAATACCGCCAGTTGGAGTATCTGTCAAAGGGGAAAAAATTACATTGACTTCACAGTTTTACACATGTATACTGTGTATATCAGTGTATTATATATGCAATTTTTTTAAGAGGTGATATTATGGCAAACATTACAGTAACTTTGGACGATGAAGATAAAAGACAGCTCACAGAATTCTGCGATCAAATTGGGGTTTCAGTTTCTACTTTATTCACTATTTTTTCTAAGAAGGTTATTCGGGAGTGGGAAATACCTTTTAAGGTGGGGTTGGATAAGCCAAATCGTGCCACAATCCGTGCCATGAAGGAAGGTGATAAAATCCGAAAAAATCTGGACAAAGTGAAGGTATACGATAATCTTGAGGAGATGTGGGAGGACTTAAAGAAATGAAATATAAGGTTGTTCCTACAAATAAATTTAAAAAGGAATATAATCTTGCCATCAAAAGAGGGAAGAAGATAGAAAAACTACATGAAGTTGTTGAACTTTTGGCTAAAGATTTGGAGCTTCCCGCAGCTCTGTGTGACCACGAATTAAAAGGAAACTGGAAGAATCACCGAGAGCTACATATTTTTTAGAGCTGATTTATGAGATATTACGTGCATAAAAAAAAGAGGATAAGTGAAAAGCTTATCCTCTTTTTAGTCGTCAACTAGTGAGTTTTATTACAGCTGGAATCGCAAGCCTAAGTTTGCTCCCCAAATGGAGCTTACAAAGTCATAAGAAGCACTGAGGCTTGCATGGAACAGCATGATATCAAAACCAATACCACCAAAGATTTGTGGATGGAATTGGTCTCCAAAGGCTCTATTAACGGTTCCTTTTTCTACCTGGCCTACCTGATATCCGTTAAACGCTACATCGTATGCCCATGCCCAGCTGTTGGTGGACTTGTCGAGAACACCTCTAAATCCTACAAAAGGAACGAGGAACAAAAGCTTCTTTGATACCTGTGCTTCAAAGAAAATGGTTGTTGTCTCAAAATCGCTACGAACATAGGCTGTATCTTCTACCTTTACTTCAACATATCCCTTGTTGTACATAAATCCTGCTCCCACAGAGATTGCAGGGATAAGTACTTTATCTTGGAGAATTGCATAGCGCAGGGAGCCTCCAATAGTCAAGAAATCGAAGGTAATAGGACCAAAGGTCATGTTTGGAAGGCGCATAAAGCTTACGCCAATATCAAAGGGAAGGAGTAGGCCTCCTATGCGTGCATCTGCAGTGAGTGTGGGGAATACAAGGTTTTCTCCTAATGAAGGAAGAGAGGCTCCTCCTGAAACTTCGTTCAGCTGGGACAAGGCATTGTTTAAGCCTGCCAGAGGGAGCTTTGCAACACCCAAAGAGGTACCAACTCCAAAGTGAGGTGGTACACTGGGAAAAACCTTTCCAATCCATGCTTCTGGCCAAACTCCCTGCTGCAGAGCAACGTTAGGAATGACATCAAAAAGCTGGATAGAAAACTCCTCTAGTCCTTGGGAAACCTTTTCTACTGAAGTAGCAAAAACTGAAAATGCCAGAAGCAATGAAAGGCCCATTGTAATAATTTTCTTTGACATATAACCTCCTAAAAAGCGTATCGCATTGGTTAATGATTGGTACCTTGATTATAGCATTAGATTGGCAAAAAAATAATAAATATATTATGAAAGTTCGGGCATTGACCAAAAAATCAATGCCCGTGGTTTTTAGTTTTGGGCAATGGCATTTGTGTCACTTATCTGCTTACAGTGGCGGGACCGCTCCAGATTTACACTGGATTCCGTTACTGTTATGTTTGGTATTTTAACTAAAAGTGCTATTTAGTCAATAAAAGCTTTTTAGAAATGGACATTTGAAAGTAAAAATATTATATTATAGATTGTGGGAGAGGAAAAATTTTGGATACTATTTTTAAAATCATATTAGAAATTTTATCGAGCCTGTATTGGCTTTTTCTGTCATCAATCTTTTTTACCTTCATCTCATTTCATTTTGTACGGAAAATTCTTGATAATGTAAAGCCTAGCATTATCCTTCCTCTGCTTTTTGGTGTATTGAATGGAACCATTGCTGCAGTGGTGGAAACCATGGTGGATAGGAATCTTCCCCATGTGGTAATGTTCTTTGTTCCCCTGACCATCGTATTGGAATTGTTCTGTATTTCAAAGAATCCCTTCCGAGTATACATCTTTATTCTTGGGGCCTTTCTTATCAACTACTGCGGTATCTACAGTCTGATAATTGCTGCCACTGGCTTGTTGTGGCCAGAGCTCCCCAACTATCTTTCTGCCATCGATTATCGTGTTTTTATTTTTTCCCTTGTTACCCTGATTTCCTCCTGCGTGGTGATTTTGCTGGCACGATTTATTCCTCTGCGGGAGCTCCGTTCCATTACCTACAAGATGGAGCAAAACCTGATGCTGGTGTTTTACATGTATGCCGCCTCTATAACCTTTTTGTTGGCAATACGACTGTCCACCACCACTATTTTTCAGCTTCAGGGGAACAGAGAGTACTTGGACATTATTTATTTTGAAATGCTTATCAAGGATTTTATGCTGCTGCTTGGTGGCTATATCATCCTCTTGTTCCGTTGTCGTGAAAAAGGCCAGGAGCTACATGCAGTAAATCTTAAGGAAGACTTGCAGCTAGAAAAAGGATTTCGGAGCAGCGTGCAAGAAAAAGCCTTGTGTAGCTATTCCTACAACGCTACGAAGGACTGTCTGGAGCAGTTCCATCCGGCATTTAATTCCTACATCACCAATCCCAAGCAGGCAAAATATTCCCAGATGATAAATCACTACATCGATTTTTGCGTTCACCCAGATGATCAGCAGGTTCTACGGAAAGAGGTGGTTTGCCTTGATGTAGAGCAGAAATTCCAGCTTAAGGTGAATTCCCTGCAAGTGAGAATGAGACGGGATGCTATTATTTCTTTCTGCTCCGATGCCAGAGAAATTGATGCAGTGCGGCTTTGTGAAGGAGATTGGATTTGGATAGAGGTTCGGGATACCTACATCACCAATGCAGCCACGGGAGATTTGATTGTCTATGTGGATTTGTTCAATGTGGAGGATGTAGTTCAGGAAAAGAAGCAGCTTGAGGTGGCTGCCACCACGGATAAGCTCACTGGTTTGAATAATCGCTCTGCTGCAGAAGCTCGGATTCTGGATTTCTTGTCTCTCAAAAGTCACGATGGAGCCTTCTTTATTGTAGATTTGGACAACTTTAAGCTGGTAAACGATGGTTTTGGCCACCCAGAGGGCGACAAGGTTTTGCGTGATGTAGCCTATATCATAAAATCTATCTTTAGAGATGCTGATGTGGTGGCTCGTTTAGGTGGCGATGAATTCTGTGTGTATGCTCCAGGAATGACCTCCTTAGATGCTGTAAAAAGATGTGTTGAACCATTGCTGTCTCGCTGTCATTTTGAATACACTTATAATGGCTCCACCTTTGCGGTAACTTCTAGTATTGGAGTTGCCTTTGCTTCCCAAGCAAATCATCATTACGATACCTTGTACCATTGTGCAGATAAGGCTCTGTATACCTCAAAAACCAAGGGAAAAAATACCTGGAGTCTGTACACGAACGAAGATCTATAAGTCTATTTTCACGAAAGCTGGGAATCTCTGGTAAAAAAAACGTTTACAATTCAATTTTCTTCTAGTATACTGGAGATATAGTTGTCATTAGAGTTTCCTTTTATAAGGATACCTTTTCTAGAGTATAGGAGTATCTATGGGTTCATCAGTTGCCTCCTCCACAAAAAAAACATCTATAAAAGTTAAATTCACAGTTCAGACCACTATAATCAGTTTGTTGATGGTAGCGCTGGTTGTTATGATTGTAATGGTTCGTCTGTCTATCAATGAGATTTTGGAAAGCCAGAATAGGAATAGTCTTTGTCAGCTACTTGCCAATGAGCTGAAGCAAAGCTCTGAGGACTTGTCCAATAATAGCCGAATGTATGTTGTTTCCAATGGAAATGAAACCTACTATCGAGAATACAACGACATTGTAGCTTGGCGTTCTGGTTTGGCTCCTCGCCCCTCTCACCTAGCAGAAAACATGTTTCCTGGTGTTACCATCCACATGTTGGATTTGCTGGAACAAGTTGGCTTTACCGAAGATGAATTGGCCACAGTAGAAACTTCATTGATTGTATCTGAAAGCTTGGCTCGAACGGAGCATCAGGCTATGGCTAGTATCCGCTTGGGTGAGATTATTGAAGGGCCTCAAGTTCCTATTCCTGGAGAATCGGTAAAAGAATTTGCTTTGAGAATTCTTACCAGTGATAGCTATAACTCTATTTCACGTCAGATTATTAACCCGTTGGACACGTTGAATGCTAATATTACCCAGCGTATGTCAGAAGAATCCGCGATTCTTGACAGAAAAATGCTTGTCTACCAGACAATTATGTTTGTGATTACCGCTTGGGTAGTTGCCATGATTGTGGTTTTCGTTGCATTCTTGCGTCGGTCCTTGCTGACACCAATTCTCCAAACTTCTGCTGCCTTGAGTGTTGTAAGCTCTGGTGATTTACGGGTAGAACTTGAACCAAAGGCAAATGACGAAGTAGGCCAGATGTTCAATGACTTTAACAGCACCATGAAGCATCTTCGTCATCTTATCCATACCATTCAAACCTCTTCCCAAAAGCTTTCTGCAGTGGGTGAAAATCTGGCAGAAAACATGGAAGAAACAGCCAGCACCATGCACCAGATGGAAGGCAATATTTCTGTTGTTAAGAATAAGTCTGCTGTTCAGGCTTCTAGCGTGACACAAACCACACAAACTGTAAGTCAGATTATCGATACCATCAAAAAGGTAAGTGATAGCATTGCTAGTCAGGCCTCCAGTGTAACGGAATCCTCTGCAGCGGTAGAAGAAATGCTTGCTAATATTTCATCTATTTCTTTAACCCTTGGAAAGAACGATTCCATGATACATGAGTTGGCTTCTGCTACCACGAGTGGTCGTGAAACCGTTACCCATGCAACTGATGTTACCAGAAAAATCAACGAGGCATCTGGTGGTTTGATGGAAGCTTCCCGAATCATTCAGCATATTGCAAGCCAAACCAACCTGTTGGCAATGAATGCTGCCATTGAGGCTGCCCACGCTGGTGAGGCGGGCCAGGGATTTGCTGTTGTTGCTGATGAAATCAGAAAGCTGGCAGAGGAATCTAGTACTCAGGGTAAGGCTATTACCTCCACACTGAAAACTCTCAGCGGTGATATTACCAGTCTGACAGAATCTACCCGCACGGTAGAGGAAAAATTCACCTCTATCTATGAGCTTTCAGAGCGAATCATGCAGGTAAGTACAGAAATGAACCATGCTATGCAGGAGCAGAACTCTGGTAGCCAAGAGGTTTTGGCAGCTATCAAGGATATCAATATTATTACCTTGGGAGTAAAAGAAGGCTCTGATGAAATGCTGGAAGGCAGTGTGGCTGTGGCACGTGAAATGGCCCATTTGAATGAGCTTACCAGCGACATTACTGACAGTATGAACGAAATGGCAGCGGGTGCTGCACAGGTAAACCAAACTGTTCAGGACGTGAACAAGTTGACCGTGGCAAACAAGGAAAGCACCAGAAGCCTTTCCGAAGAAATCCGGGTGTTCAAGGTAGAATAAACAGTATGACAGGGAGATGGCATGAAACTGTCTCCCTTTTTTTTATTTTAAAATAGTTGTCTTTAATTTATTATTTTTATGTACACGTTTACTATTTCGTAAATTAAAACATTGACAGTGCAGTATAGGTACAATAAAATAATTATGTTTATAATGAACTAAATGAGGAGGTTCAAATGAAAAAGATTGGTGTAATTGCATTGGTTTTGGTTCTCGTTGCTATGACAATGGGTTGTAGTGGTCTGTTTGGCGGAGGAGCTAAGGCCTTGTATGGTACTTGGGAGGGGGAAAAGGTTTACAGTAATGATGAAATTTCATTAAAAATGGTTCTTACTCTTAAGCTGATGAAGAGTAAGAACTATGAACTTACTGTAGCGTATTATGTAACTGAAAGTGGGGTTACTTACCACGCAGAGACAGAATATTTTGAAGGCCCCTATGTTTATGATGAGAAATTAAACAGGGTTGATTTTGGAGGAGGCGATTATGCCTCTGTCAATGGTACAACAATGAATTTCTATGTTGATGGAGAGATTTTTACTTTAACAAAGCTGTAATTTCTTTAACTGGGAGACAGTGTTTGCTGTCTCCCAGTTTTTATGGATTTTACTTGGTTTGTGCCAGTTCTATTACTGTTTCTAAGGGAAGGGAAGTGCAAAGTTGAATTTGGTCAAAAGGTAAACCTAAAGACAACATTGATTTTGCTGTCTCCAGCTTGTTTTGGTAGGCTCCACGTTCTAGTCCGATGGAGATGCCTTCTTCTCTGCCTTCCTCAAAACCTTCCTGTCGCATGTCAGCCATTGTAATCGACCAAGTCATGTAGAATCTCCTCACTATGGAATCA
>JAFYWB010000001.1 GCA_017549025.1 Treponema sp.
AAAATTATACATGGGGGCTGGGGAGTTCCCTGCCCAGCCGAACTCTGAGCTTGCGAAGCGTAAGGCGGGGTAGGGTTCCCCAGCCCACAGAGATGATGTTCCTGTTTCCCAGTTTCCCAAGATAAATTTGGTTCCCCTGCTCCCCGGGATGTGGCTCGGGATTCAGTCTCCCGGGCTGATGTTCGCTAGGAAACCATGTGGACATCCACCTGGGGAAAGGGAATAGCAATTCCTGCGCTGTCAAAGGTTTCTTTTATGGCCACAAAAACTTGGTTTCGCACCGCCAGTAGGTCGCTGTTGTTGAGCCACACGCCCAAGGTAAGATCAATTCCAGAGGCACCAAAGCTGGTGCAAAAAACGATGGGTTTGGGGTCTGCGAGCACCGAAGGACATTTTGCTGGAACTGTTTCTAAAACCTCCAGTGCCTTTCGTAAATCCGTGTTATAGGAAACTGTTACCACCACATCGTAGCGGCGGGTAGGATAGCTTGAAACATTTTGCAGCTTTGCGTTAATGATGGTTTCGTTGGGGATACGAACAATTTTTCCGTCGGGTGTCCGTACCTTTACGGAAAGCATGGAGATGGTATCAACGGTACCGGAAATCTCATCAACCGTGATAAAGTCTCCCACCTTCAATGCTTGGTCGGTAAGTACAAAGAAGCCGCTGATAACGTTACTCATGGAGGTTTGGGATGCAAAACCGATGGCAACTCCAGCAATTCCCGCCGCACCAAAGAGTGCAGTCAGGTTGATGTTAAAGATTTCCAGCACGTAAATGACAACAAGCACAAAGAATGTATAACGAATACCCCGCATTACAATCATGGCAGTTTGTGCTTTTAATTTCTTAAAGACAATTTTTTTGATTATGCGATTAAGAATAAGATAGGTGAGGAAAAAAACTGCCAAGCCAATAACAGCTTTCACAATCTGGGCTATTATTTCTGGAGTAAAAAAAGCAAGGACTACATCAAACATAAAGAACTCCTTCATCTGTCATGCTTTGCGGTTTGCATAACGATATGTAGTGATTTAGAATTATCGGGATAAAATCTTCATATCTTTACATCATATGCAGTGTATGATATAGTTGCTTCAACTATAAACTGGGATTGGTATTCTCAGATATAGAATTATTATAGAGAGGAAATAATGATGAATCTCAAGAAAACTTTCTTGGTTGTGCTGGGCTTGTCCCTCATTGTTAGCATGACCTTCTTTGGATGCAGCAAGAAGGAAGCTTCTGCTCCTGTTGCCGCTGCAAGTGACACATTCGACCTGTCTGTTTGTTTTGCTTCCGAGCCCCAGACTATCGACCCAGCCTTGAACTCTGCTGTTGACGGCGCTGTTATGCTTCAGCACTTCTTTGAAGGCTTGATGAAGTGGGCCGATGGTGGCAAGCCCGCTACCGACAAGGGTGACATGAACTATGCTCAGTTGGTAAGTGGTCAGGCTACTTCTTACGAGAAGGTTGTTAATGCTGACGGAACTGTTACCTACACCTTCAAGATCCGCAGTGATGCAAAGTGGTCTGATGGTAAGGCTGTTACTGCCGATGACTTCGTATTCGCTTGGCAGCGTTTGGCAAGTCCTGCAACTGCAGCTGACTATTGCTACATGATTGACATGGTTAAGGGCTATGCAGAAGTAAATGGCGGAGAGGCTGACCCCAGCACCTTGGCTGTTGCTGCTCCTGATGCCAGCACCTTCCAGGTAACCTTAACTTATGACTGCCCTTACTTCTTGGAGGTTTGTGCATTCCCTGCTACCTTCCCTGTTCGCAAGGACATCGTAGAGGCTAACCCCGACACCTGGACAACTGCAAACAACTCTGCCAACTACATCTCCAACGGACCTTACAAGCTGGCTGAGTGGGTACACGACTCCTACATCAAGATGGTTCCCAACGAGTACCACTACGATGTTGCTAACCTGGGACCTGATAGCATCACCTTCCGCTTGATGGCTGACCAGAACGCTATGTTGGCTGGTTACCGCTCTGGGGACTTGCAGTTCATCCAGGACATGCCTGTTGATGAAATTGCTGCTCTTTTGGCTTCTGGTGAGTTGAACATTGTTGACTACATCGGAACCTACTATGTTGTATACCAGACCCAGAAGGCTCCCTTTGATGACTGGCGTGTTCGCAAGGCTTTCACCTTGGCAATCGACAGCCCTTACATCGTAGAGCAGATTACTCAGGGTGGACAGGTTCCTGCTGCTGGTTTCGTACCTGCTGGTATCTATGATGCAGATCCTTCTGGTGCTGACTTCCGCACCACTGGTGGAAACTACTGGGAGATTCCTACCACTGACGAAATCTATGCCAAGAACATTGCTGAAGCAAAGGCTCTGTTGGCTGAAGCTGGTTACCCCAATGGTGAAGGCTTCCCTGTTGTAACTTACTTGTACAACACCTCCGATGCTCACAAGGCTATTGGTGAGGCCCTGCAGCAGATGTGGCAGAAGGAACTGGGGGTAACTGTTCAGCTCCAGAACCAGGAATGGAATGCATTCTTGGAGAACCGCAAGAACGGTGAGTACCAGATTGCTCGTAACGGATGGATTGCCGACTACAACGACCCCATTTCCTTCTTGGATATGTGGATGACTGGTGGTGGAAACAATGATGCTCAGTACTCTGATGCTGAGTACGATGCTGCTATTGCTGAGGCAAAGGCTTCTGCTGATCCTGCTGTTCGCATGGCTGCCATGCACAAGGCTGAGGATTTGATTATGGGCCGTGACTGGGCTCTTGGTCCTATCTACTTCTACACTCAGATGTACTTGATGCAGAACATTGACGGTGCATTCTATACACCACTTGGATACTTCGTATTCAGCTACACTTCCAAGAACTAAAGTTCTAGGAACATGAGTTCTCAAGAATTCATGTTCTTCAAGAACTAATGTTCTTCAAGAACTCATGTTCTAGGTGAGAAAGGCCCTCGGTTCACTCCGAGGGCTTTTTTTGAAATATTTTGAAACCATGCTGCCACTCTACTATTCTTTAGGAGGGAGGCTTTTATGGTTACCATTCATGATTTAGGTGAATATACCTTTTCTGCCTTGCTCCGTAACACCTTGGAAAAATTTGCAGACCGACCAGCCTTGTCTTTGGTGCATGACAAGCCCATTACCTACCATCAATTTCAACTGATGATGAAGCGACTTGCCAGAGTCATGACGGCCAACGGCTTTACTGCTGGAAAAAAGGTGGCAATCTTTGGCCAAGGAATGCCTCAGTGGGGTGGATTTTACCTTGCCACTGTGTGTCGTGGTGGCGTTGCCATTCCCTTGTTGCCTGATTTTACCTCCAGCGAGGTGGAAGCAATTCTCCGCCACGTCCAAGTGGACATGATGGTGGTAAGCAAGGCCCTCTATCCCAAGGTAAAGGACCTAGAGCCTTCTCTTTTGCCTGTGATTCTTGCCATGGAGGACTTCAGCCCCTTGCGAGGAAAATCTGCCAACTTGACTCACGGCTTTTTGCCCAAGCCCACCAAGGTCCATGAGGATGACCTTGCTTCCATTATCTACACCTCTGGCACCACTGGAAATCCCAAGGGAGTGGAGCTCACCCACAAAAACCTTGTGTGGACGGCCATTCAGTGCCAGACCATCCATCGGGTGAACAAGTATGACCGTTGCCTTTCTTTTTTGCCTCTGTCCCATGTCTACGAATTTACTATTGGCTTTGTGCTTCAGATTCTCAACGGTAGCTGCATCTATTATTTGGAGCGACCGCCTACGGTTTCCACCCTGTTGCCTGCATTCAAGAAGGTGCGGCCCACCATTGTACTGAGCGTTCCCATGGTGATGGAAAAAATCTACAAGCATAAAATCCTTCCCGCCCTTGGTGGCACCAAAATCCGCCGCTTTTTCCACAAGCTTCCTGTTACTGGCCGCCTCATGGACAGGGCCGCTGGACTTCAGCTGAAAAAGGCTTTTGGAGGAAAAATCAGGTTCTTTGGTATTGGTGGGGCCCGCCTTAACCCAGAGGTGGAGCTTTTTTTGAAACGATCTCATTTTCCTTACGCTATTGGCTACGGCTTGACAGAAACTTCTCCGCTGCTGGCGGGAAGTGGGCCACGGGAAACGGTACCAGAAACTGTGGGGCCTGTGCTGGAGGGCGTGGAGCTTCGGATTTTACATCCCAGCAAGCACACTGGTATTGGCGAGGTGATTGTTCGTGGCCCCAATGTGATGCAGGGCTACCATCGTGATTTTCAGCTTACGGAAAAAGCCTTTACCACGGAATCTGATTCCTGCGGCCCAGGCTGGTTCAAAACGGGAGACTTGGGGATTTTGGAAAACCGTCGTGGTCGTCCCTGGCTTTCATTAAAGGGCCGCTCCAAAAACATGATTTTGGGCTCTTCCGGGGAAAACATTTATCCAGAAGACATTGAGTTTGTGCTGAATCAACATCCCTTGGTGGCAGAATCCTTGGTGGTGGAAGGGGAGCGGGGAGGACTGGTGGCCTTGGTAAAGCTAGCAGAACATGCAGCCTCTGCTGTGGGCCACGCCTTGGGCCATGCAGTGCACGAGGTAAAGGAAGATTTCTTGTACAAGCGGGAGGAGCTTTTGTCAGAAATCCAGTATTTTGTGAACAAGCGGGTGAATAAGAATTCCCGCATCGCCTCCGTGGAAAGCGTGGATGAGTTTGAAAAAACTGCCAGCCAAAAAATCAAGCGGTATTTGTACCACCTCCGCCCCACCAAAGGTAGGGGATGAGGTGAGGGTGGCCTGGCTGTGGGAGGTTAGTTGGCGGAGGGGAACTTTACCATTGTTCTTGGAGTAAAAAATCCCTCAAATGTCGGTGGAGAATACCTTCACGGCTCATATCAAATTCATCAAGGGAAACGACGTATTTAGGATAATTGTCTTGAATCTGTCGGTACACACCAAATTCTCGTTCTATGGTGTCGGGACTGGCTAGCAGGTAACAAACTTGGATGTAGCGTATCTCACCGTTTTTTTCCAATACAAAGTCAATCTCCTTGTCTGCCACCTTTCCTACTTTTACATCGTAATTACGCCGCAATGCCTCTACACATACGAGATTTTCCAAGATCTGGTCAATGGAATTGGCCTTAGTGCCGTAGATTGCCTGCGCAAAGCTATGGTCTGCCACGTAGTACTTTTCGTTTACTGTAAGCACCTTCTTCGTTGAAATTTCCATTCGGGGAATCTTGTGAAAAAGAAATGCCTGTCTGCAAAAATGCAGGTAATTCATGATGGTTTCGTTGGAGACACAGCGGTTTTCATTCTTAAAATATTTTGTCAGGCTCGAAGAACTAAAGGTATGAGAAATGTTCAGCAATGCATAGACAATAATTCTCTCCAAAAGTTCTGGATCTCGGATGGTATTTCTCTGGATGATATCCTTGAGAATAACTGAATTGTAAATATCCTGCAAATAATTTATGCTCGCATCCTTCATAGTTTGGATTGAAGAGACAAAGGGCATGCCACCAGTTTCCAGATAACGATGAAAAAGTTCGGGAATACTTTTGTTTCCTACAAGAGGGTTTTCTTTGCAACTTTCCATGAATTCTGCGAAGGAGAAAGGAAATACTTGAATCTTGATGTATCGACCAGCAAGATAGGTGGCTAGCTCTCCAGAAAGTAGCCGAGAGTTAGAACCTGTCAGGTAAATGTCGCAGTTAAAATCAATCCGAAAAGAATTGATGCACTTTTCCCATTGGTTCACCTCTTGAATCTCATCAAAGAATAAATAAAATTTTTCTTGGCTTCCTTCTTTTATGGCTGTAATTTTTTGTTGTATTTCTCGATGCAATGCTTCGGCTGTACAAAGGGGAGCATTTTGCAACTGCTCAAAGTTGTAGTACAGGATATGACTTTCTAATACTCCTAAAGCTTTCAGGTGATTTGCAATTTGTTCCATCAAAACTGATTTTCCCACTCGTCGCATTCCCACCAAAACCTTGATGAGATCAGTGTTGATGAAGGGCTCTATCTTGTGAAAATATCCGACTCGTTCTGTCATAACTTTATTCTATTACGGTTATATCCGTAAGTCAACGTCAATTTCAAATATTTTACGGTTATAACCGTAAAATATTTGAAATTTCAGAAAAAATGCACGTATAACCGAACAGATTACACAAAGATTTTTTGTACTAAATCCTTGAATACTTCTCCACGATGGAATTCGTTGTCAAAAAGACCAAAGGAGGTGGCGCCGGGAGAGAAAACCACGGGGAAGAATTCTGGTAGCTTGTCCTTGTATTGCCGTGCTGTCCAAGAGGCACTGGATTCCAAACAAAGCTTTAGGTCATGGAGCAAAAGTCCCAGCGTTTGGTAGGGGCCTCGGTAAGGAATCTTCTCTTGTACCAGCAGGGGAACCAGCTTGTTGGTGGCAGTTCCAGGCAACAGGTGAATGTTGGCTGGAGGATGCGCCTTGATTTCCTGAACAAAATCGGTGAAGTCCAGCTCCTTGTCGGTACCGCCACAAATCAGCTGCACGGGAATGGGAAATGCCTGGGCTGCCGCTGCAGAGGCTTCTGGAACCGTGGCTGCAGTGTCGTTGTAAAATCGATATTCAAGCTGTGTGTCGCTGTCCTTTAGCTGAAGGTTCCAGCGGTGGAAATATTCCAAACGATGGGGAATTCCTGGCCATAGGGACAAAACACTTTGAATCTTTTGGGGCGACACCTGAATCAATGCCAACACCAAGGCTGCCATCAAGGCATTTTGCTTTGAATGGATACCTGGAACCAGCAAGGAATCCAGTACCAGCTGTGGCTGGCTACTTCCTGTGGCATTGGAGGCAAAGTGGGGAAACTGTTCTGTAGGCAGGGAAACCCAGCCTCGACCTTCTGCATCGAGCCAGCCACCCTTGGTGGGCGTACTGGGCTGCTGCGTTGCTGACTGGGGATTGGTGGAATAGCGAAGCACCTTTCCCTTTGTTTCAGAGGCAAATATATCTCCCCAGCTATCTGTTCCACAAATGGTCCATTGGCCGGGCGTTTGATCTGCATAAATCAGCTTTTTGTCTGCCACATAATTTTCCATGGAACCGTACCAGTTCTGGTGGTCTGGAACGATGGTGGTAATCAGGGCGATTTTAGGCTTCAGCACGCCACGTCCCCGCAAGTCTGCCAGCTGCCAGCTAGAAAGCTCCAGTACCACAGGTGTGGCTTCGCTGGTTTCCTCCAAAAAGGTGAGGGGGCTTACGGTGATGTTTCCCCCCAAGAAGGCGTTAAAGCCAGCTGCCTTCAGTCCATAGTGAATGGCGCTGACAGTGGAGGATTTTCCCTTGCTACCAGTGACTGCAATGATGGGAGCGGTGGTGAGGCTCAAAAAGATGGAAAGATCTGTTTCAATGGTCTTTGCCAACGCAAGATATTTGTTTCCCTGAATCTTTACCCCAGGGTTTTTGATGACAATATCGGCTGAAGAAAAGTCCTCTTCCTTGTGGCCTCCCAGAACGAACCTAAGGTTTCTGCCGTATTTTCGTATCTCAGGCAAAAGTCGGTTCAAGGTGGGAACCAGCTGGTCCTTTGTCTTCATGTCTGTGGCGGTAACAATGGCTCCGTGATTCAAGAAAAATCGAACTGCAGCCTCTCCTCCACCATTGAGTCCCAGTCCCATGACGGTAATACGCTTTCCTGCAATGTCTTCCAAAGAAGTGATGCTACAGCCGGGAGGGTAGGAATGTGGATTGTTCATGTTAGCTCCTGCTTGTCTGGAGGGAATTTCGCTGCTGGAAGCGGTCTAATCCCTGCTGAATAATCACGTCTAGGAGCTGACTGTATTCTAGTCCTGCTGCCTGGCACATTTTAGGGAACATGCTGATGGAGGTAAAGCCGGGCATGGTATTGATTTCGTTGAGGTAGAGCTTGCCGCTGTCCTTGTCTAGGAAGAAGTCCACACGAGAAAGGCCAGTACAATCCAAGGCCTTATAGGCTTTCATGGCCATAGAACGGATGGTGTCCTGCAGCTCCTGGCTTAGTTCTGCGGGAATAATGAGGCGAGCTCCATCTGGGTCGGTGTACTTGGCATCGTAGTCATAGAACTGGTGGGTGGGGGCGATTTCTCCGGGAAGGTAGGAACGCACCTTGTTTACATCAAGCTCTGGGTGCTGCAATTCGGCCTTCAGCTGCTCCAAGGAACGTGCTTCGTGGGCTTCTTCGTCAGGTACCAGCGCAGAAAAATCAGCTCCATTTCCAGTAACGGAACATTCGATTTCCCGTGGATTTAAGCCTGGTTCAACAAGCACCTTGTAGTCCCACTTAAAGGCTTCTTGTAAAGCTTCCTGTAGCTGGGCAAAATCATTGGCTTTGGCTGCTCCCACGGAGCTTCCTGCACTGCAGGGCTTTACGAAAAGCGGGTAACCAAAGTCCTTTTCTGCAGCTGCCACTAGTTTTTGCAGCTTTCCAGAATCCCATTCTGTTTTTGCTACATCTCCACTGTGGAGACACAGATGGGGCAACACAGGCAAGCCTGCATTTCGCCAAATGGCCTTAGTCATTTCCTTGTCCATGGAAACACCGCTCGAAACACAGCCACAGCCAGTGTAAGGAATGGCGGCCATATCTAAAAGTCCTTGGATGGTTCCGTCTTCACCGTAGGTTCCGTGAAGCACCAAAAAAGCAGCATCAATTCTGATGTTTACAAAGATATTTCCTGCCCCAGCGACTCGTATTCCGTTGGTACAGCCGCCACCAGGCACAATCATTACCTCTCGATGGGAATCCTGCTGAATTTCTAGCAGCTCACTATCGTTGGCTTTAACCCTATCGATTTGGGTGTGATCTTGATAAAACCATCGACCCTCCTTGGAAATACCGATGAGGGTGATGTTGTATTTTTCCTTGTTCAGATGGCGCACTATGGATGTGGCGGATACGATGGAAACCTCATGCTCCCCTGAACGTCCGCCGTAAATAACTGCAATATTCATGTTCACTCCTGAATCTGATGTAGCCTTTTGTGCTACACCTATCTTCCTGTAAAGCCCAGTTCTGCCAGAGCAGTTCTAGCCTCGGCAATTTCATCGTAGGGCATGACAAAATCCTTGTAAATAATGGAATTTTCGTGGGCCTTACCTAAAAGCAGCACCAAATCTCCCTGCTGTGCCTGGGAAAAGGCGGTACGGATGGCTGTTTGCCGATGAGGAATAATCAAAAGCCCAGAAGCTTCATCCCGTTTTCCCTCCTGACGGCAGCCCACCGCAATATCCTCCAGCAATGCCACGGGATCTTCGCCACGGGGGTCTTCGTCTGCCAGCACCACCACGTCGCACCAGTGGGCAGCGATTCGCCCTTGCTCAGGCCGCTTGGTGGTGTCTCGCTCTCCTCCTGAGCCAAAGATAACAAAGATTTTTCCCGTGATTCTTTGTCGCAGGGGAGGGAAGATGGTTTCAAAGGAGGATGGAGTGTGGGCATAGTCCACAATCACCTCAAAGGGCTGGCCACAGTCAACCACTGTCATGCGGCCTGTTACTGGCTCCAAGTGCTGGGCCTGCTTCACCACTTCTGCCAGAGGAAGTCCTGTGGCGGTGGCAACTGCCACTGAAGCAGCCATAATGTTGTAGGCATTGAAGGCACCGCTGGTGGGAGCTTCCATCACCAATTCATTTCCCTTCAAGGCGGGAAGGTTTCCCTTCATGGTAAAGCTGATTCCAGAGCCATCTTGACGCAAGCCGATGTTGGCTGCCTCCACAAAGGGGATTGCTGGTGGATTTTCTGCCACCGATTGCTTCCCTCGGCCTGCTTCTCCTCGGCTGGTAAATCCCATAACAGGAGATTTTGTAGCCTCCACAAAGTAGCTGGCTGCTGGATCTTCCAGATTTACAATACCAAAGGCGGGAACCTGTTGCTCTATTCCACCAATGATTTTCTTGTGGTTATGCTTGTCCAAGGCTCTGAACAAATTGGCCTTGTCGTCTCGATACTGCTGGTAGGTGCCGTGGAATTCCAAGTGCTCCTGGGTTACGTTCATCCACAGGGCGCCATCAAAGAGCACATCTCCCAAGCGGTTTGTTCTGGGGGAAAGACCGTGGGAAGAGGATTCCACCACCGCATACTGGCAGCCAGCTTGCACCATTTCGTACAATTGTCGCTGAACGATGGGGGCCTCTGGGGTGGTTTGATGCTCTGGGTTTGCAATGGCATCTCCTCCCAAAGAATATTGTACGGTGGAAATAAAGCCTGCCTTTTTTCCCATAAAACGCAACAGCTGCCACACAAAGGACACGGTGGAGCTTTTTCCCTCGGTTCCTGTTACACCGATAACAATGAGCTTGCGGGAAGGGGAATCGTAGAAGCAATCTGCAATAGGAGACATGGCAAAGCGGGTGTCTGGCACCTGCACCAGTGGCGGCACGGACAAGCCCTGCTGCTTTCTCTGGGAAATGGCTTCTTCTACCTGAGGTGGAAGCTGATCTTGATATAAAATTGCCGCCGCGCCTTTTTCTATGGCTTGGGGAATAAAGTTGTTTCCGTGAACATGGGTTCCCGGCAGTGCAAAGAAAAGGCTTCCTGCCTTTACAGCACGGGAGTCAAAACATAAATCCTGTATCAGGGTTTTTCCCTCTGATTCGGTGAGGGGAGTTGAACGGGGCTTTTCAGTGGTGCCACCCTTCAATGGTTCTAAAAGTTGTGCAAGGAATTTTTCCATAACAATGGAGTATAACAGGATTATATCAATTGTAAAAGTGCTATTCTGTGATATAATGGGGATACCGTTGTTTTCAAGGAGAAGAAGGTGAAAAAAAGACACTTGTTGATTGGTGTTCTTCTGTGCTTTAGTGCCCTACTTTGGGCCAAGGAAGGTGCCATCATGTACGTAAACGTGGAAGAGGCTGAGCTTAAATCTGGCACGGGATTTTTTGCTTCCAGCGTAGGATTTTTACCCTATGGTGCTAAGGTAACTATTTTGAAGGAAGCTGACAAATGGACAGAGGTGGTTAGTGCTGACAATAGCAAGATTTCTGGCTGGCTTCCTGCCTCCAGTCTTACCAAAAAAAAGATTTTAGCTGATGACAGTCTTAACAGAGTTTCTGCCTCCGCAGATGAGTTGGCTCTAGCGGGAAAGGGCTTTTCCGCCGAAGTGGAAGCATTGTACACCATGGAAGCCAATGCCGCCATCTATCAGCTGGTGGATGACATAGAAGCTACTCCCATCGATATGTTTGGTCTTTGGGAATTCATTCAGCAGGGAATGCTCTCTGACGGCTCTGGAGGTGAACAATGAAATTACTGAAGGTTCTTCTATTACTGTTGGCTCTTGCCGTTGTGCTTACCTCCTGTGCCGTGATGAATGCCATGGGAGATGTAACGTCTTTAGTTGGTACAATTACTGGTAATGAAAATATAGCTGCTGTGGGAGATTCTGTTGCTGCTGTGGCTGAGGCCAGTGCTCCGATTTCACCAGAACAGGAATACTTCATTGGTCGCTCTGTTACTGCCTCTTTGCTAGGCTCCTACAAGGTGTACTCAAGTCCTGAGCTCACTAATTACGTGAACATGGTGTGTCAGGTATTGGCTTTGAACTCCCAGCGTCCTCAGCTCTACAAGGGGTATTACGTGGCAGTGCTTGATACAGACCAGATAAATGCCTTTGCCTCTTCTGGAGGTCATATTCTGGTAACACGAGGCTTGCTGCAATGTGCCACCAGCGAGGATGCTCTGGCAGCGGTGCTTGCTCACGAAATTGCCCATATCCAGCTGCAGCACGGTGTCAAGGCTATCAAGAGTGACCGCTGGACAAATGCAGCCCTTACCACTGCATCTTCCTCTCTTACGGTTTTGTCAGACGGAGAGATGAAAGAGGTGGTGGATATCTTTGATGAGTCTGTGAGTGGTATTGTTACCACCATGGTGAATACAGGTTATTCCCAGTCTCAAGAATACGCTGCCGACGAGACAGCCCTAGAGATTATGGCTGCAGCAGGATACAATCCCTATGCCATGACAGAAATGCTGAATGAATTAAAGGTTCGTCAGCCTAAATCCTCTGGAGGCTTTGCTTCTACCCACCCTTCTGCAGACAAGCGTCTGAAGCAGGTGGAAAAAAAGCTGAAGAAGTATCAGGAGATTTCAGTTCCTGAAACAAGACTGCTACGATACAATATCATGATGGCTCGCTACTAGCAGCGGCTTTCATGCAGCCTATCGTACAATTCTGTTAATGAATGACTAAGGAGGGTCCTATGGGGCGGGAAAATACAAGGGTAAAGAACCATGCAATTCGAGTGGCTGTTATTGTGGCAGTTACCGCAGCTGTAGTACTGGTGCTGAAGGGGTTATCGCTATTCCAACGACCAGAAAACATGTGGTACGACAGTCGCATGGTTTACACCGCCTCATCCCACCGCCCCTCCGATGAAATCGCCGTGGTGCTGCTGGATCAAGACAGCTTGGACTGGGCCCAACAGGAGCTGGGCTGGTCTTGGCCCTGGCCTCGCAGTGCCTACGGTGATATTGTTTCGTATTTCAACCTGGGAGGGGCGGCCTCCGTGGCCTTTGATGTGCTTTTTACCGAGCCCTCCGTGTATGGTCCCCAGGACGACCAAGCCTTTGCCCAAGCCTGTGCTGAATATGGGCGGGTAGTGCAAACCGTTTACTTTGACGCAATCCAAGGGCGGGATTCTAGCTGGAAGGATACCTTCCCCCAGCCTCCACTAAAAACTGATGATGTCTGGGCTTCAGATTCCAGCTCCCAGCCTGCCGAAGACCTGCTCTTTCCCATAGACTCCATCGCTAGCTCGGCTGCCGTGTTGGGCAATATTACCGGTTCCTCTGACTGGGACAAGGTAATTCGCCGTGCTCAGGCCTATCGTCCCTTCCAGTCCTATCTAGTACCCACCTTGGGGGTTGCACCTCTCTTTGCCGCTGGAGAAGAGGTTCCCGATCCTGAGTTGGAGCCAAAGCACGGCCGGCTTTTGCGGTTTCAGCCCTCCCTTGAAAGCTATGTTCCCTACAGTGCGGGGCAAATCCTCCAAAGCTATTATGCCATTCAGGCCGGCCAGGAGCCCCTGCTAGAAAGCGACATGTTTCAGGACATATACGTGTTCTTTGGGTTTTACGCTCCGGGGCTTTTCGATATTTGCACAACTCCCCTGTCTACCGTGTATCCGGGAGTGGGAGTTCACATTACTCAGCTGGACAACTATCTGCAGGACTCCTTCCTGAATCCCACACCCTTTCCTGTGGAAGTGGCCTTAGTGGTGCTGTTGGCCCTTTTGGGAGCCGTGCCCCTGTCTATGGCAGAAGTATTGCGACTCCACAAGCTGAATGTTGTTGTTTCTGTAGCTTGGGTGGCGATTTTCGGTTTGCTTTTTGTGGTGCTGTCCTACAGTGCCTTTGCTGCAGGGCTGGTGCTTCCCATGATGGCACCCTTGGTAGCTCTGACGCTTGCCTTTTTTTCTGCCATGGTTGTTTCTTATCGGCAGGAAGGCCGACAGCGTCGTTACCTTAAATCTGCTTTCCGCCATTACTTGAGTCCCGCCGTCATAGACACCTTAGTTGCCCACCCTGAAAGCTTGGTGCTGGGAGGAGAGCGACGCCACATTAGTATTTTCTTTTCCGACGTGCAGGGCTTTACCAGCATTTCCGAAGGATTGAGCCCTGAGGAGCTTACCTCTCTGTTGAACGATTATCTTTCCCACATGACAGATATTATCCTTGAGTCAGGAGGTACCATCGACAAATACGAGGGAGATGCCATCATCGCCTTCTGGAATGCTCCCGTGGATTTACCAGACCACGGACGGCGGGCGGTGGAAGCTATGATTCGCTGTCAGGAAAAGCTTTCTCAGCTACGACCAGAGCTGGAGCAGCGGGCAGGCCGTCCCTTTTACATGAGAGTTGGAATCAACACGGGAGATGCGGTGGTGGGAAATATGGGTAGCTCCAGCCGCTTTGACTACACCATGCTAGGCGACTCGGTGAACCTTGCGGCCCGCTTGGAGGGCTTGAACAAGCAGTTCGGCACCTACTCCATGTGCAGTGCCGCCACCAAGGAGGAAGCGGTGGCCTTTGGAACACAGCTGTGCTTCCGAGAATTGGCTCGGGTGGCAGTTGTTGGAAAAAAGGAAGCCGTAACAGTCTTTGAACCCATGACAGCCTGCGAATTCCAAGGGCGGCACACTGTTTTAGCAGCCTTTTCTCAAGCCCTGGAATTATTCTACCAAGGAAAAATTCCAGAAGCACTGGAAGCCTTTTCTGCAATCCAAGCCGAAGATGCTCCTGCCGCCCATTACGTGGCAAAATGCCGTGAATTGCTGGAAAATCCCCCAGATATGAGCAGCTGGGAAGGTGTGTGGGTGGCTACCTCAAAATAAGTCAGCTTCCGCCAGCACAATGGCAAGAAAGAGAATGACACAGCCAACAATCATAGCTGGTGTTAAAATCTCCTTCAGGAAAATCCATGAAAAAACCACACCAAAGAAGGCCTCCAAGGACAGGATAATTGCTGCCACGGAGGTTGGTGTGTGCTTTTGGCAGATATTTTGCAGGAAGAAAGCGAGCAGGGTGCTGAACAAGCCCAAATACAGGATGGAAAACAAGGTTCTGCTGTTACCCAGCTGAGCGAGAGGTACTGGTCCGTCAAAGAAGGGTGCTAAAATCCACGACAGCAGGGCTGCGGCTGCCAGCTGTACTATGGTCAAAAGGATTGCATCCTCTGTGGCATTGTAGCGAGCAATAAAAATAATCTGCAGGGCAAAGAAAAATCCGCATAGCAGTGTCATCACATCACCTTTATTCATCAACAGACTGTCCTGCAGCGTTAGCAGTGCTACTCCCACCATGGCCATAATCGAGGCAATGATAATACGAATTCCTGGAAACCGCCGAGTTGCAATCCAGAGAATCAGTGGCACAAAGATAACATACACTGTGGTGAGAAAGGCATTCTTTCCTGCAGTGGTGTACTGAATCCCCACAGTTTGTAGCAGATATGCCAGAAAAAGACAAATTCCAATAATTCCCCCGTGGAGCAGGATACTCGGATTCAGCTTTTTAATTTTCCCAGCACAGATGAGGGCTAGTCCCACCGCCGCAATGGTAAAGCGAAATGCCATCATATACACTGGAGGTATGGTGTCCACAGTATCCTTCACCACCACAAAGGCAAAGCCCCAAATGGCAGTGGTAATAAGCATTCCTAAGGAAGCTAGTATGGTGATGGTATTTTTTCTCACGAATTTGTCCTTTCTGTGGAGTTTGTATCTGTGAACTATATCCGTTATATGCAGAATTGGCAATGACACTGAGGCACGGAAGCTTTGCAATGGTTTCACTACTTTGCGATAATTTCAATGATTTGCATAATTACGTAAAAAACTCAAAAATTTGTAATAAAACGCAATAAATGTATTGATTTTCTTTTCGATTTGTAGAATACTAAGGACAGGTAGTATTATGACACAGAAAGAAAATATGTCTTTGAACCCCTTTGTTCGTTTTTGGGGAGTGTTGGTATTCTGCTTTCTCTTTTTGATCCTTTGTATCCTATCCTTGGCCTTGTTCCATACAGAGCCTTCCGTTTCAGTGCAGGATACAGTAAAAGCAGGTGCTGCTGTAGCAGAAATACCCTTGATTGAGGATTTAGTTCCACAGGAAGAATCAAGCCTTCCTATCGTAGAAGTTTCTTTTAATGAGAAAGCGGTAAGAACGTCTGAATCTTTGTTTGAGCAGGATTTGTCCGATTCCTTCGGAAATATGGTGGCCGACTACGAAAAGCAGTTGGATAGAGGGTTGGAATTGTACCGCTCCTTGCCTACAAGAACAGCGGTGGAATGGTTTTATACCAATGTAACTGGTGACATGGATGTAGCCTTGGCAATCCTTCGTGAGGCTGACAAGAACAATATTCCACTGTCCTTGGCCTTTGCTCTGGCTTATACCGAAAGTCGTTACAAGCCACGGGCCGTCAACAAGAATACCAACGCTTCCATTGATCGTGGTATTTTCCAGTTGAACAACAAGTCCTTTCCTGCACTGGTAGAGGCCGACTTCTACGACCCCTACATCAGTGCCAAGTACGGCTTGTCCCATCTGCGGTTCTGTTTGGATACTGCAGGAAATGAGGTTTCTGCCTTGGCTATGTACAATGCAGGAACAAATCGTGTTCGCAACAATGGAACACCACAGATGACCCTGAACTACATATCCAAGATTCAAACCTATCGACAGGGCTTGGATAGCTTGTTTGCGTCAGAGGTTGTGGCGGTTTATGAGCGCACCGGCGATTCCGCCATTGCAATGTTAACAAAATAGGAGAGTCCCTCCTCCTGGACTACCTCCTGAACACACTCTAAGCCTTGGGCTGTAGGAAAATCTATCATGACAGAGTTTCCTCCTCCCAAGGTTTTTTTTATCTGTTCTAGGAATTGCCGTTTTATCTTATCTTTGGAAAGAAATACTGAAAGCAGCTTTTGAGGAGGCTCTAGGGTCAACAGGGTAATAATCTTGGTGGCTTCCAAATCCACATCGGGAATCACGCCGCCTTCCTTTTGAAGGGCATGGGCATCCTGCTGATTGTAGTCCGGAGAAAATTTCCAGTAAGAATGTTCGCCTGTGATCATTGCTTCTGCAAGGAACAGGTAGTGACTGTGCTTTTTCTGGAAGGCTGCAATAAAATTTTTCTGGAAGGGCTTGAGGCAATCATCTTCAAAGGAAAGGGGAAACAGCTCCATGGCCTTTCCATCTCCAAGCTGACCTTCAGCCATAATGCCAAAGCCCACCACTGTCTTACAGTCCTTTACTCGGCGGGCAGTGTGCTTCATGGCGGCAATATAATGCTCCTGAAGGTAGTCCTGAATATTATCTCCTTCTACCAAGAGCTCTGGAGCCAGCTTTTTGCCCGCCCAAAAGAGACTGAACATGGCCTTGAGCTTTTGCTCCTTATCTAGGGTTTCTGCTAAATCTGCCAGCTTTACGGTCCATGCAGGAGCACCATATCCACCAAAACTGGCTCCCCAATCCTTCATCACTGGCTCCAAAAACACCAGGATTCCAGCCTCTTCAGCCTTTTTCAACAGCGTACGTAAATCTGCAAGATAGGCTTCGTTGTACTGGTCTGGAGCTTCTCCCTCCACATCTTCCCAGAGAATCTGCCAACGAAGCATGGTGGTGTTGGATTTTACCAAGGCGGCAAAAAAGCTCTCTGCTTGGGAAATGCTGGGAATGGGAAAGTCTTTGGAAAACGGGGAGATTGTTATTCCCTTAAAAACTCGCTTTTTTCCCTGGCAGTCAACAATATTTCCATCCTGAATTGCAATGAGGGATTCATGCTTCATGGCGTACTCCTGTGTAATTTTATGTGGATACAAAAATAGACCACCCCAAGAATTCCTTGGATAGTGGCCTATCTTGCGATTCTATCGTTGTAAAGCACAAAATACTTATTCTGTCAAAATCTTGATAACCTGAGCCTTGTCGGTGGTATTCAGGATTTCCTGTCTCTTTTCAGCACTCTTGAACAGGAGGCTTACTTCTGCAAGGAACTGCAGGTGAGGTCCTGTCTTGTTTACAGGAGAGAGTGTCATGATGAAAATCCGACAGGGTTCCTGATCCAGTGAATCAAAGTCAACAGGATTATCGGAAACACCAATACAGGCAACGAGATCAGAAACGGTGTCTGTCTTTCCATGAGGAATGGCGATTCCATGCTTCATACCAGTAGACATCTTTCGTTCACGATCAAGCACACATTCTCTGGCGGCATCCTTATCTGTAACCTTTCCGGCAGAAATCAGGATGTCCAGCATCTCATCGATAATTTCTTCTTTAGTTGTGCCTTTGAGATGCAAATTAACAGTCTCGGGTGTTAATACAGTTCTTAAGTTCATAAGGTCAGTTTATGCCGACTTGAACGAAAAGTCAAGAAAAAAACTAGATTTTCGTTAAAATTTCCGCTGGTTTCTGGTATACTGAGAATATGACAAATACAGATAAATTTTTTGCAGATATAAAGCGTATCATTAAACGCAATCGTGCTGATGGTGCACAGTATGACCCCTTGGCCTGCTGTCGTCAAGTGACACAGCTTTTTTCCTCATACAATAAGGGTTTAGGTGATTTACCCAATTCCATAGGCGACTACTGGCTCAAGGAATATATCATGCCCAGCACCCAGCTGGAGGAAGAGCCCACTGTTCAGCATCAGGAGTGGCTTGCAGATGTGCTGGAGCTGCTGGCTGGAGAGGAAGGTGAGTTCAAATCCATAATGCCTAAGGATTGGGTTGCGCTACGGGACTTTGTGGGCTTTGAAGCGGAGGAATTACCCATGGAGGTGCTTTCTTCTCTCATGGGTGTGCTGCTGGAAAGGGGAGTCCTGTAAGTGGCAGGTGTGGCGAAAAATTTTTGTTCCCCAGAAAATGTTGACTCCTTCTATGAGTCATGTCACCTGTGTCCCCGAAACTGTGGAGCTCCTAGAACAGCTGGCCCTGCTGGATTTTGCCAAGAGCCGGCTAGGGTGCGAGCTGGTGTGGCTTGTCTTCACTTTGGAGAGGAGCCACCCATTACAGTGCACGGTGGCTCTGGAACCATTTTTATTTCTGGCTGTAACCTGGGATGTGCCTTTTGTCAGAATTATCAGATTTCCCAGCAGGGCATGGGTGCCGACTTAAGCCCCAAGGATTTTGCCAAGGTGTGTCTGGCTTTGGAGGCTGCTGGTGCGGAAAACATCAACATTGTAACAGGAAGTCACACGGTTCCCGCTATTGTGGCAGGATTAACGGAGGCTCGGCTTCAGGGAATGAGCTTGCCCATTTGCTGGAATTCTTCTGCCTACGAAAAGGTTGAAGTGTTGCAGCAGCTTAAAGGCTTGGTGGACATTTGGCTTCCCGACTTTAAAACCATCAATCCAGAAACAAGTGCCGCCCTGTTTCAGGCAAAGGATTATCCTCAGCGGGCTCAGGAAAGCATTCTGTTCATGGTGGAAAACAGTCCTCTAAAGCTTCAGCCGGTGAAGGGCCGTGATAAAATGCTTCGTGGGGTGATTGTTCGCCACCTTTTTTTGCCTGGTCATTTTGAAGACACCCTGCTGACCTTGGAATGGCTTAAAAAGCATGTGGACGAAAAAGCCTATCTTTCTCTCATGTCCCAGTACACTCCCGTTCCCTTTGTGGAGGAGGAGGAAAAGCTTGCTCGCAGGAACCAGCGACTGTCGGCCTTGGAAAACCGGCTGGTATCTCAGGAGGAATTTCAGGACTTGCAGGATATTTTGGCTGCCTTTGACTTTAAGTACTTGTTCTATCAAGAATTAGTTGAGGATACAGAATGGCTTCCTGACTTTAATCGAGTGCAGCCCTTTTCCTACGAGCTGGCAAAACCAGTGTGGCATTGGCGTGAAGGCTTTGTGTGAGATTTTTCAAGGATGGGATAAAATTTGTGTTATCTCATCTTTGAAATCTTGTTAATGCCTAGATATTCTGATACTATACTGTATTCAGATGAAAATTGAGTGAATTAGCTCTTCTTTTCTAAAAAAATATTGGATAGGATATATTATGAAATGTGGAAAATTACTGGAGTGTTTTAGATTGATGAAAAAATGTGTTCCCGTGATATTTCTTGTTAGCATTTTGATATGTTTATTTAGTTGTGATTTATGGTATCAGGATTGGAAAGGATATATGGAGCACTGGTCAGGAAGTGTGCAGGTGAGCGACGTATCTGTGCAAGTCAGTCCTGAAATACAGAAGAATTCCAGTGGAGTCGATACTATTGCTACCTATGCGACTGTTGAGGCCTCAGTAAATATCATCAATCCAGAAAATTATAGTTTAGATGGCCGTGTAGGCTTGGGAGCTGAAAGCCATTGTTCTGTTCGCATTGCAGGTACCGCTGGTACTGCAGTTTTTCCGTTGACAACTATCACGTCTCTATCTTCGTCCTCCATGGAGGTACAGATTGCTCCTCTTGCCCAGATAAACAACACAGAAAGTCTTGCTGTGGAACATACAAATTTTACGGTAACCTTTGTTCCCACTCGTGTTGAAAACGCTATAGATGCAGAAGAGTCGCACACCATAACCCTTCGGTACAATACTCCTCCACGAGCTCCCTTGGAAGTGGTTTATGACAGTAGTCAACAAAAACTAGCTTGGTTGGATAGTACTTCTTGGGACGTAGTGCAAGGAAGTAGTACGAGCTTGGATGATTTGATTTTTTGGGCATGGCCTTCTGGCATTACAGAGCCTACTCATCCAGATTATGTGGAACGTTTTGAAGTATATGAGGATGGGGAGCCTTTTGCTTCAGCTGTTGCATCAGATTTTTTAATGTCCAAGGAGTCTGCCTTACAATCGTATATTCCTCAAGAAATAAAAGCTGCGGGGTATGATATTTATTGTTCCCTTGGTACAAGTGGTAAAACAATTACAGTTTGTGCCGTGGATAGTGAAGGTGTCCGTAGTCAAATGGCAACCTCTGGTATTGCACCCCACAAGGTAATTTTGGATGCAAATGGGGGGCTTTTCTCTACTTCTGGAAACTCTTCAGCAGAGGTATACAAGGCTGAAGGAAGACTAATGTATGAAACTGATCTTGATGTGCCATCTCGAGCTGGATATTCTTTTTCTGGGTGGAATGCTATAGATGGAAGTTTAGTTTCATTCCCCTTCAGCGTTGACCAGCCAATGACTCTTACTGCCCAGTGGTTACTGGATACAGACGTTGATGGAAAATACATAGTAAACGACGAGACAGCACTTTTTTGGATTGCTGAACAACTGGAAGAGGGTACTATTAGCAAATTCGATATAAAACTTACAGACGATATTGTAATTCCTCCTGATACATGGAAACCCATTAGTGTGATAGAGTCTTCGGTAGATGGACAAGGTCATTCAATTACTCTTACAGAGGATTTTACCGATTCAGAAGGCGAGAGATTTGGTCTTTTTGGTCATTTTAATTATGGAACAGTAGAAAATCTTGTGCTGAAGGGAAGTATTACTGCTCAGGTTGAGCCTGGTGAAGCTGGTGTTGGAGCTGTCTCTGGTACTGCATATAGAACTACCTTACGTAATGTTATGTCAGAGATGACTATCATTAATAATGGAACTGGAAGTGCTGGTGGACTGGTAGGTTATTTTGGTGGTGGAGATGCTACTGCATTAATTGAGAATTGTGCAGTATATGCAGATATAACTAATCCAAATGGAAATGCAGGTGGTCTTGTGGGAGCTACCTGGGGAGGTAACCAGTGGTGGAGTATACGAAGTAGCATATATATGGGAACTATAACAGGTAGTATTAAAGGTGCAATCATAGGTCATCAAGGTACTGTAGGTGGGAATACTGCTTATATGTCAGACATTTGGTATTATGAAAAAGGTGGATTATCTAGTGATATCGGTAAAATGACTGGTGCTGTTTCGATTTCTGGAGCTCGGGGAGTGAAAAAGACAGAAGATGAAATAAAAAATGATGGTGCTACCATATTGGGAAGTGCTTGGGAACTTAAGTCTGGAGGTAATTATCCTACCTTAAAGTAACCGTAGCTTTTACAATTATTTCCTAGATTTCTGGCCAGGGGGTTTGCTCCTTGGCCAGTTTTTATTATGGTTCTACAATTTTTGGAGAACCATAATAAAGGCGAGTCAAGGGTTTAAGCGAAGTGTCCCTTGACCGACTGTATTTACTGTAGGTTCTCAAGAGGGGATAAAACCTCTCATTTTTTGCCTTTCACTTTTACCCTACCTGTGGTATAATTTTCTGTATGAGTACTCCTATTGAAATTCCCCGTCTCACAGGTACCGCCATTCCATTAGGCGCCCTCAAGACAAAGCATAGCTGTGGTATCGGTGAATATCCCGATTTGGTGGCCTTCGCCTCATTTTGCAAAAAGGCAGGCCTTTCCCTCATCCAGCTTTTGCCGGTAAATGATACTGGAACAGAAAGTTCTCCCTACAGTGCCCTTTCGGCCTTTGCCCTTCATCCCATTTACCTGAGTATTGAATCCCTTCCTGAGTACAAGGCTGCTTCTTCTCAGGTAAAAAAGATGGTAAAGGCCTTGCATGAAGCCTACGATGCTGCTCCTCGCTTTGACTATAGCAAGCTTCGGTACGCTAAACGCACTGTGCTGAAGTTACTTTACGAGGAAAATAAAGCTGCCATTGAGGTGCTGTGGAATGATGCTGACTCTGCCCTGCGCAGTTGGTTTGCCAAGAACCCTTGGGTGGTGGAATATGCAGTATTCTTGGAATTAAAGTGGCACTTTATGGAGGCATCCTGGAGACAGTGGCCCAAAAAATATAGCTCCATGAAGCAGGATAAGATTCTCGCTCGCTGGGAGGACCCAGAGCTAAAGGAAGCTCACTTGTTCCACGTGTGGGTGCAGTGGCGTGCTTTTGAACAATTCCAACAGGCAGCTCAGGCGGTGCAGGAAAAGGGAATTATGCTGAAGGGCGACATTCCCATTATGATGAACGAAGATTCCGCCGATGCCTGGGCTCATCCAGAGTTCTTTGACGAAACCATGCGGGCAGGCTCTCCCCCTGACGGCTTTAATCCCACGGGGCAAAATTGGGGCTTTCCCGTGTATCGCTGGAAAAATCTTGCTAAAACAGATTATTCTTGGTGGAAATCTCGCTTGGAGTGTGCCAGCAATTTTTATCAAGCTTACCGCATAGACCACGTGCTGGGCTTTTTCCGCATTTGGGAAACCTCTAGTCGGGAAACCACCGCCATGATGGGGCGTACGGAGCCTTCTGCCCCCATCACCTTTGCAGAGCTAGAAAAAGCTGGCTTTGACAAGGACAGAATCCGCTGGCTTTCTCAGCCCCACGTGCCTACTCGTGCTATTGAGGATGTGAACAACAACGATTATCTGGGAACCCACGGCTATCTCCATTTGCTGATGGACAGAATTGGTGACGAAGAACTGTGGCTTTTCAAGGATGAAATAACGGGAGACCGTGACATTCTGGAGCGAGAGGATATTCCTGAGCCAGTGCGCCACCGTCTGGCTGAATTCTGGCGGAACAGAACATTGCTTCCCCTTGGCAAGGACAAGTTCTTGCCTTTGTGGACCTACAAGGAAACTACCGCTTGGAAAAGCCTTTCTGGCCAGGAGCAGGAAGCCTTGGACAAGCTGATTGCCGCCAAGCAGAAAAAACAGGAGAGCTTGTGGGAAAAGCAGGCTCGCACCTTGCTAGGTGAATTGACAGCTGCTACCAGTATGATTGCCTGTGCCGAGGATTTGGGAGCCAATCCCGAATCGGTACCACGGGTTTTGGACGACCTTTCTATCCTGCGGCTCTGTGTTGTCCGCTGGTATCGCCAGTGGCAGGATGAAGGACAGCCCTTTGTGGACTTTGCCGATTATCCTGCCACAAGCGTAGTGACAGCTTCTGTTCACGATTCATCTACCCTGCGGTTGTGGTGGCTTACCGAGCAGGATGCTGCCGATTTTTATCGTGACTTTCCTCCAGAGGAGGGCGAAGGTGACATTGAGGTGGGCATCTACACACCAGAAACTGCTCGCTACCTTTTGTCCCGCATTGCCACCAGTGCCAGCAATTTCTGCATTCATCCCATTCAGGATTTCTTGGCATTGCAGGCGGTCTATTACAACAGCGACCCCCAGCAGGAGCGGGTAAATGTACCTGGCAGTGTAAACGAATTCAACTGGACCTATCGCTTGCCTGTGTTGGTGGAGGAGCTGGCTCAAGACAAGGAGCTGCACTCTGCCATTAAGGAAGTGGTGACCATTCACAAAAAGGCAAAGGCTTCCAAAAAAGCTTGTGCCAAAAAAAAGTCATAATAGAATTGTTTTTTGAAGCGCTTTGAAGCAAGGAGTATGCAAATGATGCAGTTTGGAAAAAAGGATGGTGGTCTTTCTGTATTTGATGGTGAATATTCCCAGTTTGGAGAAGGATTTTCCATAAATGAATTTCATATTTCACGGGAAGTTCGAGATAAATGTAATTTTGATGAAAGTCTTTTTGCCTCCACAGGTAACGTAATTCTTTCCAATACCAAGGCAGTGCGGCTCTTTGCAAAAAAGCTTAACGACATGATTGCCCAACAGATTCCCGACCCTGTGGAAGCGGGCAAGCTCATGGTAAAGGCTGGACAGCTGAATGCCATGGGACTTATCGATGAGATTTTCCATTATGTTTGTGCCATGTTCCGTCGTGATATTAAGGTTACTGCCTTTGATGAGATTTTGACCCAGCTGGATGAGGAGTTTGGACAGGAAGCAATTAACGGCCTTTTGTCCGCCTTTAACAAGGAATTCCCTCCCACTGCCATCTATCGTCATAAGGTGGATGAAGCTGCCTATCTTGCAGATAGTGGCCTTGATCCTGTAACTGGTGCAACACGCTCCAATCGGGCGAGTACTCTGGAAGAATTGGTGCTTTTGCGGCTGGCCAACGAAAACCCAGCCTTTGAGCCCTTCTACCTGATGTTTGGAGACGACAAACTGAAGGCCAGCTTCCTATACGACATTGTGTGGACTCGGATTCGGGAGTACTTTGAAGCTCAGCCCGGATTTGGGCCCAATGGTGTGGACTTGATTTCCATGCTGAAGGAGCCAGTAGTCTTTAGTCCCCACAGCTTGAAGGGCCAGCTAGATTACATCCGTACCCACTGGCAGCCCATCTTGGGTGAGTGGCTTACTCGGCTGTTGACCGGTATGGATATGATTAGCGAGGAAGAAAAAGCTTCTTGGGCTCCTTTAAATGTTGATCCCGCCGCTGGAATCGACATGGAGCCTTATAGCTACGATTCTTTGATGAATGAGTACGAGCGCTTTAGCCCCGACCGTGACTGGATGCCCAAGGTGGTGCTGATGGCAAAGACGGTGCTGGTGTGGCTTGACCAGCTTTCTCGCAAGTACAAGCAGGACATCACCCGCCTTGATCAGATTCCCGACGAGGAGCTGGATTTGCTGGCTCAACGTGGTTTTACTGGCTTGTGGCTTATCGGCTTGTGGGAGCGTTCCCATGCCAGTAAGCGAATCAAGCAGATTTGTGGTAATCCTGAGGCTGCAGCTTCTGCCTACAGTCTCTACGACTACGACATTGCCCAGGGCTTGGGTGGCTGGGATGCAGTAGACAATCTGCGTCGCCGTTTGTGGGTGCGGGGCATTCGCCTTGCTTCCGACATGGTTCCCAATCACACGGGTATGGATTCTCACTGGATTAACGACCGTCCCGACCTTTTTGTTCAGACTCGGGATTGCCCCTTCCCAGGCTACACCTTCAACGGGGAAAATCTTTCCCTGAACGACAGAGTTGGGGTGTATCTTGAGGACAATTATTTTAATAAAACCGACTGTGCCGTTGTGTTTAAGCGGGTTGACCATCACACTGGGGATGTACGCTACATCTACCACGGAAACGATGGTACGGGAATGCCCTGGAACGACACTGCCCAAATCGACTTCTTGAATCCAGAGGCTCGTGAGGCGGTTATGCAGGAAATTCTCCACGTAGCAAGAAACTTCCCCATTATCCGCTTTGACGCTGCCATGGTTTTGGCCAAGAAGCATATCCGTCGTCTGTGGTATCCTCAGCTAGGCTGCGGTGGTGACATTGCTAGCCGTTCCGATTATGCCTTGAGTCCAGAGGAATTTGAGCGACGGATTCCCAACGAATTCTGGCGTGAGGTGGTAGACCGAGTGGCTCAGGAGGTTCCCGATACCCTGCTTTTGGCAGAGGCCTTCTGGATGATGGAGGGCTACTTTGTGCGAACCCTGGGAATGCACCGTGTCTACAACAGTGCCTTTATGAACATGCTGAAGCGAGAGGAAAACTTCAAGTACCGCTCCACCATCAAAAACACCATCGAATTTGACCCACAGATTCTGAAGCGATACGTAAACTTTATGAACAACCCCGACGAGGAAACTGCGGTGGCCCAGTTCGGCAAGGACGACAAGTACTTTGGTGTTTGTACCTTGATGGTCACCATGCCTGGGTTGCCCATGTTTGGCCACGGTCAGATTGAAGGCTTTACTGAAAAGTACGGTATGGAATTCACCAAGGCCTACTGGGATGAAACTCCCGACGAAAACCTGATTCAGCGTCACCAGCGGGAAATCTTCCCCTTGATGAAAAAGCGCTATCTCTTTGCCGAGATTGAAAACTTCCTGTTCTACGATGTCTGGAACGAAGGTCAGGTAAACGAAAACGTCTTTGCTTATTCCAATCGCTGTGGCACAGAGCGGGCAGTGGTATTCTACAATAACGTGTACCAGCAGGCTTCTGGCTGGATTAAAGAATCCTGCCAGTATGCAGTAAAGACTGGCAATGGAGATGAAATCCGCATGGAAACCCGCTCCATCGGTCATGCCTTGGGACTGAATCCCGACCCCAAGAACTACTGTATTTTCCGGGAACAGCGAAGTGGCCTGTGGTTCATTCGTTCTGCTGCCGACATCTGCAACAACGGCTTGTTCCTGCAGCTGAACGGTTTTGAAACTCAGGTAATGATGGACATTTCTCAGGTCACAGACGATGAGACTGGTAAGTATCGTATTCTGTGCGAAACCTTGGCTGGAAGCGGTGTTTCCGACATTGAAATTGCCCTGCGAGAAATCTTCTTGAAGGACTTGTACAAGGCCTTTACTGCCGTTGTTTCTCCCGATTTCTTGAATCAGCTGGGAATTTTTGGCATGACTCCTGTTCAGCTGAAAAATGCCACTGCTCAAGCCTTGACCAAAGGACAGGCTCAAGCTCAGGCCGAGGAACAGGCCCAGGCACAAACGCTGTCAAAGGAAAAGGTAAAGGTTCCCACCGTAGCGGCCATTATTGAAGCCATGGAAGAGCCCATGAAAAACTGGTTCACTGTGGCAGATGCGTTCATTGAAGGAAATTACGGTGCCGCTCAGGTTGTGGACAGAAGTACGTGCGGCAAGATGGATTCTGTTGAAAAGCTTTGGACGGGCTTTAAGAAGGACTTTACTCGGTTGTTGAAGAATTTTGCTGCAATTCAAAAGCTAGTGGCTACTAGCTCCAAGTCTAAGGGCTGCAAAAAGAGTGCAAAGGAAACTGTTGATTCCGTAAAGGCTGCTGCTGAAGCTACTTCATTTGAGGCACGCCTTGCTGAAGGTGTTTTGTCTCGACCTGCTGTTACTCAAATGCTTGCAGGAATGGCTGTTGCTGCAAGTCTCAAGTCTGTGCTGGGCAAAAAGGCTACAGCTAAAGATGCTGCTGCCCTTATTTCACTGTGGGGCTTGGAGCGGAAGCTGCAAGACTTGCTGCTGAACCGTGGCGTTCCTGTGGCTGCCACCAGTTTGCCACTGAAAACCATGGTAGTAACCTTGCCCTTGGTGGATTTGGTAGCCCAGCTGAAAAAAGCCGACGCCACTGCCAAGGTTGATGACAAGGCGGTGAAGAAGGTTGCTGGAATTATGGTAGATACCATTGTCCACAGCAAGGCTGCTGGTGCAGTGGCGGGAATCAATCTCTTTGATAATGTGCTGTGGTTCAATCAGGAGCTGATGACTGAGGCTCTGTGGTATGCCGTTGCGGTGCCTGCCTACCTTGGGGATGGTTTGGCTGAGTCCACCAAGGAAGGACTTGAGGCTGTAGAAAAAATGCTGGCTACTGCCCAGAAAAAGGCTGAGTACCGTGCAGACCAGCTGTGTGTGCTGCTTCCCCCTCCTGAGGTGAAAAAGCCTGCTACAAAAGCTGGTGCAAAGTCTGCAAAAGCTTCAAAGTCCGCTGCGAAAGCTGGTGCAAAGGCCACAAAAACAAAAAAAACGACTGCAGAAAAAAAAGCTGATTCAAAGGCTGAAAAAAAAGACTGATGATTCTGCAGTGAAAAAGTAGTATCTTTATAGATGAAGGCTCCTTCCTTGGCTTGACTACAGGTGCGGGGAAGGAGCTTTTTTAATAGTATGAATCAATTCCAAGGAGTTTGTATGAAGGCCTCACGTAAAATCCTGTGGTGGTATTTTTGTATTCTGACGGCTGTGTTGGGATTGGTGAATTGTATGGAGGAAAAGACAATGAGTTCAAATAATGTGGTAGAAAAGCCTTTGGCTGCAGATGCTGTGGTGTATCTTGCAGGAGGCTGCTTTTGGGGTGTGGAACAGTATTTTGCATTGGTGCCTGGAGTTCAGGATGCACTGTCGGGTTATAGCCAGGGTACGGTGATGGAGCCTAGCTATCAGGAGGTTTGTACTGGCTCTACTGGCCACACGGAAACGGTGCAGGTGCGGTATGATTCCTCTGTGGTGAGCTTGAAGCACTTGCTGAATCTGTATTTTGACATCATCGATCCTTATAGCCTCAATAAGCAGGGAAACGACCGAGGCACCCAGTATCGCACTGGAATTTATTATACAAATGAAGCTGACGGACAGGTTGCACGGGATTTTATTGCAGAAAAACAAGCTGCCACCCAACGAAAGATTGTGGTGGAGGTGGAGCCAGTTCAGAATTTCTTTCCTGCAGAAGACTATCATCAGGATTATCTAGAGAAAAATCCCTTTGGATACTGCCACATCAGTCGTGATAAATTCCGAAAGGCTGCAACCTCGGTGGATACCAGCTTGCTTCCCCAGCTTGGAGAACCAGCAGAATCTATCGATTCTATAGAATCTTTTGATTCTGCCGAATCTGCGGACAAAACTTCTTCGTTGCCCTCCTTGGAGCAGGGCCGATATTCCCGTCCCAGTGATGAGGTGCTGCAGGAAAAGCTTTCTCCCCTG
>JAFYWB010000013.1 GCA_017549025.1 Treponema sp.
AGGAAGCCCCTAAGCAGTGCTGGGGGAATGGGAGGTTTTAGGAGGGAAAACCCACCGCTTCTGAGTAGAGGGGGTGTTCCCTCCTAACTAAAGGAGGCATTACATGACACTTGCACTAAAAATGGCTGATATAGAATACGACGCTTACGAAGAAGGTTTTGATAAAGGCCGTGAAGATGGTCTTCAAGCAGGTCTCCTTGCGGGCCTCCAGCAAGGTATTGAGCAAGGTATTGAGCAAGGTATTGAGCAAGGTATTGAACGAGGCATTGAGCAAGGTATTGAACGAGGCATTGAACGAGGCATTGAGCAAGGAGCCTATCAAAACAAGCTGGAGATAGCACAAAAGCTCATTGCCCGTGGTTATTCTCTTGAAGAAATTGCCGATGTATCAGGTCTTACTATTTATCAAGTACAATCACTGCTCGTAGATTCAGAACAACCGTAATTATACCCACCAGAAGGATGACAAGGGGCAAGACATCGTAGCCCCTTGCCCCGCTGACAAGTAGAGGGGTGTCCCCTCCTAAAGAAAAGTTTATTGAACAAATCACCAAAATACAGTAATATTCATAGAATAAGGATTTAATATGAGCAGTGAGAGTCGAAAGATTGATGAGGGAACCCTTGATGCCCTCCTGTACCTGTCCCGGTTGTCACCGGAGAGTACGAACCTGACCACCTTGCGGGAGCAGGTTGACCAAATCGTTGGATATTTTGATATTTTGTCTGAGTTTACCCACAACGAAAATCCCTACGATGCCTACCCAGCCACCGAATCAGATAAATTGCGAGAGGATGATGTGGTAAAGGGCTTGGATATTCCTGATGTTAAAAAGATTTCTGAGGAATTCCTTGACGGCTACTTCCGGGTACCCAAGGTTCTTGGGGAGGGAGCATAATCATGTCACAGTTTAATATGCAGACTATAGAAGGAGTGCGCTCAGCCTTGGCAGCAGGAGTCACCACCAGCGAAAAATTGGTGGAAGAAACTGCCGCTATTTTTCATGCTGATTCACAATCTGAGCTGCCCCTCAATGCCTTCCTCGAGATTTACGATGATGCCATTGTTCGTGCTAAAGAAGCAGATGCCCTTCGTGCCGAAGCTTCTGCCCAAGGTGAGGCTGCCCTGAAAAAGCTGCTAGAAGAAAAGCCCCTTTTGGGAGTTCCCTTCGCTGTAAAGGACAATATTTCCGTTAAGGGACACAAGCTTACCTGTGCTAGTAAGATTCTGGAAGGCTACGTGGCTCCCTACAATGCCACTGTTATTCAGCGTCTCCTTGATGCAGGTGCTATTCCTGTGGGTCGCTGTAACATGGACGAATTCGCTATGGGTTCTTCCACCGAGTATTCAGCCTACGGAGCCACCCGCAATCCCATTAACCGCCAGTATGTTTCTGGTGGATCCTCTGGTGGTTCCACTGCAGCAGTAGCCGCCAACCAGGCCCTCTTTGGTCTTGGAACAGAAACAGGTGGTTCAGTTCGCCTTCCTGCAAGCTATTGTGGTATTTATGGTCTGAAAACCACCTACGGTGTTTTAAGTCGTTGGGGCGTTGTGGCTTATGGTTCCTCCTTGGATCAGGTGGGCTTACTGGGACACACTCCTGCAGATATTGCCCTGCCTCTGTCTGTGATGAGCGGCCAGGATATGTATGACGACACCAGTGCCGACTTGCCAGAAGCTGATTCCTTGAAGAATCTTTGTGCCATGGATGCAAGTCAGCTGGCTGCCCTTAAGATTGCCGTTCCCCGCCAGTTTTTGGAGGCAAAGGGAATGGATGCCGATGTGGCCGCTGTCTTTGAAGCTACCCGCAACTGGTTCCAGGAAAAGGGTGCCTCCATTACCGTAGTGGACCTTCCCGTCCTTGATGCAGCCATTGCCAGCTACTACGTCATTGCCTTGAGCGAGGCCGCCAGTAATCTGAGCCGCTTTGACGGTATCCGCTATGGTCGCCGTCGAGATCCTGGCCAGGGATTCGATGAGCTGTACGTGCAGACCCGTAGTGAGGGCTTTGGTCCTGAGGTTCGCCGCCGTATCGTTATCGGAAACTACGTGCTTTCCGAGCAGTTCTCCGGGGACTGTTACAAGAAGGGCATGACCGTTCGAGCTCGCATTCAACGTGAAATGGCGGAGCTTTTTAAAGAGTATGACTTGATTCTCTGTCCTACCTGTCCCACTGCAGCCTTCAAGCTGGGACAAAAGGTGGACGATCCTTTGGAAATGTATCTCAGCGACCTGTTCACCACCTTCGTGAACCTGGCCCGCATTCCTTCACTTTCCGTTCCTGCAGGAGCTACAAAAGATGGAATGCCCATTGGAATCCAGTTTGCAGGAGCCATGTTCAGCGAGGCACGGATTCTACAAATCGCTCAGGCATGGGAAAATGATCATCCTGGCTGTGGTATTCCTGTGAAGGCTGATTGTGGAGGTGGAAAATGAGCGTTGAAAAATATGAGGTAGTAATCGGTTGTGAGATTCACTGCCAGCTTTTAACAAAGACAAAGGCCTTCTGTGCCTGTGAAAATCGCTACGGTGGTATGCCCGATACTCGTGTCTGCCCCGTGTGTCTTGGCTTGCCTGGTGCTATGCCTCGAGTCAGCAAGGGCTACGTGGAGCTGGGAGCAGTGGCTGGTCTTGCCCTGAACTGCAACATTGCTCGCTTTACCAAGTTTGACCGCAAGCATTATTTTTATCCCGACTTGGCAAAGGGCTATCAGATTACTCAGTACGACGTGCCCCTCTGTGCCGACGGCCACGTGGACCTGCCCTTTAAGCACCTGCCCAAGGACCAGCAGCCCGGTGGAGAAAAATACCGCCCCCTGAACTTTATTGGAGAAAACTGCGACATTGACGGCCAGTATCGACGAGTGCGGGTAGAGCGTATCCACCTGGAGGAGGACGTAGGAAAGAGTCTTCACCTGGAGGGAAGCCATAGCTACATCGACTACAACCGCTGTGGAACACCGCTTATCGAGATTGTTACCAAGCCAGACATTTCCTCCCCAGAAGAAGCAGCCCTTTTTATGCAGACTGTACAGGAAATCCTTCGGTACGTAGGCGTTACCAAGGGAAATCTGGAAGAAGGAAATATGCGTTGCGACGCCAACATCAACTTGACCGTGTGGGAGGATGGCAAAAAGTACCAGACTCCTATTTCTGAAATCAAGAACCTGAACTCCTTCCGAGCCATTCGTGAGGCTTGTAATTACGAAATCAAGCGACAGCTCCACGAATTTGAGACAAACCGACAGGAATTCAATCCTGGCTTCAAGAATACCATGGGCTGGGACGAGGCAAAGGGAGAGACTGTCATTCAGCGAACAAAGAACTCCTTTGTGGACTACCGCTTTGTGGTGGAGCCTGATATCAAGCCCTTCAGTGTGTCCGAGGAGTGTATTCAGTCTGCACAAAACAAGGTAGGAGAGCTGCCTGAGCAAAAGCGCCAGCGATTCAAGGCTCAGTTCGGTCTCAGCGATTTTGACGTAGAAACTCTTACTGCCAGCCGTGAGCTTGCTCTGTGGTACGAGGAAGCTGCAGCCCTGTCTAAGGACCCAAAGAAGGTGGCCAACTGGATTTTGGCCGAGGTGCTTGCAGTTCTGAACGAGCAAGAGCTTACTATTTCCCAGCTGAAAATCACTCCCAAGCACATTGCTTCCTTGGTGGATGCAGTTCTTGAGGGAAAGATTTCTGGAAAGCAGGCTAAAGAAGTGTTTGCTGAAATGCTGGAGACAGCAGCTATGCCAGTAGATATTATCAAGGCAAAGGGAATGGAGCAGGTTTCCGATTCTGGTTTCATTGAGTCCTTGGTGGATCAGGTGATTGCAGAAAATCCCAAGGCTGTGGAAGACTTCAAGAACGGAAAGACAAACGTATTGGGCTGGCTCACTGGTCAGGTTATGAAGAAGTCTGCTGGCAAGGCAAATCCTGCTTCTGCCACAGCTTTGGTAAAAGAAAAGCTTTCGGCCCTGTAATTCCATGAAAACCACTCAGTACTGGTATTGCGCTGATTTTGAAGACAAGCATGGCACCATCCAGCGGGCACGAGGCTGTTATCTCTACACCCGCAGTGGTCGCCGTGTAGTGGACATGTATCAGGAGGCTGGTCGTGCGATTCTTGGATGGGGCAATTCAAAGGCCAGTACCGTCTTTAAGAATATCATGAATCGGGGCCTTACAGGTACTTTTCCCACTGATTATGGGCCTCAACTGGAGCGTTCCGTCAAGGCTTTGCTCCCAGAATATGACCATATCCGCTGGTACAATAGCTTGGTATCTGCCCAAACAGCTTTGGCCCAGTACTTTAACTTTTGGACAGAGATTCCTCTGGGGGAGCATCCTCTATTGGATACAAGTGAGTCTCCCTTTACAGAAGACTATGACTTGACTCTGGACAACTGGCTTGCTAAAAAGGGTGTTCCTCGGTGGCGGCCCTGGCTGGATGAAGCTTGGTTTACCTCTTGGCAGGAAATCCCCCAGCAGGTAATGGAAATCAATGAGAAGGCTCAAACTGCCATTGTGGTGGTGCCGCCCCTACCATGGGTAAAAAGCTATTATTTGGTGGCATTTACCGAGATGGAAGGTCGATTTATTCCTCCTTCTGATGTACTTTTGCCTCCAGTAATGGCTTCCACTGCCAGAGCCATCTACGATTTGATTGCAGAAATGCCCAATCGAAGTGAAAAGGATTGGTGCAGGTTTGACTTTGTCGTAAAGAAGTATTGGGATCGTCGTGGTCCCTATCTTTTACCCAAGGTGCCCCAGTCTCGGTATCGTGAGTTTTTTGATCATTGCTTGGATTGTGGCATTGTGATTTCTCCCAATTATAGGGTTCCTTCTATAATTCCTTGGGGAGCCAACGAAGGTGATTTTTCTCAACTGAAAAAAAATCCCTTTTCTTTTGAGTTTTAAGTTTGTTGAAAAAGAACCGATAATAGAATATCATTAAAATCAGTTTCTGCGAATGCTGGAGCTGATAATAAGGAGTGTTTATGGCAACAAAAAGCTCTACTGGATTTGGAGTGGTCCTGATTCAGATTGCTCTCGGTCTTTTTTTCATTGCTAGTGGTATTCTGACCCTGCAGCTTGATTCTGGATTTTTAGGACGGATTCAGGCTGGCTTTGGTGGAAACGAGGTAGCCAACGCAGTATATAGCATTTTGAAAGGCGATGTAGCTAATATTGTTATTATTGCTGTAGGTGTTTGTGAGATTTTGGCAGGTGTTTTCTTGATTCTTCGCTTCTTTATTGGAGTGGGAGTTTTGGCAGACATTGTGCTGATTGTTATCATGATTGTCTGGATTGCAGTCATTATCTTGATTGACATTCTGGGAAATGGTGGCCTGCTGAAGGGAGCCTTGGATAGCTTTGCTTCCATTCTTTCCTTCCTAAAGGTTTTCTCCGCCCACCTGTTAGTGCTTGGTGGCATCTTGATTGTAAAACGAGGCTAATTCCCTCACCAATAAAAAATTAAACCCGCAGTTTTGCCTTGCAAAACTGCTTAAGCTGGCTGAAAGCCAGCGTCACTAAAAAATTAAACCCGCAGTTTTGCTTTACAAAACTGCTTAAGCTGGCTGAAAGCCAGCGTCACTAAAAAATTAAATTCGCAGTTTTGCCTTGCAAAACTGCTTAAGCTGGCTGAAAGCCAGCGTCAGGTCCATTAGCTCAGTAGGATAGAGCGGCTGCCTCCTAAGCAGCAGGTCGGACGTTCGATTCGTCTATGGGCCGTATATAAAAGCCGAAAGCCTTATGGTTTTCGGCTTTTTTGATTATAGCTTTATTCTACAGGTTCACTCTACGGATCGTTGATTGTATTCTATGGCTAGTCCGTCTATACTTGTTCTTGGAGGTATCGTATGGATTGCCAAAAGGTGGGAAGCTTGATTCGGCAACTTCGGCTTGGAGGGAAGCTGACCCAGCTCCAATTAGGGGAACTGTTGGAGGTAAGTGATAAGGCCGTTTCAAAATGGGAGCGGGGACTGGGCTGTCCTGACCTTTCTTTGATTTCAAAGTTGGCGGGAATCTTCCAGGTGGATACAGAAAGCCTCCTTGCAGGAGAATTAAATCAAAACGTGTTGCTAGGAGGAAATATGAAAAAACTTGTTTTTTACGTTTGCCCTGAATGTGGAAATCTTGTTACAGCCCTAAGTGCCACCTCCGTTACCTGTTGTGGACGAAAGCTACAGGAAATGGAAGCGGTAAAAGCCCCAGTTGAGGAAAAATTACAGGTGGAGCTTATTGAAAATGATTACTTCATTTCTTCGAGCCACGAAATGACCAAGGATCATTACATTTCCTTTGTTGCCCTTGTAACTGGCGACACGCTTATGATGAAAAAAATGTATCCAGAGTGGAATCTCCAAGCTCGCATTCCCCAGTTTTGCCACGGTAAGCTTGTGTGGTATTGTACAAAACATGGCCTATTTTACCAGCTGATATAAAATTCCTTGTGTGTTTTATTCCAGATAGTGTATACTGTTGGTGAATAAGGAGACTGGTGATGCTAAAAAATGGACAGATGTGGCTGGACGATGCTGGTAATCCCATTCAAGCCCATGGTGGATCTATTATCAGGTACAAGCAAAAATGGTACTGGTATGGAGAGCACAAAGGTGCACCAAATTGCCCAGGAAAGCAGCAGGTAGATTTTATCGGAATCTCCTGCTACAGTTCTGAAAATCTCTCCAGCTGGCATTATGAAGGTCTTGTACTGCAGGCGGTGGAATCAGAGAGTGATCACATACTGAATCCAAAGAATGTAGTTGAGCGACCAAAGGTAATATATAATAAAAAAACAGGTCAATTTGTACTGTGGATGCATGTGGATACTCCAAACTATGTGTATGGTGGAGTTGGTGTGGCTGTATCCAATTCACCTACAGGCCCCTTCGAATTTTTATATTCTACCCAGCCCAACAAGCAGGATAGCAGGGATATGACAATTTTTGTTGATCATGATGATACAGCCTACCTTGTTCATAGCAGTAATTGGAATAAAACTATGGATATTTCCAGATTGACAGATGATTATTTAAAGACCGATGGATTTTTTGTGTCGGTACTAGTTGATCAGGAACGTGAGGCTCCAGCTGTATTCTATAAAAACGATAAATACTACATGATTACTTCTGGATGTACTGGCTGGGATTACAATAGCGCATTGTATGCTGAGTCCTCCCACCTCATGGGAAAATGGAAGCTGATTGATAACCCCTGCGAGGGAGAAGGTTACCGAGATACCTTCAAAGGACAAAGTACCTACGTATTTGAAGTGGATGGAAATTTTTATTTGCTGTTAGATCATTGGATACCGAATAATTTGCAAATGTCTGGATACAGTATTCTTCCCATTACCCTAGAGAACAATAGATTAACGGTACAATGGTGTGAAACATCCCCACTTTTTGTGACATAAAAGAACTTTTTGGTTCCTGCAATCTTAGATAATTGTTTTATTGGCAATTTTAGATAACTGCTTTATTGGCAATCTTAAATAATTGTTTTATTGGCAATTTTAGATAATTGCTTTATTGGCAATCTTAGATAATTGCTTTATTGGCAATTTTAAATAATTGTTTTATTGGCAATCTTAGATAATTATTTTATTGGCATTTTTACTCTAATTAAAGTATAATTATATGATGAGAAAGTCTATTTTAGGGACTGTTGTATCATTTTTGCTGATTTTTCTCTTTTTTGCTTGTTCAAATTCCCAAAATTCTGGGGAAAGTTCCTCCAATGCAGGAACAGGGTATGACAATACCTTAAGAAGGCAATTTCACGGAAGATTTGATAGTATTGCCTGGACAAGTGAATTGGAACCAAATTTACTTGCAGACAGAAAGTCCTCTGATTCGAGCCTTTTTTCTAGTAAATCCTTGAACACTGTGGCAGCTGCCTCTGTTATTTCACTTCCGGAGGAAGCTGCTATCTATCCTGACCGAGTTGGTTTGGGAACCATGGACATTCGAGGAATGCCAGCTGCCCTGACCTCTATGATTTTTGATTTTTGCTCCCAGCTTGTAAGTCTATCCCAGCAAAATAATGGCGTGCAGGCTGAAAATCTTGATGAAGCATATGCAAAGCTGGCTTCACTGATGGCTTCTGGCCGTGGATACATGGTCAGTGTCTATGTGCAGGACACCGCAACCTATCCTGCAGCCAGCGAATTCTATCTTGGCACTCCCTTTGTTGCCAAAGAACAATACGAGGTGCCAGTGCTTTTCGTTTCATCACAAGGAAGCTGGATTGTTGTCTTGTATGCCACCTTGCAGGAGGAAGCATGGAAGATAGAGCAGATTCGTTATGGAGATTTTGTCTATGAATGATGTATTGTCAGGAATTGAACGGGATTTAGTCGTATCTTATTTATGCGATTGCAACGTACCTTTTACCCTCATACCGAATCACAGTGCTGATAGAATCTTTTCCTTTTCCACTGGTCAGGGGGGAGTGCGTATTCTACCAGAAGGCATCATCTTGTTCACTGATTCTTCAGTTTTGCCCCAGGATTTAATCGGGCAGCAGGTAAATCTACGGTTTTATTTTAAAAAGCTGGGACTTTCTTTTTCGAGCCTAGTTTCCTGTACAAAATCTGGAGCCATTGCCTTGGTAGTTCCCAGAGAAATCTTGCGCATTACAGACACGGAGGAAAATGCTGGAACAGGCTTTTCTTGTAATGTGTTTTTAGGTGAAGCTTTTAGTGGTCAGCGGCTCAGCTGTTCCCTGCGAGAGGGCTATCCCTTGTTTATGCCTTGGGTGTGGCGACTGTTGCCAGAAAATCCAGATAGCCTCCTTACTGGTCGTTTACGAGGAATTTGTGGTGCAGCTCCTGTGGAAGTTCCTGCCCTGATTCAAGAAAAAATGCTTGCCACTGGCAAAGCTCTTTTTGTTACCGCAGGCTGGGTTCAGCCTGGCATGGTGTTGCCCTTTGACGGTTGTATTACCTCCCGTGATGTGGTAGGGGAGTTGGAGCTGTTGGATGCTCTTGCCCAGCTTAAAAGCGGCTTTTATTTTGCCTGTGGCCGCCATAATGAAGGAGAGAAAATCCAGGACAAGCAGATTCAGGTATTTTGCCTTGAAGGAGCTACCTCCTCAGATGATTTACTGACCTTTTTGCCTTTGTTGCCAGTATGTCGCTACCTTTCTGAGTCAAAGGAAAACGCTCCGCCTCCAGCTCTCTTGGATAGGATGCAGCCCTTGGAGCTTTTGTATCTTAGTAGCAGAGAAATTGTTTTTGCCACTTGGGGTGGAATTTTTCCTCTGCAACAGGAGGTACGTTATTCCCTTTTGCTGCAAATTCCTCTGAAAACTATGCGACGTGCCATTACAGTAGATTGCACTGTGGCTTCCATTTTTGAAAGTGGAGACGGAAGAACCTGTGCTCTATGCCGACTAGAAAATCTCAAGACAGAGGATCAGCGCTTCCTCTTTGAGTCGTTGAATAATAGTCGTTATCTATAAAAAACTATTTGTAATAATTTTATTTTTAAAAATATAAAAAAAAGTTAGCAATTGCTAAGAATTTTAGGGATTTTTCCTTGATTTCTGTTTGTATATTTATTATATTAAGTATATCAAAATGATTTGATTTTACTTAATCACATTTTTATATGGAGGTTTTTTATTATGTGTGAGAATACAAAGTTTCTTTCTTGTGGTGACTGCAAGGCAGTTCTGATTCGTCTTCCTGGAGATTTCCCTGGAGCTCCCGAGGGACTTAAGGCTCTGGAAGCTGGTGTAACTGATGCTGCAAAGGAAAAGCACATTCCTGTAGCTAAGGTTGAAGGAAACAAGGTTACTGTTGTAGTTGGTAGCGTAGAGCATCCTCAGACTGAGGAGCACCACATTAGCTTCATCCTGTTGGAGACCAACATGGGAATCCAGAGCCGCACCTTGGCTCACAACGGAAAGCCTGAGGCTACATTCTTGTTGCAGGATGGAGAGAAGGCTATCGCTGTATACGAGATGTGTAATCTCCACGGATTGTGGAAGGTTGAACTCTAATCAGCCTTGTTTTTAAGTTCAAAGGGTAGTCTAACATGATTTAGTCTACCTAAAAGTAAAAAACCTGAGACATCCTCCGTAAAAGGAGCGGTTATCTCAGGTTTTTTCATTTTAAACTGCTACGTTTGTCTGGATAGCAGGGCTTGAATGAACGAGTCGCCGAGCTATTCTGACAGCCTGTGATTTTAATCCTTATGTTCTGCTGGTGGCTTTGAACCCATGAAAATAGACAGGGGCTGCAAGAAACTAATGTTTTCGCAGACAATTTTTAGAATTACCATCATGGGAACAGCAAGAATCATGCCCAAAAAGCCCCACAACCAGCCCCAAATAGACAGGGAAACAATGATGATAAAAGGTGAAAGTCCCAAGTTTCTGCCCTGGACCTTTGGCTCCACAAAGTTACCGAGAATCATATTTACGGCCAGCATTACAAAGCCCACCCAAATTACTGGTGCTGGTTTTGGCCAGAATTGAACCAAGGCAAAGAAGGTGGTCAAAATTCCAGATAGGATGGAACCAAAATTGGGGATAAAGTTCAGTACAAAGGCAAGAAAGCCCCAGATAATGGGAAAGTCCAGATTTACCACCCAAGTACCAAGAAATACGAAGATTCCAGTCAAAAGGGAGATAAAGAACTTTACGGAAATGTACTTTGTTACCTGCTGAATGATGTCCCGCATAATGAGAGTAATCCGTCCAGGAGTTTTTCCGTCCAAGGCTGCAATGGCTTTTGCCTTAAACAAGCCCATTTCCATCAAAAGGAAGATGAGAAAAAGGCTTACTACGGTGAGATTTCGTACAAAGGTAATGAGGTTGTTGGAAAAACTTAAGGCCATGCTTTGAATGGCATTCCGCACTCCCAACTGACCCCAAAGATTGTTGAACAGACTCAAGTCACTATCGTAGGGTAGGTTGAAGATTTCGGCTACCGTTACGTAGATGGTGAGAAAGCGTTCCTCATACTTTGGATACAAGGTAAGGATTGCCTTGGAGCTTGAAATCAGCAATGTAACGATGAAAAAAATCAGTACAAAGAGTATCAAGAATACAATAACAATACCCAATATTGTAGGAATACGAAACTTTGTGTGTAAGGTATTGATTACCGGCTGGAAAACAAGCCCAAGGAATACCGACACAGTAATGGGTAAAACCACCTCTGTGGTAAGCTTTAACACTGTGCCCACTGCAATGATTCCCAAGCAGAGGAGCAGATAAAAAATCCCCTTGGTGTAGTTTACCTTGTCGCTCATTTCCCAGCTCCTGATTTAGCGTGCAATCTTGTCAAATCCGCAGAATGGCACCAATGCCTCTGGTACGGTAATGGAGCCGTCCTCGTTCTGGTAGTTCTCCAAAATGGCTACCAAGGCACGGGATACAGCTACAGCGGTACCGTTGAGCATGTGTACAAAGCGGTTCTTTCCGTCGCTGTCCTTGTAGCGAACATTCAGACGACGAGCCTGGAAGTCGGTACAGTTGGAGGTAGAAGTAACCTCTCCCCAGTCTCCGTTTTCACCACGACCAGGCATCCATGCTTCCAAGTCCCACTTGCGGTAGGCTGGTGCTCCCAGGTCTCCAGTACAGGTGTCCACAACACGGAAGGGAATGCCCAGTCCACTAAAGATTTCTTCTTCGATAAGGCGAAGTTTTTCGTGAATCTCGTCAGACTGCTCTGGCAAACAATAGACAAACATTTCCAGCTTGGTGAACTGGTGTACACGGTACAAGCCCTTGGAGAACTGGCCTGCAGCTCCAGCTTCACGACGGAAGCAGTGGGAAAGTCCACAGTAGTAGAGGGGTAGCTTTTCCTTGTTCAAAATCTCGCCGGCATGGTATCCACCTAAGGTAATTTCAGCGGTGGCTACAAGACAGGCCTTTTCGTCTTCCAATGCATATACGTTGGACTCATTTCCACGAGGATTGAAACCAATTCCCTGAAGGATTTCTTCTCGAGCTACGTCTGGAGTAATGAAGGGAGTAAAGCCATGCTTACGAAGAATATTCATGGCATACATTACCAAGGCCTGCTCCAAGAAAACAGCCTCATTCTTAAGATAGTAGAATTTATTTCCAGAAACCTTTGTGGCGGCGTCAAAGTCCACCAAATCAAGATCCTGAGCCAACTGAACGTGATCCTTTGGCTTGAAGCTAAAGGTTGTGGGTGTTCCCACTCGCTTTACCTCTGGGTTATCGGTATCAAGAACTCCCACAGGGGCATCGGGGTGAGCCATGTTAGGAATCTTTCGTCCTTCTGCTTCCAGCTGCTGCTCCAGCTCATTGAGGGTTTTTTCGCAGGAGGCAATTTCATCCTTAATAGCCTTTCCCTCATCGATGAGACGATTACGCTCATCTGGCTCTAACTTGGCCTTCATGGCCTTAGCATTGTCATTGCGCTTTTGCTGCAGAGCCTGCACCTGAGTAACCAAAGCAGTCCGCTTGTCAAAAAGTTCCACCACCAAATCGGCATCGGCATTCATATTGCGGTTGGCAATATTTTCCTTTACTGCCTGAATATTATCCTTGATAAATCTATAGTCCAACATACCATATATAATACAGCGGCAACAAATTTTATGCAAGTTGTGGCCTACAATCGGCAGGGGAAAGTGAACGTGCGTTTCAAAATCATGTTGTACATCACGCAAAAAAAGAGTATGCTAGCCACCATGAAATTTCTTGCTTGGCTGAAAAAAGATTTTGTGCTGGTGGCTTCAGTGACCTTGGCTGTAGTGTCCCTTCTGGTGGTACGTCCCACTGTGGATCTGGTGGTGGAGGCCATTGACTTTAAGGTACTTGCTCTGCTGTTTTGTCTTATGCTGGTGATTCAAGCCTTTCGTACAACCAATCTGCTAGATTATGTGGCGGTACGGCTTCTGGGAGTGTGCAGAAACGCACGGATGCTCTATTTTGTGCTGGTTTTTCTGGTATTTGTGGTGTCCATGGTTATTACCAACGATGTGGCTCTGCTGACCTTTGTGCCCCTGACTATTTTGGTGTGCCAGAAGCGGAATCTTCCTGCAGGAACCCTAGTGGTTTTAGAGACAATTGCTGCCAATCTTGGTTCAAGCCTTACACCCATGGGAAATCCCCAGAACCTGTTCTTGTACTCCTTCTATAATTTTTCTACCAAGGAATTTTTCTCCATGACCATGATTATTGGTGCTGTTTCACTGGTGCTTTTGACAGTGGTGCTGCTGGTGGTGGGCGGTGGAAAAAAGGCTGCTTCTGTTGAAGAAAAGGTGGAGCTTTCTACAACGGATGCCACTCAGATTCCTGTGGTGAAAAAGGATTTTCGGTTCTGGTTCTATGTGGTGGCCTTTGTTCTTTCCTTGCTGACGGTGTTTCGAGTGGTGGATTACAGAATAACCCTAGTGGTAGTTACCTGCCTTGTGGTGGTGTGTAACTATCGGCTTTTATCTATGGTGGATTATGGGCTTTTAGGAACCTTTTTAGCCTTCTTTGTGTTTGTTGGCTGCATTTCCTCCGTCCCCGCTGTGGCAGGTTTCATTGAACGCTCTGTTACTTCACCCCTTGCCACCTATATCACAGGAATTGCAACAAGCCAAGTTATTAGTAATGTTCCTGCTAGCCTGCTGTTAAGTGGATTTGCCAGTCACGGAAAAGAATTGCTTTTGGCTGTAAACGTTGGCGGGCTTGGCACCTTGATTGCAAGCCTTGCCAGCGTGATTTCCTTCAATATTTATCGCAATTCCTCTGCAAGCTGTTGCAAGGAAGGTTTTATGGTTCGATTCACTGGATACAATCTGCTGTTTTTATCAGTACTGGCTCCTGTGGTGTGGGTGGTGAGTTAGGAGGGGACACCCCCTCTACTCAGAAGCGGAGCAAGGGGCTACGATGTCTTGCCCCTTGTTATCCTTCTGGCGGGTATAATTACGGTTGTTCTGAACCTACGAGCAGTGATTGTACTTGATAAATAGTAAGACCTGATACATCGGCAATTTCTTCAGGAGAATAACTACGGGCAATGAGTTTTCGTGCTGTTTCTAGCTTGTTTTGGTAGGCTCCTTGCTCTAGGCCTTGTTCAATGCCTTGCTGGAGGCCTGCAAGGAGACCTGCTTGAAGACCATCTTCACGGCCTTTATCAAAACCTTCTTCGTAAGCATCGTATTCTATATCAGCCATTTTTAGTGCAAGTGTCATGTAATGCCTCCTTTAGTTAGGAGGGAACACCCCCTCTACTCAGAAGCGGTGGGTTTTCCCTCCTAAAACCTCCCATTCCCCCAGCACTGCTTAGGGGCTTCCT
>JAFYWB010000014.1 GCA_017549025.1 Treponema sp.
CAATGCCGACACTGCCGCCGCCAAGATTGCTGTGGCTCTCAAGGCTGAAAAATTCGTTCAGCTTACCAATGTTCCCGGTGTTTTACGTGACGTAAAGGATCCTTCCAGCCTCATCAAGCGCATTGCCCGAGATGCCATCCCCTCAATGATTGCCACCGGCGTCATTTCCTCCGGCATGATTCCCAAGATTGAGTGCTGCTTTGAGGCATTGAAGGGCGGCGTCCCCCGCACCCACATCATCGACGGCCGTGTTCCCCACTCCCTCCTCATCGAAATGTTCAGCGATAGAGGCGTTGGTACTATGATCTTATAGCCGAGGTCGCCACGATAGAGGCGTAGGAACAATGATTTTATAGCCCAATAGGATTGCACCTGTGTTCTTGAAATGCAGGTGCTATGATTTAATTTGACAGATTATTTTTTTGATAATATAATAAGTGCTATTGATAAAATTACAAACAAGTACAAGGAGATTACAATGAAAAAGAATATTTGTTTACTTCTCTGTTTTCTATCAATTACAGTTTGTTTTAGTTTGACTCCACGCTCATTACATATTTCAGAAATTTTTGAGTACCTAAAAGGAAAACCAGAACAGATTCAAGTTTTTAAATCTGGTTCTTATGAATACTATGGAGAATTACTCGAAGGTGAAGATATCCTTTTAGAGCATACTGTTTTCGATTGGAAAAACCTCAAAACCTACACAATCGTATATACTTCTGATGGTGCAGAAATAGAAGAATATAGAGAAAGAACCTTCAATAACGACCTTTTAATCGTGCAAGATATATGGGTAGATTGTGATGGAGAGCTCATTCTAAACTATGAATATGCCTCCGATTATTCTAGTTATAAATGTTATGCAACAGAAGATGATGAACAATGGTTATACGACGAATACTACATCAAAAAAACAGCTACTGGATATAATGGTTTTTACCGTGATTATTACGTAAATGGAGATATTTACTCTGCTTTAAAATGTTCAGACCCACTACCATATTTTTATGATACATCAAAAAAAGAATTTGTAAATAAAATTTATTGTATGAAATACGGCATAAAATCAGTGTCTGAAGTCGAATACGATGATAGCAATAGAATTGATGATACATACAATTACATCTTCTCAGAAAAATTCTATACGGTAATAGATAACATTTATGAAGAGAAATACGAAATATTTTACGACGATGATTACTACATAATCAGAGGTACTGAATATTACGATATTGATGACTCAGACCCAGTTTCCGATCAACGTAACATAATCGAAAAAGATTCAAGTGGCAGAATAATTTCTGAAAAGCACTATGAAAATGTTGCAGATACAGACAATTTCAATCCAGATATTCATATACCAGATGAAACATTTATAATCAAGTATCCAAAAACTGGATTAAAATCCTTAGAACGTCCCACAAAATTCTTCGATTACTACAGTTATTATGATGACGATGAAGGGTATTACTGCGAAAGCTGTGGCGAATATCACTATTACTGATTAAATTTCACGGTTAAGCCCTTTATTCGTGTTTATGCTTGAAATCTTACGGCTGTCCAGTTCCTCAAAGGCATAGAACTGGACAGAACCGTTGCTCAAGATACAGAAAGTCAGGAGACGGAGTTATTGGATTAGAACTTATCTAAAAAAAAATCTCGCAAATGAATAAACCAATTTAAAATAAAAAAAGCTGGCAACTACCTACTTTCCCGCGGATGCAGTATCATCGGCGTTGGAGGGCTTGACTTCCGTGTTCGGGATGGGAACGGGTATTGCACCTCTACCATGGTCACCAGCAATGATGATATATTATCAGAATGCACAAACCTTGTCAACAATAAAAAACATATTTTTCAAAAAAATATCTTTTTTTGCCATAATCAACTTAAAAAAATCCCTTGCTTACAAAACTTCTTTTCTATAAAATGACCATCAACAAAGGAGCAGGCTATGGATAAGGTAATAGCAAATAATTATGGAAGTTTTGAAGTTGTTTTTCAGCGGGGAGAAGGTTCCCGTTTATATGATACAGCAGACAAGGAATATATTGACTTTGTTTCTGGAATTGGAGTGAACTGTCTCGGTCATAATCATCCAGCCTTGGTGAAAGCAGTTCAAGAGCAGGCTACAAAACAAATCCACATTTCCAACTACTATAACTCGGATCAGGGGCTGGCCTTTGCCCAGGAATTGCTGACAGCCACTGGCATGGACCGTATTTACTTTGGAAACTCTGGAGCAGAAGCCAACGAAGCAGCCATTAAGCTGGCTCGAAAATACGGCTGGCTCAAAAGTCAGGCGGAAGGAAGTGACAAGCCTCGTAACGTTATTGTCACTCTAGAAAAATCCTTCCACGGCCGTACCCTAGCTACCTTGAGAGCCACTGGTCAAGAAAAATTTCATGCTCCATGCTTTGAGCCCTATCCTGAAGGCTTCCGTCACATTGTTGCAGGAGATTACGCCGCCTTGGAAACTGCCTTTGACAACACCGTTTGTGCCTTGATGATGGAATGTGTCCAGGGTGAAGGTGGAGTCAATCTTGTAGATAAAGAATGGGCTCTTGCTGCCGCTGCTGCAGCTAGAAAAGCTGGTGCCATCGTGATTTGTGATGAAGTACAGACGGGAATGGGACGCACAGGCATTTTGTTGGCTAGTCAAGATTTAGGTGTTCAGCCAGAAATCGTTACCCTAGCAAAGGGCATTGCTGGTGGTGTTCCCATGGGAGCTTGTTTGTGGCATGGTGCTGTAAAGGATGTGTTTGTAGCAGGAGACCATCAGTCCACCTTTGGAGGAAATCCCCTGGCCTGTGCCGCTGGTAGAGCCGTATTGTCCCAGCTTACTTCACCTGGATTTTTAGACAGAGTAAAGGAGTCAGGAGAATACATCCGCAAGGAAATTGCCTCTTGGAATCTAAGCTGCATCAAGAATATTCGTGGCAAGGGCTTGATGATTGGCCTTGATGTGGAACAGTCTGCAGCTCAGGTACAAAAGGCCTGCTTGGACTCTGGACTATGTATTTCTACAGCAGGAGCCAACACGTTGCGCTTCCTTCCTCCCCTGGTAATTACAACAGAAGAAATGTCCAAGGGCTTGGAAATTCTAAAAAAAGTGCTAGAGAACTAAAATTTTTTATTATTTTTTTTACCGAATTAAACAACAAGTTATGTTTTTGTTTGGTAAGAAATGATAAAAACTGCATATTATTTCATACAAAAAGCCGTGATTTTACTCTAAAGTCACGGCTTTTTCTCATTAAAAAGTATTTGACATCTTAAATAAATGGGTATATAAATATTTATATTGAGTGTGAACGAACAAGAGAGTATTGTCTTTTGATTTTTTCATAAGGGAATAGTTTCTTGATCGAATCTTTTCGTGGAGGAAAAATATGAAAAGAATTGTAGCTGGTGCTTTGGCTTTGGCCTGTATCGGTGGAGCTGTTTTTGCCGGTGGTGCAAAGGACGCTAAGACTGTTGTTCTGAACAAGGACAAGCCCTTGGTATTCTTCAACCGTCAGCCTTCTGACCCTGTTTCTGGTGCCATTGATATGGATTCCATGAACTGGAATGCCAATACCTACTATGTTGGTTTCGATGCCGCTGGTGGTGGTGCTGTTCAGGGTAAGTTGATTACTGATTTCTTGGCTGCAGCTCCTGCAACTTTGGACCGCAATGGTGACGGAATCATCGGTTATGTTCTGTGCATTGGTGACGTTGGACACAATGACTCCAAGGCTCGTACAGAAGGTATCCGCAAGGCTCTGGGAACTTGGGACGGATCAACTGATCCTGGAAAGGTTAAGGAAGGTTCTGTAAACGTTGGTGGAAAGACCTACAAGGTAGTTGAGTTGGAAGGAAAGGCTATGACCGGAACTGACGGTTCAACATGGAATGCTAACGCTGCAACAGAAGCAATGGGTGGTTGGGCAACAAAGTTCGGTACCCAGATTGACATGGTAGTTTCCAACAACGACGGTATGGCTATGGGTTGTCTCCAGGCTTCTAACTATCCTGCTGGTGTTCCTATCTTCGGATATGATGCTAACGCAGATGCTATCGAAGCTATCGGAGCTGGAAAGCTTTCCGGAACTGTTTCTCAGAACGTAGACGCACAGGCTGCTGGTACATTGCAGGTTCTCCGCAACCTCTTGGACGGTCTGACAGGTGCTGACATCTATACAAAGGGATTCTCTGAGCCCGACCAGTGGGGAAACAAGATTACTCCTGCTGTTGACTATCGTTCAAATGAAAAGGCCGTTATGGCTCAGAACGCTGGTGTAAACAGTGCTAACTGGAAGCAGTACACAGCTGGTACTCGCGATGGCGGTATCAAGCAGTCTGCAGCTCCTAAGAAGAAGGTTCTGTTGACCATCTATAACTCTGCTGACAACTTCTTGTCTTCTTCCTACCTGCCTGCTTTGCAGTACTATGCTCCTCTCATGGGCATTGACCTGACTGTAGTACAGGGTGACGGACAGAACGAGTCCAGCTGTCTCGACAAGTTTACTAACCTGAACAACTACGATGCATATGCCATCAACATGGTTAAGACAAACTCTGGTAGAGACTACACAGACAAGCTGAAGTACTAATTCACTTGCTAGAATGGGGGTACCTGCGGAATCCGAAAGGGCCCCCATTTTCATAGTTTTATCTCTACCCAAGTCAACCATGTCCTCGTGAGCTGAGCTTCACAAGACGTGGTTTTTTTTTAGTCGGATATTGATAAAGGTGTTTGGTATCCAACGAATTCTTTTTCAATAGAGATTTTTTAGGTAGGAGCGAATCATGGATGATATAGTTCTGGAGATTAAACATCTTTCAAAGGCCTTCGCAAAGAACAAGGTTCTGGATGGTATTAATCTGACAGTGAAGAAAGGGTCTGTTGTAGGTCTTATGGGCGAAAATGGTGCCGGTAAGTCCACAATGATGAAATGTTTGTTCGGAATCTATGCAAAGGATGAGGGACAGATTTCATTGGAAGGCAAGCCCATTAATTTTAAAAATCCTAAGGAAGCACTAGAAAATGGCGTTGCCATGGTTCACCAGGAATTGAACCAATGTCTAGATCGAACTGTTGCGGATAACCTTTTCTTAGGCCGCTATCCCACCAAGGCTGGTGTAGTGGACGAAGCAAAGATGCTTACCGACAGCAACAAGTTGTTTGCTTCATTAAATATGAATGTTAATCCTAAGACCATCATGCGTACCATGTCTGTATCTCAACGTCAGATGGTAGAAATTGCTAAGGCTGTTTCCTACGATGCTAAAATCATCGTATTGGACGAGCCCACCTCATCCCTTACGGAGCGTGAGGTAAACAAGCTTTTTTCTATTGTCAACGACTTGAAGGCAAAGGGTGTGTCTTTCGTTTATATATCCCACAAAATGGATGAAATCTTCCAGATTTGTGACGAAATTGCGGTTTTGCGAGACGGTAAGATGATTCTTACAAAGCCCACTAAGGAAACCAACATGAATGAGCTGATTGCAGCCATGGTTGGACGTTCCTTGGACAAGCGCTTCCCTGATGTGGACAATGTTCCTGGGGAAGACTTCCTTGAGGTACGCAAGCTTACCACCAAGTACGAGCCAATTATTGAAGACGTTTCCTTTACTGTAAAGCGGGGTGAAATTTTTGGTCTTTACGGATTGGTGGGTGCTGGTCGTAGTGAGCTTTTGGAATCTTTGTTCGGAATTAGAACCATTGCCTCTGGTGAAATTGTGGTAGGTGGAAAGAAGCTGAGATTCAAGAGCAGTAAGGATGCCATGGAGCATAGCTTTGCGCTGGTAACCGAGGAGCGAAAGCTGAACGGTATGTTCGGTAAGGACACCATCAAGTTTAATACCGTTATTACTAACCTTGAAAGCTACAAAACCTTTGGTATCCTTTCCAACCACAAGATGCAGGAAGCTGCTGACCGTGAAATCAAGGTAATGCACACCAAGTGTGTTTCTGCCGACGAGTTAATTTCCTCTTTGAGTGGTGGTAACCAGCAGAAGGTTATTATCGGAAAATGGCTGGAGCGTTCTCCCGACGTTTTCTTGATGGACGAGCCTACTCGAGGTATTGACGTTGGTGCCAAATATGAGATTTACCAGCTCATCATCAACATGGCAAAGCAGGGAAAGACAATCATTGTAGTTTCTTCTGAAATGCCAGAGATTTTGGGAATTACAAACCGTATTGCTGTTATGTCTAACCACAAGTTGGCAGGTATTGTCAATACAAAAGAAACTGACCAGGAAGCCCTGTTGCGGCTGTCTGCAAAATATTTATAAGAGGTAAACCATGGAACAGGTAACAGGAATTATTTCTTCACCAGAAGATGATGCAAAGTTGCAGCAGTATACCCAGCAGTTAAACGACTTGAGGGTAGACGGGGTGAACAAGGTTCTCTCCTTGCAGCAGGACATTGCAACTACAAAGAAGAGCAAGCTGATTTCTGCTGATGACAAGCAGAAGCTCATTGCTAACTTTAAGACACAGCTCAGTGCAGCCCAGAAGGTTGCAGCTGCCAACAAGGCTCAGGAACAGCAGTTGGCAAAGGAAGCTGTTGCTTATAACAATAGTATTTCTAAGTCTTACAAAGAGCAGGTAATTGCTCAGGAAAACAAGAAGCTTGCTGAGTTGAAATCTGAGTACACTCAGGAAGTTGCCAAGATCAAGGCCGATGCACAGGCTGAGATTAATGGACTTTCTAGCCGTTATTCTGGAGATGAGCTGAAGGAAGAAATCAGCGTAAAGAAATATGAGCTGAAATCAGCTCTTTTCGATGCAAAGAGTCGCTATACTTCTGCTGTGGAAAAGTGCAAGGATACCAAGAACCAAGCTTTTATCACCCACGTTCAGAAGAATAGAAGCTTGAGAAACGGTAAGACAAATTTTGCCGAAGATATGAGCTTGAATTTTCGTGACTACATCTACAAGTTCAAGCTTTCAAAGTTCTTCTTGGACAATGGATTGTACCTTGCAATTCTGGTGTTCTTCATTGTTTGTATCGTGTTGGCTCCCCTGTCTGGTAGTGGAAACCTGCTGACTCTGCCCAATATCTTTACTATCTTGGAGCAGAGCTCTGTTCGTATGTTCTATGCCTTGGGTGTTGCTGGCTTGATTTTGCTGGCGGGAACCGACTTGTCAGTAGGACGAATGGTTGCCATGGGTGCTGTTGTAACTGGTTTGATTCTTCACCCCGGTATGAACATTGTTAAGTTCTTTGACATGGGACCTTGGGACTTTACTGCCCTGCCCATGGGAGCTCGAGTTATCATGTCATTGGTGATTTCCATTATCCTTTGTGTAGCCTTTAGCTCCTTTGCTGGATTCTTTACCGCACGGTTCAAGATTCACCCCTTTATCTCCACATTGGCTACCCAGCTGATTATTTACGGTTTGTTGTTCTTTGGAACTAGTGGTACACCAGTTGGTTCTATTGATGGTAGCATTAAGGATGCATTGGGAGGACGTTGGATTCTTGGTGTGCTGAATGGTGAGCTGATTACCTTCCCAAAACTGATTATTCCTGCTGTTATCGCCATTATTGTAGCTTGGTTTATCTGGAACAAGACCACCTTTGGTAAGAATATGTATGCTGTTGGTGGAAATGCTGAGGCTGCCAGTGTAAGTGGTATCAGCGTATTCAAGGTAACCATGGGTGTATTCATCATGGCTGGTATCTTCTATGGTTGTGGTGGATTCTTGGAAGCATTTAAGGCAAACGCTAGTGCTGGTACTGGACAGGGATACGAGCTTGACGCCATTGCTGCCTGTGTTGTTGGTGGAATCTCCTTCAACGGTGGTATCGGAAAGATTGGTGGTGCCGTAATCGGTGTTATCATCTTTACTGGTTTGACCTACTGCTTGACCTTCTTGGGAATTGATACCAACCTGCAGTTCGTGTTCAAGGGATTTATCATCATTGCTGCCGTTGCTTTGGACAGCGTAAAGTACTTGAAGAAGAAGTAAGATGTTTTGATTCTTTAAGGAATCATTTCCCTTTAGAGTGTAAAATCCTGTGGTAATTTATTACCGCAGGAAAACGAGAGGCGTGGCTATGAGGTGCCGAAAAATCAGGTGCTTTCATGGTCACGCTTTTTTTTGTCTTGATATAAATTCCATAATCGATACATCATAAAATTACGAAAATATAGTCATATATATTGACTTATGACTATAAATATACTATACTAAAATAAGGTGGTAAAAAATGAAGGAAGCATTATTCAAGGTAAAATCCTCTCTATCTGATTACGTGAATCAGGCTGAACTAGGAAATGTGGTAGAAATAACTCGTCATGGAAAGGTTGCGGCAGTTCTTATTGGAATGAAGGACTATGGGGAATTGCTGAACACTGGGGACAATGGATTTTCTCTGCGTTATGAAAAATGGCTGGAAACAGAGAAAAATAGTATGACAGAAAATCTATTACTGGGAGACGAATTTGAAAATCTCCGTTCAAAACAATGTTCTCCTGAAGAACGGTATGGTGTATGGTGAGACCCTTGTATTTATTGGATACCAATATACTCTCTGAACCTACTAAGCCCCAACCAAACACCTGTGTGTTGGAAAGATTGAAGCAGGTGGGAACCCTGTGTGCTATGTCTTCCATTACCTATCATGAATTATATTATGGTATTCAGCTAGTGCAAAGTGAGGTGAGAAAACTGCAACTGGAACGGTTCTTATTCAATGTAATAAAACCTTCCTTTCCCATTTTGAGCTATGATGAACATGCTGCGGAAATACATGGAGTGTTGCGGTCAAAGCTCAAGGATAAGGGGATGGTGGTGGCAGATATGGATGCTCAGATTGCATCTGTAGCTATAGCGAACAATCTCATACTTGTTACTAGAAATTTGAAGGATTTTGAGCCAATAGCTGTTGTTTCTACCTTAATGTTGGAAAACTGGTTTCAGCCTGAATTGTGAATAGGGAGAAGTTTTTGCTTTTGAATGATATTTAATTTTACTCAATATCCTCCATTGACAGTAAAGTTAAAAATCGCTATTATGAGGCTATGATTTTTGTAGCATCACGTCTGACAAAGAAAGATTCCTCAGTAGCAAAAAGCTTGAACTTTGATTTTGGCTTTTACTATTATTATTGGAATATTTCTCATATAGGACGGGGTGTCTAAGACTGGCGTATACGTTGCTGGAAAAAGCCCCCTGGGGCTGGTAACCAAGAAAGGTTTGAGAGTCCCGAAAGGGGCTTTTTTTTGTTTTAGGGGCCATGCTTAAAAACACAGGTTTTGATATATGGTTGCCCGAATCATCGTAGTGAGGAGGAGAAAAAGATGATTGTAGTTTTGAAGCCTAATACACAGGAGCAGGCAGAAAAGGATTTTATTGTTCATTTGAAGAGCTTGGGATTTGACGTTCATATTTCCCATGGTGTGGATCATACGATTTTGGGCTTGGTAGGTGACACTTCCCAGATGAAGCCCGAAAGCTTGACCGTGCATCCTGTGGTAGACAAGGTGGTGCGGGTACAGGCTCCTTACAAGCGGGCCAGCCGTGCCTTTCATCCCCAGGATTCTATCATGCGGGTAGGAGAAAATCAAAGTGGCGTAACTCCCGCTGTAATTGGAGATGGTTCTGTGGCCATTATTGCTGGCCCTTGTTCTATCGAAAGCGAGGAGCAACTGGTGGGAATTGCTAAGGCAGTAAAGGCTTCTGGTGCCCGTTTCCTCCGGGGTGGTGCTTTTAAGCCACGAACTAGCCCCTACAGTTTCCAGGGCTTGGGAAGCCAGGGCTTGGACTTGTTGCTGGCAGCAAAGAAGGAAACTGGCTTGCCCGTAGTCACCGAGCTCATGTCTATTACCCAGCTGGACTTGTTTAATGATGTGGATGTGATTCAGATTGGTGCTCGCAACATGCAGAACTTTGATCTTTTGAAGGAGCTGGGTGGTTGTGACAAAACCATTCTCTTGAAGCGTGGTTTGGCCAACACCGTAAAGGAATTGCTGATGTCTGCTGAATACATTATGGCTGCAGGAAATGATAAGGTGGTACTGTGTGAGCGTGGAATCAGAACCTTTGATCCATACACCCGCAATACCTTGGACTTGAGCGTGGTTCCTTACTTGAAAAAAGAAAGTCACCTTCCTGTAGTGGTGGATCCAAGCCATGCCTGTGGTATGAGCTGGATGGTTCCCACCTTGGCCACTGCTTCCTTGGCAGTTGGTGCCGACGGAATCATGGTAGAGGTTCACAACTGCCCTGAATGTGCTCTTTGTGACGGTGAGCAATCCTTGACACCAGCTCAGTTTGATGCCTTGATGCAAAAATTGCGTAAATACGCTGCTGTGGAGGAACGAGCAATATGAGTGAAGCAAGGTGGCAGGATACAAGTGTAGCAGGTGAAAGTCTTTGGCTCAGTCCCCAGAACCTGACCTATGGATTTGTAGGTTTGGGATTGATGGGAGGCTCCTTTGCCCGCTCCATTCGAGAGCAGGTTCTCAGTAGGTACCATAGCTGTGGTAAGATTTTTGCTTGCGATATAAATGGAGCCTCTCTCACTCAGTCTCAGGGGGATGGCGTCATTGACAGGGGCTTTAGCTTGGAAGATGCACCTTCTATGCTAGCCCAGTGCGATGTGGTGTTCATCTGTCTGTATCCCCATGCCACCTTGGAGTTCATGGAAAAAAATCGTTCCTATTTTAAGCCCAATTCCATCGTCACGGATATTTCTGGTGTAAAGGCGGAAATCATCCGCAATCTACCAAAAATTCTCCGTGATGATGTGGACTTTATCAGTGGCCATCCCATGGCAGGAAGCGAAAAGGAAGGCTATACTCATGCCTCTGCCAAGATTTTTGCTGGACGTAACTACATCCTTATGCCACTGGAACAGAACAAGGCTGAACATTTGGCCTTTTTCAAAAATCTGGTGACGGATTTGGGCTTTACTCGAATCATTGAGACAGATGCCCAAGTCCACGACCACAAGATTGCCTTTACCTCTCAGCTGTGCCACGTGATTGCTGCTGCCTTGGTAAATAGTGCCGAGGATACCCAGATTACGGCCTTTGGTGGTGGAAGCTTTGAGGATTTAACGCGAATTGCCATGATAAATGCCCCGCTGTGGACGGAGCTTTTTGCCGCCAACAAGACGGAACTTTTAGGCCATATCGATAGCTTCCAGCAGTCTTTGTCTGAGCTTCGCCATCACCTTGAGACTGACAATCAACAGGCCATGTGCCAGCTTTTGGAAGGAGTGCGTACCAAGCGAATCGCCATGTCTCGCATTGAAGGGTAGGGCTTTACCCACCTAATTTTTCCTCTAAAAAGTTCAACACATCTTCTCGTATCAACTCATGGAGTCCAGTTACCAGTTCTTCTGCAAACTGTTCTTTGTCAAAGGCGGCTGCATTCCGTGGGGAACCTTCTTCTTCAAACAATTGTGCGGCAGAAATTTCCAGTACCGAAGCCAATGCATCTATAGTCTCTGCTGAGGGAAATTTATTTCGTGATTCTATCCCAGAAATGTATTTTGGATTGCAATTTACTAATTCTGCCAATTGTTCTTGGGTCAATCCCTTCTTTTTTCTGTAGTATTTCAAGTTTCTCTTGAAGATTTCTCTTGTGGTCATGCTACTACAATCATAAGACGGTATTGGTAAATCATATACTTACTATAAGACTACTTAAATTTTTTATTGACTAAAAGTATTCTTAGAGTTACAATTAATATTGTCTTATAGTAAGAAAGATTGCTGATATTTAGGAATTGTAGTCTTCAGGATGGATTGGGGAAGAAAAATGGGCGAAGTTGTTTGTTGTAATTTTGTGGGGGATGTAGGGACTGGATTTGAACCATTACCAGATGAACCAGTACTTGATTCTTTATTTGAACAATATGGTCGTGTTATTGTCCAAAGTATGATTACTTCCTTTGGTCTGGATTTCCTTATTGCAGATAGGCACGGTGGTGATGTAGATACCATTTACAATGTACGTAAAATTGGTAGTGACGAGAAAATGACCTATAAAAATACGAGCAATCAAACTGCATACGACAATCGGGGTGTGTATGATAGCCATACATATCATTCCCATTCTGGATACAAAGAAAAAAATGCTGAGATTAGCTCTGCAAAAAAAGATGGGAAACTTATTGATGAATATACTGGAGAAAAAATACGAGGAAATGAAAAATCTGATTTAGATCATATAATTTCTGCTAAGGAAATTCATGAAGATAGGGGACGTGTATTGTCGGGGTTGCGGGGTGAGGACTTGGCAAATAGTTCTGAAAATCTCTCTCCTACAAATCCGCACACAAACAGAACAAAAAAAGCTTTGAGCATGAAAGAATTCTTAGAGAAATATGGCGATGAGTATACTGACGAACAAAAAAAAGCCATGCTTGCCAAGGATAGTTATGCCAGAAAAGAATACGAAGCAAAAATCAATAGAGCCTATTATACTAGCAAACAATTTCGGAATGATACACTCAAAGCAGCAGGTCAAGTGGGTGCTAGGATGGGGTTGCGTCAGGCTCTAGGACTGGTATTTACGGAGCTATGGTTTGCAGTACAAGATGAATTTGAATATTTAAAGAATTCCAATTCTTTCAATTTGGAAAATTTTCTTACTGCAGTAGGACGGGGGATTAAGACTGGACTTGCAAATGCAAAGGAAAAATACCGAGAACTGTTTTCCAAATTTCTAGAAGGTTCAGTTGCGGGTGTTTTGTCCAGCTTGACAACAACACTCTGTAATATCTTTTTTACAACAGCAAAGAACATAGTTCGGATTATTCGCCAGAGCTGGGCTTCAATCACAGAGGCTGCAAAGATTTTGTTTATAAACCCTGACAACTATTTGCTGGGAGAACGACTACGTGCAGTGGCAAAGATTCTTGCTACAGGTGCCAGTGTTGTTGCCGGAACCTTGGTGGCTGAAGCACTTGGAAACACAGGTCTTAAGGCACTTCCTGCGGGATTGGGAGAGATTGTTACCTCTTTTTGTGGTGCCTTTGTTTCTGGAATCCTTAGTTGTACATTCCTCTATTACCTTGACCGTAGTGAAATTATAAATAAGCTTGTAAAGTGGCTCGATAATCTTCCTTCTGTAGAAAAGGAGCTGCTGTATTACAAGCGGCAGGTAGAAATTTTTGAACGATATGCCGCCCAACTGATGGAAATCGATTTAGAACGATTTAAGAAAGAAACTGCTGTATTCAATGGATTGGTAGGTAAACTTTCTTCCGCAAAATCTGCCCAGCAGTTGAATCTGATTTTGATTCAAGAAATGAAAAATATGGGAATCACCATGTCTTGGGAGAAAACACATGACAGTTTTGATAGCTTTATGCAGGATAAATCAGCTGTACTGAGGTTCAGTTGATGTTCAACTGTTCCAAATGTGGAATCTGTTGCAGGAGTCTGCCGGACTTGCCTCCTTTTGATGAGTTACACGATGGCGATGGTGTGTGCAGGTTTTTGGATGGGAACCTTTGTTCCATTTACGATACACGCCCACTTTTGTGCAGAGTTGACGAAAGTTACCATCTGTTTAAGCATTTGATGAGCTATGAAGAATATTTGGAAGTAAATTATAAATCCTGTTCTATTTTACAGGAGAAATAATAAATTAAGGCAAGGAGGAAAAATATGCCATTACCATTGATACCTTTGATTATTGGAGGTGCTGCTGCACTTGCTGGTGCTGGTGGAGTAGGAGCTGGAATTCACGGAGCAGTAAAGATGAAGGATGCCAAAGACACCATGGAGTCTGCGGATAGAAGACATCGGAGAAACATTGCTCGATTTGAAGAGAAAAATACACTTACAACTACAACCATGGATAATCTTGGTAAGTTGGAATTGGAAATTCTTAGTGGATTTGAAAAATTTGTAGATGTCTTTGAACAGATAGCCAATAAGCCTGAATTTAAGACCATTATCAAAGGAAATGTTTCACTTCCAAAATATAATAAAGAAGAACTGCAAAATGTATCAGTTGGTGCAGGTGTCTTGTTAGGTGGTCTTGGTGGTGCTGCTATGGGTACTGCTGGAGGTTTTGCAGCTGCTGGTGCTACAACTTCAGCTGTTATGGCTTTAGGAACCGCTTCCACAGGAACTGCCATTGCCTCTCTCAGTGGCGCTGCTGCAACGAATGCAACATTGGCTGCCTTGGGAGGTGGTGCTCTTGCTGCAGGTGGTGGAGGGATGGCTCTTGGTTCAGCCATATTGGGAGGAGCAACCTTGGGAGTGGGGCTTCTTGTAGGTGGTATCATCTTCAATGTAACAGGGAAGAAGTTATCGGAAAAGGCAGATGAAGCATGGGCTCAGATGAAAAAAGCAGAAGCTGAAATTGATAGAATTTGTCCCTACCTTGAAGAATTGGAAACAACTGCAAACAAATATTATGCAACGTTGAATTCTGTAAATGTATTGTATAAAAAGAATTTTGAATTATTGGATAGCATGGTAAATGTTTTAGATAGAAGAGATTACAATACATTTTCTGAAAAGGAAAAACTTGTAGTAGAAAATACGGTAAGACTTGTAGGTTTATTATATGAAATGTGCAAGGTTCAGTTGGTTTTAAAGTCAGAAGGTGAACAGCTCAATAGGATTAATTATGATGACATCATTGCCTCTACAGAAAATGCTGGACGTGTAATAGAGCAAGTTGCATAATTGCCATGAAAGAGTTTGAATGTGGCCTTAAGTTGTATCTTAAATTTCCCACAACAAACTCACCAAAAAACCAGTGAATTTTCATTCAATTTGTACTGGAAATTCATCAAATTTCCACAGGGAATTCACCCAATTTCCTGTGGAAAATTTTTGCAAGTCCAATACACCTAATTTTTCCACCTTCATTGACAGCAGGGCCAGTCCATAGTACTATAAAACTATGAGTGATTTAGAGATTCTTGACAAGTCAATTCGTCGTGTACATGATTTTCCCAAGCCGGGTATTTTGTTTTACGACATTACTGGTGTGTTGGTAAATCCCCAAGCCTTCAAAATCTGCCTTGATACCATGGAAAGCTGGTGCCGCCAGCTTGAAATCGATGCAATTTCTGGCATTGAGTCTAGAGGCTTCCTCTTTGCAGCTCCCTTGGCTGAGCGGTTGGGCCTGCCCTTGGTGTTGGTGCGAAAGAAAGGAAAGCTTCCTGGCAAGCGGTATTCCTGCAAGTATTCCTTGGAATATGGTATGGCGGAGGTTGAGGCTCATATCGATGACATTAAAGCAGGACAGCGGGTGGTAGTAATTGATGACCTGATTGCCACTGGTGGAACACTGCAGGCTGCTCGAAATATTTTTGAGCAGGGTGGAGCAAAGGTGGTGGAATTCTTTGGTGTGGTAGGCTTGCCCTTCTTGAAGTATCAGGAGGTACTGAATCCTACACCAGTTCGTACCATCATCAACTACGATAGCGAATAATCCTTCAATTTGTGTTTTGCCACCTGTTTGGGTGGCAATTTTTTTTAATTTGCAAGAAGCTTAGGGAAAAACTATCCTTATGGTATGGGCAGTGAAAATCGCTGCTTAAAATCAAATCCAGAGAGGAATAGAACATGAAGAAAACTCAAGCTTCCAAATCCCACGAAACTCCCGCCGACGGCACCACCACCTGGGTCTGCACTGTCTGTGGCTATGTTCACACAGGCTCCCAACCACCCGACAAATGCCCCAAATGCGGTGCCCCAAAGGAAAAGTTTAAGCGTCAGTGATAGCTGCAGCCACAGTCGTAATGGCCGGGATTTAGTCTGTTTTCAGCTTCTTGCCATCGCTGTATGCTTTTCCCACTTGTTCTCCAAGAACATGGTAGTGGTGATTCATTGGGTCGTAGGTAAGGGGACGGAATTTGGTTAAGTCAATCTTTCCGTTTGTAAGAATTGACTCATCTGCCAGAGTGTTTACCACTTCTCCAATGGCCTGTTCCGTCTCCTTGTTGTAGCTTATCAGCCGACATTCCAGCGTCAGGGGAAAGTCATCAATTACAGGTGCGTCAACGGTGGCGCTTTTGCTGGAGCTAAGGCCAGCGGAGGTAACCTTGCTGGGAACCTTGTGACCAGACACAATTCCGAGATAATCGGCTTGTACAAGATGATCTTGGTCTGCAATGCTGACGGTAAAAGCCTGCTTTTCCAAAAGATTTTCCACGGTCTTGTGGTTTCTGTCTATGATAATAGAGATTTTTGTGTAATCCCAAACTGCGCCCCAAGCTGCATTCATGGCGTTGGCACTTCTATCCTGATTATAGGTTGCCACAATCAATACTGGCTGCGGATAAATGAGGGCTTTGTTTCCCAAGCTCTGTTTGATAGCTGTCCTCCTGAAATAGGATTTTATCTTGGTTTTGTGGTGATGAGAAAAAAATGGCGGGATGGATTTTGGAACCATGCCCGCCACAATCAGTTTATTTTACAAACTCTTTTTTCAAGAAGTCCAAATCAAGCTCTGGATACAGTACAAACTTGGATAGCAGAGCTTCTACCCGCTTCTTTGCTTCTGTCTGTACAGCTGGGTCAAGGTCAATCTTTCCCTTGGCTGGCTTGCCATCCTTGGTGAGACCAGGCTTGGTTCCAGTGAGAACAAGGTTGATGATGGCTGCAATCTCCTTCATTTCCTCTTTGCCCATGCCCAAGGTGGTAACGGCAGGGGTTCCCACACGGATTCCGCTGGTCCACCAGGGACCCTGGGGATCAAAGGGGAGGGTGTTGCGGTTCAAGGTAACACCACACTCAAACATGGCGTTTTCTGCCTGTCGTCCAGTGAGGCCAAAGCTTGTGACATCGATGAGCATCAGGTGGTTGTCGGTGCCGTTTGTCTGGAGACGCATTCCAAGCTTTGCACATTCCTCGGCCAAGGCACGGGCATTTTCCTGTACCTTGTGGGCATAATCCTGATAAGCCTGACTTCGTGCTTCTTTAAAAGCAATGGCCTTGGCTGCCATAACGTGGGGCAGTGGTCCACCCAAGGCAAGGGGACAACCCTTGTTTACGCTTTCTGCAAAGGCCTCCTTGCAGAGAATCAGGGCACCACGAGGACCACGGAGGGTTTTGTGGGTGGTGGTGGTTACCACGTCAGCCCATTCTACGGGATTGTATTCTCCAGTGAAAACCTTTCCTGCCACCAAGCCTGCAAAGTGGGCCATGTCTACCATGAGAACAGCACCGCACTTGTCGGCAATCTCTCTAAAGCGCTTAAAGTTGATGGCACGAGGATAGGCGGAATATCCAGCCAAAAGAATCAAGGGCTTGATTTCCAGAGCCTGCTTTTCGATGGCGTCGTAATCAAGGACACCTGTTTCCTTATCAACGGTGTAGGAATAGCTGTCGAACATGCGGGCAGAAAGATTCTGGCGGTAACCGTGGGTCAGGTGTCCACCGGAATAATAGTCCAAGCCCAAAAGCTTCTGGTTTCCTAGCTTGGCTCGCAGTTCTGCCCACTGGGCGTCGGTAAGGTGAGAAAGGTTTGTTTCTCCCAGCTTTTCGCACTCTGGCATTTCTACCTTGGCGTTCAAGATGGCCCAGTAAGCCACCAGGTTGGCATCGGCTCCTGAATGGGGCTGAACGTAGGCGTGGTCTGCACCGAACAAGGCCTTTGCTTCTGCTGCTGCCTCGCTTTCAATGGCATCAACATTCTCACAGCCACCATAGTAGCGGTGGTCAGGATATCCTTCTGCGTACTTGTCGGTAAGCAGGTTTCCCATGGCTGCCTGGGTGTTCAAGGAACAGTAGTTTTCGCTGGCGATGAGCTTGAGGTGAGCCCGCTGAGTTTCCAACTCCTTTACAATGGTGGCGGCAATGGCAGGGCCAGTGGCTGCTACCTGCTGAAGGTTTGCCACGTAGGCTACCATGGCAGCGTTGATGTTGTCTGCGGTGGTGCTAGAAAGATAGTTCTGCAAGGGTGTAGACATAGTATCTCCTTAAAAAAAATTGTGATATGCCCAGGCGTGCGGCTTTTGAAAAGAATACTTCACGATGGTTTATTCCATCTTAACGCCAGAAGTTTAGAAGGTGGATGGGTGCAAGACAATAGTGTTTTCTATCCTATGGCTGCCCTGCACAACACAAGCCATGGTGTAATAGTAGCGGTTTCTGCAAAAAAAAACAAGGCATGGGGAATACCTGTCTTGGCTGTCCTCCATGCCCTGTGTATTGCTATTGCTGAAGATGAAGCTTATTGCCAGCGGGCAACACCGTCTTGTACCAGCATGTTGAACACGCTATCTTCTGCCAGCCAGTGAGCTGTTCCTGCAAAGATGAAGTAGGTTTCATTTTCCTGCTGGAGCATGGTGGTGATTTGGTCTGCCCAGGAACGGTTTCGCTGGGTATACACCATATCGGTGTAGGCCTTGATGTAGTCTGCACCTGCGGCTTCCATTTCATCCTGGATGGATTGCTGCACAATGCGCTCTACTTCGGAACGATTGTCTTCAAGATAGGCAGCTACCATTTGGTTCACTATTTCGAATTCCTCAAGTTTTTCTTGGGTAATGTTGTGGAGCATTTCCTGAAGCAATGCTAGCTGCTCCTCTGGTGTTCCAAAGGACAGGATGTTGAGCTGGGTTTCCATGGAGTCTAGTCCAAGAATTTCTTTTCCGGAAACAAAGCCTCGGTTATACAGCAGCACGTCGATTCCCTGCTCCGCATTGTAGCCCATGGCTTGGTATACAGACAGGGTAAGGGTGTTTGTCCAAAACCAAGGGGGAAGGCAGGCCATGGAGGTAAAGGCTTCATCGGTGTATTGGTCACCTAAAGAAGCAATGATAACCTGCTCAAGGCAGGCGGCTGCACTGTCGTCTAAGAGCATGGTCAGGGGAATGGGAACTCCTTCTTCATCTACCACAGTGGTTTCCTGCAGCAGAGGGGTAAGATAGTTCTGCTGATTTTGCAGGTCTGCCAAGGCCAGCTCTGCATACAGGTGGTTGGAATGGTCAAAGGCCTCAAGGACTCCCTGAGGAAGATTGGCAATTTCCTCTGTTCCCACGTGGATTGTACCTAGCACGTAGACTGTGGTGCCAGTGGGTGAGGTGATTTCCCAAAACATTCGCTCCTGCCGCTCACTGATGAGGGCAGTGTTGTTGGCAGGATTTGAGGCACAACCAACAAGACAAACAACAAGAAGCAGTAATCCAAGGTATTTTTGTACTTTGCTCATGAATTCTCCTTAGTCATCCAGAATAGCTTTTGGATGACTTTGAGTTCAGTGTAGGATATGAAGAAAAAAAGTGCAAGAGCGGAAAAGAAGGTATTTGGAAAACTCTTGCTTGGAAAAGTCTATAATCTCATTCCAGTTCAGCTTCACATTCCTATAATTAATTTACCAGAAGTGGACTGGGAAAAGGGATAAAGTATGGTATGTGGCACTCATTAAATAAAGTTTAAGCCATTTCTTTTATTTTAATGAAGGGAAGTGTTTCAAAAGTTTGATTTTCTAACATACTAATCAATCTACAAGCTGTTCCAGTCGGGTGGTTAGTTCCTTTTTCCCAAGCTTCAACAGTTTTACGTGATACCCCCATATAATTCGCAAATAATACTTGGGTCATTCCTACTGATTGCCTTATTTGCTTAATTTGAATATTGTCATATTTTTTTACAGGTTGAATTTCATAAATCGTTTTTTTCCCCTGAAGTTCACCCCGTTCTATTGCCACAGCTTCATTTAATCCCGCCATCAAATCATCAAAAAAACTACTCATCTTTTGGCCTCCAATTCTTGGCTGCTTCATCTTTCAGAACACTAATAATTTTCTTTACAGCGTTCTTTTCCGAATCAGTTAAATTATCCTTTTCATCTTTTGAAAAAACTTGAATTAAATAAATCTTTTCAAAAGCGACAAAATCTACATAACAAACCCTAGCACTTCCACTTTTGCCTTTTCCCTCAAAGGCAAAACGTATTTTTTTTAGCCCGCCAGTTCCCACCATTACCTTTCCAGCAGTTGGATTGTTGATGAGAAATTTCTGCAGTTCAGCTAAATCCTCATCATCAAATCCCAGTGAAAACCATTTTTTAGAAAATGATGGTGTTTCTATAAATTCTCTTCTCAATTCTACACCTTAATTTTACCCTATATAATAGGGTGTGTCAAATTTTTATATTGTATCTATGAGTTTATTGTCTTTAACTTAAGTCCTTACCCCTGTCGTTTTTTTCGTTGACGATAGAATAACAGTGCTGCCAGCATGATGGCGGGGAAGATGGCTCCTACAAGGATTCCCTGGCGTAGGTCGCCACCTGCATGGCCAGATACGAAGCCTGCTACTGCAGGGCCAACGGCACAGCCTAAGTCGCCTCCCAGAGCCAGCAGGGCAAACATAGGTGTGCCTCCATTCCTGATGGTTTTTGAGGCCATGGAAAAAGTGCCAGGCCAAAAGATTCCTACAGAAAAGCCGCAGATTCCGCAGGCAATGAGGGCCACGGCGGCACTGGGAACTAAGGCAATAACAAGATAACAGATGACACAGAGGGTAGCACTAAAAATCATAAAGCGGTGAAGGGGCATTCTATCTCCCAGTCGGCTGAACAGTATTCGTGATATTCCCATCAGCAGGGCGAAAATCAAGGGGCCTGCTAGGTCACCTACGGTTTTGGAAACGCCAAGTCCTTCTTCCGCCAAGGCACTGGACCACTGACTTACGGTAAGCTCAGCAGCTCCCGCACAAACCATGTACACAAGCATTAAGTAAAAAATCTTTTTGGAAAATAGCTCACGAATAGTGGCAGAGGCTGTGTCGGGAGGCAAAAGGGGAGCCATGGGTACCTTTGCCAGGAAAAAGGCGTTGGTTAGGGGAACCAAGGCCCAGATTATTGCTAAAATTTTCCAGTGCTGAATACCAAACACCACAAAGAAGATGGTGCTGACGATAATCATGGTCATGTGGCCCCAGCAGTAGAAGGAGTGGAGAAAGCTCATGGTTCGCTCTTTGTTTTCTGTGGGGCAGGCTTCTGCCATGGGACTGACAATTACCTCTAGCAATCCACCGCCTATAGCATAAGTAATGACTGCAATGGCGATTCCCATTTTTGCCGGCAGAAGCTCTGGCAGCACCGCCAGTTCCACCAAGCCCACCGCCGCCAGAATGTGGGCCACCACCGATGCCACCCGATATCCCACCTTATCCAGAAAGCGAGCAGAAACCAAGTCCACCGTTAGCTGCAGCATGAAGTTGGTAGAAATAAGG
>JAFYWB010000015.1 GCA_017549025.1 Treponema sp.
AAACACAGTGGCACCATTCAAGTACATCTGCATCATAAAGGATGCCAACACACCACCAGGATACTGGGTAACACCGTTTGACTTGTAACGATACTGTCCACCATCAGTATAGCTATCTTTAGAGTTAGTCATAGGCTCACCATATTGACGTTCTGCCCAGCTCCAGGTGTCAATCAGTCCACCATAGGCATGGCTCACTCCAGTAAGCCATGCTCCCTGAGCATAGCTATGGGCTTCGTGCTGATCTCCAGCAGAGGTATATTTGGTACCAAGAATAAGGTGTTCATCTCCATGCTCAAGTGCATATTGCTTAAATTGAGCATCAGAGAAATAATTACTAGAATCAAAAACCTTATCGTGGATTAGGAGCGTCTTATCCAAAGTAGCTGCTGCACGCAACCACTTTCCATGGTGAGGATCATCTCCTGAACCATACCCAGTCCAGTAATGCTCACTGGTAATAAAGCCTTTAAGACTAGGATGCTTGGCAACCATGTCTTTTATCCATTTTTTATCATCTTCATTATCGGGTGTAATACCATTAAATGAATAATTGCTACTACCGTAACTACCTCGTGCAGCCATAACAACAATCATGGCGGGAGCCTGAAGCTCGTCACAAATAGTCAGCTGTTCATCATAAAATCTTTTTGTTTCTTGTTTATTCTGTGCATTTTGTCCATTATTTGGAGCGTTTGCATGAATACCAAGTACAGAATATTTCTTCAAATTTTCTGGAATAAGCCCCCACATAACTCTGGGAGAAATATCATTTTCAAACCAATGACCCGCTTCTGGGGTATTATGATCTACATATCGACCATTATCACCAGTGGCGTTGTTACCGTATACTGTGGCAACAAAAACAGGGCGTGTATTAGATGCAATGATTCTAGAGCTATCCCAGTGAATGGAGTGGCCTCCAGAGGGACTTGTTATTACCCCCCCCCCTACTCCACCTGCACCTGTAGAGGTAGTAGTAGAGCTACCTCCAAGCAGACTGTTAGAATCTCTAAAAATAGCGGCCTGAGCTCCGCCTTCCAACAGGCCGTTACAACCAGCAATCATTGCCGCAATAAGAACAAGTCCACATACGGCAAAGAAATTCCATAATTTCTTCATTCCTTTCCCCTAAAAAAAAATTCAGTTATTTAATTTTAACACGTATAAAAAATTGGCTTTTTAATTTTTTTACCTGTTTTTGCACTTTTTTTACTTTTTTACAAAACTGTGAGAAAAGAAAGAAAAATTGCTACAATGTGAACTATATTAAATTAATGCAACATAAATAATCCAAAAAAAACACTGGAAAAAAATCAGTTGGCAAAGATACAGTTACTCTTTGCTAACTGACTCTAAAAGTATCGAAATAATTGGTTTTTGTCAAGAGTTAGTAGTAGCTAACTTTTACCTTTTGATCCAATTCTAGCTCAAGATTTTGAGAGCGAACCTGGTCCATAACAGCACGAGCCTGTTCCAACTGAGAAACTTTTACGTCAATAAAATACATCTTGCGGTCAATCTTTCCGTTGCCACTAAAATCTCGAACATCTAGCTTACAGCCACAGCCCACAAAGGGTGGCTCCACATCGTAGGAACCGCAGAAAGCTTTTATTCCAGCTGACTTTAATCCTTCCTTAATCTTTGTCCACAGGGGCTTGTTTCGCTCCTTAAAAATTGTTTCTTTCTTTTCAAACAATGACATATTTTCCTCCTTCCTTAAATATACCAAAATTCTAAGCCACTCACAAGAAAATGTGCTTCAAAATCACCCTACACAAACAATAGAAAATACAAAATCCCAGGAAACACGCTAGCAGCAACAATCCCTTGCACCGTAATTTTTCCTTCAACCTGCTGGAATTTCGTAGACTGCACCTTGTCCTGCACCTCATGGTTCTGGCCTTCATTCCAGTACACCTGATACAAATGCTCATCCAGGGTGGACATGAGGGCCGTCATCCCCACAAACTTCTTCTCCTTGCGAAGCACCAGCCGCTGCTGTGTCAGCTTGTCCAAAAGACTGAACATATCCACCACAAAGCCTCCCAGTTTTCCCGGCAAGTGGAGCTGAGGAGATACAGCCAGCTGAGACAAAAACACCATGCCCGCCAAGGTCAGGCCACGAGTCAAGCCTGCCTCCAAGGCTCCTGAGGTAACAGAAAATTTTCCCCAGCGAGCCAGCACCTGTCCATGGGGAGAAAAAAGTGCAAAGAAGGTGATTCCAGCAATCATCAGAATCGAAGGCAAAAGCCGAAGCTTTCCACGGCGACTCAAGGCCAAAAGAAAAAAAACAAAGGCTTCCACCGCCAGAATCAAAAGCTTTTTCTGGAACAAAAAGGCGGGAAAGCTCACCATCACCGAGGCAAACAGCAGGGAGGGAGAAATGAGCCAGCTCCAAAAACGGCTACAAGCACCAGCAAAAGATGAGGGTAACTTCATGCTATAGCCTCCAAGCTCTTGTACCAGCGTGAGATAGAAACAAACTTCTGGGCAAAAAGCCCCAGCAACAGCCCCGTTACAAGGCCACTACACAAAAGCACTGGTGCAATGTATCGTGCCGCCGTTCCAAAAATCAAATAACGAGCCACCAGCAGCTGAGCCCCATTGTTGCCCAAGGCCCCAGCCACACTCATGCCCACTAAACTCACCAAGGGGCGCTTTCGGTTTCTGATGCAGCCGTAGTACAAAAGCCCCATGGATAAGGCGGCGGCACTGGAGCCCGCTGCAGAAAAAAGAAATACGTAGGAAAAAAGAGTACCGGAAATCAAGCCTTGTACCAGGGTTTTTATCACCACCAGCAATGCCACCTCTTTCATTTTTAGTTTGGAAAAGGACAGCAAAATCGGCAGGTTTGCCAAGCCCAGCCGCAAAAAGGGTAAGGGCTTTGGAATGGCATATTCCACCATGGATAAAAAGAGACAGAGTGCAGAAAAAAATAAGAGCCGAAATCGGCCTTCATCTCGGTTTGCAGGGGAAAGCTGTGATTCCATGGCTTTAGTATAATCAGCAACAGCTATCCTGTACAGAGCTTGCACAAGAGAAGCTATGCACACAGGTAAAACAAGCCCATCACGAAATAAAAAACGGCTTCAGTGAGTGTTCTGAAGCCGCTAAAACTAGGAAGAAAAAGATATATGTTACTTTTTAATTAACTTATCCAAGATGGGCTTTACGTTATCCCACCATACCTTGTAACCAGCATTATTAGGATGCACAGTGTCAAAGAAAAGGTTACTACAAGTTGCTACAGAACCAAGCCCCTCAAAAGTACCTTGCTTCTGGACTCCCGCAGAATCAATAAACTCCTCATACAAATCCAAAAGCTGAACCCGAGAATCCTTTCCAGAACCATACAGGTCTTTGAGCTGACGGTTAATAGAAAGCACCTGCAAACGAATAAAATCAATATCATTACGGGACTTTAAAGTTCCTCGTGGTAAGACACCCATAAGAATTATCTTGGCATTAGGAAAGCCTTTTTTGATCACCTGAATAACAGCTTGAATCCCTTTTACGGCTTCTACAGAACTGATTGGTCGCTCTTGATATCTCGGTGCAGTAATATCATTACTTGAGGGAGTTCCAAAACCAATATTATTGGTTCCAATCATGAGAACCACGGCCTTTACCGTATCCTTAAATTCAAAGGCTCCCGTATAGGCTCCAGACTCAGCATCTCCCTCTATCTTAGTAAGGCGATACAAAAGGGATTGAGTAAAGTCACCACTATTTCCCAGGTTCAATGCTCGATAGGTAGCAGCAGTTCCAGATGTAGATAAGGTCTTATTATTACCCCATCCGATATTCTCGTTCCACCAGTCAGTCATCACCAAATTTCTTGAACTTGAATCATACCGTCCATCAAAGAAGTCGGTAATACTATCTCCAATAAACACAACCTGAGGCCACTTCTCTTTTCCTGCCTCCTTAATGGTTTGAATCAAAGCTTTCTTTGCAGTATCTTGATTATCGTCATCAGCCTTGCTCCATTTTTGGCGAGGTGTGGTGGTAATGGGCTGACCATTTATCTTCATGCTTTCAGGGTTACCAGCCAGAGGCTCTATCTTGCTGTAGAAGGAGAGGAAAATCTCTTCTGTAATATGACGCTTGGCCAAAGCTGCATCCGTACTCATGGCAGGATAGCTTTGGTACAGAGCTGCGATGTCTACATAGGTTGCACCTGCGGCGGTAGCTGCAGCACGAATAGCTGAGCTTACTGCAGTATACCGTTCCTGCTTCACGTCTGTAAAACAAGACAGAGGAGGCAATCCCACAGCAACTACTACAGCGTCCTTTTGAACACGACGGTAGCCAGAAAGAACGCCCCCATACCAAGCCGTAAAATCGGCAGCATCAAAGCTTTCTGAGGTAAGCTCCTGATACCCCAAGGACACCACAGCTGCGTGAGGAGCACGAGCAAAGGTTGTCGTGTATGTGCTATTTACAAAATCCGTGAAAGCCATGTCTTCGGCTTGGAAGCTGGAGCCACCAGTACTATTTTCCCAGCTGAAATTTGCCTTACGATTTGAGTTACCTGAATTAAACCAGCCTGTTAATTCCGTATAAAAATCGAGATTTTCAGCAGAAGAAACAGGAATGAATTTTTCTCCTGCAAAAAGAATGCGAACATTATACTGCCCAGCACCCTCAGCCAATGTCTGATAGCCTTCTACCTTGTATTCCACAGCAGAACTAGAACCAGGCAATGTGATAGTAGCAACAGTAGCAGAATCAGTACAAACTACAGGCTTACCATTGGCAGTCAAGAAAAGGAAGGGCTCATTCTCTTTTGGAGTAATCACCAGCCTTGTTCCAGACTGCACTGTTTCACCAGAGGAAATTGCCACTCCTGACTCTGTAGCAATCGTTACAGAGTCATCGTAGGTTACCACAACAGGTACCCCAGACGGAGAATCATTGCTTGGTTCTTTAATTTCCTGTGGACAACCAAAAAGCACCATCAAAAAGGCAATGGACACCGCAATGATAGCACATCGATTAAAGGATTTAATTTTCATATACTTCATACTTGTGCCACTTATGCTTGAGGAACTTGCACTTCACCACCGCTATACAGGTGAGGTGTAGCCTCGCTGATTGCCTTCAAAACCCAGTTAGCAATATTTGTCATACCTTGGATGGGTGGATGAAGATCTGAACCATGCAAATACTTACCATTCTCAGTAGTAAGCCCCTGTTCAGCCCAGTAAATGTTTTGAACGCCTGCTGCCTTCAGTTCAAGAAATGCCTTGTACAAGAGGAAGCTCTCTCTACCATACAGGTAGTTTTCAGTATTAGTAAAGCTGCTGGGCATAGTAATGGTATTAGGAGCTGTTGTACTAGCCATAGCCCCTACGTTATTACTCTTCAAATACTTAGGACAAACAATAATGGGTGTAGTAGGATGATTCTTGCGATAGGTATTTACCATATACTTGAGGCGGACTACTATCTCATCATTTGTAATGGCGGCGGCATCTCCGTTAGCATTACAATTTGTTGCAGTGATAGCAGTTGAGGTCAAGTTCCAACCTGGGTCAATGACAAATACTTCACTTTCGATGTTTGCCAAAAAGTCTGCCATCTTGTATTCCATCTGGGCAGAACCAGCCACACCCATGTTAATAACCTCTCGGCCTGTTGCCCACATAACCTGAGCAGCATACGTTCCACCGGGACGCAAGCCATTTGCACCGTCACCCTGGGTAATACTGGTACCGTAGATAAGAATGGGCTTTTTTGCCTGCTCTGCAAAGGGGTCAATTTCGTAGGTAGAGCTTCCTTCTGCAAAGGTAAGCTGCAAGCCAGAAGGATTTCCCTCGTTACCGAACTCAAATCCATTGTAGGTAGGAAGCATTACAATGTATTGAGTCATTTTGCCATTAGTATTGGTGGTATAGGTAAAAGAAGCTTTTTCCTGTTTCTCTCCATTCCGTAAATTCTGACAGAAAACAGCCTTTCCATCTTCAATCTTGTAAATGTCGAATCCAGAATAGGAACGTCCAGAGGAAACATCTGCACGACCATTAGCCTGACTGTCATTAGTATGATAATAATGGCAATCCAGTGTAATGGTGGCACTATCGGTGGCAAAGGCAATATATACACCAGCAGTACACTGTCTCATGTTATTATCTGCTCGGTCACCCAAGTTTTGTTCATTGCTGGGGAAGATGGCAGAGGTTCCCTTATCCTGAATAGCATACAAGCCTTTGGTTGTGTCGTGGTTATCTGCATGGATAGAAAGTGGCAAACGGCTCCAATAGGTGGGATATTCAATTCCGTTTACGATAGTACCTTCGGAAATACGGCGCTCCTCGTCATTTGGGCTGGCACAGTCAGCACAAGTGGAACCATCAGTTAAGAGCTCTCCAGTACACCAATAGTGTACATTGTCACCCTTTGCGGTATTCACCTTGTACTGGCGGAACTTACCGTGAAGGGTTAGCTTGTCATAACCAATGGGGGCATTACCTGGCAAGGGATAACGAACGGTAATAGTAGAAGAAGTTCCTCGTCCATTTGTCAAAACGATATCATGGGAATAAGCTCCACTACCGTCATGCTCCTGAATGGTAGCCCTACCTTGTGGGTCCACCGTTAAAACATCACTCTTGCTAGAAGTCCATGCTCCATCCTCCATGCCCAAGGTAAAATCCTGAGTAACATGATACTGACTGTCTCCAGCAGCATATTTTATCAGCTGTTCAAAAGGCACACTGGGTGTTACTACAGGTGTTTCTGTTGCTGGCAATTTTTCTTCCATGGTACATCCCAAAAGCACCACGGAGCCAGTCAAAAAGCACGCAGCCACTACACCACGTGCCATATACTTCATACTTGTGCTTTTCATATTGGCTCCTTACTCACTTACCCTTTTGAAGAAGGCTACGTAGTCTACTTCTGTGGGTGAATCATCATCAGAATCCACATTGAAAGATGCAAAACCAATACCACCGTTATGACTAGTATTGCTAGTGAGGTATGCAGCAGTGGCAGTTCCAGCTGTTCCTACAAAATCCTCTACAAAGAGACATTTGTCATCTGTGGCACTGTTCCAGAATCCTAATGTTACCCAGTCACTACTGGAATCATCGTAGTTCAACTTGTCTGCAGGCAATCCACTACCACCCGTTGCCAATAAAGCACCAGAATCATAGGTAAAGGTAAAGCTTGATGAACCTGTTAACTTAATAACACTGGCAACATTTGCAGCAGAACGGAACTTAATCTCGAAATAATCATAGCCATTGTTTACAAAGTTTCCAGTATGCTTACAAACAACAGTTGTTCCTGCTCTATCTTTATTCTGTTTATCCTCCAAAGTCATAATAGAATCCTTAAATGTCATCTCCTCACCTTCATAAGTCGGAGAGTTATTCTCTGGATTTCCACTACCACCATCACAGTGATACAGCTTCTTCAGCTCAAACTTGTAGGTTTCACCATCAACTTTAAAGACACGCCACGGAAAGGTATCAGCAGTAAAGGTATGGCTGGCATACACAGTACCATCTGCTTTAGAACAAATATCTACAGTAACAGAAAATTCCGTAGTAGGATTACCGTTGGGTGGGATTCTGATATAAGCAAGTCCTTCATGGGTTTTGTCGGCCTCCAACCTGGGAGTAAAGGGAACTGCAGCACCGCCAGCATCGGTAGCTTTCAGCTCCAAATCTGCTATATCCAAATTGGTGAGTCGTAACGGAACGCCACTGGAATCAATACCATCAGTAATAACAGTAACACTCCGCATGAGCTCTGGTTCAACAGGGCGGTATTTATCATCTAGTCGGCGAACGACATCTTCGCAGCTCGTAAAAATCAAACAACCAGCAATAATACAGAGACAATAAAGTGGGGAGAACTTTCGGAAAATTAAGTTCATGATTCACCTCTCAATTTTCAATAGGTGCGCCATGCCACCATAACCAAGCAACATGGCGTACTTTTGATTAAATAGCCATTCTTCATTTCTAAAGAATGGCTATGCAGCAACGGAAAAGCTTTTAACGGCGATCCACCGCTATAGTCTTTACTAAAATATCAGAACCTGCACCTTCATAGAAAACAATGAGGTTTCCATTTGCCAATTCGCACACACTGGAATATGCATAATCACCTGGGTCAATAGAAGTTCTCATGAGAGTTCCTGACCAGTTGTAGTTAAGGTTATACTGTCCACCTGACTCTGTAATTTCTATAATGTATACATATCCATTGGAACGGCTACCACCAGTAGCAGAACTCAAGGCAATGAGAGGATTACCAGAAGGAGAAATAGACCAATCCAGAACAACAGCACTCATCAAGTTTCGAGGAGTAATTTCTGGAATAGTAAGAGTACCTTGAGGATCCCAAGTTTTTCCACCATCTGTAGAAACATGCCACTGAGGAGGTGTACCACGAGAAATGGCAATGAGAGCACCCTTAGGATGACCTACAATAGTTGTTTCAGATGATCCACCTGTACTAGCTTCCTTCATGTATTCATCAAGAGGGTTAGAACCATCAGTTGTACCAGCATCAGCGTGATACCAAGTTTCTCCACCATCATCAGTCCAGAAGGCAACAGGAGCTTCTACAGATCCACCACGATACGCACTGAATACAAGCCGCTGATTGTTTCCCTGGCTAGGAGCAACATCTTCGTTCAAACCATCGTGGAGATATCCACCGCAAGGACTTACGAAGAAATAGGAACTATCCAAGTTATTATCCTTAGGACGAACCATGTAGGTAATATCCTTTGGAGTACTCCACGTAACAGCACCATCATCGCTATAACTCATGAATGTATACGTTGTCCCACGCCATACGTTAAAGGGGCTCAATCCCATAAACAAGTGGCAGTGAATATCCTTTTCACCCAAAGCAGTACCACTAGAACAAGCGAGCTGCTTTACCTTGTAAGGATATTTATGATTTTTATCAAGATATATGAAATAGTTCTCATCTACATACAGTCCAGTACCTTCATCACTGGCACTATACTGACCATTTCCTTTTCCCTTCTTAATCTCACCACCTTTAACATCTACATAATAGCAATACTGTCCATTATCTGCATTATATTCCTCTCCTTTCCAGTCTGTACTAGAGAAAGAATCCATAACAGGATAATTTGTTATAGTATCGTTACCAATTTTAACCGTTCCCAGTTTGTTCAAGTGATAGATTTTATTATCTCCATCACCAGCATCTGCAGGATCATCAGTTAAACCAGAATCTGTGATAGCTCCAGAATAATTCTTATGGTTTACCCGCAAACGAAGATACCAAGTCTTTCCCTCGCATCTACACCAGTCATTGTCCAGATAATCTTGACATGTACAGGGCTGCTGGAAATAGGGGTCGCCATCTCTTCCTAATTTTCCTTCCAACCAAGCTCCACTGGAAACAGAACCAGTAGTAGTAAGCATTACAATGCGGTTATCGGCTGTTCTACCAATAGAAGGGTCACCTGTAGCAATTCCATCCTGATTGTATCCACCAATCTTGTCCTCCTGAATGTCTTCGTAATGAATTGCCAAAGACATACGGCTCCAAGTCTGGCCACCATCGTCACTAAATCGTGTCCAACAGCTTGCCTTGCTAGGCAAATCGTAGTCACAACCATAGCGAGCATCACCAGAAACAATCAAACGTCCCTGAGGGCCTACCACCTGACCATTAGGCAACATAGCACCTGCAGGAATCAGTAATGATGTAGGAATACGTACGTGGTCGTTGTGAGGCAGGGACTCAATTTTACCGGGAGTCTGGTCTGTATGATCCTCCACTGTAAGGCGATAGTCTCCACTTTGGTTTTTATATTGAGTTATTTCTCCCAAACCAGTAAGAACTTTTACTGTTTCACTACCAGTATTACCAAGCTGCAATATTTCATAGCTTACATTGTAGCAACCAATTACTGCAGCGGCGGCACCAGCTGCAAGCAATACTGCACAAGTTTTTATAATTTTTTTCATTTTGTACCTCCAAACTTATAAGATACACCAGCCATTACATAGTAATCATGCAATTGTCTGTCTCGCAGGGAAGAAGTTCCCTGTGGCAATGGCAAAATATTTGAGAATTCGTAGCGGAAGCGAACATAACTTGAAAGAGCAGAAGTAGGAGCATAAGAAAGTGTTGCCTGAGCTCGCAATTTACCATTTTGTTTAATGGCTTCCAGTGTATCTATTTTCCAGGGTCTATAGCCTGCATTGTTATTATTTACAACAGTGCTACCATTGGTTCTCCAGCTGGCATCCAAGGTAATTCCACAATCCTCCAATACCAGAATATCTGTCCAATCAAAGCTAGTAGAAAGGCTAAGTCCCATGTACAAATCTTGAATAGAAGGAGATGTTGCAGCACCTTCTGTACCTTCTGCATCCTCTCCAACCAAGCTTCCAGGTGGTACTGCCCACCACTTACCAATACGATAGGGCACAGCATTAATTCCACCATAAAGGGCTACAGCAATGTTAACAGGTTTTTGGTCACCACTTTGAGGAGCAAGAGCAAGCTTCATACCACTAGCATTGATAGCAAAGGTAGGTTCTTTTTCAGAGGCAAGAAGACTCAATGTCAAAGGAATACGAAATTCACCCTTCAGCAACAGATTGTGGCGAACACCCACAGAACCCCAACCACCAAAACGGGCACCACCCTCAACATAATTAAAGCCAAGAGAAGCACCACTTACACCGTTCATCATATAAACGGGAAATGCTGCTGCAGGACGATCTACACCAGGATTTGGATAAGTATTTCTTAAGTTTTCATTATTAACTTGAATTGAAGATTGCAGGGCAACTTTGCCATACAAACTAAGCCATGGGAAGGCGCCAAGAGAATGGGTACCTTCAAGGCCGTAATCAAAGGCATTACCAGCGAAAGGACCACCATCGGTATCTCTAGACAAGCGACCAGTATTAGCATCAAAACTTACGGAAAGGCTATTTACCCCCCCCCCCTATGCCTTCACCAGACTGGCCAACAAGAGCCATCACACTGCAAACAAACATAATCATCACTAAGATTTTCTGTTTTCCATTCATTATTTAATCCCCCTACTCGTTGTACTTGTATACAACTTCTTGAATACAACTTCTTGAATACAAGAATATTTTCTCATGGGATTTCCAATTTGTCAAATGAATTTTTCCATTTTTTGCTAATTTTTTTTACTTTTTTATATTTTCCACAAGCAGAATTCCATAAACTTGCTAGATTTTTTATTATTTTTGAAAAAAAAACTTGACAAAATCAAATTTCTGCACGAACATACTTGTATACCAGTTGTTTGGTATTTTAATTTTAGTGACAACAATATCGTTGTAGGAGTAGCTATGAACAAACAGAAAAGATATTCCACAAAAATGAGACTGGCTCTAGTGGCAAGCATTGCTTTCGTGCTGTCCGCTACAAGTCTTATTGTGGGATGTAAGCAAGATGTTCCCCTTGAAGAACCAGAACAAGAACCACCACAGCCAGTTACCATCAAGTGGGATAGCCAGATGACCGTAGCCAGCGATGGCAAGAGTCTCACCAGTGGAGATCAGGTGCTAGAAGGTTCAATAATAACCATCACACCAACAGAAGGTGACCCAGTGATATTCCTTTTGGCCGCTATTGATTCAAATGCCTCCCCCATTCCTCTCAATTATACAGGGACTCAAGCAAACTACAGTATTCCCAAGGGAGCAAAAACTATTACCTTTTCATTAGAACGACAGACACTGGATACCGCTCCAGGAGAAAATCAGGCTCGTGTTATTTTTGTAGGCAATACCAGCTTACCTGCAGGAAGCGACTACAGCTATGCAAAGCAAATCAAAACCTATTGGGAAACAGGAAGCTCCACAAGAAAAGCTAACTTTGATATGCAGTGGCCTATCACCAACACTTCCGTTGTATCCCTGGCAGACTATGTAGCAAATACCTACAAGGCCGATTTTGCTAAAAATCCTCACGGTGCTGTAACCATGTTCGGAGAAGCCGAACTGTCAGCAGCAACCTTTGATGCAAGCCTCTTCACCGCCCAGTATGCCGCCATACTTTCTGGCTTTAAGCGCTCACGGGCCGAAGCAACAACAGTAGTTGTTTCACTGCTTCCCCAGTCCAGCTACCCCAATGCTACAGCTAATCGTTGGCAAGAAGTAGATACAGCTATTCGTGCAGCCGCAAAGACAGCAGGAGCAACATTGGTTGACCTGAAAGCCTTGTATACCACAGAAAAAGACCTTGCCAGTAACCAAACACGAGCCCAGCGCCGTATTGCAGAAGAAATCTTCCTTGGCTGGTATCCTTCTGTAGAGCCCTATTCTGTTATCCCCACCGACAAGGACATTCCCCTCACTCCCCAGCAAAAATGGGGTAACGGTACCATGTCTGTAGTTGATGGAAAAAAAGTTTGGACACAGAACGGAAACGGTAACCAAGATTTTACCAAATACAACCTTATCAAGACCATTGCAGAAAAGGATTCTTCCCAATGGCCCCAAGTAATTTTCACCGGAGATTCCATCACCGATATTTTTGATGGTTCTTATGATGCAAGTCAAAGTGCTTTAAAAATGTCAACTCCATGGAGTACCTATATCGGATATAAAGATGATGGTACTATTGGTTCTGGTACAGCCACGACGTACCGAGCCTTGAACCTTGGTAATTCAGGTGATTTCACTCAATCTTTATTGTACCGCTGGCAGAATTTACCAGATAATCAATATTCTGGAGCCTATACAGGTGCCTTTGCCTTTAAGAATACCGTAAAAGCCATTGTATTGAACATTGGAACAAACAATATTGGCCCAAGTAAACCAACAAGCGACACTGTCGGAGCATATAATTACCAAGAAAGACCCATTAGCTCTGTGGATACAGTACGAGGTATCCAAACAGTACTTGAACTGATGAAAAAGGAATTCCCCAAGGCAAAAATCATTCTGATGGGTCTGTTCCCCCGTGGAGAATTTACAAGTGGAACCGATGGAGCAAAACGAACAAGTATAGACTTCCTCCGATTGCAGGTTCTATCTGTAGACCGTCAGTTAGCCAATTTGTATGGCAACGGACAAGATTCACGGGTAACTTATTTGTATTTGTATGAATCATTCGTAGATGACGCAGGAAATGAAAAAACAGGTACATTCAATGGGTTTGAAGGAACATATAACAATTTATTTTATGATAGTCTTCATCCCAATAATGCAGGTTTCAAAATTTGGTGGGATGCCCTTGAACCTCAACTTAAAAAAGCTTTAGGTATAAAATAAATCTTCCATCCAATGTGTGGCCACGAATACCTTTTCTCTTGGTATTCGTGGCTTTTTTTATGTACAGGGGCTTATCCTTGGCATTTCTGCTATAATGCAGTATACTTTTACCCATGGCTATCGTTGAACTGAAAAATATCAATAAGACATATCAAATGGACAAGGTTCAAGTCCAAGCGGTAAAAGATGCTTCTTTTTCCATTCAAGCAGGAGAATTCGCAGCTATTTCTGGCCCATCAGGTTCTGGAAAATCCACCTTGTTGAATATTATCGGCCTTACCGATATGCCCACTTCTGGCGAAGTGATTCTCAATGGCATCAATGTGTATCAGGATGTTACGTTGGGAGTTAAAACAAAGGTTCCCTTAAAATTAGATACCACCCTCACCAATCTTCGGCGCACCCAACTTGGGTTCATCTTCCAAACCTTTAACCTAGTTCCCGTGCTGAACGTGTGGGAAAATATTGAGCTTCCCCTTCATTTGGGTAGCTCTCCCGCAGCCGATGCAATGTCAAAAGCCCAGATTACAGAATGGATTGAATATTTGCTGGAAACAACTGGGCTCACTCAATGGAAGACCCACACTCCTTCAGAGCTCAGTGGTGGACAGCGACAGAGAACAGCCATTGCACGAGCATTGGTTACAAAGGCTCCCATTATCCTTGCAGATGAACCCACCGCCAACCTGGACTCCAAAACAGGAGACCAGATTCTTGAGCTGATGTTGCGCCTCAACAAGGAATTGAACACCACCTTTATTTTTTCTACCCACGACTCAAAGATTGTGGAAATGGCCAATCACGTAATTAAAATTCGAGATGGAATAATTCAATAGTCCATCAAAAGCACAACGGAGGTGGCCAGCGTAAAGCGGGGAATGGTACCAAACTCCTGACCGTAGGCCATTTCCAAGCCAGCCTTCCAGTTAGCATGAGGTAGTGCATTATTTACCGTAAGTCCAAGCTTTAGGCTTCCATCATTGACAATGTATTGATGATTCCAAGTCAGAGCCACCTTCATATTTTTCTTTGGCCCCAAACTAGATAATCCACCTAAAAAAGCTGTTCTATGGATATGAGCAGTAGCGCTGTGCGGTGCATACACATACTGGTATTCAAGGCTCACGCCTATCTTTGGTCTTATTCTATCCCAAACACGATAAAACCCAACAGTAGAAATCACTGATTCATAGCCGTTTTTGTTTCCTAATGCCTTAAAATTTTGGATTCCCACCACAACCTGTCCATACATATCCACAGAAAAAGCAGAGCGTTTTAATTCAAGTCCTAAAACAGGTGCTTTATGGACTCCATTTGCCGAAAGCTCGCTATCCCCAGAAGGATTTTTTCTTCCAAACAAATTGATTGCCGTATTCCAAAGCATCATTTCTACAGAACCAGCATAGACAAAATCTCCGAATCCAGGAGCCGTATTCCTACCGATAGGATACAACACCACCCCGCTGATAGTTCCTGTCCAAACAGGAAGCTGAACATGCAAGGAAATCATATTTCCGCTATCAGACAAAATGTTGGTAGGAACGTATTTTTTTGTTTGCTCAAATTCTTGATGGAAATTAAAGTCAAAAAAGCTCATGTCATTGAATAATTGAACATAGCCCCAATTAATGGTTTTCTTTCCACCAGATACATACACCTTATCCAGCAACAGATAGTCAAAGTATAATGTGCTAATATTTACCGCAAAGGATGGATACTGAACTGATAGCGTTCCATTCATGCCAAGATTCTTTGACACACGGGCAGACAGGGACAAATCATTTTTAAAAAGCAAAAAGCCTAAAAATTGGGGCTTAGCATCATGAAATATACCAGACACCCCAACCTCAGCTTCTAAGTGACCGTAAAAGGTAAGTGGTTTGAAAAAAATATTTTTTGGAACAGCTTCTTCTTCAGCAGTAGCAGCAATAGAAACAGGTGTGGCGGGTTCTTGGTTTTCTACGGATATATCCTCTGCCTCATTAAACAAATCAGCAAAGGGATCTTCCCAAACTTCATCCTCCAAGACGGAATCTTCCACAAACTCCTGATTGGGAGCCTCAAAATCCTCCGTAACTGGAATTGATTCTTGGGCAAACAACCCACAAATTAAACCTACAAAAACTATCCCTACTACTGCCAGCTGCCTCATCTATCACCCATCATTTCCAAATATGGCTTTGTATATACAATATCGTCAACTTTGGAAAAAGAAACATTGGAAATAGAGATTTGCGTTCGTTCATACTGCATTTTACCTGCAATTTTTTTACCACGCAGGTTATCCATAATCAGCATACTGACAGGAACAGAATATTTTTTACCTTCATGTTCAACAATCTGGTAGGAAGGAACAGCAGTGGTCCGCAAAAGCTGGCCAGAAAGACTGTAATCCTCCTTTTTCCGAACCAAACCATCAGTTTCTGTCACCCACAGCTTGAGACGAGGATAATCCACACTTTCAACCTTTGCCACCAAGTTGAACAAAACACAGTTGTATGCTCCCAGCTTTACCTTTTCAGCAGATTCAATAGTATAATCACGATAATAATACTGGGGAGCAAAGTCGGAGTTATTGGCATTTGTATTTTGGAACTTATCCTTGGCACTGGTAAACGTAAACCGCTTGTCGGAAGGATCGTAGAACCAAATACTTCCACCAGACTGCAGGTAGCCCTTTCCCTTTTCTTTGCCAGGTCCAGTCACCAAAATAGTCCACTGGCTTGTCTTATCCCGCCGATACATGATGGCCTCGGTAAGACTTTTACCTTCACCTGGCTTTTCCTGAACTACGGTATACTTACCAGAAAAATCAGTAGTAAAAAAAGCAGTATTATCTTGAGTCAGCTTCAACAACTCCTCTGGGGTTTGAGCTGACAATCCTGCTCCACAAAAAAACAAGGCAACTACAAAGCCGAAAGATAAGATTGAAAACCGAATTAATTTTTTGTCCTTCATAAAGCACCTCATTCTGTAACTCCCAAGGCATCCACAGGAGTCATTTTTACAGATTTCTGTACAGATAACAATACTCCAAAAGTAGTTGTTACATATACTAAAATAGAAATAAGCAGAGATTGCAGAAAAGAGATTTTTGGCGAGAGATTTCCGTTTACCAAGAAAATATCAAAGGCTGGAATAAAGGAAAAGCTGAATAGAGAAATTCCCCAACATAAAATCCAAGAAAAAATCATACCTGCAACACAGCCCACGAAAATCAGCAAAGAGGTTTCAGAGAGCAATACAGAAAAAATACCTAACCGCTTCATACCTATAGCCTTGTAAATACCGATTTCATTGATTCGCTTCATTACAATAACTCGATAGGTGCTGCTAACACCCACCATTATGATTACCATAAGAATAAGAATTACAAAGGTAGAGATGATATTCATTGCATCTATCAGCACCTTCAAATCCTCTAGGTTAGCATATAAATCTACCAAGGCATACTGTGGCTCAGAAAACTTTCTACTGAGCAGCGGCTGATAAAACAACTCTTTATCATCTACCAAGGGAAACATGGTAAATTCCTGCTCTAGCTGGGCTTGGAACCCCTCCACTTTTTCTTGGGTAATCTTGTACCCGTCTGGAAAATCAATACAGATTCTATTTGCCCAGGTTTGAGCCACATTATAGCTCTTTCTCAGGCAATCAATGTCCATGTAGGAAGTGTACATGCCGAACAAGCTCGAATCACGGAAAATTCCATGAACCTCCAACAATACCGTATTGGTGTAGCCTTTTGCAGTTTTCAGTAGAAAGGTAATGCTATCACCAACCTGCACACCCAAGGTTTCTGCAATCGGCTCTGAAAGTAACACTCCATTGGAACCAGCCATATTCAGTGGGTTTCCTTCCAGATAATTAAAGCCTTGAAAAAGCTTCATCTCCTTGGAAAAATCAACTCCCTTGATAACTCGTTGCCGAGCCTCCGTTCCTTCAAAATAAAAGGAACTATAGTCTGCATCAAAGTCAAAACGAGAGGAAATCACCGAGCCTTCGGGAAAGACAGGAACCAATTTTTCTATAAAATCATCTACATTAGGGAGAGTGAGCTCAGTTTTACCACCGATAAAGGTAAAATCACCACCATAATACAGCTTTGCCTTATCTTCCAAAGAAGAAAGCATTCCTTTCACCAGAAAAAGGCAAAACAAGGAGATGCCTACACCAACCATACACACAAGGAAGAGGGCGGTATATTGCTTTTTTCTATACAAAAGGGAACGGAGTCCCAGCTTTAATCCGTACATTAACGCACTCCCTGAATTGCTTCTATAGGCTGCACCTTAAGGGCTGTGATTACAGGATATATCCAACCAAGAATTCCTAGACAGAGCATCAGGAACAGGATTTTTACCACATTACCAAAAGAAACACCTACCACCAAGGCTCCTTCTCCAAACAACTGAATCAAAAAGGAGTTGGTAAAGGTAATTTCCATAGAGGTAAGCCCCGAAGCTACAAGGCCACCCAACAGGCACCCAATCACCCCAGAAACAAGTGCCATAGAAACTGTTTCAATCATACATTGTAAAGAAACAAAGAGTGATGAAGCTCCCAAGGCACGCATAGTTCCAATTTCACGTGTTCTATCAAGAACGCTAATCACAAGGGTATTGTTTACCACGATAAATCCTGCAGCCATAACGATAAGAATACCAATGTTAAAAATCATTCGCATCCAATACAGATACAGTGCAGTACTTCCTGCCGCATGACGCCAATTTACAGCTTCTACCGGCCATTCCTTTGACTTAAATTCCTTGTTCAACTTTTTTATAACCTGATTTACATCAGCACCATCTTGAACCTTGCATACAAGATAATTCCAAGCGGTATTTTGAACATTTTCAAATTCTCCACCAGCAGCTTCTGTGGAAACAAAGGAGTCTGAAATATCCTCAAAAATTGCATCTACATCACCTGCTGATGAAAATAAATCATCAAAATTTAAATCTTCATCCAAAAGATTGACAGTATCTTCAGCAAAGGAAGTGTCGTCATAGGAGTAGGAATCGGAAATATCCATAATCTCTCGTACTGTATCTGGATTTACCAAGGTAAAACGCTCAAAAATGACGTTGGGACTTTCGTAGCTGATGATTCCAGTAACAGGCACTGCACGAATTCTAAAGGAGGTTCCATCAGCAATGGTAAACTGAACGGTTTTGCCCAGGGTAATACCAAGCTCTGCTGCTACCTTGTCTGATACAATCATTCCCTTTTCATTGTACCCATAGGCCCTTCCTTCTATGAGCCGAATCCCTTCCATCATATCTATGTAGCTATCACCCTGCACTCCAAACAGGCTCATGGTTTTTCGTGCCTTACCATTTTCTAGCATGGCTACACCAGAAACCTGTGGAATAAAATCGGAAATAGCGGGATGAGAAGAAATAAGCTCTACAATGGATTCATAGGGAAGAAGCTTTTCGATAACGGTAAGCTCGCCAGTAATGGGAGTTTCATCTCCAAATAAGCTCAAGGTAGCTTGAGAAACAGGCCGAATGATAAAATCACCAGTAAAGCTTTCTGTAAAGCTGGTTTGAACACCTTTTTCTGTACTGTCAAATATGGCATTAGAAACAACAAGAAGCACTGCAGCAAAACTCATAAAAAGAATAATCACTGCAGAGCTTCTGCGGGATAAAATATTTTTGAAAGCCAGCTTAAAGAGCATCTACTTTCCGGCCTTCCATGCCTCTGAAAGAATTTTACTAGCCTGAGGATCTGCCTTGATGTTTCTGATGGCATTCAATGCAAAGGCCAAAAATACGGTTACAAAGAAGGCCGCAAAAGCCACGATAATAAGCTTCATCATTCTGCCTTGTGCAACAGGAAGAATAAAGGGCTCTCCCTGAATACGTAAAAATGCATTTCCTTCAGCCAAAGAGGAAGTAACATCAAGCAGCTTTACCTGTAGGTTTTGGCTGGAATTCATAATGGAATTTTGTCCTTCCATTGCTTTCAAGGCAGTCTCAGTAGAAGCTTGAATAGTTTTTAAACGAGGTACAATAAAATTACCTATGGCATTATTTGCATTTGAAATATATTTTTTGATAAAATCATCACTTTTTTCTACATTCACCGAAGGAATTTCTACAGTTATTTTGATTGTATTTCCAACTTCACTAGCAAGAATTTTTAAGGCAGAACCAAACAAATTTTGTATCATCAAATTATACGAAGAAGCTGTTTCAGGTAGTGTATCCTTTGTAGAAAAAATAGGATTTTCTTTGTACAGGGCTGAAAAGCTTGACAAATTTTGCAATTCTTCCATAGCCAAACCCATTATCAAACCTTGCTTTGCATTACCTTTGAAAAATTCAGAGTCTAACGATGTTGGCAACTCATTAACAACAACTGTGTACGTTATAGTTTCTTTTACATTACTCAAAGTAGGAAAAGCTAATGGTACAATAAAAAGATATAAACCAGCTAAAAAAGTGATTAAAATTGTTCCAATCACAATTAATTTTCGATAACGAACAAGTACTGCGAATAAATCAATGAGGCTGATTTCCTCATCAGGATTCTGATTATGTTCAATTTGATTTTCCATATAAACTCCAACCCATAATAATAGCTATAAAATTATAGCTGAAATCCTTCATTATTTCAATGTAGAAAACAAGAGGTTTCCTGCAACCCTTCCCTTGCAACTTCATTTTATCGTATACTAAAGCCCAGTTTACATTTTATTCATCTACATTTATGGAGATTTTATGACTAACATTAAAGATATAATTGGAAAGGAAATACTTTTTTTTGATGGTGGAACGGGCTCCCTTTTGCAGGCTCAAGGGCTTATTCCCGGAGAGCTGCCAGAAACCTGGAACATTACCCACAAGGAACAGATTATCACCCTCCACTACAATTATTTTCGCTCCGGTGCCAACATCATCAAGACAAATACCTTTGGTGCCAACAGCCTAAAATTTCCAGTGGGAAAGGCTTTTACCAAGGAAGGATTTGCCCTGAAAAAATCAAGCCAGCAGGAACAGCACCTTTCTTCCAGCTGTGGCTGCGGCTGCCACAATCACCAGCAGGCAGAGACAAGCTTCCAGCCAGAATGTGAAGATTTTACCCTGGAGCAAATCATTTCCGCAGCCTTGGATAATGCCAACCAAGCCAGAAGCCGCATCGAGGCAGATAGCATTTCCCCAAAAGAGCTGGAGGAACTACGGAACAACCACTTGGTACCAGCTCAAGAAAATCCTGCCTGTCGCCATCACTTTATTGCCTTGGACATTGGCCCTGCAGGTAAATTGCTGGAGCCACTGGGAGATTTAAGCTTTGATGCAGCGGTGGAGCTTTTTGCCCAGGTGATTCGTTGTGCCATTCCAGCTAATTACTGCACAGGAGCACAGCTTCCCTTTGACCTGGTGCTCATCGAAACCATGAACGACTGCTACGAAGCTAAGGCCGCAGTTATTGCCGCTAAGGAAATAATGGAAGAAACAGGCACAAGCTTTCCCATCTTTGTTACCACCGTTTACGATGAATCTGCCAAATCCCTCACTGGCTCCGACCCACAAACCATGGTCACTATTTTGGAGGGCTTGGGAGTCAGCGGCCTTGGTATGAACTGCAGCTTGGGTCCGGTGCAAATGGCCCCCATTGTGGACATGCTGGTACAGGAAGCAAGCACTCCCCTCATCGTCAATCCCAACGCAGGCCTGCCCCGCAGTGAAGATGGACGCACCGTCTACGACATTTCCCCAGAGCAATTTGCCCAGATTGTGTCTGGCTTTGTGGACAAGGGAGTTGCCATTGTAGGTGGTTGTTGTGGAACCACCCCAGAGCATATTTGTCGCTTGGTGGATGCCTGCCACCACAAAGCCTGTCCCACCACCCAAGACAAAGGATTTTCTCGCATTACTAGCTACACCCGCACTGTGGAGCTGGGGAATAAGCCAGTGCTGGTGGGTGAGCGAATCAATCCCACAGGAAAGAAGCGGTTCAAGCAGGCCCTAAAGGAAAACGACCTGCCCTACATCATCAACGAGGGCTTGTCTCAAGAGGACAAGGGGGTTCACGTGCTGGATGTAAACGTGGGCCTGCCAGAAATTGATGAGGTAGCCATGCTAAAATCCGTAGTGAAGGAATTGCAAAGTGTTACAGAGCTTCCCCTTCAGCTAGATACCTCCGACCCCATTGCCATGGAAGCCGCCATGAGATTGTACAACGGAAAAGCCCTCATCAACTCCGTAAACGGAAAGGCCGAGGTTATGGCAGAGGTCTTTCCCTTGGTAAAAAAATACGGCGGTGTAGTGGTGGCCCTCACCTTGGACGAAGATGGAATTCCAGACACAGCAGAAGGGCGCATTGCCATTGTAGAAAAGATTTACGCCACCGCCGCCACCTACGGCATTGGAAAAAAGGACATTATCATCGACCCGCTGGCCATGGCAATTAGCTCCGACACCTCCGCCGCAAAGGCCACCTTGGATGCATTGCACGCCGTAAAAACACGCTTTGGCGGCACCACCATTCTTGGCGTATCCAACATTTCCTTCGGTCTGCCCCAGCGAGAGCTCATAACTGCTGCCTTCTTTACCATGGCCATGGAACGGGGCCTTAGTGCCGCCATCATGAATCCCAACGCCACCGAAATGATGAAGGCCTACACCTGCTATTGCACCCTTCGTGGCTTTGACCCCAACTGCACCGCCTACATCGACTTTGCCCTGAAATATCAGGAGCAAGAAGAAGCCAAGGCTGCAAAACTTGCCCAAAGTGCCAGCGGAACTGCAACCTCTGGAAGTCAAGAAGCCACTGGCGGTGCAACTGGTCCCGCAGACGGAAACAGCATTGTTGCCCCCGACGGAACAGTGTTGAACAAAAATACCCTGCAATACGCCGTTGTCCGTGGTCTTAAGCCAGAAGCTCACCAATATACCGCAGCACTGCTTTCTACCACAGCACCCTTGGACATTATCAACCAGCACTTGATTCCCGCCTTGGACATTGTGGGCAAGGGCTTTGAAACAAAGAAGCTCTTTTTGCCCCAGCTTTTGATGAGTGCAGAGGCTGCCAAGGCTTCCTTTGAGCTGCTCAAGGAGCACATGATTAAAACTGGTACCAAGGAAGAATCCAAGGGCACCGTTGTGCTGGCCACCGTCAAGGGCGACATTCACGACATTGGCAAAAACATCGTGAAGGTGCTGATGGAAAACTACAGCTTTACCGTCATTGACCTGGGCCGAGATGTGGCTCCAGAAAAAGTTTTGGAAACAGTGCTGGAGCATAACATCAAGCTGGTGGGACTTTCCGCCCTCATGACCACCACTGTTCCTTCCATGGAAGCCACCATCAAGCTGCTGCGGGAAAAAGCCCCAGGTTGTACCGTGTGCGTTGGTGGAGCTGTTATGACAAAGGAATATGCCAACATGATTGGAGCCGACTTTTACGGCAAGGATGCGCTGGAAACCGTCCGCTTTGCCCAGGAATTCTTTTCATAAAGCTGCTTCCACAGGTTGCTGATTTTTTTGTTAATCTAACAAAATTACGGAGATTTAAATTAATACGTTAAATCTCCGTAACAAATTATTAAAAATCTAATCTAAATGCTTGTTTTTTTGTATTAAAAAGCTCTGATATTTGGGAAAAATTATAGAATCCAAAATTTTTATATGATTCATAACAATCTCCACTGTATATTACAATGCCATCATTTGAATCACTAAAAATATCTTCTTTGTATTTTGCAGAAAAATTTTTCATATTTTTACAAAACTCCTCATTCAAGGCTTTTCCACTTTTAATTTCAAAAAGCTTTAATTTTCCTTCTTCCTTCAATATCAAATCAATTTCTAGGCCGTTTGAATTTCTATAAAAAAATAGATTTGGTTCTAATCCTAGATTTAACCTGGTTTTTAAGGCTTCAGTAACCACCAGATTTTCAAAAATATTTCCCAGCAAAGGATCTCTGAGCATTTGACTTGGAGTTTCAATTCCTAATAAATATGAAACAAGTCCTGTATCACAAAAATATATTTTAGGCGTTTTTACAACTTGACTCGTACGATTTTTATACCATGGTTTCAATGTATAAATTATATGAGAAGCTTTCAAAATCGAAATCCATGAACCAATTGTTGGACTAGAAATCCCCACCTCGGCAGCTAATCCAGCATTATTAACAAGTTGCCCTGTACGACCCGCTAATAATCGTAAAAATTTTTCAAATCGAATTAAATCATGAACTGCTGCAATTTGAACTATATCACGTTCAAGATATGTATTTACATAATTTTTGTAATATTCAAAAGGAGAATGACCTGGTTCAGAATACAAAAATGGCATAAAACCAGAAACCAGCTGAGTATCTCTGTCTAACTTTATATTTGCAGAATATAATTCCGAAATTGAAAGTGGTAACATTTGAACTATTCCTGTTCTTCCTGCCAAAGACTGAGAAATAGATGATTTCAGAGAGATTTGTTGGCTACCAGTAATTACATATTGACCCTTCTTTTGATTTTTATCGATTCTAACTTGAATAGCACTCAATAGTTCTGGAACTCTTTGAATTTCATCTATGATAACAGGTTCTGGAAATTTAACGAAAAATTCTTCTGAATCATTTTTTGCCAAAGCTCGAACATTCATATCCTCAAGATTTGCATATGAGAAATTTGGAAAAAGATTTTTTGCCAAAGTTGTTTTTCCACATTGACGAGGGCCAAAAATTGTTACAGAAAAATATTCATTCATCAATGATAATACATGGTTTTCAATCGTTCTCTTCAACATACCTATATATTAAAATGGATTTACGGAGATTTCAAGTGATACTTTAAATCTCCGTAAGTTTTCATAATCAATCAAAGTAACTGTAAAACCTACTCTATTTTGTATCATTGCTGATTTTCAAAATAAAGATGAAGGCTTCTCCCGCTTTTACTTTTTATTTTCCCATGTTATAATCTGCCTATGTTACATTTTAAGCAATGGCACGAAGACACCATTTTTTATCGTGAAATGCAGCCTTATTTCGGTCAGTGCGACCGTTTCCAACGATTGAATCTGGCAGAATTGCTGCTAGCCACCTCCGACAGCGCCGTGGAGGACTATTATCAGCGGGGCATGGGCTATCAGGTGCTGAAGGACAATAATTTTGCCATCCTTGTTTCTCGAGTCAGCTTGAGAATCCACAGTCATCCCAAAGCAAACCAGCCCTTCCGAGTAAAGACCTGGGAAGAAGCTCCCGCAGGCTTACAGCTCACCCGCCGCTACGAGCTTTTTGACATGAATGACAAGCATCTTCTTTCTGGTAGCAGCACCTGGGTATTGGTGAACCTGAAAAATCGCCGAATCATGCGTCCTTCAGATTTTACCCTGCGAGAAGCGCCCACCTTTACCACAGAATTCTGCGGTTTGCCCTGCGGAAAAATCACCGCCAAGGAAAACATGACGGTGGTAGATGAGCGAACCATCCACTTCAGCGACATTGACGCCAATGGCCACATGAGCAACGCCCGCTACGGAGCCTACATCATGGACTGCCTCCCTCCTGAGTTCCAGCAGAAAGACATTAAGGATTTCCGTATCAACTACGCCCACGAGGCAAAGGAAGGAGACCGACTCCAGCTTTTGGCAGATTTTTCCAATCCTGAATTGGTTCACGTTTCTGGCATTACCCCAGAAGGTACCTGTTTTGAAAGCGAGCTGTACTATTAATTCCAGCTGCCACAGTTTTTACTAGTTGCCTTAACAACCAAAAATTTCTTGTCGGTGCAATGCACCTAACACAGCCAGTTGTTCCTGCAAGGGAAGCTGGCTGTTTATTTTTCCACTGGTAAGCTTTTCAGACAAATCGATGGTAAACCTGTTCATGGAAAAATGCTGGTACACCATTACCTGATTCCACTGAGGCAAAACTCCCTGAAGTGTAGCATCAGTTTGTACCGCACCCGCCAAATCAACACCGTAGCTTTTAGCCAGCTGATCACGATAATCCAAGAACAAGCCCCTTCCCTTCAGCTCAGCGTAACCCACCAGCCACAGCTGACAGCCATCCCACCCAGCGCCACAAGCATTTTCACCGCTGCTGACATTCTTGCCACCAGAATGTTCGTCGCCAAGATTATTGCCAGTACAAGGAGCCGAGCATAACACCTGATGCAGCTGAGCCGTTTGTGCTGCCATCCACAGCTGGCTTTCTTGTATCAAGCGGGTAATTTCTGGTTTGCCACTTTTCAGTAATTGACGAAGGTGGGCCGTTTTTGCCGTATGAACGGGAGTTTTGTTCAAGATAATGGTATTCTTTCTAAAATCAATGCCTAACTCCGGATTTCGAGAAAAAAAGCCAGCTGCAATCTTTCCCGCCTGCCCCACCAAATACCGCTGGTTACACAGAAGCTGCTCGTCTTTACCAGGATTATCCCCAATAACAATGAGCTTAATCTCCGTGTCCTTTGTCACCTCATCCAGAGCATGGTTATACACCACTCCAGTTTCTATGGCATATTCTGGTGTATCCTTGCTGGCAGCAGCCTTTTGCAGAGGCTCCAGCTGAGCAGCAAATTTTTCATTCCATTGGCTGCATTGTTCCTTAAAACTCTGTCTAAAATCAGTAAAAAATTGCCATTGTGTTTCAGTCATGTAAAATTCCTCGTAAAGTCTCAGCTTTATTTTGTGCTTACAGCAAAAAATAAAGGCCTCCTTCCGTGGAAATCCAAGGATGGAGACCTTTTCTCAAAACCCGTACTAAAAAATCGTTTCGAGGTTTCTATTACTCAGCAGCTGCAGAGTCAGTAATACGATAGGTTACCTTTACAGGTACCTCTGGGAATTGCTCCTGGTCAGCCTTACCAACAGAGAAGAAGGCCATAACACCGTCGGAATTGGAAAATCCGTTGGGAGCAGTGAAAGCAGCTACCTTGGAGCCATTGATGTACAAGGTATAATCCTTGTCACCGCTTCGTTCAATCTTCAGCTTATTTACGCTATCGTAGCCACCCTTAACGGCAGAGGACTCATAGCGATACGCAGTGTTTTCTCCGTGGTTCTCCACCAAATCGATGTAGGTGGTTCCACGGCAAGCATAGGCACTGAATTGACCAGCAGTGGTGATTTCAAACCGCAAGTAATCTGCAAGCCAGCCCTCATCGTCGGCAGTGTAACCAAAGACAAAGCCAAAGCCACTTTGCTCATAGCCACCAGATTTCTTGAACTCACCTTCCACCATGGAAAACTGGCCGATTTCGGCAGTGGTAAAGAAATAACCATGCTGATTGGAATCTGCAAACACATTCTCAGTCCAATCAGAGGCGTTAGTGGAAACCAAAACAGATTCAACAGGCTGGGAAACCTGAGCTGCCTGATCTACAACAGGCTCCTCTGCAGCCTCGGAACTCTTACAGGAAAAAGTAACTACCGCCACCAAAGCCACAGCAGCACTGGCAACGAGACGCAAAAAATTCTTCTTCATAAAAACTCCACAAAAAGAGAATGATTCATTTTATCATAGGTTTTCCATGATTGCAAGAATCAGTTAAACAGGAGTAGCTTCGCAACTCCACCAAAAGACTTGCCCTCCATCCCACTTTTTCAGTAAAATAGCCCTTACCCGCTGGCCCTTGGAGCCACTTTCTGCGGGCGGAGTCAGTGTGACTCTAGTGAGGAGTAATTTTTTTTATGGAATTTACACAAGAAAGCATTGATGCCCTGGTGGTAAACGAGGTAGACATCATGAAGCGGATTGCCGAGGAGCTGGGAATCCGTATGCAGCAGGTGAGTGCCGTTATTTCCCTTGTAAACGAGGGCTGTACCATTCCCTTTATTTCCCGCTACCGAAAGGAAGCCCACGGCTCACTGGATGAAGTACAGGTTCGTGATTCAGACCATCTTTTCAAAAGCTACTCAAACCTTGAAACCCGCCGACTTGAGATTGTAAAGGGTATTTTTGCCCAAAATAAATTGACAGATTCCCTCTACGAAGCTGCCATGTCTGCAAAAACCCTCACAGAGCTGGAGGATTTGTGGGCACCCTTCAAGAGAAAGAAGAAGACGAGAGGAATGGTGGCCATTGAAAAGGGCTTGGATCCCTTGGCAGACGCCATGCTTCAGCTGGATAAAGCTGGAATCGAAGCAAAGGCCGCAGAGTTCCTGGTGGAAAACACTGAAAATCCAGAGTTTTCCGTGGCCTCTGTTGCCGACGCCTTGGCGGGAGCCCAGGACATTCTTGCAGAACGCACAGCTCAGGACAGCGAAAATCGTGCCGATGTTCGTGGCTTCTACATTCGTACCGGAAAAATCGTGGTAAAGGGAATCGGTGGTGAGGAAGAAGCCAAGGTTTCCGTATACCAGATGTACTGGGATTATGAAGAAGCCCTGAACCAGATAAAGCCTCACCGTATTTTGGCCATTAACCGTGGTGAACGAGAAGGCAAGTTGGAAGTTACCCTGAACGTAGATGTGGACGGCGCCATCGATGTATTGAAGCACAAGTACGTTATCAACAATAGCTATCACGGAGAAGCCATTGAAGACGGCCTTGTTCGCCTCCTTTCTCCCGCCGTTTTGCGTGAAATCCGTGGCGACCAGACCGACGAGGCCGACCACCACGGAATCAGCATTTTCAGCGAAAACCTGAAAAACCTGCTGATGCAGCAGCCCATCAAGGGAACACGTGTTCTTGGTGTGGACCCTGGTATCCGTACTGGTACAAAGTGTGCCGCCTTGGACGAAACTGGTAAGTTCCTAGGAGATTTCGTTATCAAGCAGGTAACTGACCCCGACGGTTCTGCCGCTGCCATCCGCAGAGCTATTCTCCAGCACAAGATTCAGCTAGTAGCTGTAGGTAACGGAACAGGAACTCGTGAAGTACAGGAAATTGTAGCTAAGGTTATCAGCGAGAATTTCCCAGAGGTATTGTACACTGTAGTAGACGAAGACGGAGCTTCCGTCTATTCTGCCAGCGACATTGCCCGAGAAGAATTCCCCGACTTGGACTTGACCATCCGTGGAGCTATTTCCATTGGTCGCCGTCTCCAGGACCCCTTGGCAGAGCTGGTAAAAATCGATCCTAAGTCCATTGGTGTTGGTCTGTACCAGCACGACGTAAACCAGAAAAAGCTTTCTGAAATGCTGGATGAGGTAGTTGGTTCTGTAGTAAACAACGTTGGTGTAAACTTGAACACTGCTTCCTATTCCTTGCTGAAATACGTTTCTGGCATCAACGGCTCTTTAGCCAAAAAGATTGTAGCCTATCGTGATGAACACGGAAAAATTACCAGCCGTCAGGAATTGATGAAAATCTCTGGCATGGGAGCAAAAACCTTTGAGCAATGTGCAGGCTTCTTGAAAATCCCTGAAAGCGCAGATCCACTGGACAACACTTGGGTTCACCCCGAAAACTACCAGGCAGCACGAGAGGTGCTTCCCTTGGTACAGAAAAAGGAAGAGCTTTCTGCCAGCCTGAAAAAGGAGCTGAAGGAAAAATACAGCTTAGGCGACCAAACCGTAAGTGATATAATAGAAGAATTGCAAAAGCCCAACCGTGACCCACGTGACGGTTATCCCAAACCCATTATGCAGAAGGGCGTTGTTACCTTTGAAGACTTGAAGGAAGGCATGAAGGTAACAGGAAAAATCAAGAACGTAGTTGACTTTGGTGCCTTTGTGGATTTGGGACTGAAAGAAACAGCCTTGGTTCACATTTCCGAGCTTAGCGACAGCTTTGTGTCCGACCCCATGGAAGTGGTAAAGGTTGGCGACATTAAGGAATGTACCATCATCGGCCTTGACCAAGACCGCCGCCGCATTAGCCTTTCCCTCAAAAGCGATGCCGCTTCTCGTGTGGGACAGGGTGGAGGTCGCCCCGCAGCATCAGCTGACGGCGATGCCCCACGTAAGGTTGTTCGTGTGGTTCGTGTTGGCGTAAAATCCGAGGGAGGAAGCAGTCGTCCTAGTCGCCCAGAAGCTGGTCGCCCCAATACACGTGGTGGCCAAGACCGTGGAGACCGCACCAGAACCAGCGGTAGCGATGACGGCATGAGCTACAACCCCTTTGCCGCCCTGCTGAAGAATAAACGGTAGCTTTCTGATACAACCAAGGAAGAAAGCCTACTGAAACAAGCCACTGTATCCTGCTTCACCAAGAAGAAGCTTGATGCAGTGGTTTTTTATTGTCTCCCTTGACATTGCTAGGCCCTTCGGTTTACTATTAATGTAATGACTGAAATAAGACTTCATTTGCATCATCATCTTTTCTCCGCTTAAAGAGCCTGAAGGGTGTTGGTGTTGTTGTATCTTATATGACAGGCCGCTTGCCTTGGGCAGGTGGCCTTTTATTTTATCTATTTTGTGGTTGAGCCTGCAGAAAAGCTGAGGCAAGGAGCCACAGGGAGGATCCTATGGACAAGTTGAAAATCCTTCTGCCAAAGGGTAGGATTTATGAAAATGTTGTAAGCCTGTTTAGCGGTGCTGGAATTACCATCAAGCTTCCAGACAGAGCTTATCGTCCCACTGTAAATCAGGATGACCTGGAAGCCAAAGTTATGAAGCCCCAGAACATCGGTAAACTGCTGGAGTTGGGAGCCCATGACGTGGGATTTACTGGTCGTGACTGGATTGAAGAAACTGGAGCCGACGTAGAAGAAATCATGGATTTGGGCTTTGACAAGGTACGCATCGTTGCAGCCGTTCCCAATGAAATTGACGACAAGGCCCTAGCTTCCCGCCGCATTATCGTTGCCACTGAGTACGAAAAGATTGCCAGTCGCTGGTTGGCAGAAAAAAAGATGAATTCCTTGGTGGTGCGAACCTATGGTGCCACAGAGGTATTCCCTCCCGACGATGCCGACATGATTATCGACAACACTGCCACTGGCCGCACTCTAGTAGAAAACGGCCTGCGGATTGTGGACACCATCATGACCAGCTCCACCCGCATGTTTGCTTCCAAGGAAGCCATGGCAAATCCCGAAAAGAAGAAGAAAATCATGGAGCTGAAAATGCTCTTTGAAGCAGTGCTCGATGCACGGGACAGAGTTATGCTGGAAATGAACGTTACCAAGCTGAAGTTCCAGGACTTGGTTACTGGCCTTCCTTCCATGAGAAGCCCCACCGTGGCTCCCCTCTACGGCGACGACGGCTATGCCATCAAGATTGCAGTAAAGAAAAGCGAAGTTCCTAACCTCTTGCCCAAGCTCAAATCTCTGGGAGCCACCGATATCCTTGAGTATGAGCTACGAAAGGTTCTTTCATAAGGAGTTTTCATGAGCACACCACGTATTGCCAGTCTTACCAGAAAAACAGCGGAGACAGAAATCTCCTTGGAAATCAATCTTGACGGCAACGGAAGCTATCAGGTGGATTGTCCCATCGGTTTTTTGGGACATATGCTCCACGCATTCTGCAAGCACGGCCTCTTTGATCTGAAAGGGAGCCTAAAGGGTGACTTGGAGGTGGACCAGCATCATCTGGTGGAAGACACTGGCATTGTGCTGGGACAAATCTTTGGTCAAGCACTGGGAGATTGCGCTGGCATTTTCCGCTGTGGCTCCTGCCTTTATCCCATGGACGAAAGCCTGTGCCGTGCCGCCGTGGATTTTGGGGGACGTGGCTACCTAGTGTGCCAGCCAGAGCTCAGCAATATTCCCTTGGTTTCCATTGGAATGAACGGCCAAAGCTCTAGCTTCCAGACTGATACCTTTGTGGATTTTTGGCAGGCCTTTGTAATGGGTGCCAAGTGCAACCTGCATCTGGACACATTACGAGGACGTAGCGACCACCACAAGATGGAAGGCCTGTTCAAGGCAGCAGCCAGAGCCCTCCGTGAGGCTGTTACCGTAGATCCACGTCGCCAAGGTGCCGTTCCATCCACAAAAGGAGTGATTGTATGAGATATTTTCAGTGTGATTATGCAGAAGGCTGCTGCCCCGAAATCCTTGCAGCCTTAACCGAAACAAATTTTCAGCAAACTGTGGGCTATGGCGAGGATGAATTCTGTGCCCAAGCAGCAGCTCTTATCAAGGAGGCTTGCGAAACACCACAGGCAGCGGTGCATTTCTTGGTAGGCGGCACTCAGGCAAACCTCACCGTCATTGACTCGGTACTGAGAAGCCATCAAGGAGTTGTTTCTGCAGCAGGGGGCCACATTGCCGTTCACGAAACAGGAGCCATAGAAGCCTGTGGACACAAGGTGCTAGCCCTTCCCTCTGAGGACGGAAAGATTTCCGCCTGCCAGATTCAGGATTTGTGCCGAGCCCATTACGCCGACGAAAGCTTTGAACATACCGTGCAGCCTGGCATGGTGTATATTTCCTTCTCTACAGAATCTGGCTTACTGTATTCCAAGGCAGAGCTGGAAGCTATTTCCGCTGTATGCAAGGAATACAACTTACCCCTCTACATCGATGGAGCACGCTTAGGCTACGGACTGGCTTCTCCCCAAAATGATTGCAGCTTGCAAGACATTGCCCGCCTTGCAGATATCTTCTACATTGGAGGAACAAAGCAAGGAGCCTTGTTTGGAGAGGCGGTGGTGATTACCAATCCAGCTTTGCAAAAGGATTTCCGCTATTTTATCAAGCAAAAGGGCGGAATGCTAGCAAAGGGACGGCTTTTGGGAATCCAGTTCAAGACCTTGTTTACCGACAACCTCTATTTTAAGCTGGCAAAAAAGACAGTGGAGCAGGCACTGTTGATTCGTGAAGCCTTCCAGAAAAAGGGTATTTCCTTCTTCTTTGACTCCTACACCAACCAACAGTTCCCCATTCTCACTGCCGCCCAGCGAGAATATTTTGCCCCCAAGTACAAAACCAGCTTCTGGCAGCCCTTGGATGGAGATAAGGCCGTGGTCCGCTTCTGCACCAGCTGGGCTACCACCGATGACGCCGTTGCCGAGCTTGTAGCCGACATAGAGCGAATGTAAGGGATTGTGTTTCAGGAATTGTTCTAGTTTCAAGATTTTCTTGACTTTCCCTATACCCCAGACTATAATTGAGGGGTATAAAATTAAAATAAGGAGTTGATTATGGATACAGAATTGCAGACTACTCAGCAAGTACCAGAAACCAATGCAGGTTCCACTAAGACAGGCTCATCCAAAAGTCGGTTGGTAGCTTTTCTCTTGTGTACCTTTGCAGGTTTTGTAGGAGCTCATAATTTTTATGTGGGGCGTACCGTACGTGGTATAATCCAGCTTGTCCTGATGATAGGTGGATTTATCCTGTATGGCGTTGCGATTGTAACAATGGCAACCCTGTCAACAAAAGTTGACAACGGAGCAGATGCTCTTATAGTAGGAATACTATTAAGCCTGGTACCTGTTCTAGTTGGAGCCATGTGGATCTTTATCGACTGGATTATGGTTTTGGCAGGAGCATTCAAGGACAAGAATAAGCGACCTTTGAAGAACTGGTCCATAAACGACTAATCAAGCTTACGAACAATTATAAAGGGCTGATTGAGCAGTTGTAACTTCTCAGTCAGCCCTTTTCTATTACAGCCTCATGATATTTACACTATACAAACAACAAGGTATAATTATTTCTAGGAAATGCCTAAGTTTCAGGCGGTTAAGTCTCGTCGCAAGCTATCGCTTGCTTACCGAGTTTTGCAAGCAAAACTCTCGTGTAGTTTCTCTTGGAAATAATTGATTAGGGAGGTCTAAGATGACAAAGTACGAAATCATTTCGTTAGCTATTAGTTTAGCACTTTTAATTCCTAGCTTGCTCTCTTACCTTAAAATGTAATTGAGTAAAAATAAAGCCGCCAGAAATGAAGTGCACTCCATATTTGACGGCTCTTAGCTAACAATTGTGGAGACGACCAAATGAGCTTGGGCATTTCCGCTTTTACTATATCACAAGCATAACCTTCCGTCAAATGATTGATATATTGATCTAAAGTTTTCTAGTTGTAGAGAAGAAATTTCGGTATTTTAGAAAATTATTCTATAGTTGCATCTATAAAATCAATTTCTTTGACTATGCTGATTTTATATCCTTGTTTTCTCATATTCATGGCTTCTTCCACCTTTCTACCATAACATGAAAATGCCCAACAAGGATTTGAATCATCACCTATAATTAAAAAGTCAGTTTTTTTTGTAATTGTATCTTTATATATTCCTCCAAGACTTTCTATTTTAGATGCAATTTCTTTCCTTTTCATTGTTTTTGAAATTCCTGTAAAACAAAATTGCTTGTTTTTAAATTCTATGAGAGGATTAATCGTACATATTCCTGAAATAGTGATATCCTCTTTAAGTTGTTTAATTACATCAAAATCAATAGTTGTAGAACTATCTGAATCAATAAATTCACTTAAAAAGATTTTCAAATAATTTTTTTCTTTTTCTGTAATGACACCATCTTCGAGTATTCCAACAATCAAGGATTCTATCTCATCAAAAGGATATGTTCCGACTAATTCCTCATTATCAAACAACCACTGTTCTAAATTTTTTATTTCATCATTTGTGATAGTATTGTCAGCTAATATGCCATGAAAAACACCTTCTAATTCTTGAATTTTTGAAGTGATTAAATCATAGTATCTGTTTTCTGAAAGGATATTGTCGATAGTCCACTGCAAATCTAGCAACTCAGTTTCGGTTATTATTTTATCTGCACAGATTTTCTTAACTAAAGGAATTATCTCGTTAAAAGGAACCTTTGAGATTAAATCATAGTGACTTTTCCACCAATTATCTAATTCTTCAACTTCGATATCATTAATGAGATTGTCAATATAAATTCCCTCGACAAGTCCCTTAATAGTATTTAATGCTTTATTTGCTTCTGCTTTTGTAGTCATTTTTCTCAATTGCTGAATATTCTCTTTTTCTAACATAAAATCATCTCCTTCATGAATAAAGTCAGAATGAAACAGAAAGATATTTAGGTAGTTATAATTGAACTGATTCTGGAACTTGTATCTTGCATAATTCTTTTAATTTTTTTGCAACCTGAGTACCGCGGTATAATCTTGTATCTTCAAATTGAATTATTTTTTCTTCCCCGTTACTGGATGTGTATGAAATTATGAAATAAAAATGTCGTTTCTTTTTTTCTTTAGTTCCTGTACCAGATACCGCTCCAACAATTGCACCGACACCACCGAATAATAATCCACCAGCAAATGCCCTGCCAATAGATGATTTTTTTTCATTTATAATTTCTGTTTCCATACCATAAAAAATATCAGTTATTTGATTATAAGATAGAGTTGCTTCTTGTTTACCAAAAGCAAGTTTGATAGTTAAATATTCTTCATAAAGAGCTATATCATACATAAGTTTAGCCTTTAAATTTGCATGGTCTTCTATCAACATGAATGCATCAGAAATAATAGACCCTTTTGTTTTTCTAAAAAAACCCATATAAACTCCTCTGTTGTTATACAACCTGAATTATATAAATAGGTCTTAATAATACATTTTATTATGTTATTTTGCAACATATTATATAAAAAGATGTTTTGTAACTTCATTTATTATTTATTAAACTTAATAAAGAATGACACATATGATTTCCCATGATATACAAAAGAGACTTGGAGAAAATGTGAAACAATTACGTAAGGCACGGAACCTTACACAATTTCAATTTGCTGAAAAAGCAGGAATTTCTGAAGAAACTGTTAAAAATATAGAACTTTGTCGTTGCTGGACAAGTGATAAAAATCTTGCAAAAATTACAGAAGCATTAGAAGTTGATATTCATAGGTTATTTTTACCAATTTCTACATCTTTAGATGAAGATTCTGAAAATATCAACCAAATAAAGAATTCAATCGCAGAAAATTTAAGAAATTACATTGAAACTAAATTACGTGAAATACTTTAGATAGACAACTATATCTGGTGAAAGTTCCAAGCATACCCCTGCCTTCAAACCATAAAAGGCAGAATCCACAGAGGTAGTTGAGCTTTTACACAAGCAATCTTGACAGAGCTACATTCCCTGATATATTTACTCATGAGTCCTAGACTCACCAATCTTATGGAAAGGGGGTATATTGTGAGGGAACGGACAAAAAAAATCCTGCTAAAAGTACTGGAACTACTAATAGCAGGTTTGATCCAAATCCTAGTAGCCTTCATCATTAAGATGATTGGCTAAACGGGAGCACGGTTGGTAAGGTAGCAGCCTTTCCAGCCGTTATTACTCACAATATAACCCCTAGGGGGCGATATGTCAAGCAAAACAAAAGCAGTTCTTTTATTTTTGGGCAAAGCTATTTTAGAAGGTATTGTTCTAGGAATAATCCTAGTGATTGCAATGAAATTAGGAATCCTATAGCAAAAATTTTCTTCTGGAGACAACCGGCTTCGAACCGGCGACCTACTGATTGCGAACCAGTTGCTCTACCAACTGAGCTATGTCCCCAATAAAGGCACTATACCACAGAATATTTTTGCAAACAAGGGAAGGTTTTCAGCTACAAACACACTGGCCTTCCTCGGATTTCTCCCGCTGATGCAGCCGACATTGCCTACGACCTTGCGCGGCTTCCCATTGCCACAGACCTGTTGCCCGACACAGAAATTCGTTCTCGGATTCAGCAGCTGGCCCTGTATCACAATCTGAGCTACTACGACGCTAGCTATTTGGAGCTCTCCCATCGCACTGGTTTTTCACTAAAAACCTTTGATCAAGCACTCCTAAAGGCCACGAAAATTTAAGGAATCCGGCCCCACCTTTATTTGTGTTTTAAGGATTTTTAGTTGCTGTAGCCCTTCATTTTTGGTAAAATAGACTGTTATGCAGTTTGACAATCCACTAATTATCCAAAGCGACAGAACCATTCTTCTTGACGTTCACGCTCCCAGAGCAACTGAATGTCAGGGAGCTCTTATTCCCTTTGCAGAACTAGAACGCTCCCCAGAACACCTGCACACCTACCGCCTCACTCCCCTTTCCCTGTGGAATGCCACCAGTGCAGGCTTTACCCCAGAGGATGCAGTGGCAGTTCTCAAAGAATATGCTCGTTACGATGTACCTCAATCTATTGAAGTGTGGATTCAAGAAACTGCTGGTCGCTTTGGTAAGCTCCACCTGTTGCCTGCCCCAGCCGACGACGCTGGCCAAGAGCAGCTTTACCTTGCCACCGAATATCCCATGATTTATCGGGAGCTGGCCGCCACTCCTGCCCTGAAAAAACTGCTGACTCCAGCCAGCTCTCAGCCACTGGAGACTCCAGAAGCTCAAGCCCTTATTCCAGACCAAAACAAGCTATGCTATCACTTCCTTTTGCCCCTCACCTTGCGGGGAACCGTAAAGCAGGAGCTTTTAAAGCTGGGCTGGCCAGTCAAAGATGAAGTGCCATTGGTAGAAGGTGAGCCCTTGGAAATCAAGCTGCGGGAAACCTGTCTTTCTGGCTCCCCCTTTGCGCCACGCCACTACCAAAAAGCAGCAGCTCAGGCTCTCGTGGGAAACAAGGGACCAGGCACAGGCTTTGGCACCATCGTCTTGCCCTGTGGAGCGGGAAAAACCATTGTGGGCATGACCATCATGGAGGCATTACAAACCAGCACTCTGGTTATAACCACCAATATCTCCGCCGTACACCAGTGGATGAACGAGCTGCTAGACAAGACCGAATTAACAGCGGAGCAAATCGGTGAGTACACGGGAGAAAACAAGGTGATTCGGCCGGTAACCGTGGCCACCTACCAGGTGCTTACTTGGCGACCAGACAAGGATTCCGCCTATCCCCACTTTCAGCTTTTTCGGGAGCGGCCCTGGGGATTGATTATCTACGATGAAGTGCATCTTTTGCCAGCACCAGTTTTCCGTGTGGTGGCAGAATTACAAGCTATTCGTCGAGTTGGCTTAACGGCGACGCTCGTTCGGGAGGATGGCTGCGAGGGCCACGTGTTCAGTTTGGTGGGTCCCAAACGATACGACGTACCCTGGAAGGAGCTGGAGCATTCAGGCTGGATTGCCACCGCCGAATGTGTGGAGGTTCGCCTAGACATGAGCCCCGCAAAGGAGCTGGAATACACCATCGCTTCTCCTCGCAGCAAGCACCGCATTGCCAGCGAAAACCCTGCGAAAATTCCTGTGGTGCAGCAGCTGGTGGAACGGTTTCCCAGCCACAAGATTCTCATCATCGGTCAGTACCTTGACCAGCTGAAGGAAATCGCCAAGCTTTTGAACATTCCCATCATCACTGGCTCCACTCCCAACAAGGAGCGGGATGTGCTTTACGGAGATTTTCGTAGCGGCAAGCTTCGGATTTTGGCGGTATCAAAGGTGGCCAACTTTGCCATCGACCTGCCAGATGCTTCCATGGCCATCCAGATTTCAGGTACCTTCGGAAGCCGCCAAGAAGAAGCCCAACGACTAGGCCGAATCCTGCGCCCCAAGGACATGGTGGCTCGATTTTTCACCCTCATTACCAGAAACACCGCAGAAGAGGAATTCAGTGCCAACCGCCAAAAATTTTTGGCAGAACAGGGCTATGCTTACAAGCTGATTCGCTACACTGGCCCAGAGGATTTTGACCAGCTCCAAGAAGCCTTACCTCAAGGCAGCTGCACTTCAGGAGCAAGCCTATGATTTCAGGAGAAAAGGAGCGACTCCAGCGGGAACAACAAGCACAGCGGGTGGTGCAGTGGCGAGAATGTCTCACTCGGCTTCCTGACAATCTTTTCTTTGAGCTGATACGGATGTACCTTGGAGAAATCAAAACTCCCTACAATAAGCAAAATCTCATTGAACGGCTGGGAGCCTTTCTCCACAAGGAACAGGTGCAGCACAATATCCTTTTACTTTTGTCTCCAGTAGATTGCCAGCTTCTCAGTGCCATCTTTTACTTGGAACATCCCACCCACAGCCTGCTCTCTCGTTTTTTTGCAGACACCTTTTCATCTTCCCAGCTGCGGGAAAGTCTCATGAATCTAGAGGAACGGCTTTTAGTTTTCCGCAACACCAGCAATCTTTTGCCCAAGGAAGAGCCAGCCTTTTGTCTCAATCCCATCTTGGAGCAGGTGCTGCAACAGCGGATTCATCCTTCGCTGTTACTCCCCCTGCCACAGGATTTTCAAAATCAGGTGGAAACAAAGCCCCTGCCCCAGCTTTCTCCCAATCTCTTGGCCACTTTTTTTTCCTTTGCAAAGGAATATCCTGACCTGTGTCGCCAAGATGGCACCTTAAAAAAGCGGGCAAAACAACGGCTTTCCCAGATTTTCCCCTTTACCTTTACTGAAAATCTCACGGAGTTTTTTCAAACCCTCATTATCAGCCTGCAGAATCTTTCCCTGCTGAAGGAAGAAGCCAAGGGCTTTGAGCCAGACCTGCAACGGTGGACAGCCTTTGCCGAGATTCCGCTGCATTTTCAAAGTGCCTATTTGGCAGCTGCAGCCTGTGGACGAGACACCAAGGCAAATCTGCAAAAAAAAGCGGGAATCTTTCTTTCCGTGGTCAATCTCTGTCCACCAGAAGGCTTTACCCAAGATGCATTCCAGCGGCTAGAATTTTTGATTCAATACATGAATCCCGAAACCCTCAAGCTCACCCCAAAGACTCCACCACAGACAGAATCCACCAAGAATTCTGCAGCAGGTCTTCTCTCTGGAACCAGAGCTGGAACTAGTAGTCGCTTTGCCAGAATGATGGCAGAAGCAGAAAAAAATCGTCAGGCAAAAGCCACACAAGCCTCCGAAAACCAGCTGCAAGAAAAAGCTCCATCAAAAAGCCACATCGCTCCCGATTCCAAAGCTCACAGTCAGGAAGAACAGCTTCAAGAACAAGAAGCAGATTCTTCAGAGCCAATTCCCCAGGAGCAGCATCTTTTGTGGTGCAAAACCTTGTTTGAAGCAGCCACAAAGCTGGGGCTTTTTCGTCCAACGGGAACAGGCTACGGCGTCAAGAACACCCTGCAGACCGTGTACCATCCCCAGCTGAGCCAAGAAAATTCTCCGGTGCCAGAGCGAGGCCATATCACCATGGATGCAGCCCTCACTGCCACCTTGCTTCCGGGATTGAGCCTTGCCCAAATACTTCCCCTCCTGCAATTTCTGCGAGTAAGCCGATTCGACACCGCCATGACGCTGGAAATCACCAAGGAATCCTGTCTCCAAGGCTTTGACCAAGGCTTGAATCCCGGCTCCATCCAAGAAATTCTTTCTCGCTACATCCACCATCAGCTGCCCCAAAGCTTTGCTGTTTCTCTGGAGGATTGGTATCATTCCTACAGCGTGGCCACCTTGTACAAGGGCTACATCCTGCACTTGAAAGAAAAAAAAGATATATCCCAGCATCCAGTTTTGGCAAAACACATTGTTCTCCAGCTGGAAGAAGGAATTTATCTCATGAACTTTACCAGCGACCAAGAAGCCCAAGCAATTCTTTCCAAGGGCGGTTTTGATAACGCAGGCTCCATCAAAAAGGCTCCACAGCACAAGCCCCTTCTGGGATTTTCCACCAACCTTCGGGAGCTTGCAGGCTCAAGCTTTTTGCACGCTCCAGAACAAGCCACCTTCGACTGGAAACACCAACAACAGCTGCAGCAAAATCACCTTCAACAATTGGAAGCCGATTTAGCTCAGCAAGATCTGCCTCTGCACCAGAAGGAAGGCTTACAATTCCGCATCAACCGAAAAATCCTCTTGATTCCAGACCAGCTCCAGGGTTCTTCAGTAAAGATGGAGCAATACGAAGCCACTGGAATGGATTTTGTGGGAAAGGTTCACGTGGCAGACCAAGCAATTCACCAAGGAAATTTGCTCAAGCTCACCTATTTGCAGCAGGACAAGGAAACTCAAGTGGTGGTGGGCCATCCTGTGGAGCTCCAAAAAATTCAGGGAGACTGTCTGATTGTGCTACAAATAGATCAGGAATCCCAAAAGCTTTTAACCTTTTCCTTGGGACAGGCTCAACAGGTGCGGCGCATTCAAGGCTCCATCTTTGCATCGGAAGCTGCCTCATTCAAATTATAATGGAAGAAAGAAAAGTGAACGAAGATAAATATAAGGAGATGTTATGGATTTTAACAGTATTCGAGGACTGATTTTTGACTTTGACGGTGTGCTGGCCAATACGGCCATAGACATTGCAAGTTCAGTCAACGCCACCTTGGAAAACTTTGGCTTCCAGCCACTTTCCCAAGAACAAATTATTATCTTTGTGGGAAACGGTGCAGAAAAGCTGCTGAAGCGTTCCATCGCCGCTTCCATCCAGCTTTCCAAAAAGAATCCAGACGAGCTCCAAGCTCCTGCCTTTGAGGAAATTTACAACTGGTACGTGGATTATTATCGAAACCATTCCGTAGAAAAGACGGAGCTGTATCCTGGCGTACAGGATTTGCTGGAGCTGCTTTCCATACAAGAAATCCCTTCCGCCATTGTTTCCAACAAGCCCTTTGAAATTACCGATGCAATTCTACGAAGAATGAACATCAGCAAGGACTTTGTTTCCATTATCGGCCCAGAACAAACAAGTCACGTAAAGCCTGACCCCGAGGGCCTGTTTTTGGCCATGGAGCAAATTAACCAGCGGCAGCGAGCATTTGGCAAGCCAGCCATTCCACCAGAAAATTTCTTGATGGTGGGAGATTCCCACACTGACATTGAAGCTGGAAGAAATGCGGGAACAAAAACCTGCGCCCTCACCAGCGGCTACGGTAATCAAGAAAAGCTTCTTGCCAGCCAGCCAGACGTTACCCTGCACATGGTCTGCGAGCTCATTGTCCATCTTCAGCATCCTTCAACTAATCAGGCTGGAGCATGAACAAATTCTGTCTCGTACAAGCCTTTAAGGTTACTATTCCCGTTCTCTTTGGTTATCTTGCCATTGGCATTCCCTTTGGCCTCATGCTGGTGAACGCAGGCTATCCTTGGTGGCTGGCTCCCATTATGAGCGTTCTCATGTACGCAGGAGCAGGACAATACATGGCTGTTTCCCTTTTTGCCGCAGGAGCAAACCTTTCCCTTACAGCCATTACCATGCTCCTGCTGAATATCCGCCACATTGTCTACGGCCTTTCCCTTATCACTCCCTTCAAGGACACGGGAAAGTGGAAGCCCTACCTTATCTTTGCCCTCACCGATGAAACCTACGCCCTTATGACTAGTTGTCCCCTGCCACGTGGTGTTCCTGCAGGCTCCTTTTACGGAGCTATTGCCATTTTAGACCATCTGTACTGGATTGCAGGAAGCCTCATTGGAGCTGTGGCAGGAACCCTCATTCCCTTTTCCTTTGCAGGAGTTGATTTTGCTCTCACTGCCCTGTTTGCAGTCCTCCTCATTGACCAAGTGAAAAAATCCAAGGACATGGTTCCTCCCGTCATCGGATTTGCCGTTACCATTGGAGCCGTCCTTCTTGTACCCTCAGACTATGTGCTTTTAGCCTCTCTGGCAGCGGGAGTTGCCATCCTCATGCTGGTGCGTCGTCCAAGTCCAGCTACTTCTCAGGAGTCCTGACATGTCCCTTTCCTTGAATGCAGCCCTTGCCACCACCGTGGTATCAGCCTTGGTGATTTTTGCCACTAGACTCTTTCCCTTTGCCCTTTTTTCCAAACGAGAACCACCTCCCATCCTACGTTTTATCGAAAAATACATCCCCCCCATGATTATGGCCATCCTCCTGATTTACTGCCTCAAGGATGTAAATTTTACCGCTCGTCCCTTTGGCCTTCCCCAGCTCATTGCGCTGCTGGTTACTGTAGTAAGCTACCTGTGGAAGGGAAATTCCATGGTAAGCATTTTTGGTGGAACCATAATTTTTATGCTGCTACAAAAATTGTAGCTCTCATCTATTTTATTGACAGCTGAATAATTATATGATATGTTTTTTACGAGTCACTCAGTGACTCAAAAACTCTCTCCAACGTACAGGCAACTGTACATCGGGGGGGGGGCTATTGAAATACCCTCTCCCCCACTTTTTTTATCCCTTCCCTTGGCTTGAGCCCTCCTTTGTGATATACTGACCTTATGAACAAGATTTCAATACTCCCTGGAAGACCAATTCCTTATGGTGCAACTCCAGTCCGTGCGGGTGTGAATTTCAGTGTTTTTTCCCGCAATGCAACTTCTGTAACCTTAGACATCTTTGAGAATCCCGACGACAGTTCCCCGATTTTTTCCTATACATTAAATCCAGATACAAATAGAACAGGCGACATGTGGCACGTGTGCCTCCAAGGACTTCAGCCTGGAGCCCTCTACCTGTACCGAGTGGACGGTGCCTTTGATCCCAAGAACGGCCATCGCTTTAACAAGAACCAGTTCCTGCTGGACCCTTACGCCAAGGCCCTTACCGACACCTCCATCTTTGCAAATCTGCCTCCCCACTACCGCACTCCTGTGGATAAATTGGACGTGGAGCTAGAAAAGCTCCGTTCCGCCAGAGGCTTTCCAAAGTGTGTAGTAATTGACGACAGTGAATTTGACTGGGAAGATGACCGTCCACTGAACTACGGCATGAAGGACTCCATTATCTACGAAACCCATCTCAAGGGCTTTACCGCCAGTCCTACCTCCAAGGTGCAATTCCCCGGAACCTATCGTGGTATGGCAGAAAAGATTCCCTACCTGAAGGAGCTGGGAATTACCAGCGTGGAATTGTTGCCCATTCAGGAGTTTGACGAATACGAAAACGCCAACACCAATCCTCGCACTGGTGGCCGACTGAAAAATCACTGGGGCTACAGCACCATTGCCTTCTTTGCCCCCAAAGCGTCCTACGCAGCAGACCGAAGTCCCGGTGGCGTAGTACGGGAATTCAAACAAATGGTAAAGGAATTCCACAAGGCGGGAATCGAAGTCATTTTGGACATTGTTTTCAACCACACTGCAGAAGGAAACGAGCATGGTCTTACCTTGAATTTCCGTGGTTTTGACAATTCCATCTATTATATTTTGGAAGATCAGCACAAGCAGTATTACAAAAACTATTCTGGCTGCGGAAACACCGTCAACTGTAACCATCCCGTAGTTCGCAGTCTCATCATTGACTGTCTGCGCTACTGGGTAACAGAAATGCACGTAGACGGCTTCCGCTTTGACCTAGCTTCCATCTTGGGACGAGACAAAAACGGAAACCTCATCAGCAATCCTCCCGTTTTGGAACGCATTGCAGAAGATCCCGTTTTGCGAAACACAAAAATTATTGCAGAAGCCTGGGATGCAGGTGGAGCCTATCAGGTAGGAAGCTTCCCTGGCGGCCGCTGGGCAGAATGGAACGACCGATTCCGAGACGACTGCCGCAGATTCTGGCGTGGAGACGACTATCTGGCCGCCTCTTGTGCCACTCGTATTGGTGGAAGCGCCGACCTTTACGGTGACGATGGCCGTAAGCCCTATCACTCCGTAAACTTTGTCACTAGCCACGACGGCTTTACCATGAACGACCTTGTTTCCTACAACGGTAAGCACAACGAGGAAAACGGCGAAAACAATCGAGACGGATCCGACAACAACAGCAGCTTCAACTACGGCTACGAAGGCCCCACCCAGAACAAGTCCATCGAAAAGATTCGCAATCAGCAGGTGAAAAACTTCTTCTGTAGTCTCATCTTCTCACAAGGAACTCCCATGCTTCTTTCTGGAGACGAAATCCGCAGAAGTCAGCGGGGCAACAACAATGCCTATTGTCAGGACAACGAGCTTTCTTGGCTGGACTGGACCTGCATGGATACCCACAAGGAAATCCTTGAGTTTACCCAAAAGGCTCTCAAATTGCGACGCAAGCATCCTGTTTTCCGTCGCCCCGAGTTCTTTGAAGGAAAGCGCCACTGTGGTCCCCAGTCCGCACTGCCAGATATCAGCTGGTTTGGTCCAGACGGACATGAACCAAACTGGGAGAAATCAAATCACTTTTTGGCCTATCGCCTCAGTGGTAATAAGCACGAAACCTTGGACATAGAAGACGACTGGGATTTCTTCGTTATGTGTAATTCTTCCACCACCGACGTTACCGTTACCCTGCCACCACCAGCTCGTGGCAAGAAGTGGCATGGATTGATAGATACCTCTGCAGAATTCCCCCATGACTTTATTGCAGAGGACAAGACAGAGCCCCTGGATGTACAAAAAACCTACGTACTTCCCGCTCGCACCACAGCTATTTTGGTGGGTAAATAAGAGAGAAACCTCTTACTAAACCGCTTTGCCTTGACATATTTTCCCATGGGGAATATTATTTGAATGTTCTGGAGATGTTTTACGGCATCCAGAAAATAAGTACAGAAGGAACTATGATGACTTTCGACAAGGAACAATTCAAGGACGCCCTTACTCGCAGACTGAAGCGCCAGTACGGTAAGGACAGTACGCAGACTAGCAAACATGATTTGTTTGACGCAGTTTCCGCCACAGCATTGGATGTAATCATGCCCAACTGGATGGAAACACGACGCCAATACACCGCCAAGCCCACTCGACAGGTATACTACCTTTCAGCAGAATTCCTCATGGGACGAGCCTTGGGCAACAACCTTATCAACACAGGCATTAAGGATGCAGTTGTAGCAGTACTTAAAGACTTGGATATTGATTACAACATTCTTGAGGATGAAGAGCCTGATGCAGGATTGGGAAATGGTGGTCTTGGACGACTTGCAGCCTGTTTCTTGGACTCATTGGCCACTTTGGACTATCCTGGCCACGGATACGGAATCCGCTACGAATATGGAATGTTCGAGCAGCATATTGAAAACGGCTATCAGGTGGAATATCCTGACTGCTGGCTGAAATATCGTGACCCATGGGAAATCAAGCGAAGTGACTTGGCCGTTTCCGTTGTATTTGGTGGACATATTTCTGTTCGTCGTGATGACACTGGCCGTGAGCATTTTGCTATCGAAGGTGGTGAGGTTGTTACTGCAACACCTTTTGACATGCCCATCATCGGATACGACACAAAAACCGTAAACACCCTCCGCTTGTGGCAGGCATCATCACCCAACGGCTTTGACTTGCAGCTGTTTAACAACATGGAATATAGCCGTGCTGTGGAGCGACAGACTAGTGCCGAGAATATTTCCCGTGTACTCTATCCCAACGACTCAGGCCCCAGCGGAAAAGCTCTGCGATTGAAGCAGCAGTACTTCTTTACCTCTGCCAGCTTGCAGGACTTGGTACGAAATTACGTAAACACCTACGGCCCAGAGTTCTCTCAGTTTGCTGACCTTCACGTTATCCAGCTGAACGACACCCACCCTGTAGTGGCTATTCCTGAGCTGATGCGTATCCTCATGGATAACTACGGACTCAGCTGGGAAGATGCTTGGGACGTTGTTATCAAGACCTTTGCTTACACCAACCACACCATTTTGGCAGAAGCATTGGAAAAGTGGCCCATCGAAATCTTCCAGGGCTTACTGCCCCGTATCTACCAGATTGTGGAAGAAATCAACCGTCGTTTCCTCATCAGCTTGAGAGAGCGGTATCCTGGAGACTACGAAAAGCACGATCGCATGTCCATCATCGGTCACGGAATGGTTCGCATGGCTTGGCTTGCCATCCACGGCTCCTTCAGTGTAAACGGTGTTGCTGCCCTCCACACTGAAATCCTGAAATCCCACGAGCTTAAGGATTGGGCTGAATTCTATCCAGAAAAATTCAACAACAAGACAAATGGTGTTACTCAGCGCCGTTGGCTTTTGAGTGCAAACCCTGCTTTGGCAAACTTCATTACTGAGCGCATTGGTCATGGCTGGGAAAAGGACTTGTCTCAGCTGCGCAAGCTGGAAGCCTTTGCTGATGACCCAGAAACACAGCAGAAGTTCCTGGACATTAAGCGTGCAGACAAGCAGAAGCTGGCTCACTACTTAAAGGTAACCCAGAACGAGTTCCTGGATCCAGACTCCATCTTTGACATGCAGATTAAGCGACTCCACGAGTACAAGCGACAGTTGCTCAACGTGCTGCACATCATGTACCTGTACAATCGCATTTTGGAGGATCCAAACTTCAATCCTCCTGCACGTACCTACATCTTTGGTGCAAAGGCCGCTTCTGGTTACCGCCGCGCAAAGACCATTATCAAGCTGATTAACACAGTGGCAGAACGAATCAATAATGATCGCCGAGTAAAGGGCAAGCTGCGGGTTGTTTTCGTAGAAAACTATCGTGTAAGCGTTGCCGAAAAGCTCTTCCCTGCTTCTGACGTTTCTGAGCAGATTTCCACCGCTGGAAAGGAAGCCTCTGGAACAAGTAACATGAAGTTCATGATGAACGGAGCCCTGACTCTGGGAACCATGGACGGTGCCAACATCGAGATTGTAGAAGAAGCTGGTGCTGAAAATGCCTTTATCTTCGGACTCACCTCCGACGAGATTTTGAAGATTGAGCATGAGCACAGCTACAATCCCCAGAAATATCTGGAGAGAAATCCCCACTTGGCAAAGGTTATGAACCAGCTCATTGACGGTACCTATGACCCCACCTGCCAGCTGTTCAAGGAGATTTACGATTCCTTGATCTACGGAGTGGAAGGACAGCGCCCCGACGTATACTATGTTCTTGCTGACTTTGATGCCTACGTTGCAGCTCAGGAAAAGATTGCCGAAGAATACCAGGACCGCAAGGCTTGGGCACGAAAGGCCATCTTGAACATTGCCCGTTCTGGCAAGTTCAGCTCCGACAGAACCATCGAGGACTATGTTCGTGATATCTGGAAGCTGGAAAAGCTGGTTTTCTAAGATTTAGCGTAAAAACTTAATGAAAAGGCTGGATGAGTTTTACTTGTCCAGCTTTTTTGCTTTAAAAAAAACTTAATTCTGCATACACTGAACAGGATATTAAAAAAAAGGAGCTCGTTTCCGAGCTCCTTCTTCAAGGTATTACTGTTTAGTCTTCAATTTTTTTGAAGGCATCGAATTCTGCAAGCATTTCTGGATCCTTGTTCTTGTCCAGCAAGCTTACTACAACAGCAGAAATCAAACACAGGATAAAGGCAGGCAAAATCTCGTAAACGGCAAAGATACCGCCCTGCAGATTGTGCCATACTACAACAGTTACTCCGCCTACAATCAGACCAGTAATGGCGCCCTTAGCTGTAGCTCCTCGCCAGAACAAGGCTAACAGAACCAGCGGTCCAAAGGTGGCACCGAATCCAGCCCAAGCATAACTTACCAAGCCAAAGATGGAACTATTTTCATCCCAAGCCATAATAAAGGCAATGGCAGAAATCACCAGAACGGCGATACGGCTGATTGTCAAGATTTCCTTTGCAGAAGCATTCTTTTTAATCAAGCCCTTGTAAATGTCGTGACTAAAGGCAGAGGAGGCAACCAAAAGCTGAGAGTCAGCTGTACTCATGGCTGCAGCCAAAATAGCACACAGGAAGATACCAGCGATAAAGGCGGGGAACATATTCTGGATAGAAACACTGAAGATGGTCTCAGCAGCTGAAGGAGAAAGAATTCCAGGCAGATGATACACTGTTCCCAGGGCACCCACCAACAAGGCTCCAATAAAGGCAATAACAACCCACACGGTAGCAATGCGGCGAGACAGAGCTACATCCTTGTTGGAGCGAATTCCCATGAACCGCACCAAAATGTGAGGCATTCCGAAATATCCCAATCCCCAAGCCAAGGCAGAAATAATAGGTACAACGCCATACTCCTGATTTGAAGCAAACTTGGCCTGCATTTCAGCACCGAACTCGCCACTAATGGCACGCTGGCTAAACTCTCCCACCTTTGCAATAGCTTCTGTAGGACCACCCAAGGTAACCATCATAATCAAGCCTGCAACAATCAGTGCAATAAACATAAGGCTTCCTTGAACAAAGTCTGTGGCACAAACTGCCAAGTAACCGCCCAGAATGGTGTACACCAAGATAACCACAACACCAATCAAAAGACCCACGTGGTATTCCATTCCAAAGACGGAATTAAAGAGCTTGGCACAGGCCACAAATCCTGATGCGGTATAAATAGTAAAGAAGAAGATAATCAAAACAACGGAAATGGTAGAAAGGAGCCGACTCTTATCCTTAAACCGATTGGTAAAGAACTCTGGCATAGTAACAGAATCCCCAAAGGCAATAGTACACTTTCTCAAGGGCTTGGCTACAATAAGCCAGTTCAAATAGGTTCCTACAACCAGTCCCAAGGCTGTCCAAAAAGCTTCCTTCATGCCGCCTAAATAGGCCAAGCCTGGCAAGCCCATCAAGAGCCAACCAGACATATCGGAAGCTTCAGCACTCAAGGCTGTCATCCAAGGCCCAACTTGTCGGCCTCCCAAAAAAAAGTCGCTGGAAGTTTCGTTCTTTTTCATGTATCGCATTCCAATTACAATCATAAAGGAAAGATACAAAACGAAGGCGATAATTATGCTAATCATATTTGAATTCATTTTTCCAGTATATCAAGAAATAAGCTTTACTTCAAGATATTTACTTTTACTAAAGATTTTACCACGTAAAACTGCATGAAAGGATTTTTTGCCAGAATCAACTGTCATCTACAGGCTAGTAATATACAATCTCGTAGTTGCCAGAGAAAAAATAGCCAGCATTTTCGTAGGAGTGGCGAGCAGCAAGATTTTCCTCCCGCACAAAAAGCACCGCCTGACGCTGACTTTTAGCAGCCTCATCTCCCATCCACTGCACCAAACGACCAGCACAGCCTTTTCTTCGATGCTGCTCCACTGTGTAAACTCCACCAATTAGGGCAAATCGCCAGGATACGGCAGAAAAATTTGCCTTTGCAATAAATTTTTTGCCAGAAGGAGTTTTTTCTTCCGAGGCAATAGCCACCACGTTGCCCAAAGAAAGAATCCGTTGCAAATTGGCACGACAGGTTTCTGCTTTGAAAGGATATTTTTTCGGCAGCACCTCCACTGTGTCGTAGGCACTTTGCAGGTAATACAGGCTCTCCAAATCCCCAAGACTACAGGGAGTAACAGGAAGTGATGGAATCAAATCTCGCCTACAACGGCGACCATCGTAGCACATAAAAAGATAGCGACGGTGCTCCACCTCCTGACGGTTAAAATCTTCCCTACCACGAGCGGCGCAGGAACGAAGGGCTTCACGAATCAGCTGCACCCCACGAGACCACCCGCTGACACAATACACCTTTTTTCCTAAAAACCAGGCTGAAAGTACCGGAACAGCTTCTCTAAAGATATTTTCTGGCAGCTTTTGAGGAATGCAGGGCAACACCAAGCCAGCCTTAGAAGCAAAAATCACTGCCCACAGGGTATTTCCTTCTAGCAAGCACAAAAAATCACCTGCAAAGCCTTTATCTCCAGCAGTCTTTGTGTCCAGAGCTCCACCAGAAGCCCTGCTTTCCTTCAAAAAAGTGATGTATTGCTCCAGTCGTTCTGCCAGCTGAATTCCATAAATTTCATTGATGAAAACAAAGTTTTTCACTTCATCCAAAGGCAGCTGTTGAATAGTACACAAAGAAACCATAATCAGTCCGCCAAGGGGAAGACGCCCCGCACTGAAAATTCACCTGCCAAGGATCCAAAAACTGCATTGAAGGAATAGGGCGAATAGCTGTAGGCCATAAGCACCGTATCTGCCCACTGAGCCAAATCCATGGCAGGCACTGGAGCCAAAACAGAAACCACCACCACAGAAACGCCCTGGTTTTTCAGGCTTTCTGCCACACGGGCGCTGGCAGCATCTGCCACACAAATAACAACAGTGGAATATTTTGATGCAAGGGAAACTAAGTTATTGGACATCCAAGCTCGTTCGTTGGGCCCCATGTTGTAGTTGAATTTCATAGTGTCGGCGTTTGGGTAGCGACGCTTTCCCTCCTGAAAAAACTCTGGGAACTGGCTTTGTCCCACCAGCAGCATCCCCTTGCTGGTTACCTCTGGGGAATCCGCTGAAAGAGGAAATAAGTCGCCCTTGTACAAGGTAATGGAACGACAGGCTTGAGCCAAAAAGAATTCCTGGCCTTCTGGGTCGGGAATATACTGACTGATTTCCTCCACCTTGGGATACAACGGCACAGGATTTTCTCCCTTAAAATATTCCAGCTTGGATAAAATCACCCGATGGGCAGCATCCACTACACGAGCCTTAAACTCAGCTGATGTGGACATGAGCTTGAGATTAGAGGTCCACAGGGCTTCGTTCAGTTGGGCAGTAGTGGAGGAAATAATGATGTCGTTGCCAGCTTCTATTGCCTGACGAAAGGCCGAAGAAAGGGTTCCCGCCCAGTTGGTAGCCCCGTTCATCATCATGTCGTCTGTAATAATCAGTCCTTCATAGCCCAACTCCTGACGTAAAATCCCTGTTAAAAAGGTTTTTGATAAGGAGGCGGGCTCTCCGTTTTCTACAATCTGGGGAAAGCTCAAGTGACCAGACATTACCGCAGGAATCTTTTCTTCTATCAAATATTTGAAGGGAATGAGCTCACGATTCATCAGTGTGTCACGGTCAATATCAATGACGGGAAGCCGTCCGTGGGAATCATCTCCGGTATCACCGTGGCCAGGATAATGCTTTGCGGTGGGAATAACTCCAGCAGCAAGGGAGCCAGCAGAAAAGGCTGCCCCCAACACACCAGTATGCAGAGCATTTTCACTAAAGGAACGAGGTCCAATAACAGAAGAATCGTGGTTAGTGTACAAATCCACCGTGGGGGCAAAGTTCATGTTGATTCCCAAGGCCCGCAATTCTCTGGCAATGTAAAAACCGCTGTACCAAGCATCCACTGGATAACCACCAGCTCCAATGGCAAGATTACCGGGAGTTTCACTTGTCTCACCCTTTACGTGACGAATCCATCCACCTTCTTGGTCTGTGGCCACATACAGAGGAATTTGGAAGGGACGACTTTGAGCCTTTTCCTGCAAAGCGGTAATGGATTTTGCCACCAGGTTAATGTCGTCGGTGTTCCAACCAAAAACCTTTACACTTCCCAGCCCACGATCCAGCACCCACTGGTTCAAGAGGGCAGAAGGCTCTTGTCCAGCCCAACCGAACATAAAGATTTGAGCTAAAAGCTCACTGTCGCTCATGCGCTGAACAAGGGCTTGAGCTAAAATTTCAGAAGGATAATCGCTCCAAAAGGTAATGTCCTGGGGCAAATCTTCAGCCATCAACGTGGCAGCTTGACCTTGGGCTTGACGTAAAGCCTCAGAAGTAAGGTTCTGTTGCTCCTTTTTGCACGAGAAAAAAAAGATACTGACTACAAGCAGCACCAAAAGGGAAACTCGTTTTCCCAGAAAAAAACAATTCTGTTGACCATGCTGATGATTTTTTTGCATACCTAGACAGTATATCGACTTTTGTCATAAAAAACTAGATTAGGTAAAATTATCCAAGCTAAACTATAGACATGAATTTTGTTTTATGATAAGATATTCTCACCGTGGCGCCATGCCCAAGTGGTAAGGGAGCGGTCTGCAAAACCGTTATTCATCAGTTCGATTCTGATTGGCGCCTTTTGAAAGGGGTTTTCCAAGAGTTATTCTTAGGAAAGCCCCTTTCACTTTTCTAGGGTGTCCACAGTTTTTTCATCATCGTTTTGCAGCATGTTGGACAAACCTGTTTACATACAGGAAGGGACAGCTCTGAGCTTTCCGCTCAGGAACTGTCCCTTTTTTTTATCCAGCAAGCTCTTTCAGTACTCCTTCCAGCTCTTGCAAGCTACAAGAAATCTTTTTTTCTGGTTGAATGGGCTCCAAAAGCCGTTGTAAATATTCTGGCAACACAGGCGCCTTGCCACAAATCCGAGTAATCCAGTCACGCCCATAGAAGGAGCCTACAAAGCTTCCAAGATTTTCTCCCGTTAGTGCAGGATGATCTCTGGAAACCAGCACTACGGAGCTGTCCTTGTCGATGAAGTTTTCCGTATATTTTTTTGCAGCGGCGTAGGAGCCTGCAGTTTCTCCGTTGGCAAAAATGCCGTATTTTTGGAACAATTCCCTACAAGCAGCCTCACGTTCCGCCTCGGAAACAGGCCGAGGAAAAATCAATCCACGCAGCATCATGGGCTGAGTCTGGAACACTTCTTCCAACCGTTCCAAATTGGAGGGACTACCGGGATCTACCCAAGGCCGCTGGGCAAAGGGCGTGGCATCCACATTCAGTCGAGCCTTTCCGGTAGCATCAAGCTTCAAATCCTGAGAACATTCAGTGATAAAGGCATTTACTGGTAGGGAGCATTTCCATCCATACAAACCAGCCACAATGTTGCCGTAGTTTCCGGGAGCCACCGCATAGAAAATATCGCCACACACCCGTCCCCGCAGCCGAGAAAAGGCGTACAGATAGAAAAAGGTTTGAGGCAACAGGCGGCCAATATTCACAGTGTTTGCCAAGGTGAGATTGTATTTTTGTACCAGATCTTGGCGACTAAAAAGCTGTCGGGCCAAAAGGCTGCAATCCTCAAGGCTACCGTCAACCTCCACAGGATAGATGTTGCCGCCGTTCCAGATGCAGTCAGAATCCTCAAAGCCCCGCATACTTCCCTTGGAATAGAGAATCAATGCCTTGAGCTGCTTTTTTCCCCGCATGGCATGAGCCAAGCTTGAAGCAATCTCTCCGTCGGAAATAGCAAAGACAGTGGCAGTTTTATCCTGCAGTAGCAAGGTGTATTCCAAGCAGTTTACCAGATAGGAAACGCCAAAGTCCTTGTGGGAACCAGTGGGACCAGTAAACAGACTCAGCTTGTACAGGTTATCGTCCAGCTGGGTAAATTCTGGGGAAAAGGGAAATGCCTTGGTGGCAATAGCTTCGCTTACCAAGGGGCTGAACTCCTTTCGCAGCAAGGCAGAGGTAAGACTACCTGCAATGGAAGCAAAGCTAGTGGTTTCTTTCAGATAATAAATCCAAGGGCGCATATCCTCGCTGGTGGAAGGAACGAACAAGCCACCGTCGGAACAAAGACAATGAGTAATAGCCTGATTGTAGCTTACCCTGTTGTTTTGATTACGTGTACTAACAAAATCCATAGGATTATTTCCAGATTTCTCTGGCCTCCCTCAAATTAAATGGAACCAGTCCTGTTACCGACTGGCAGGAATCACTAAAAACTTCTTTGTAAAATCCACTGGTCGGTAGGTCATCTTTGCCTGCCGCAAGCCAGCATTTCCCATATCCTGCTCCCGATTGATAAGCTCCACGGTGGCAGGCAGGTTCAAGGCCTGGGAACGATTTACAAACTGATACACTCCCTTGTAGCTATTGATACCTTTTTCAAACAGCACCACGAACATCCGTCCCTGTTGCATGAATTCTCCAATGGAAAATCCCACAGGTACTCCATCAGCATAAACCAGCACTCCCGAAAAATTGAATTGCTGAAAATTCTCCAAGGCCCAAGCACATTGCTCAAAATCTCCTGGATCATCCTCAGGCCGAGTTTTTCGCCAGCTTTCCAGTACAAGCCGAGCTTCTGGCAAAGTGTACACATCCAAGGACTTTATCTGGGACTCATAAGCAGCAGTAAAAGCATTTACCAGATTCTTTTTTTTGTGAAAGGATTTTCCCTGAAGGCTTGCTAAGTCGGTACGACGATACAGATAATCAAAATTATCCCGATCCTCCAGCACACGATGGCCCCGCTGCTCTAGCTGTTGGCCTAATTCAGCATATATGGCAGCAGACATATTCTTCCAGTAATAGCCCTGGGAAAAAAGCTCCTCTACCAGCTCCATGGAAGGAGCAGCTCCCAAAATGGAAAAAAACTTTCCGGATAAATCAAGGCCCTCATATTCACGGGTAGGCGTTATTCCAGTCAAAATTAAAGATTGATGGGACAGGCGGGCCAGAGCATAGTGGTATTTTTTTGAGTCGAGATATATGTTTGAAAAAAGGAATTCGCTTATCCCAGCATCAAGATTACGACAAAACTCCGTCACTTCCTGAAACAGATTCATATCTATAGCTGAAAACTGGGGAAAATCAAAAAGATAATGCATAACGTATGTCTATAAGGATAACTTTTTTTATTCAAAATGTCAAAGTCAGGAGCCAGGTAGATGGGGCTGGATAAAAATCACAAAAAGATGAAGTTTTTCTGGAAAAATGACAAATTTTTGCACCTTCAACTCTATAATCTATATGTAAGAAAAAAACTTGGAGGTAAGATGAACAGCGAACCACAAAGTCAATTCAAAAAATGGGAAGACTTGGACATTACCGATGATTTTATTTTTTCCAGAGTCATGCGGAATAAACGGCTCTGTCGAACATTGCTGGAAATGATTCTCAAAGTTAAAGTGGGGAAAATCAAATTTCTCACCAGCCATCACGCCATCCAGATAGAGCCCAACGCAAAGGGTATCATTATGGATGTGTATTTGAAGGACGAAAATCGAATTATTAATGTTGAAATGCAAACTACAAACAAAGGAGACCTCCCCCATCGGGCACGATACTATCAAGCTGCAGCTGACATTGATACTACATCTAAAGGCTCAGAGTACAATGATTTAAAAGAAAACTACGTGGTTTTCATTTGTACCTTTGATCCCTTCCACCAAGGGAAACCCATTTACAACTTCCGAAACTACTGCATCACTTACGAATCACCTATCCCCCTAGGGGATGGCACAGAAAAGATTTTCCTGAACACAGCTGCCCAAGACACCACCAGTCTTGACGGTGAGTTACGCTTATTCTATGATTATATCAAAGGCAAGGTTCCACGAACAGATTTTACCAAGGAGTTGGAGGCTACCATTTCTCGTATGAAGCAAGAAAAGGAGGAACGAAACATGTATCTTACCTACACCACTCGCATGATGGAATCCCGACGTGATGGTTTTGATGAAGGTTTTGATAAAGGCCGTGAAGATGGTCTTCAAGCAGGACTCCTTGCGGGCCTCCAGCAAGGACTGGAGCAAGGCGTGAAACAAGGAGCCTACCAAAAAGCTTTGGAAACAGCAAAAACGCTTCTTTCCATGAGCCTTTCCCCAGAACAAGTAGCCCAAGGTACCAACCTCCCCCTAGAAACCATTCTCCAGCTGATTCAAGAAAACTAAATCCACAATACATCACAACAGTCTCATCTACAATGACGGGGCTGCTGAGTAAGACTTCAATCTCACGGTCTACTGATCATAGGCGGGTAAATGGGCTGGATAAAAAATCAAAAAGATGAAGTTTTTTCTGGAAAAATGACAAATTTTTGCACCTTCAACCCTATAAGTATAGTAAAGGAATAATTTTTTTTTAAAAAATGTTGCCCCTTACTCCTGAAACTCCGCATAGGCATAGGCATTGTGATTGTGGATGCTCTCAAAGTTTTCCGCCTCTACGCTGAACCAGCGGAAGCAACAGCCTCCAGTCTGAGCTCCAGCTTCTCCCAAGGCTCCATCGCCTCCAGAAAAATTTTGTAGTCCTAGGTACACTTCTCGTACCACGTCCTCCACAAAACGAGGGTTTTCGTAGGCACGCTCTGTAACAAACTTTTCGTCGGCACGCTTCAGCACGGAATACAAGCCAGAAGAAGCAGCTTCTTCCACCACGGCAATCACGTCTTCAATCCAGAAAAAGCCCTTGCTTTCCAGCTTTACCACCACCTTTCCCCGCTGATTGTGAGCGCCATATTGACTAATAGCCTTGGAGCAGGGACACAGGGTGGTAACAGGAACCTCCACCGACACCAAAAAGTGATGCTCCCCTTGAGCAGAAACAGTTCCTTCGTAGGTGCAACGATAAGCCATCATCCCAGGCTGACCAGAAACTGGTGCCTTTTTTTCCATAAAAAACGGAAAGCTAATGGTTCCAAAGGCTCGCTCTGCCTCCAGCTTTTCCCGAATCTCCTGCAGTAGCGCCAAAAACTGCTTCATGGAAAGGTCGGTGTGATATTTATGAAAAATCTCGATAAAGCGGCTCATGTGGGTGCCTTTAAAATGCTGGGGCAGATTCACGAACAAATCCACCACCCCGCTGGTTCCCTGGGTTTTATGTGCCTTGTCCAGTACCCGCACTGGATACTCCAAGCCCTTTATTCCCACCTTTTGCAATGGCACATCACGAGTATCCCGCTGACTTTGAATATCAATCATCAGTTGTGTTCTTCCATTGTTGCTTGGGCTGCTTCCACCGTGTTCATCATCAGCATGGCAATGGTCATGGGGCCCACGCCACGGGGCACTGGTGTTATATATGAAGCAACTTCCTTCACTGCATCAAAATCCACATCACCACACAGGCGGAATCCGCTTTTTTTGGTGGCGTCTGGAATGCGGTTCACGCCAACGTCAATTACCACCGCACCGTCTTTCACCATATCAGCCGTAATCATGGCGGGAGCACCAGCAGCTGCAATCAAAATATCTGCTTGGCGAGTAAATGAAGCCAAGTCCTTGGTGCCAGTATGACACACTGTTACGGTGGCATTGTATTCCTTGCGGGTCAACAGCACGGAAAGGGGCTTTCCCACGATATTTGAGCGCCCCACGATTACCGCATGCTTTCCTGCGGTGGCAATTCCCATGGTTTTCAGTAGCACCAGCACCCCGTGAGGAGTACAGGGCAAGTAGGATTTTCTGCCAATCATCATGTTTCCCACATTTACAGGATGAAAGCCATCCACATCCTTTTCTGGCTTGATAGCCATAATCACCTTGTCTTCATCGATATGCTTGGGCAAGGGAAGCTGCACCAAAATTCCGTGAACAGATGAATCTTCGTTCAGCTGGTGAATCAGCTGTAGCAGCTCAGCTTCTGTGGTATCCTGTGGCAGACGAATGTCCTTGCCCTTCATGCCTGCTTCTTCCAGAGCCTTTTCCTTGGCAGTAACGTAGGACACGCTAGCAGGATTTTCACCCACCAACACTACAGCCAAGCAGGGAGTTATTCCCTGTCGACTCAATTCAGCGGCTTTATCTGCGGCCTCCTTGCGAACCTGTTGTGCAATAGAAAATCCATCAATAATTTCAGCAGACATTCACCTATCCTCCCAAAGCTGTGTAACAAAGGTTATTTTTCGTTGTTTCTTGAACATAATCCAGAGTATTTTGGGAATACTTCCCCTAAATACCAAAATACAGTATAGTCTGACTATATCGGATTATCATTTTTTTTTCTAGGCGAGGTTTTATGAAGCGTCTTTCCATTCTCCTGTTCCTAGTGCTTCTTGGTACAGGAATGTGTTTTGCCCAAGAGGCAGAAGCAGCCATCCCGGACACAGAAAATAGTGCAATTCCAGAAGAAGAAATCACTGTCCCGGAGGATGTATCCCAGGATACATCCCAAGATACATCCCAGGATGAATCCCAGGATTCATATATTGAAGATGAGGAATTTATCTACAAAATGAACCAAAAGGGAGACCAATTCATCAAAATTGGCCTAATGGTGAACATTCCCCTTCATCCTGCAGCAAACAAGCTCAAGATTGGTGGAGCTGGAACCTTGGGATATATGCGTTTTTTGAATAGCAACTTGGCCGTTGGTGGTGACGCTTCCTTTTCTTACATGACCACTGTTGGAAAGAATGTTTTTACCTGCATTCCCTTGATGGCAAAGGTTATGTATCAATTTACCGTCAACAAGTTAGAAATCCCCATTACCTTGGGAATTGGCGGAGCCTTTCAAAGTTACATTGGAGAAAGCTACTTCGGTCTTATCATTAAGCCAGAAGTGGGAGCCTTTTTCCGCTATTCCCCCGACTGGTCCTTTGGTGCAAATGTTGGCTGGAGCCTGATGCCCCAGTGGACAAAGGATTCCTCCTATTTTGGAGTGATTATGGATGCTGGCGTTACCGTCAGATACCACTTCTAAGCAAGGAAAATGAACATGAAAATCAAACACAGTCTTTCTATTTTATTCATGATACTTTTGTTGGCTTCCTGCAAAAACGGACTCACCATTTTTGACCAAATTGACCAAGAAACAAAGCTAGAAGATGCCGTTATTACTGGAAGCGTTACTTCTATAGTAAAAAGTGGCAACAAGCTTTATGCCTGTGACGGAAATATCTATGCAAAAGATGTAAATGCTGTCCGTGGCTGGAGCAAAATAGCTGGTCCTGACGGCACCATCATCAAGCTGGCAGCGGATAATACCTATCTTTATGCATTGACCCAAACAGGTAGTATTTTCGGTAAAACGGGCGATGAAGCTTGGGAAGAAATGAGTCCCCCCATACCTGCAGAGAAAAAAATCAAAACGATTTTTTCTGATGGAGAAAATGCCTACTACGAAATGGATAACAAGTTTTATAATCTTGATATTAATGTCGAATGTAGTTGTGTTCCTTCTTCGGTACTCCATAAAAATGGAACCCATCTGTACTACGCAAAGGGTGGAAAGGTTTATGGTACTTCAGACAATTATAGCTGTGACACCTCTACCTGTTCTCCTATAACAAGTATGGATCTTGGAGAAGCTTCCGTCGATGGTCATGTTTATTCTATTACTTATTCTCAGGTGGAAAAGGCTATTTACGTTGGATCAGCCAATGGTATAAAAAAACTTCCAGTAGGCAGCACTGGTAAACTTACTGGAGAAGTGCTTGATCCTCCCGGAAACTGGCAAGCAACCATCAATGCTTATGAAGCATACGCTGTCCTTGCCACAGGAACCACAAAAAAAGATGGGGCCCTTTATACCAGCACCATCCAAAAAGATGCTACCTACGCAAAGATAAACGGATTGTGGGGCTACTACTACAACCGCCGAGATAATTGGAACCGAGAATAGGCTGCATAAACTGTTGTCATGGACTTGTTTGAACATAGGCAACCAACAAAGGAGCCTCTTGCCGCTCGTATGCGTCCCCGCACCCTTGATGAATACATCGGACAGGAGCATATCGTAGGCAAGGGGCGCTTACTTCGGCGAGCCATTGCCGCAGATCAGCTTACCTCCGTAATTTTCTACGGCCCGCCTGGGACAGGAAAAACTACACTAGCACGGGTCATTGCCAATCACACTAAAAGTAATTTCATCACCCTGAATGCGGTGCTTACTGGTGTTCAAAATATCCGAGAAGCCATTTCCCAAGCAGAAGAACATTACAAGCTCTACAGTCGCCGAACCATCCTCTTTGTGGACGAGGTGCATCGTTGGAACCGCTCCCAGCAGGACGCACTGCTACCTTGGGTGGAAAACGGCACTATTATTTTAGTGGGAGCCACCACGGAAAACCCCTTTTTTGAGGTAAATAAGGCGCTCGTAAGTCGGAGCCGTGTGTTCCAGCTATTGCCCTTGGAAAGCAAGCATCTTTTCCAGGCAGCCACCGCCGCCCTCCAAGACAAGGAGCGAGGCTACGGCCGCTGGAAGGTGATTTTTGAAGCTGGTGCTTTGGAGCATTTGGTAGACACCGCCAACGGAGATGCCCGAAGCCTTTTGAACGCACTGGAGCTGGCGGTGGAAACTACCCCAGAACACTGGAATCCAGAGGCAAACCCACCAATTCCCGCTGAAGGCACAGAGATTTACATCACCAAGGAGGCGGCGGAAGAAAGCATTCAAAAAAAAGTGGTGCTTTACGACAGAGACGGCGACTACCACTACGACGTTATCAGTGCCTTTATCAAAAGCTTGAGAGGCCGAGACCCAGATGCGGCTCTGTACTGGCTTGCTCGCATGGTCACGGCGGGAGAAGATCCTGGCTTTATTTTCCGCCGCATGTTAATTTCCGCCTGCGAGGACACTGGCCTAGCAGATCCCATGGCAGTTTCCGTAGTAGAAAGCTGTGCTGCAGCCTTTGATCGAGTTGGCTTGCCAGAAGGCCGCTATCATCTGGCACACGCTGCATTGTATCTTGCCACCGCACCAAAATCCAACAGCTCACTAGCTTTTTTTGACGCCCTGGCCGCCGTGGAAAAGGAAAACGCAGAGGTTCCCAATCACTTAAAAGACGGTAACCGTGATGCCAAGGGCTTTGGCCATGGCGCAGGCTATCTGTATCCCCACGCCTACACAGACCACTGGGTAGCCCAGCAATATTTACCCGACGCCCTTAACGGCAGAGTTTTTTACAATCCCAGCTCCCAGGGCTACGAAAATTCCATTCGGCAAGAGGTTCTAGCCCGACGAGAAGCTCAAATTGCCGCCTTGCTGGAAGAAGAAGCCTTGCTGAAGGAAACGGGAAGAAACGCAAGCACTGGCAAAGAAGGCCAGCAAAATCTAGAAAACCTATGGTGGCAGACAGAGCATTTTAAGGTAAGTCCCACCAAGGACGGCGGTAACCTTACCTACAGCCCAGAGAACAAAGCCCACCAACAGGCCCTTTCCCGGGGCGAAGCTGAATGGCGGCGGCGAGCCATGAGTACTAAGTCACAGCTGCTGCAGGAAATCCGAAAAACTATCTTACACCAAGCCGCCCCCGCCCGCCACAGCCGTCACTTTATCTGGAACATTGACGACGGCCTGCTGATTTGGGAATGTATGCGTCAAAGCCCCGAAGGTTTAGTGGCGGGAGTTTGCTCCAGTGCCGCAGGAATGAAGATTCTGCAGCAATACAGTAACACCTTGGAGGAATTGCTCCGTCCCCAGCTGGCTCTTGCAGCAGAAATTGCTCCAAATCAGCTGCCAGCAGGAAGCTTTATCATTCCCACTGGTGAACGTGGGGCCCAATGGGATCAAGTTCCTTTTGACCGAATCTATTTTCGAGATATTCTTTCCACAGAAGCTTCTATCAACAGCTTTTGTCACAGCCTCAAGCAGGCAGCCAGTCAAAACCAGCTGGCTCCTGGCTGGAAACTCATGCTTCACCAAAAGATTCCATCCCAAGGACAGCGCCTTTCCGCCCTGTTACACCAGCACTCAGAATCTCCTCTGGTACAAGAAATGGCACTGTGCGAGGAAGATTTTTTTAGCAACAGGGCCAATCCCTTGTTCAGCTGGAACCAACAGACAGTGGCCACCAGCCTTGCTACCGATTTTGAAGTTGCATTCCAAAACCAGCAGCTATCAGAACAACGAAGCTTAACCCAAGAGGAAATTCTTCGCTGGCTCCATCCTTCAGCTTCAGCCTACGGGAGCCATCTAGCTCAACAGCTTTCTTCTCAAGAACTGGCAGAAATCACCAAGCTCCTGCTACAGGCTACCTCTGCACCAGTGAACTGGAGCTTTGAAAGTGTCTGCTTTGTGGTGCAAGCCAAAAGTCAGTAGTAGCAGCTACAGCAAGCTTATGCTCCCTGCCACTTTCCCGCTTGAGCTTCTACGGCCAAGCCAGACTTAAAGCTTTCCATGTAGGTTGCAAAACCAGCCACATCCTCAGGATTTGGTTTCACAGTAGATAAAGCCATGGAAGAAAAATATTTTTCCTGCAAAAATTCTCCAAGGCTGCCATACGTTTTGCATTGCAGCATATAATCTGCCAAGACTGCAATTCCCCAGGCTCCACCTTCTCCTGCAGTTTCCAATACAGAAACGGGAAAGCCCATGGCAGCCATCATCCGTTGAGAAGCCTCTGGTGTTTTGAACAAACCACCGTGGCCCACCATCTCCTGCAGCTCCACGCCTTCCTCTTGAACAAGCACTTCCAATCCAATTTTCAACGTAGCCATGGAGCTGTACAAGAGACTTCGGGCAAGATTTCCTAAAGTAAAATTGCTGTCAGGAAGCCGCATAAGCAAAGGGCGACCAGAATCAAGCTTCACTAAATGTTCCCCGGACAAGAAATTATAACTCATGAGGCCACCACAATGGGGCTCCCCGACCAATGCCTGCTGATAAAATACATCGTAGAGCTTGGAAAGCGGCAGCTGTAATCCCAGACTCTGGCTCAATTCGTGGAAAACTCGTACCCAACCATCAATATCACCAGTACAGTTGTTACCATGTACCATGGCTACAGGTCGCCCTTCTGGTGTAGTAATTACATCAATTTCTGGATAGGCTTTTTTCAAGGATGCCTGCATTACAATCATTGCAAAGATTGAGGTTCCCGCACTCACATTTCCCTTTCCCACGGCCACTGCATTGGTGGCCACCATACCAGTATCAGCATCACCTTCTGGAGGACACAGAGGAATTCCAGATTCCAGCATTCCAGTGGGATCAAGCCACCCAGCACCACAGTCTGTTAGCTGCCCCGCACCGTCACCAGCCTTCAGCACATGGGGAAGCACGGTATCCAGCTTCCAAGTAAAGCCTGATTTTTCCACAAACCCATTGAAGGTGGCCATCATAGAAGCATCATACGTTCCAGTAGCACCATCTACAGGAAACATTCCAGAAGCGTCACCAATGCCAAGAACCCGTTTTCCCGTTAACTTCCAGTGAACATAGCCTGCCAGAGTGGTCAAGAAATCCAGCTGCTGAAGATGTGGAGCTTTATCGAGCATCAACTGGTACAGATGAGCAATACTCCATCGCTGAGGTACATTAAAATTGAATTCCTTACTGAGGATTGTAGCCGCTTCTTGGGTGCAGGTGTTTCGCCAGGTTCTAAAGGGAGACAAGAGCTGCCCTTCTTTGTTGAAGGCAAGATAGCCGTGCATCATGGCACTGATTCCAATGGCAGCAAACCGCCGTACCCTGCATCCGTACTGACTGTGTATATTTGCTATCAAGGAGCTATAGCACGCCTGTAGTCCCTGCTCCACCTCCTCCAGATGGTAGGTCCAAATGCCATTCTCCAAGCGATTTTCCCAGTCAAAGCCACCAGTAGCAATCACCGTGCCAGTACTGGCAGCCAACGCAATGGCCTTGATTCTAGTGGAACCAAGCTCTATTCCCAATACTACATTTCCAGCCTCTAGGGCAGCACAAATTTCTTCCCGTGTCATAAAAGTAGTATACACTGAAAATCTGGCTTTGGGAGAAGAAACTTTAGGAAAGTATTTTTTAAAAGAAAAACCGGCCTTATAACTAAGACCGGTTTCACAAGGTTAAGCGAAAGCTAACTTATTTTGCGATAACTTTTGCCATTTCCAATACTTTGTTGGAATAACCCCACTCGTTGTCGTACCAAGAACAAACCTTAACAAAGGTTCCGTCCAGCTGGATACCAGCCTTGGCATCGAAGATAGAAGTGCGGGGATCGTGGCGGAAGTCTGTGGAAACAACAGCATCTTCTGTGTAACCAAGGATTCCCTTCAACTCGCCCTCAGCAGCCTTCTTCATTGCGGCACAGATGTCTTCGTACTTGCATTCCTTGTTCAACTCAACAGTCAAGTCAACGAAAGAAACGTCAGAAGTAGGAACGCGAACTGACATACCAGTCAGCTTTCCGTTCAACTCAGGAAGAACCTTTCCTACAGCCTTAGCTGCACCTGTGGAAGAAGGAATCATGTTTTCCAGGATTCCGCGTCCACCGCGCCAGTCCTTCTTGGAAGGACCGTCTACAGTCTTCTGTGTAGCAGTTGCAGCGTGGATAGTTGTCATCAAACCGCGCTTGATTCCGAAGGTGTCGTTAAGAACCTTGGAGATAGGTGCCAAACAGTTGGTGGTGCAGGAAGCGTTAGAAATGATATCCTGACCAGCGTATGTGGTGTGGTTTACACCGTATACGAACATAGGAGTTGCATCCTTGGAAGGTGCAGACATGATAACCTTCTTTGCACCAGCAGTGATGTGCTTGCGAGCCTTTTCATCTTCCAAGAAGAGACCTGTAGACTCAACAACGATGTCAGCTCCAACCTCATTCCACTTCAGGTTAGCAGGATCCATTTCAGCAGTAAGACGGATCTTCTTTCCGTTTACAACCAATGTGCTTCCTTCTACCTTAACATCACCAGTGAACTGGCCATGAACTGAGTCGTACTTGAGCATATATGCCAAGTAATCGGGATCCAAAAGATCGTTGATACCTACAATCTCAATATCATTTGCGAAGTTTTCTACAGCAGCACGGAAAACCATCCGTCCAATACGACCGAAGCCGTTAATACCTACTTTAACCATAACAAGGCACTCCTTTCTATAAAAAGTTATTGAATTATAAAACTTTCCCAGAATTATGTCAACGGCAAGATTTTTTCCTCCCATCTGTTCAGCAGTATAGCCCGATGATGTTTCTTTAGGAGGGGACACCCCCTCTACCCAGCAGTATAGCCGATGAACGAAAGAGTTGGGGCAACAGGGAGGTCCCCTGAGCAGCCGAACTGTGAGCGTAGCGAAGTGCGAGGCTGCTTAGGGTTTCCCTGTTGCCACTTTCACTTTTAGTCCTACCATGCTATACTGCTTCTTATGGAAGATAATGTAGCTTTTACAAAGAAATTACGAGTTGTTAGCTCCATTTGCCTGTTTTTTATTATTTGTATTTTTCTAGCTTGTACACAACAAGTAGATATTAACGAGCTTGGAGAAAATATTACTAATCCCCCTATTTCAGATACATCATCTCCTGTTGGAGGTAACTCTGGACAAACAGGTAGTACTGGTGCACCTGCTTCACCTGTAAGTTCAGCTTGGGAAGATTACAATTATTACAAAAATCTAGAAATAAAAGAAGAAAATCTTACAAGTGCATTAATAGCACAAGATAACAAGGCCCATGCACTCTACCTCATGAAAATTTTACGAGATGAAATTGTTCCTCAAGCAACAAATGCCTTATTAAAAAGATTTCCCCAAACTTTTGGACATTTGAATGATCAAGTCATTGGCATGGGATTAGCTTTGAATACCAGTGAACAGAGTACTGCCAAGGCAACTTTTGGCATGGGATATAGTTTTGGAAACGAGACCCCTTACAAAACCATGAATATTCGATATACGTTAACCGTCAATTATTCTAATTTTGAATGGGATGGAGATAAATTAAAAAATTTTTGGAGACAGGAATTAGAAGCTACCGTTGCTCATGAAATGATGCATGCCTTTATGTGCGAAACTTTAACTCGTGGATTTACTGGTCTTGACCACGATCTCAGTCCAATCACATCAGATAAATTTCCTCTATGGTTTATAGAAGGAACAGCTGAAACTATTTGTGGTGCTGCAGATATGATTCGACTTGAAAACGGATTTGGAATAGATAAAACTACCACAGAAGATGCAATAAAAGAAATATTATCAAGTGACAAATATCACCTAACGAGCGGAAAAATTAATGCTACTTACAAAACTGGTTATCTTGCTGTTCTGTATCTCAGTTATCTTACTAATGGGAGTACTTCCCTAGAAGCTCCAGACCTTGCCAAAGGCCTTGATACTTTGCTTTCAAAGATTCACAAGGGTGCAAGTCTATCAGATGCAATAGTTGAAATTAGTAATGAGAATAACAAGTTTTCTAGCTTAGAAGATTTTGAAGCCAGGTTCGCCACAGAAGGAGCACATTTTATAAAATCCTTAATGACGACAATGACAGATACAGACCGAGGAGCCATCCTTACGGGAAAGTATAGTGACAGAGATTTATTGGATGATATACCTTTTGACACGCACCTCTTTTGGCTCAACATAGTTACGGATAACTATTACAATAAATTTGACGATAAATTCACTACCTTCGATATACTCAAAGGAGGTTCCGCCACTCAATCAGGCGAAGCTGGCCCCCGCTCCTACGAAAAATTAACACAAACCACAGACTAATCCCCCTAGAATCCGTCCCTAGTACCAACTTCTTGAACCAGCCCCATCTACCCAGCAGTATAGCCCGATGATGTTTCTTTAGGAGGGGACACCCCCTCTACTCGGAAGCGGTGGGTTTCCCCTCCTAAAACCTCCCTTTCCCCCAGCACCGCTTAGGGGCTCCCGCACTTTTACAGGGGTAAAAGTGAGACTCGCTAAAATCGCTCAATATATCGCGATTTTCCGGCTAAAGCCTCCGCTCCCTACCTAAGAACCCCGGAAGAGGAGTCTTTTGAACCAGCCCCATCTGTTCAGCAGTATAGCCCGATGAACGAAAGAGTTGGTGGAGGATTCCAGCGGGTGCCTACCGATGCCGACCTCTGAACGCCAGTGAAGCGTGAGGCAGCGGTGGGCTGCTGGAATCCTCCACCGCTTTTACATTTAATTGAACCTATGCTATACTGCATCCCGTGAGTGACTTTATTTCAACCCAAGATCAAGACGAAATCCAGCCCATTGGGCCTAAGACGGCGGTGGTGGCCATTGTGGGGCGACCTTCTGCTGGTAAATCTACCTTTTTGAACACTGCCAGTGGAGAAAAGGTTTCCATTGTGTCTCCCATTCCCCAAACCACTCGAAACGCTGTCCGTGGCATTGTAAACACTTCCTTGGGACAGCTGGTATTTGTGGACACTCCCGGCTACCACGACTCAGAGAAAAAGCTGAATCTCAAGCTCAAGGGCATTGCCGCAGAACAGCTAGACAGTGCCGATGTTATCCTCTATATCATTGACTCCACCCGTGCTCCAGGCAAGGAGGAAGAGCTTACCGCAGCACTCATCGCTCCCTACCTGAGCAAGACGGTGGTGGCCATCAACAAAATCGACTCAGCGGAGTCAAAGGTTGCCTTGGTGCGTACCTTTCTTGCCACCACCTTCCCCAAGCTGGAATCAAGCCGAGTGGTGGATATTTCTGCTGAACAAGATACCAACATCAATCAGGTGCTAAAAGCTCTCTACGACCTGGCACCAGAGGCAGACCAGCTGTATCCAGAAGAATACTACACCGACCAAGAGGTGGATTTCCGTATTGCAGAAATTGTGCGAGAACAAGCCATCAATCGGCTCCACGACGAGCTTCCTCATGCCATTTACGTGGAAATTGCAGACATGGAATGGCGTAAAAACGGCAAGGAGCTGTGGGTTCGAGCCTTCCTCTGTGTGGAGCGGGAAAGCCAAAAGGGAATGGTTATTGGTAAAGGTGCATCCATGATCAAGACCATCCGAGTGGAATCCATCAAGGCATTGCGAAAGATTTTCCCCTACCGAGTTGACTTGGACTTGCAGGTAAAGGTCAGCAAGAATTGGCGACAGCGGGACCAGCTTTTGAACCGACTTCTGAAATAGGATTATGGGAAAAACTATCACTTTTTTTCGGAGCACCAAGGGAAAGATTTTCCTTCTGGTACTCCTGGCGCTACTCCTTCCCCTCACCTTTTTCTTGATTCCTCGTAAACCCACGGGAATGTGGGGAGCCATTGCCACCATAGCAAGCTCCCTAGTTCCTCTTTTGTGCGGAATTTTCGCCTACTTTATCCTCAAAAAATCATTAAAAAAAGCCTCCACTGCCGTGGGCACCTTTGTAGCAGGCAAGGAAGAACGACGGAGCATTGATGCACTGGTTTTTCGGCAACTGGTAGGTTGCTCCCGCTTGGGAGTGCTTTCTACCATTTACACCGACGTGGTTATGCTAAAAAAAAGCAAGGTAGGCGGCTTGTTCAAAAGCTACGGCATCTACAAGTACGTGGGAAAGGTTGAAGGAGGCATTCCTCATTTAGAAGATTGCCACTTTGAGGTAGACTCCAACACCAGCTCCATCACCGTCCAGCTCCCCAAGGCTTCCATCGTAAGTCACGAAATCCTAAAGCTGGAAAAATTCGATGAAAAATCCAGTAGCTTTTGTCGAATCGAAAATTCTGAGGTAATGGATGAGATTCAGCAACGAAAAACTGACGCAGAGCAATTACTGATGGAATACGGCTTTATGCAGGAAGTGGAAAAACGGGCCCAAGAGGTTATCTCTGGAATGATTGGTGCCATGGGCTACAAGGGCTACGACATTGCTTTTCGTGGATTTCAGCAGGTAATTCCAGCACACCATCATCAACTAGAAAACAAACATACGGAGAATATGGAATGAGTTATTTAATAGCCCAAATCATTGGGATTATAATTGCGATTATTTCTTTTAGCTGTGTCCAGTTTCGAGACAAACGATTTATTCTGGCAGGACAGTTTTTAACTAATGTGTTATTCGGGGTAAGCTGGGCTTTACTAGGAGGCTTATCAGGTGCCTGGATTTGTCTGCTGGCTTCTGTACAGTTACTGATTCTTCACTTTGTAAATAAATCTCAGCCTCAGAAGCTTTTCCGACGAAAGCTTATAGTTACAATAATCTTCGCCTCAGCCTACATCACTGGCACCTGCATTGTATACAAGGGCTGGCCCGACATTGTGGTTTGCACCTGTGCCATGCTGTTTTCTCTTTCCATCATCCAGCGAAACGCCAGCCGAATGCGGAGCGTCATGCTGTGCAACACAACCTTGTGGCTTGTCTACGATCTTTCCCTCAGCGCCTATGCCAATATGATTACCCATGGCCTCACCTTGTTTTCTCTCATTACCGCAAAAATCCGCTTAGACAGAAACTCTGGTGAGCCAAAGGAAAAGTCCCAAGATAATCAGGGTGAAGCCTAAAGCCTCACCCCATCCCTGAACGAGCCCTTCTAGCGTTGGGTAACACTGCCGTCATTGCGGGCAATGTAGCAGCGGGGCTTGTTCTTGGTGAAAAATCCCACCTCCGCTACACCAACCATGGCTTTGATGATATCTTCCAAGATGGCAGCATTGACAGGTTCCTTCCACAAAAGATCCAGAATCAAGTTGCCGTTATCGGTTATCACAGGGCCGGCCTTGCGAACACCTTCCCGCAGGGTACACTGGGCACCGAGGGCCTCCAGCTGGCGCACCAGAGAACTACGAGCCTCTGCAATGATTTCCACTGGCAGGGCAAAGCCGGTACCGAGATGGGGTACATCCTTGGATGAATCAGCCACCACCACAAATTGCTTTGCATTGTAGGCTACAATCTTTTCCAGTAGCAGGGCAGCTCCACCACCCTTAATAAGATGATTTTCGGGACTGATTTCATCGGCACCATCAATAGCCAAATCAAGCTGCCCGCCAATAACAGCCGCATTCATGGAGTACACAGGTATTCCCAGCTTTTCGCAGGCAATGGTGGTTTGGAAGCTGGTAGCCACCGCCTTAATGTCTTTTATGGTGCCAGCTTTCAGGTGGTAGGCCAACCGCTCTACGGCGGGCATGGCAGTAGAACCTGTTCCCAGCCCAATCTTCATGCCAGAAAAAATCAATCCTTCTTCCAGCAGCTTGTCCACTGCATACGCACCAACCAACTTCTTCTGTTCAGCCTGAGATAATTCTGCCATTAGTAATCCTCTCCTGTAAAATATTTAAACTGTCGATATCCCTGATACTTTAACATTGAATATCCGTTGGAAACCTTGCAGCCTGCCAATGAAGCTCTGTGCATAACGGGAGTTACCTCTGGATGATACACAATGTCATACAACGCTTCGGTTCCCTTAAAATCGTAGAAGAACAAGGGATCATTTTCCTCTGTTGCAGGAAGACTTGCTCCCATACCCTTTGATGTGGTCTGAATAATCACATCACAATATTTGTCCAGCTGCTGCTGAGATTCAGGCCCCAAAGTAGCCCACTTAAAACCAAAGCTATCTGCAATCCGCTTGGCTTTTGCCACAGTACGATTGAAGATACAAGCCTTTCCCTTAAGCTGCCGAACAGCATAAGCCACACCACGAGCTGCACCACCAGCTCCAATAATAGCCACTCGCAAATGAGCCAAATCCTTTACGCCTAAAAATTCCTTCAGGGCCTCCATAATTCCTTCAGCATCGGTGTTGTAGCCGCTCCAGCCAGCCTCTGTCCGCACAATGGTATTGCAAGCACCAATGGCCTTTACCTGGGGAGACTGCTCTACAAGATGGGGAAGAATGGATTCCTTGTGGGGCACGGTAACAGAAAGTCCCTTGATTCCAACTGCATCAGCAAAGTCCAGGGCTTCTTCCACAGTTTCCGCCCGAATAGGAATATACACAGCATCCATACCGTGATTGCGATATCCAGCATTGTGGAGAGGAGGACTGTCCGTGGCTTCCAGCGGATAGCCAATAATGCCGTACACATTAGTGTTTTTGTCGATAGAACGGAAGGTATAGGTTTTATTCAAAGTCAAAGGATCAATGTGACCAATGACCTTTAGTTGTTCAACGGAAGAAGGAGAAACAAAGGTAAGATAGGAGTTCATTTTGTCTGCCAGTATCCGAGTGGGAAACCCCAACGGCCCCATGGCACAGAGAATCTGCTGACCATGCTCCAAGGTTGCAGCCTGACGAAACATTCGTGTTACATCTGCTAAGGTTTTGGGCATACAAGCGATTTTGGGAATCTCAAAGCCGGTAATTCGCATCTTTGCCAGCCGACCAGGAATATCTTCAATGGGGCCGTTCATATCGTGGGCACTGCGGATAATCCTTGTTCCAAAGGCCAGGGCTGCATCCTGTAGGCTTGGAACATAAAAATCTTCTTCCAAATCCACGTAGGCAAAATTCTTTCGTATGTCCTGCTCTGCAAAGGCCAAGCCACGGGCAAAAAGCATGGTTCGAGAAGCTTCACCTTCCACATACAGGCCACCGTCGATTTTACGGCGAATGGTGAGAATACAGGGAATCCCAGCCATTTGGGGAAACTTACGAATATGCAGTCGCTCATCTCGGTCAAGATAGTCTACTCGCAGCTCCACCATATCAATCCAATTTCGATAGGTCTCCAATATTTCCATGTCTTCGGCAAGGGTTTTGCCAGTAAGACAAAGACAAATTCTAGGTCGTTCCATGTTCAAAATACTACCACAAACCAAATGGCCTTACAATACGCATTTCTTCTATAACTTAATATTGAGCATAAATAGAATTATATGGTAGAATAAGCCACTTTTATTGAGAATCGAGAGGTTTTTCTAATGGAACATTTTGGATTATGGGGAATTATCCCACCTCTCCTGACTATCGTCTTGGCATTCATCACAAAGGACGTTATTGTATCCCTCTTTTTGGGGATTTTGTCAGGAGCCTTGATTGTTGCTGGTGGTAATCCCGGAACAGCGTTGATGACGCTTACTGATTTGGTAGCCAACTCTTTGGCAGACGGATGGAACATCCGTATCTTCCTGTTCTGTGCATTGTTGGGTGGATTGGTTGGCTTGCTCACCAAAACTGGTGCAGCTAGAGCCTTTGGTCTTTGGGCTTCTTCTAAGCTCAAAACTGGAACCAGCTCCCAGTTCATGACCTTTATCTTCGGTATTTTGATTTTTATCGATGACTACTTTAACTCCATGTCTGTTGGAACCGTTATGCGACCAATTTGTGACAAAACTGGCGTTTCTCGTGCAAAGTTGTCCTACATTCTGGACTCCACTGCAGCTCCCGTTTGTATTATCGCTCCTATTTCCAGCTGGGTTGTTACGGTTATGTCCATCGTTCGTGACTCCCAAGGATTTGAACAGCTGGGCATGACTGAGTTTGAGTTCTTCATCAAGGCTATTCCCTACAACCTGTACGCATTGTTGGCATTGCTTATGGTTTTGTCCGTTATCTTCATCAAGAGAGACTTTGGACCCATGAAGGCATCTGAAGACTTGGCTGCCAAGGGAATCCTTTTCAACGAAGAAAAGTATGGTCCCGCCTCTGGAACCATGGAAGAAGCTGAAACAAGCAAGGCAAAGCCCATCGACATGCTGTTCCCCATCATCCTGTTGATTGTAACAGCTGTTGCCTTCTTCCCCATCGTTACTTGGCTTGGTGCTATTGACGGCGAAACCATTACCACCATGGGACAGGCTATGGCTTCCATGACACTGGGAGACGCCTTTAACGACACCGACTCCTCCATGGCTCTGTGGTATGCAGTTATGTTTACCCTCACCGCCACCTACATCTATTACTTGGCTCGCCGCCTGTTGAACCTGAAGGAAGCAGGAGAGGCTTTGAGAAATGGTATCCAGTCCATGCTGCCAGCCTTGATTATCTTGACTATGGCTTGGTCTATCGGAACCATCATTAAGTCACCTCGTGCCGACGGTGGTTTGGGATTGGGTATTTATCTGTCTCAGCTGGTAAGCGAAGGCGGATTCCCCATTCAGCTGTTACCTGGTATCCTCTTTGTACTGTCTGCCATCATTTCCTTTGCAACAGGAACCAGCTGGGGTACCTTTGGAATTATGATTCCTATTGGAATGCCCATTGTAACCGGTTTGGCTACAGGCTTGGGAATGGATGCTACAGGACTGACCAATGCTGCAATGATTTCCATGGCAGCAGTTATTGGTGGTGCCGTTTTCGGAGACCATGCATCTCCCATTTCCGACACAACAATTCTGTCTTCCACTGGTGCCAGCTGCCCCCACTTGGAGCACGTTGCCACCCAGATTCCTTACGCCCTCTTTGTGGCCGTTTGTACCTTCATCGGATTTGTGGTAGGAGGCTTTGTATTGAACCCAATCGCAGCCTGGGCAGCAGCCTTGGTAGTGTTTGTATTGGGAACCATCTTCCTTCCCAAAATCATGAAGTCACGCTAAAACTACAAGCATAAAAAAAAGGAAGCATCTTGAGGTGCTTCCTTTTTTTGTGAGCTGTTCATTTCCCACAAGTGGTTTACTACACTAAGCTTTAATTCTGTTAATCCAGCTTAAACTTATTCAAGATATCATCCATCACTGTCACAGATTCCCGAGCTCTATCAACCTCCTCGGATACGGTTTGAACAACATGGCCAATTTCTCGGATACCATCATCCATCTCTGCCATACTGTTTGAAACTGTGGCAGCAATAAAGTCCAAGTTGGAAGAAGAATTTTCTAGCCGAACAATATTTTCCGCCATTTTCTTGGAGGTTTGCTGAACCTGTATACTGGAATCGTTGATTTCACGCAAGGAGGTAAGCACCTGCTTGGAAGAAAGCTGCTGCTCCATCATGGCATTATCAATTTCCTGAACGAGGCTTTCCGTACTGGAAACCTTATCAGTAATCTGACTAAACTCCTGCACGGAGATTTCGGAGGTGGTAACAACCTCTTGAATAATATTACTGATATTGCTCAATTCCTGCTTGATGGCCTTTGATTGGGCTGCAGAATTTTCAGCCAACTTGCGAATTTCGTCGGCAACAACGGAAAATCCCTTTCCTGCCTCACCAGCATGAGCGGCCTCGATAGCAGCATTCATGGCCAACAGGTTCGTCTGACTTGCAATTTGAGAAATTACGTTGTTGGCTTCTGCCAAGTGACGGGACTGTTCTGCCATATTATTGATTTGACGAGCCACATCGTCCTGTCGCTGCCGTCCTTCCTCTGTAATTCCAATAAGGTGCTGGAATTCCTCTGCCATGCGATTGACAGAATTGGATACTGACGAAATATTTCCAACCATTTCCTCAATGGCAGAAGATGACTCAATAATTCCAGCAGACTGATTTTCAATCAAGCTATCAAGACTCTGAACTCCTGCAACACTATCCTGAAGAATTACCTGTACTTCCTGCAAAGCTTGATTCTGCTTTGCTACCTGATGATTTACATTAGAAATATTGGCGGTAATCTGGTGGGTAGAGTTTTCAGCCTTTTCTGCAGAATGAGACAAGTTCTCTGTAATATCGTTGATGGACTTGCTAGAAAGTTTTACATCCTGCATGATATTTTGCTGTGTACCGATGAATTCATTTACCTCGCTACACATGGTACCGATTTCATCTTCCCGCTTAAAACCGATTCTGTAGGTAAGATCTGCAAGACCGTTACCACCATTCAAATTCTCAAAGGCAGAAATAGAGGTTTTAATCGGCTTAAGAATGGAACTGGATACAATGGCAATAATCATTGATGCCACAATAAGTAGTAGAATAAATGTTTGACCAATTATGGTTTGCAGAATTACACTGTAGGCAGCCTTAATTGCAGAAAAGTCCTTTCCCGCAACAATAACTACATCACCATATTTTGCAATATCTGGCACTGTAATTTTCTGATAATAAGTTAGGAATTCAATACCATCTACAGTAACCAAACCAGAGAAGATACCACTACCATTATACAACTCATCTCCGATCTTATCACCCAAGGTAGTGGTTGTGGAGCCACCACCACCTTTTATAGTTGTACCAATTCTTGTTCTTCCAAGATAGACACTGGCAAAGGTATCTGGCATGTGAATTGCATTATTCAAAAAGTCTGTGGAGGTAAGGGTTTTCTCTCCCATAAGAATCAACTGAGTACCAGCCCAAGTCATGGGTGCAGCACAGGTATTACAAATCTTTCCGTTTCCCACGGTAATGGTGGATGAAACATTTCCGTTTCCAGCTGCTTCAATAACCCGTTTTTCAGAAATGGTACCAAAGTCATCGTCATAGGCAGAATGTATCATTGCACCATTGGCTCGAAATAAAGCGAGATTGGAAAAACCATTGGCATGACACAGTGTTCTCAGCCAGTCTCTCGTTTCTTCCTTGTTCATGGTGTTAGCATTTCCGTGGCCAATATCATCCACCAACCAAACCATCAGCTCGTGCAGTTCATCCTTTTCTTCGTAGGCTTCATCAAGATAGTAGTCTACAGCAGTCATCAAATCTGATGCTTCCAAACTTATCATTTTGTTTTTAATGCCATTGTACATGGAAAGCGACAAGAGTCCCATACCAATAACGGTAACAATTACTACAGGCACGATAATTCTAAAGATAAGCTTATTACTCGTTTTCATGCCATTCTCTCCTTTGTCTTTTTGGAAAACCATGATGTATTCTGGGGTCATAGACCTCGGATTGAACATCTTCTATTATAACAGGAAAGAAGCAAATTTGAAATACCTAAAATCTCTAATTTATTACATTTTAACAAAACGAGGAAATGCACTGGCGGCCAAACAAAGCCGGTAGAACAAGATGTAAATTCTGTTCAACCACCAGAACACTTCCTCGCAATTATTTCAAGACTAAGACAATTTGAATTTATCAACCAAGGATTGGAGCCCATGAACGGAATCCCTAGCTTTAATTACCTGATCAGAAACAATCTGGCTGGTAATACTGATTTCGTTAATACCAGTAGTCATTTCTGCCATACTGTCACCAACAGAGGTGGCAACTATCTCCACGTTCTTGGCAGAATCCTGCAAGTCACGAATATCCAGAGCCATTTGCTTAGAGGTTTGCTGAACCTGCATGGTTGCATCGTTGATTTCATGCAGAGCCAACAATACCTGCTTAGAAGCCTCGTGCTGCTCGGTCATGGCATTGTCAATTTCCCGAACCAAGTGGTCGGTGCTTCCCACCTTACCAGTAATCTTGGAGAATTCCTGCACGGAAATCTCAGAGGTTGTAACAACCTCTTGGATAATATTGGTAATATTGCCCAATTCATTCTTAATATTCTTGGACTGGTTTGCAGAGTTTTCTGCCAATTTGCGGATTTCATCAGCAACAACGGAGAATCCCTTTCCAGCTTCACCAGCGTGAGCAGCCTCAATAGCAGCATTCATAGCCAAAAGGTTTGTCTGGCTTGCAATCTGGGAAATAACATTGTTGGCTTCTGCGAGGTGACGGGACTGCTCTGCCATGTAGTCAACCTGCTTAGCTACATCGTTCTGACGCTGGCGAGCTAATTCAGTAATCTCAATCAATTCCTGATATTCCCGAGCCATCTTGTTTACAGAGTTGGACACAGAAGTGATGTTACCCACCATTTGCTCAATGGCACTAGAAGACTCAACAATACCAGAAGACTGGCTGTCAATGAGGGTATCCAGATTCTTGATTCCCAGAACGCTATGATCCAACAAATCCTGCATGGTTTGCAGAGCACCGTTAGCCTTTCCTACCAGATTGTTTACACTGCTGATGTTGGAGGAAATCTCGTGGGTAGCACTGGCAGATTCAGTGGCAGTACTTGCCAAGGTGTCTCCAATTTCCCGAATAACCTGCGTAGCATCTCGTACATCTGTCATCATCACCTGCTGCTGACCAATAAAGATATTCACTTCATTTGTCATGGTGGCAATTTCGTCATGATGATCATTTTTAATACGGTAGGTCAAATCTGCAAGCTCACCTTCTTCACCATTCAAATTCTCAAAGGCACCAATCGTAGTCTTAATAGGTTTAATGATGGACCGATTCAAGGTGATTATCAAGAAGATGGACATAATCACAATGAGAATGGTTGTGGTGATGATAACTATGGAAATAATGCTGACATACACTTCCCTTACGTAGGAGAATACCTCCAGCACAGTAACCATTACATCTTCACTATAATCAGGACTAGTAAGGCGGCTGTAAATGGCCAAATAATCAGTGTTATTTACAGTGGTGTGACCAATATATGATTCATTCTTATTATATACAGTATCGAGAATCGTTTGGTTATCTAGGCTCGTATCACCCTGCGTATCGATGGTAGAGCCAATACGCTGGTTATCGATGAAAATACTAACTTCAGTGTGAGGAACCTTTACTGCAGTCCGCAGGAAGCTGGATGAAGACAAATCCTTTTCAATCAACATGATGATGTTTCCCCGTGGCCCACCATCCATAATTCCAGCTGAAAGGGCATAAAACTTATTTCCGCTGGGTGCTGCAATGGCAACAGGTTTACCATTTCTCGCTTGACTGAGAACTGAACGAACTCCTGTACCAGTAAAATCACCAGATAAAGCACTAACCAACAGATTTCCCTGCATATCAAAAATTGCCGCATTACTTAGTCCACTAACGGAACAAAGCCCCTGCAAAAACTGACGAGCATTTCCATCAGTAGCAAATTCTATAGCTGTATTTTCTGAAGCATTCATCAAATAGCCAACCTCAGCTATAAGATCCTGCTTTTCTTCTTCAATAGCCTCAGAAATGTAAGGAACACATTCTGTTAAGGTGAGAGACTGCATGTCTACCATCCGAGTCTTTATCTCACCGTACAGGAGAAATCCCAGAGTAATAATTCCTGCAACAGCAATTGCTCCAACGGCAAGTAAAATTTTCAAAATAAGGGGCTTGTACTTTTCCATCTGGGTCTCCTTTCTTTCAGTTTTCCACCACTCTCCTTTTATGCAAGGCTCCAGTTGTAATACGTCGGGGGGAGGGGGGGGGGGTAAAAAACCAATCAGTTTCATTATATATGGAGATTCCCCAGAAATCAATTTTATTTTTTAAAAATGTTCATATTTTTTTTATTTTTTTTTTGATGAAGATTTCTTTTAGAATGATTTAATCTTCTTATAAAAATTGACAGAATAGAGTTTTCCAGACACTACCAGTGTACTACAGAAACAAATCCATTCTGTCTTAGTTGAATACGACTTATCCCAGTCTGAGAGAAAGCCCCGCAGTAATGGTATCTGGCTTGAGATGCAGCACAGAATACATCTCGCCAGACATGCAGAAGCCACAGTCGTCGCACACGTTGCCCTCCAGCAAATAGCCAGGACAGGAGGGTAGCCGTTGACCATCAATCATGATGTAGTTGCACACCCAGCAATATTTTTTGAATCCCCGCTTCTTCATGGTTTTAAGACCAGAAACAGTGTTCATAATAGGAAAGCCTTCTTTTTTCAGCTGGATTATCTCATCGATTACCTGATGGCGCTCTTCTAGGCTCAAGGTCAATTCCTCGGTGCCCGGGAAGGGGGTGTGGATATTCAGAGCGATAGACTTGATGGCAGGATTTTCCTTGGCATAGTTCACCGTATCTCGCAGAGAGGGGCGATTCAGCTTGTTGATAGCCATGGCAATGCTCAAGGCAGGATGACCGCTTTCCCGAATGTTTTTATCAAGGGTAGCAAAGGTTCCTTCGCCCCGCACCTTGTCGTGATAATCTTGGTAGCCGTCTACACTAACCCACACGGAATTTGCCAAGGTGTCTCCAAAGGGACGCTGACCGTTGGTGGTAAGAGTGCAGGAGAAAAAGCCGATTTCCTTGGCAAGCTTGTACAAATCGTTGAGGCTTTTATCTCCATCCTTCCAGAGTGTTGGTTCACCTCCTTCAAAGTCCACAAATCGAGAGCCTTGCTGGTAGCTATAAATCAGCTCCTCCTTGATTTGCTCATAGCTTTTGGTGTGAGAACACAGATGTCCCGATGGAGTACAATGCTTACAGCGAAGATTGCAGTAGTCAGTGATAAAAAGCACCGTTTGTAAGGGCTTTTTCTTGCCTAAAATCCTACTTTGAAAAAACCACAAAGGCATGTAGGCTGCTTCTTTTAGCATAATTTCTCCTTTACAGGCGGGCCACACCAGAATCACGGGCAGCGGCAGCAACGGCAGAAGCCACCGCATCACGAACACGAGGGTCAAAGGCAGCCGGGATAATGTATTCAGGAGAAAGCTTTTCTGCTTCCACCAAATTGGCCAATGCCTGGGCAGCGGCAATTTTCATAGCATCGTTTATGTCACGGGCCCGCACGTCAAAGGTTCCACGGAAAATTCCAGGGAAGGCCAGCACGTTGTTGATTTGGTTGGGATAATCACTACGTCCAGTGGCCACCACCGCAGCACCAGCGGCAAGAGCTTCGTCAGGAAAGATTTCTGGTGTGGGATTAGCACAGGCAAAAACGATGGCGTCCTTGTTCATGGTGGCCACCATTGATGCAGTTACGGTTCCAGGGGCACTCACTCCAATAAATACATCTGCACCTACCAGCATATCTGCCAAGGAACCAGAGGCACATTCAAGGTTGGTGACGGTGGCAATCTCGTCCTTGATGGAATTCATGTTTTCGGGACGGCCCTTGTACACGGCACCACTTCTGTCACACAGGGTAATATGAACAAAACCACAGGCCAAAAGCAGGCGGCAAATGGAAATGGCAGCAGCTCCCGCTCCATTAATTACAATGCGCACTTCTTCCTTCTTCTTGCCCACCAGCTTGAGAGCATTCAAAAGGCCAGCCAAGGTTACGACAGCGGTTCCGTGCTGGTCGTCATGGAAAATGGGAATGTCGCATTTTTCCTTGAGCTTGCGTTCAATTTCAAAGCACCGAGGAGCTGCAATGTCCTCCAGGTTTACACCCCCAAAGCTGCCAGAAATCAGGTAGATGGTATTGACGATTTCATCCACATCCTTGCTTTTAATGCACAGAGGGAAGGCATCTACACCGCCAAATTCCTTGAACAGCACGCACTTACCTTCCATAACGGGCATTCCAGCCTCAGGGCCAATATCTCCCAAACCAAGTACCGCAGTTCCGTCAGTTACCACCAAGCACATATTGTGGCGGCCAGTTAATTCATAGCTTTTGTTCACATCCTTCTGAATAGCAAGACATGGCTCAGCAACTCCTGGGGTGTAGGCCAAAGACATATCCTCACGAGTTTTAACTGGAACCTTGGAAATTACTTCCAGCTTGCCCTTCCACTCACCGTGACACTTCAATGATTCTTCTGCGTAGTTCATACCGCCTCCTGATTCTTTCTGTATCAGAGTACTTCATTCTTTCCTTCAATGCAAGAGAGCGGGCCAATTGTGAGGGTACGTACAAAAAAATCCTGCTAAAAGCACTGGAATTGCTCATAGCAGGAATCGTCAAGCAAACTACAGGTTACTTCAAGTTGTCAGGATTAAGGCTCTCCAGCTCTGACAAAAGAATTGCATATACAATGCAATCAGAGTATAATTAAATGAAAGGAGGCTAACTATGGCTACAGCTGTATTACAAACTAGAATTGATGCAAATATTAAAAGGGAGGCGGACCAGCTTTTTTCCTCATTGGGATTGGATACAACCACCGCAATTCGACTCTTTCTGAAGCAAGCTGTCAATCAACAAAAAATTCCTTTTGAGATTCTTCCGCCACAACCATCCTTTTCCGAGGCCACCCTTGCAGCAATTGAGGAAGCTCGACGCATTGCGGAGGATTCTACCGTTCCCAGTTACACCACAGCAAGAGAACTTTTGGAGGACTGCTAGTAGTGGTTTATGAATTAAAAAAGACAGGCAAATTCAAGGACAGTCTTAAACTCGCAAGAAAAAGAGGCCTCGACATTTCTTTACTGGAAGAAATTATAGATAAATTACGAACAGACACTCCCTTAGCACCCAAACATAGAAATCACGAATTGATGGGGAAATTTAAAGGAGTGTGGGAATGTCATATTCAACCAGATTGGCTACTACTTTATACAAAAAATAAAAATGTCCTCGTTCTCACCCTCATCGACACAGGAACTCATAGCGACCTTTTCAGAGAATGATTTCCCCAAAGTAGCTCAGTGAATCCACTTATGAAACTCACCAAGCCACGTACTTTAATCTTTACTTCAAGTTGTCGGGATTCAGGCACTCCAGCTCTGGCAGCACGAAAAGCCCATCCTTGCGAATCAGCTTGTCGTCAAAGTAGATTTCGCCACCGCCGTATTCAGGACGCTGAATCAGCACCAAGTCCCAGTGAATGGCAGAGCGGTTGCCGTTGTCACAGTCAGCGTAGGCATTACCAGGAGTAAAGTGAATGGAGCCAGCAATCTTTTCATCAAAGAGGGTTTCCTTCATGGGGTGCAAGATGTAGGGATTCACGCCAATGGCAAACTCACCAACATAGCGAGCACCTTCGTCAGTGTCCAAGTGCTTGTTGATTCGGTCTGTGTCGTTGGCAGTGGCTTCCACAATCTTTCCGTCCTTGAACACAAAGCGAATCTTCTCGTACACAAAGCCACCTTCCAAGGATGGTGTATTATAGCTAATGACACCGTTTACAGAATCCCGCACAGGAGCAGTGTACACTTCTCCATCAGGAATATTCATGTTACCGTCGCACTTAATCTGGCTCATTCCCTTGATGGAGAAAGTGAGGTCGGTGCCAGGAGCAACAATGCGAACCTTATCGGTGGCAGCCATTACCTTGGTGAGGGCATCCATGGCACGAGACATTTTACCATAGTCCAAGGTGCATACATTATAGAAGAAATCTTCAAAAGCTTCCTCGCTCATGCCAGCCAACTGAGCCATGGCAGGTGTAGGAGAACGAAGCACTACCCAGCGAGTGTGATTGAGCCGTCGCTCCAAGTGCACAGGCTTGTAGTAGAACTTGTTGTACAAGTCCATTTTTTCAGCAGGCACATCAATCCAAGCATTGAGATTTTCTGGTGCGGTAAAGCCGATAAAGCAATCCATGGCACTCATTTCTGTTAGCTCAATTTGAGCACGAGTTTTCATCTGCTCTTCAGTGGCACCAAGGAGAATCTCCCGCTCAATGGCCTTGTTCTTGAGGGAAACAAAGGGCATAGCTCCCACATCATATACCTCTCGTACCAATGCCTGCACCAGAGCCTGTGCCATGTTGTTAGCCTGAATCAAAACCTTTTCCCCAGATTTTGCCTGCACCGAATGACGCACCAAATTCCGAGCCAATGTATCTATCCGTGGATCTCTCATATTCAACTCCTTCAATTAATTCTTTATAATTCCTTGCCACACACAGCAAGTCTTGTAACAAATATACAAAAAAAGGGCTGGATCCACAAGAGAACCAGCCCAAGGAGGTTATATCTTGTACCAACGTATTTCGTTGGAATCCAAGTCAAGGTGGAAGCTTGAGCCATCACCACGATATACGGTGGTGGATTGTGGCTCATAGGTGTTGTTTACTACACAGAACTTACCATTTTTAACGTAAGCGTGCACCTCCACGTTGTAGTTACTGCTGAACCAACTGTTGAGCTGATTTTCGCAGTGACTACTCCACAACACAGCACGGTGCAGCAGGCGATTGTTCTCAAAGCTATAGGGTAAGCCGCTGATGTAGACACTTCTACCAGCACCATACTCGTTTACAGCCAGCTGCACTTCCTTTTCACGCTGCACCAGAACGGTGGATTCTGGCAGAGCGTAGATTGACTTCATTCCCTCGCCAAAATCGATTTGTTCACTAGCATCCTCTGTAATGAAGTGACTGTGGTTGTCCCAGTTATACTTGTCATAACCAAGGGTAAAGCCATGCTCCTTTTCCACACCAAGCACATCAGCCAGCTGCAAGAAACGCCCCTGACTTTGATGACCAGTAGGCTCACCCACACCAATAAATCCACCACCCTTCCAAACAAAGCGACGGATTGCATCACAAATCACAGGATTCTTCCAGTAGTAGCCACCAGTATGGGCTGTATCTGCATCACCCACATTGATAATAACATCTACGCCATCAAGCACAGAGGCATCCTGCAAAATATCATCAAAGCTAATGAACCGCACATCGTAGGGTGCACCAGACAGAGCCTCAATAACACCTGCGTAGCTATAATTCTGCTTTTGATACAGGGCATGGTGTACCATGTGGCAGCCCCAAGACCGCATCTTACCCCAGCAGTTCAACACAGCTACAGTTTTGACACAGTAAGGAGTAGTTCCCCGAATATTTTCATACAAGGTACGGAATTCATCACAAACACTGGTGATGTAATCCACAAATTCAGGGAAATCGAGAGCCAGCTTCAAGTAACCACCATACCCGATTCTATCCACAGGCTTTCGCAGGATTGCACGGCGAGCAGTTACCCAGTTTACCTTGGCTTCCTTTACAGGATCTCCACCGGGGAAGAAGGTATCGGGGAAGAAGTATGGCAGAAAGCGGCCTTCTGTGTATTTTACACCGGGAATATCGCTAATAAGACGCAGAGTACAACCGTTACCGACACTTCCTACGATAGCATCCAAACCGATGGATTTAAATTCATCCAAGAAGGGTTCAGTTCCAATCCAGTGGTCGCCTAAGAACATCATGGCTTCTTTGCCACATTCATGGGTAATATCCACCATTTCCTTTGCCAGAGCAGCAACCTCCCGCCGTTGGAATACCATAAAATCCTTAAATTCCTTGGAAGGGATGCGGTACTGGTTATTGTAATAACCTTGATCAATAATGAATTCAGGGCGGAATTTATAGCCCACTTCCTTTTCAAACTGCTCCAAAATATAAGGAGAAACGGAAGCAGAATATCCGTACCAATCCACATACTTTTCCCGAGCCTGTTCATCAAAGAGCAAGGTAAACTGATGGAAGAAGGTTGTGTACCGAATAACATCTACATAGGGATGGTCTGCAATGAATTTTCGCAGGCGCTCCATGGTAAATACCTTAGTCTTAGGCTGGCGAATATCAAAGGTAATCTGATGCTCTACATCCTTCCAGCCATTAACTACAGCATTGTACATGTGCACCGGATCCCACATAATAAAGGCCAAGAAGCTTACGGTATACTGATGGAAGGGCTTTGCCTGTGGAATCACCACCACATCACCAGCCTCCTGATACTCCCACTCTGCAGGTGGCACAATCTCGCCAGTAGTTCTGTCGATAACCTCCCACCAACGCTGTCTATCCAAAGGATTTACCTTCAGCATTTCTGGATACAAGCCCTTCATCAGAGGAATGGATAAGGCTCCTTCCCCAGTAGAATAGAAGGGAGTCATGATATATATCTGCTGAATCTCATCGGGATTTGCCTTTGCCCATGTATTGTCCTTGCGGGTGGTATAATAAGTAGAATAAATCTTTGCACCTACACCCTGCAGCTGAGCAGGAAAATCTGTTCCATCACAATCTCGCAGGGCATCGGCACCCCACTGCTTCATTACTTCCAGCGTTTGATCCACCACGTCCAAGTCGGTGGGAATAGTCACTCTACCAGTGTTTGCTCCAGGAGCTACTTCTGCCCGCTGATTTTCTTCCTGTGAGTTTATGTTTTCCATAATACTCTTTGTCTCCCTTAGAAGTATAATAGTTGGTGGATATCCTGTTCTGCAGATACCCACCATTGCAACTGAAAAATTAGCCTTTCAAACCGCCCATGGAAATACCCTTGGTCAAGTTCTTCTGAACAAAGCAATACAAGAGTAAAACAGGCACCATAACAATAACCAAACCAGCATACAAGCGGCCGTAGTCGGTAGCAACCTTTGCTTCCTGCATGATACTCAACAAGCCTACAGGCAAGGTTCGGTTCACATCAGAAATCAAGAAGGTCTGAGCTACCAAGTATTCATTCCAATAAGCCAAGAACTGGAACAAAATTACGGTCAAAATACTAGGCATGGAAAGAGGCACAATTACCCGGAACAAAATTCCCCAGTTGGTACAACCGTCAATACGGGCAGCTTCCTCGTATCCCTTAGGCAATCCAGTCAAAAAGCCAGAAAGCAGGTAGATGGAAAAAGGAATACTGGTCACCGCATTGATAACGGCCACCGTCACCAGATTGTCTGTCAGCAGCAAGCCGTTGCCAAACAAGGTTTTACTAACACCGTTTATCATCAAGTAGATGGGATATACGATGTAGTTTACGTTGATGAACAAACCTGCCATCATCAGCAGCTTCAAGAAGTTTCTGAATCTAAAATTGAACCGAGTCAAAACGTAGGAACAGGGAATTACCAATACAATCAACAATGACATGGAAAGCACTGTTACAAACACTGAATTCAAGAAATAGTCTCCCATGTGAGCTGCATTCCAAGCATTGGCATAGTTCACAAATTGAGGTACTGCAGGCAAGGAAAAGGGACTTTGCCGAATCTCCGCACTTGTCTTAAAGGAAGAAATAAAGGACCACAAAATGGGATAGGCAAAAATCACCGTAAAGATGCCCAGAATCAGATAAGCCACCCAGTTTTCCTTGATGTGGCGCAACACCTTCTGTCTCTTTGAATTTACTTTCATATTCACTCCTCACCTTAATCCAAAGGATCCTTTTCTGTCAGCTTGTTCACAATCAACGAAATACCATAGGCAAAGATAAACAGCATTGTACCAATAGCCATGGCATATCCAAAGGAACCGTTAGCACGCTGCTGACTCATATACACCAAAAGCACGTTACTAGCACCATCAGGAGCACCATTGGTCATGGCTGTTACAAAGAGGAAGCTCATGTTGATGGTACTGATGATAAAGAAGGTCAAGGTAACTCGGATTACCTGCCAGGTCAAAGGCAAGGTAATGATAAAGAACTGATGGAATTTTGAAGCACCATCCAAGCTGGCACTTTCATACAATTCGTCGGAAATAGAATCCATTCCCGCAATATACATAACCATGTAGTAACCGATTGCCTGCCAAATCATTGCAACAGCAATAGCGTATACAACACGTTTGGGATCACCCAAAATACCAGTATATTCACCGCCAAAAGCCCGTACGATAGGCCCCAAAATACCGTAGTCACTGGAATACAGCATATAGAAGATAGCGGAAATAACTACAATAGAAAGAATGTTGGGAATGTAAAATACAACCCGGAAGAAGGTCTGTCCCTTCAGTTTACCCTTTGCAAGGAAGCTGGCAAAAAGGAGGGCCAAAATAAAGGTAATGATGGTAACAAGTACAATCAAAATTAATGTGTTTTTGAAGGAAAGCCAGAACTGACTGTCTTGGAACAGAAGTTGATAGTTCTTGAGTCCATAAAAGGTCTTTTTTCCCAACAGTCCATTCCACTGTACAAAGGAAAGACCAATCATATTAAAAATTGGATATATTACAAAAATAAGATACAGGACGAAGGTGGGAATGGTACACACACCGATAAAACGCTTCGTTGCCCCGTCATTCTTTTTCATGACGCTTTTTCCTGATTTTGACTTCATCTGCCTCACGCCTCTCCTGAAAAAAAGCCCTGGCAACCGACAAAGTGTACCAACAGTCTTTTATCTACACTTTGGAACAAATCGCCTTGGTGCCAGGGCTCATTTACTAGGACAGGTACAGCACCTGCCCTAACTCAATTTCAAGTCGTACATCCGACTCAGTGTTTTAGTTCAATACAGCCTTCAGCTTAGCACTGTCGGTCTTCAACTGCTCCAGCCACTGGGCTGTTGTCTTGGAACCGTTCATTACACTGTCCATTGTGAAGCAGTAGGTCTGCTTCCAGTTAACACCTTCTACAGTAGCAGCAGCAAAGCTACCAATCAGAACCTTTGCAGATCCGTCATAGTATCCCTTGTAACCAGCAACTGCACCAGCGTTCATACCATTGGCAACTGCAATCTCGTCATATCCCTTAGCAGGAACGAATGCACCGTTAGCATGCTTAGCGATGTGAGCCAATCCTTCCTTACTGTATACGTACAGGATGAACTTTTCTGCCAATTCAGGATTCTTGGTGTTGTTGCTGATATAAATCTGCTCAGCGTTTACAGTACCATAGCGCTCACCGCCCTTGGAGTATGCCAAGAAAGGAGCAGAACCCCAGTTGAATCCAGCAGGAGTTGTGTCAGCCATTTCACCCTTTACCCAGTCACCGTTTGTCATGAACAATGCGCGGCCGTCGATTACAGACTGCTGGTTGTCCTTGAATCCAGTTCCGTTAGCGTTACCAACAGTTGTGGGCAGCAAGTAGGGGCGAAGTTTTCCCAAGTTCTCGAATACAGTCTTAACAGCAGCCTGCTCCCAAACGGGCTCATAGTTGAATGCCTGCTTTACAACAGCTTCACCAGCACTAGCAGCGATGGATGCAGGAACCATGGTGTCCAAGTATCCAGCGGTAGGATAGGTGAACAGGTAAGGAGTATTGGGGTTGGAAGCACGTTCTGTGTTCAACAGCTCACCAAGAGCCAAGAACTCATCCCAAGTGGTGGGCATTTCATACTTACCATTCTTCTTTGCACCCAGCTTTCCGTCACCGTCGTTGTCATAGAACATATCAGCGTTGAAGAAAAGACCGTTACCAGAGAAGAACAAAGGCAACATATAGTGAGTTTCATCACCAGCATAGGGGTTTGTTACACCATTTCCCATGATGGAAGAAAGGATTCTATCCTTGAGCTTTACATTTTCGTTGTAAACATTCTTTTCCAAAAGACCAGTCAAATCACGGATAGCCTTACTGGAAATCATCATTTCTGTCAGCTGATCCTGGCGACCAGTTGCCAAATAAATAACATCAGGACCTGCACCAGCCATGATCTGGGGGTTGATTGTCTTTTCAACCTGAGCTTCGATTGTCAGCTGAACATCAACTCCGGGGTTGGCAGCTTCAAAGCCCTTTTCAATTTCCTGCCAATAAACATCACCGTAGGCACCCTTCAAACCGGCAACCTTCAGAACCTGAGTATCAGCTTCTTTCTTACCACCAGCAAACAAGCTAGCAGCAACCAAAAGTAATGCACCTGCTACGACAGTACACTTTTTCATAAAACCTCCTAAATGATCATTACTAAGATTTTGTTTCCAAAATACCTAGCATTCACATACTTATGACAATTATAGTATGTACCCAGTTACAGCAATCAGCAACTCATATCTTGCTTTGTTTTTTTAATATCTTGTTTTTATTTTAAAATATTATATAATAAAACCATGAGCAACTCTCGTTACAGAAAAGAATTTACAGCATCTCCTATTCCTGCTGGCCCACAGCTGGAATATATCAGCTACTCAAAGTTTGAGGATGATTGGAATTCCCAGCTTCATTCCCATCCTTTTATGGAAATAGCCTTGGTGGTGGGAGGAGAAGGCCTACTGCTTTTAGAAAGTAACGAATATCCTGTTGTAACAGGAAATTTGATTTTAATTCCACCGAACAAGCTCCATACCGAAGTTTCTTCACCTTCCAATGCGCTGGAATATTACATTTTAGGTGTGCGGAATTTTTCTTTCCAAGAAGGAGAAGTGCAAGGAAGCAGTACAGAATCACATCCCGTTCTGCCCTTGGGAGAATTGGTAACCCTTGTTGAGCCAGTTTTTACGGAAATGTTTCACGAGATGAAGCTTCATCGCTCTGGCCACGAGATGATGGTGCAAAGCTTGTTGTTGCGATTGGCAGTTTTGCTCACCCGTCGCACCGATTTGAAGGCCTCATTTGATAGCACGGAAGAAATGCGCCGAGGCTGTGCCATTGTAAAGGAATACATCGATAGCCACTATGCAGATAAAATCACTCTGGACGATTTGGCCCGCATTAGCTGCATCAGCAAATTCCACCTTATTCACGAATTTTCTCGGTACGTGGGAAAGCCCCCCATTGCCTACCAGCTGAAACGACGGATTCAGGAGTCAAAGTATTTGCTGGAATCCACCGACAGCTCCATTGCAGACATTTCCTGCACCTTGGGATTTTCTAGCATTAGCCATTTTTCCCAGCGCTTTAAGCTGGAAGAAGGCTGCTCACCGTTGAAGTACAGGAAGAGAGTGGCTCAAGGTCGGTAGGCGTCACCCTCGCTTCAGGAGCTTCATCTACAATGACGGGGCTGACAATAGCCCACCCTCGCCTTACGCTGAGCAAGCTCAGAGGGCGGCGATGGCAGGCGCCCATTGGCAGCCCCTCCACTTTAGCTGATGGCTGCAGGGTTGGGGCTTCAATTTCACGGTCTACTACTCGATAGCTGGTAGATGGGGCTGGATATAAAAACTCCCCCGTTACAGATGGAGCTGAAACGAGGGAGTTTGCCTCCTACACAGGACATTTTCTGGGCAAAATTTATGAATTATGATGCCATACGGATTCGGAAAATCTACGATTTTCCTAGGCACAGATAAGTTTCTTTTGCTTACAGTGTGTAAGATTACTATCTTACACATAGTAAGATTCAGCTAATACTACAAGTCCAATTACCCCAGATTTTGCGTAGCAAAATCGAATCCGTGTGGCTATTCCTCCCTAGTTCTTCCTCCAAGTCTCCATCTTGGAAAACTTTTATAAAAAAATCCAATTTTTTCTGGAAAAACGCATTTTTTTGCACGTTCAAACCTATAATCTATATGTAAGAAAAAAATCTTGGAGGAGTAAATGTTAACAGAAGCAGAACTGCAGAAAAAGTGGGAAAGCTTAACCTTTACTGACAACTTTATCTTTTCTCGTGTCATGCACGATGAACATATTTGTCGTCAAGTGGTGGAGCTGATTCTTGGAGTACGGATTGGAAAAATACGCTATCTTTCCGCCCAAGACGAGCACAAAACTGACCCAGATTCCATGCGAATCATCATGGATGTTTTCTTGCGAGATGAGAATCGCATTATTAACGTAGAGGTACAAACTGGTCACAAGAAGGAGATACCCAAACGAAGCCGTTACTATCAAAGCGTGGCAGATGTGAGCACTACCGCAACTGGAACTAAGTATCGTGATTTACCAGAAAATATCCTCATCTTCATCTGTACATTCGATCCCTTCGACAGAGATTTTCCCCGTTATACTTTTCAGTACATTTGCAACGAGGATAATCGGCTCAAACTAAAAGACGGTTCTCTCCGCATCTTTTTGAACACTAAGGCCACAAAGCTTTCAGCCCTTGACCAGAAGCTACAAGCATTTTATCATTATTTACAGGATGGTGTGGTGGAATCTGACCTGACTCAAACTATCTCAGATAGTATCACAACCCTGAAAAATAATTCCAATGAGAGGAGGTTTTACATGACATGGACAGTTAAAATGGCTGATGCTCGATATGATGGCTACGAGGAAGGCTTTACAGCTGGTCGTGAAGATGGACTCCAACAAGGAATTGAACAAGGAGCCTACGAAAAGGCACTAGAAACAGCAAAAATGTTTCTCTCTTACGGAGATTCTCCAGAAAAGATCGCTATTTGCACCAAGCTCCCACTGGATGTAGTGCAGGGCCTAATGTAATTCTTGCTTTCCCAAATTCACCTTGACTTGAACTGTTCCCTGTGGTTTAATTCCCAGTATGAATGCAATCCAAGAAAAAGAGATTTTTGATGTCATTTCTCAGTTCGCCATTTACGGCGACCTTGTATCCTGTAAGCCTCTAGGCAACGGACATATCAACAATACCTATCGTTCCACCTTTAGTCAGGGGGGAGCCAAGGTGCGCTACACTCACCAGCGTATTAACAAGGATGTGTTCAAGCAGCCAGATCAGGTTGTGGCAAATATTTCTGCTGTAACCGACTTTTTGCGGGATTCCTACAAAAAAGAGGGTCTAGAGGACATTTCCCGCAGAACCCTCACCTTGGTACCCTGCAAGGACGGCAAGCTATTCTATCTGGACCCTCAGGGAAATTACTGGCGCACCTATCTCTTTGTAGAAAATGTAACTACCTACGAAATTCTTGACAGCACTACCCTTGCCCAGCAGCTAGGTCAAACCATCGGTGAATTCCAAAACCGACTAGCCAGCTACAATGGGCCTCGTCTCTTTGATACTATTCCTCGGTTCCACGACATGCACCTGCGTTACCAGCAGCTGGATGACGCTTTGGCTCGTGACCCTGTAGGAAGAAAAGCTTCTGCCAAGGCGGAATTAGAGTTTCTTGAAGCAAACAGACAGCGTGGAATGGTTTTGAGCGACGGCCTTGCTTCCGGCAAGCTTCGTGAAGGAATCACCCACAACGACACCAAGTTGAACAATATCCTCTTTGATGAAGCCACTGGAGAAGCTCTCTGCGTCATCGACTTGGATACTGTTATGCCTGGAACCGTGCTCTTTGACACTGGAGACATGATTCGCACCGCCACCAATACTGCTGCCGAGGACGAAAAGGATTTGTCCAAGGTAACCTTCAACTTCAATGTATTCCGTGCCCTTATCGGTGGCTATTATTCCAAGGCTGGAGCCTTCCTCTCAGACTACGAAAAGAGCCTATTGGCAGAATCTGGTCGTGCAATCACCCAAATCATGGCAGTACGTATGCTCACAGACTACATCAATGGAGACGTGTACTATCACACCGACTATCCTGAACACAATATTGTTCGGGCTCGAACACAAATCGCCTTGATGAAATCCATGGATAGCCAGTGGGATCTTATCACTGCCTTTATCCACGATTTGAAGGTATAAGCTGATTGTGGTAAAACACCTTTAGTACAAGCAGGCTTCCTAGAAATGAACTCATTTTCTAGGAAGCTTTTTTTTATTCCTGAATAGTAAGGTTACGAACCCACCGCTCCTTCTTCAAACCAATGGCACAACCAATAATTTTTGCTGCATCCGTCAGCTTAATCACACCGTACAATGCCACTGGCCCCATGGCGGTAAACCTAGTCAACAAAAACATTCCCGGCACCACCATCAAACAATTAACGAACAAATCCACCTTGGCTCCCAGCACCGCATCGCCACCAGTTCGGGAAACGGCAAATTGGGCATTGATAAAGGCCCAGGTGGGCATGTAGGCGGCATTCAACAGCACCAAGCCACGGGTAACGCTTTGGGCAGAGGCACTGAGATTTCCAAAAACCACTGGCACAATCAGCACCGCAAGACAGCCCACCAAGGTACCAAAGAAGCCAAAAATCAAAGAGCCAGACATGAGCCAAGTCTTTTGGACACGAGCCTCATCAAGTTTATTTGCTCCCAAGGTTCCACCAAGAATTACTCCCGTGGCAGTACCAATGCCGTTAAAGCACACAAAGAACAAGTTTGCAATGGCAAATCCCGCCGCCATACCAGACACAACCTCTGCTCCACCACGACTATTGTACAAGGCTGTGGTTATGGTTTCCGACAAAACCCAAGACATTTCCGAAATAAGAATCAAGCCAGATTTTCGCAAAATACTGAGGAAAAGCTTCCAGTTCACTTGGAAAAAGTTGATAACTTTAAAGATAAATGGGGGCCGAACCTTCTTCAAAAACAGGAGGAAAATAGTCATTTCCGTGAGACGAGCAATCACCGTAGCAATGGCTGCACCAGAGGTTTCCAGCCGTGGGGCCCCCAGATTGCCGTAAATCAGTACCCAGTTAAAAAACGTGTTGACACAGGTGGCAGTAACGGAAATCAACAGTGGAGGCTTTACCTTGCCCATTTCCCGCAGAGAGGTTCCTGTGGTGGTAGCAATTACCGCAGGTAGCCAAGAGGGAGCCAGCATCCGCATATACCGCACACCTTCCGAGATTATTTCTTCACTGGCAGCATTGCCATGTACCATCAGCGAAAGAAAGGGACGAGGACAAAAAACACAAATGCAAGTGTAAATAGAACCGGCAATCAGACAAATAATCAGCTTGAATCGGTAAGCCTGCTGCATTCCTTCGCTATTTTTTGCTCCGTTGTACTGAGAAATAAAAATTCCACCAGAAATACAGATTGCGTTGATAAAAACCAAAAAGATAAAGTTAATTTGGCCAGCAATATTCACGCCGGACATCTTTACGTCGCCTAAGCCTGCCACCATAAAGTTGTCGATAAGGGAAACCATGTTTTGAATCAGCAGTTGTCCCATGACAGGTAAGGCAATCAACAACGCACGTTTATAAAAGTGAGGGGGACCAAAAAGGCTTTTTTTGGGATTTAAGATGTTATTCATGCACACCACAAAATCACTTTGTATCAAAATAGTCAAGGGATTTATTCATATAAACGATATAATTTTACAAAGAAAAATCTCTAAAACCACAAGTTATTTTTAAAAATTTATCAATTTGGCTTTATTTGCACCAAGAATTTGCTTTTTCCATGGGCAATTTTAAATTCATCTGTTATAATATTTAGAATGGACTCCATGCAAAATATTCTCGAATACTACGATGAGCTTTACCCTGTCTCATCCGAACAAAAAATGTTTTATGAGGAAATTTTAGACTCTTTTCAGATTGAGCCAAAGGTCCTCAGTATTGGCTGCGGAACAGGAGCCTTTGAACACTATCTGTCCCGCCGTAATTGCAATGTCACAGGAATAGACCACATCCCAGGACTGTTGGAATCTGCAACTCGGCGCCATCGTCAACCAGGCTGCACCGTGCGATTTTTCCAAATGACCATTATAGAAATGGCCCAGTATCTGGGAAAGGGATTTTACAACCTGATTTCATGTATCAACAACAGGCTTCCTCCTATTCCCAATGCGGCCCAAATGGAAAAGTTTTTCCGAGATTGTAGGGAGCTGTTGTCCGATAACGGCTATTTTGTTCTGCAAATCCCCAACTACCCCTACTACACCTGTCAGCAGGTGGGAACTCTTCCCGTTTCTGAAAGCATTCGTTCAAAGCTCTACACAAAGCTCATTACCGATGATAACGGAACACGAATGCTGCAGCAGGTAGAAACAAGCAACGGAAGACTGGTAACCGTACGTAATTATCAGCCCGTGTATCCCCTTGCATCTCAGGATGTGGAGGAGTTGGCTCTGGACACAGGATTTCATGGAGTGGAGTTTTATAGTGACTTTACAAAGCACCCCTTCATTCCAGAATCCAGCCCAAATCTTATCTGCGTCATAAAGGCATAAAGACAAAAAAGTGTACCTTCAGGTACACTTTTTTTTTTAATAAAGCTTACACAATTCTTGTTACTTTATTTTCCATCTACCATCTTGATAGATAAACCGTGATGACTCCAATTCAATAATACGGCCATCGTCACCAAAGATTTTTACCGTGGAAGCCAGAGGATTCACCTCGATTACCTTGAAATTTGCCCCATCATAAAAGAATCGGAGCCCTTCTCCCGGCATCTTCTTTCGAGCCTCTGCATACCAGTCATATTCATAGGAAAGACAACACAACAGACGACCACACTGACCAGAAATTTTCATGGAGTTTAATGAAAGATTCTGATCCTTTGCCATACGAATAGACACAGGTTTAAGCTTGTCGGAAACAGAATGACAGCAATAGGGCCGACCACAAATACCCAAGCCCCCAGTGATTCGAGGCTCATCCCGCACACCAATCTGCCGTAGCTCAATGCGCATCTTAAATACAGACACCAAGTCCTTTACCAATTCCCGGAAGTCAACTCGCTTGTCTGCACTGAAAAAGAACAGTACCTTTTGCTCTTCCAAAAGATAATGCACAGCAATGAGCTTCATGTCCAGCTTGTGGTTTGCAGCCTTTTCCTGAAAAATCTTAAAGGCAGAGCCTTCCTTTTCTTTCAAAGTGGCAGCCTTAGCCATATCCTCATCGTTGGCCTTGCGGTCAATGGCGATAATATCAGAAGGCTTAATTCCCACAGGCTGAGACACTGGCCCCATAACACGAGCATAATCCTTGCCATATTTTGTGGGAATGATAACGTAATCTCCCCCACTGAGCTCCATTCCCTCTGGAGCCGTTGCGTACAGCCCCTCGCAGGAATATTCCAGCTTCAGCCGAAACAGCCGGTCTGGATAGACAAAATCCTCAGTGGACCCATCGGCTTCCTGAACCTCATGATCCTCCAAGTCGGAAAAATCCTCATCTGCCAGCCTATCTATATCGTTTTCAAAATAATCTCTCATAAAAAACCTACCTACGTTATTAAGTCTACCAATATTCCGTTTATTTCATCAATACGTACTAAAATCTGCATGGTTTCCAAATGATTTGCCAAAATATCAGAAGCCAGCTTATCTATTTTTTCGTCAACAATGTTTATAAGATAGAATTTTTCCGTTTTGAATCGCTTGCTAGGACGACGGCGGATATTCATCTTAACCTCATAATTTGTGTGGACAATGAATCGAATCAAATCACCTATGGCTTTACGATACGATTTAAAGGATTCCAAGTTAAAATCAGTTTTTGCCACATCAGAAGCCATGTCTGCCTTGTCTTTTAGATACACCAAGGCATCCTCAAACTCCATTCCAGCAATTTCTGGAGGCAAGCCTGCAGAAATCATCTGATTTTCAGCCACCTTTTGTTCCACCATGGAAGCAAAGCGACTTTTTTTTGCTACAGGTTTTTCTGTCTTTGCACTTTTATTGCCAGAATTGGCAGCGGCGGCTCCTGCAGTTCCTATCGACGAAAGATGAAGAGCGGACTGCAAGGAATCGATTTGAGCCATAGCTACAGGGCCTCATCGTTTGTATGCAGCAGGGCGGAAGAAGAAGTAATGGCGGCCTTGTCCAGCACCTGGCTTCTGGCATCCTGATACTCAGCTTCATCGGCCAAGGAAATACAATGGCCATGGAGCAGCACTCCATCCTCCAAAACAAGCTTACGAGTACAAATATCTCCTACCACTGAAGAAGTTTGAAAAAGCTGAATAAAATCGGGGGCAGTAATGTTTCCTTCCACCACGCCACCCACAATGGCAGACTTGGCAATAATGTTGCCCCGCACACGGGCATCTTCGCTTACAATTACCTTGCCAGTGGCTTCCAAGTCCCCATCCAAATCACCATGAATGGTTACAAAGCCTGCAATTTTTAAATTCCCAGATACAGCCGAACCAGAACCAATAAAAGTATTTATAGAAATATCATCGCTACGAAAAGCCACGGCCACTCCTCGGTACACCGGAAAATCTCCGGTAAAATTGAATTGATACTACTTTTGCTTTACGTTGATATATTTTGCAGGATCCACAACATCAGAACCAATATGGACTTCATAGTGCAGGTGTGGACCAGTGGAAATACCAGTACTACCAATAGTTCCAATCACTTGGCCCTGTTCAACATACTCACCCTTTTTTACTCTGAAGGAATTCAAATGGGCATATCGTGTATAAATTCCGTGCTTATGCTTAATAATTACGTAATTTCCAAAGCTTGTATCAAAGGCTACAGTAACAACCTGTCCGTCAGCAGTACTTACTACAGGGTCTCCCGAACGCCAAGTGGAAAAGTCCAAGCCCTTGTGGATATACCACTGACCAGTAATGGGGTGCTTGTTCTGTCCGAACTCCATGGAAATATGGCCAATTCCATTCTTCAAGGGCCAAATACTGGGGATTTCAGAAAACAAGGAGCCCTGAGATTCCAGCATCTTTCCAATCTGCTCAATGGGCTGAATGGCACCCTCCAAATAGGAAATCAACTGCTGAATATCAGCGGTTTCTCGTGCAGTTCCTGCAACCAAGTCGTTGGAATTGAACAAAGATGACAGGTCGCTTCCCTGCATGGATGAACGGTTGGATTGGTTGGACTGATTGATTCCCAGCAAAGAAAGTGACTGGGACAAGGAGGACTGAAACCGCTTTGCAGTTTGCATCAAGTCAGTGTTTTGGTCTCTCAGCTCGTCCAAGCTGGCAAGAGTCTTTTGATTTTCGTTTTGGAGACGTGAAATTTCTGCGTTGGCACCAAGGGTCTTTTTATTAAAATAGAAGAAAGAGGAGGCCATTCCTACAACGAGAATGATACCGAATACAAGGGCGAATACATTGGTTTGAAAACTCAAGGGTTTTGCTTGAGAATGAGGAACAAACATTACTGTTAGTTTTCTGTCAAAAATCTTAAATATAGAAGAGAAAAATCCCCCAATTTTGGAAAATCCTCTTCCGAAGAATTTTCCAATGGAAAAAACGGCATTTTTCTCTATCTTTTTATATCGCCTTGTACGAGCCAATTTATATCTCCATATAATATAAAGTCCATTCTATCATAGTGTAAAACCACTGTCAAATGGCACCTATCTATTCAATAGTTTATGCATACATATCCATTCTCTTTATCGGCAGAAAAGAACTTTTGCTTAAATTTACTGCATCAGCAAAGTCCATGCTCCCCAAACTGAATTGCCAGCTTTTACTTGACGGCTAACAATTCCTATGCTATTCTTTATTTCAGATAGGAAAATCTACCTGAAACTTCAGCCAGTAGATTTTTAAACGTACCTCAGGAGCTTGACCCCATCGCTCCTATCACTTTTTTTGGAAGAAAGCCATGCAGTTTTTTGATACTCATGCCCACATCGGGCTTATTTATGATGATTCGATTGAACAATTACGTGTTGTGCAAGACGCAAAGCAGGCAAATGTTACTCGTATTGTGAGCATTTGCAACAGTCTCCATGACTTTTCAACTGTATATGACACACTGAAAACCGTATCTGGTGTTTATCATGCCGTAGGAGTTGCCCCTTCAGAGGTTAATTCCCCTGGACGAGACTGGATTCGTGTTATTGAGGAGTCACTCAAGCTGCCTAACGTGGTGGCCTTGGGTGAAACTGGCTTGGACTACTATAGAAAGTTTGGAGACAAGCGTTCACAAATCGAGCTATTCATCACCCAGCTGGAAATTGCTAACATGATGGATGTGCCTGTTATCATCCACAATCGTGATGCAGGAAAAGATGTGCTTGATATTTTGGCAGAGCGCTGTCCTCCCGCTGGAGCTGTGCTTCACTGCTATTCCGAAGACGCAAAATATGCACGGAAGGCCTTGGACTACAATATCTATTTCTCTTTTGCAGGAAATTTGACCTATCGCAATGCTCGCAATCTGCACGAAACGGTGTTGAACATTCCGCTTGACCGTATTCTCATCGAATCAGAAGCTCCCTTCATGGTTCCTGCAGAATTCCGAGGAAAGCGAAACATGCCAGCTTACCTACCCTCCACCGCCAAGTTCCTGGCAGAAATGCTGGACATGGATTTGGAGGAGTTGAGCGCCCAGCTTTGGAAAAATAGCTGCAAGTTCTTCCGACTTCCCGAATAATTTCATGCTGTATCATCCTGTTATTATTGGAAACCTCACCATTCCTGGCAACCTCTTTCTTGCTCCCGTTGCAGGGTATTCAGATAGAGCCTTTCGTTCTGTCTGCAGAGAAGGTGGGGCAAACTTTGCTTACACAGAAATGGTTTCTGCAGAAGCGCTCGTTCGTGGTTCAGACAAAACCCACCAGCTCATGGTGCGGGCTGCCAACGAAGAAACCTATGCCATACAGCTTTTTGGTGGCACTCCAGAGGTAATGGGCCAGGCAGTAGAGCTGGTTTTGGGGCAAAACAACAAGGAAGTGGTGCCAGAGGTTATAGACATTAACGCAGGTTGTCCTGTACCTAAAATCACAAAAACAGGAGCAGGCTCTTCCCTTACCCGTTGCCCAGAGCAATTATACAAGGTGGTTGCCGCCGCCGTTGCTGCCAGCGCTTCTTTGGGAGACAAGCAGGTGCCGGTTACCATTAAAATTCGCTCTGGCTGGGATGCTCAAGCCATTACCTGGAAGGAGGCGGCACTGGCGGCACTGGAAGCAGGAGCTGCAGCCCTCACCATCCATCCTCGCACACGGGCCCAAGGCTACGAAGGCAAGTCCGACTGGAGCATACTGGCAGAGCTGGTAAAATTGGTGCAAGATAAAACCCAAGGCAAAGTGCCAGTTTTTGGAAGCGGTGACGTGTTTACCCCAGAGGATGCCCAGCGCATGCTCCAGGAAACGGGCTGCCAGGGCGTAATGTTTGCCCGTGGTGCCATGGGAAATCCCTTTATCTTTGTGCAAACCCGCCAGCTTTTGGAAACAGGCTCCTACGATGAGATTGCCCCCACAGTCCGTATCCGTGCGGGAATCCACGAGCTGCACTGTTTGATACAGGATGCTGGAGAAGATTCTGCCTGCCGACAAATGCGCAAACGATTTTGTGCCTACTCAAAGGGGGTGGCTGGTGGTAGCCGATTACGAGAAGCCATTGTGGCAGCCTCCACAGAAGCCGATTATATAGCCCTCTTTCAGCGTGAAGGATTGCTTTAACCCTTGAAAAAGCCGTAAATGCGATGTAAAATAGATTGGTATGAATTTCTTAAAATTTTTCACTTCTATATTTGACTCTTTCTTTAAATCCTCCTCAAAGGATGGTAAGTCAAGAGCTGAGCTCAAGCATATAGAAAATGAACTCAAAGCTCACGTTCCCACCATTTACAAGAATGGAAGCCTTATGGCAAACGTGGCAGAAGCATTTGTTGTTCTCTACAACAACACCAAGCACATTGAAGAAATTCTTTCCAGTACCATTAAATCATCAGATGCCCATCGTTCCACTACCTTTGCAAACCGCCTCATTATGACAGGCTTATCCACAGAAGCCCTTGAGTTACAGGAAAGCCTTTCCTTTGAAGCTCGAAAAGAAGCAGTGGTCATGGCAGAAAATGAAACAAAGGTTTTTGCCGACCAAGCAAAGTCCTTTGAGCAATTCCTGAAAACCTTTGAGCAGGAAGAGTTCATCCAAATCAATCAAATCATTGCAAAGCTCTATCAGCTTTTTGATATTTGTCGGTTCAACTTTTTTGGAGCCATCAAAACATTCGTGCCTAACTTTACCGAACACACCGACTTGGAAAAGGTAGAAATCAAAAACATTCCCGTTCACGAGCTGGAAACCACCCTCATGGACTTGTACTTTGTTGCCAACGATTTCCAGATAACCAGTAGCATGGCAAAGGCTATCATTGCATTGGCAACCATTCATGCTGGGGAACGGAAAATAGATCAGGACAAGATTCTTAACAACCTGAAAAAAATCTCCTACGTTTTTAGACATATTCTTCAGCCCACGAGTCTCCATCAACTGGTAATGGTCAGTAGACAGGAGCCAGAGCTCGTGTTGGAATCAGCCCAATACAATAGTTCTGCTTTGCCCAACTACATTGACCACATTAAAAAGCAGTTTGAGGCAGACACCAACCGTATCCAGATGGAAGTACAGGACGAAATTGTGGCTGGTGAAATCAGTAATCTTTTCAAGGACAGGGAGCTGGAGATTTTGGCTGGATATAACAGCGAGCAAAACGAGTTCCTGCTACTGAACGGCACTTCCGCCTTCTCGCTGATTACTCCCATGCAGCTACTGAAAACCTTCCTGACAATCTACGCAGATTCTCGTGTTCAGGCTCTGCTCAACGATGTTGTTATTGAAGGCTTTTTCTACAATCCTACCTATAAAACAGAATTTTCCTCAGCGGTGTTCTCCGTGCTGGAAGCAAAAGAACGAATTAAAAAATTCGAGGAATCCTTTGACCGCAACAATATCAACGACATTGCAGTTATCCGAGGATATGTTGCAGATGCCCACGGAAATCCAGATTTTTACAACAAGCTTATTCAGGCAATTACCAGAATCAATACGGAGGCAAAGAAGATTCTTCAAGAGGAGGTAGCTCACCTCCACAATCTGCACCGCTTCCTTTTCGATATGCTGGAGGATTCAAAGCTTATTAATCCAGTAAATATTACCAACATAAAGGTGCTGCTGGCATCTTCACGTAACAAGGATAATGCGGTTCATTTGGAAAACCAGTTGCCAGATTGGCAGCTATTTTTTGACATAATGAAGAATTATGTTGTTTTAGGTGAAAAAGAGAAGCAATAGCCATGGGAAAAAAGCAGCCAATCACCAGTGAAGATTACAAGGCAATTATTTCTCAGCAAGAACGGCACATTTACAATTTGAGCCAGCTTTTGGAAATTTCTAAATCCTTTGCATCCACCTTGGAATCCAAAACCTTGTCAGAATCCCTGTTGTATACCTGTTTGGGGCAAATGCACGTGTTGGCTGCAGGAATTTTCAGCTTAAAACAGCTTGGCTCCTCTGACTATCGCCTTGACGAAAGTGCCATTGGCTTTGACCTTCAGCCCCAAATCAACTACGCATTCAAGGAAACAGAGGGTTTGATTCCCTTCTTGCACGAAACGGAAAAAAGTGCTTCCATGGACGAGCTGGAAGAAGTGCTGAAGGGCACCTACGATTTAACCATCCTCAAGTCTTTGAATGCCACGCTGGCTGTTCCCATGATTTACCAAAAGCATATTGTGGGAATTCTAGTTTTGGGCCAGCGTATTTTTGGCGAAGAAGAGGCAGTCTTTACCGAGGAAGAAAAAAAACAAATCCTGGATATTGCCACCTTGGCAGCCTTGTCTATCAACACGGCCATGCTCATTGAGCAATCTTCCACCGACATGCTCACCCATCTTAAGCTACGACACTTCTTCTTTAATATGGTGAACAATAGAATCGCCACAGCAAAAGAAACAAATACCCCCTTGGCAATCGTCATGCTGGACATTGACCACTTTAAGCGATTCAACGACATTTATGGCCATGCCTGTGGGGACTTTGTTCTGCAGCGTATCGCCTACATTCTGCAAGACAACATTCGCTCTGATGATATCGTTGCCCGATACGGTGGCGAAGAATTTGTACTGATGTTGTATAACGTTACAGAATACGAGGCCGACAAGGTGACAGAGCGCATTCGTGGAGCAGTAGAGCATGACGACATCGTTTTTAGCGACATTCACATGCAGGTAACCCTTTCTGCTGGCTACACGGTATTCTACCCAGATGAAGCTCAGGGTAAGAAGATAAAGCTGGAATACCTTGTAAATCTGGCAGATGAAGCCATGTACAACTCCAAGCATCAGGGTAGAAACAGAGTAACATATCTTCCCCTAAATTGTTAGACAAGTTGTGGCAGGAGTTTTATTCACCATGAATCTTCTAAAGAGAATTAGAACACCCTTTCGGTATGTGTTTTTTAATGCAACCTTTTTTATCATCGGGCTTAACCTCCTGGTATTTCTTCTCACCAACACACTGGGGCGACTTGGCAATTACCTTGCCCTGAATGTGGTTTTAGTCCATGAATACAAGATGTACTGGCAATTCCTTACCTACATGTTTGTTCACGGAGATTTTAGCCATCTCTTTTTTAACATGCTGGGACTCTTTTTCTTTGGACTGGCAGTGGAGCAAACCCTTGGCTCAAAGGAATTCCTGCTGATTTATTTCCTGTCAGGAATTTTCTGTGGCATTGCATCCTATTACTTTTATCTATTCTCTGGGGCATACTTTGTGTTTCTGCTGGGAGCTTCAGGCGCTATCAATTCCCTGCTGCTAGCCTATGCGGTTATTTTTCCCCGCAATAGAATTTACCTCATGGGAATTTTGCCAATTCCGGCGCCCTTGCTGGTGGCAATTTATGCAGGAATCGAAATAGCAAATCAGCTGCTAACACTACAAAATGGCGTTGCCCACATGACACATCTTGCAGGCTTTGCCATTGCTTGGCTTTATTTTATTGTAAGGATGGGAATTAATCCATGAAAGGTTTGGAAAGACACATACCGATAAAAACAATTCTCCTCATCCTAGCTTTTCTGCTGTGTAGCACCGCCACCTTTGCCAAGCCTACAGCAGGCCCAGCAGAGGAGGAACTGATTCGTTTTTCACTGTGGGCCACACTGGAAGCCTATCCAGAAGCAGGTGAAGTCGTAGACATACACAATCCCTATGCCCATCCCATCAATCGACTGAAAGAAATCGCCCCTTTTTTTATAGAAGGAATGGTTTGCGGCTGGAGCTTTACCTACACACCCTCCGACAAAACACGGAATGTGGAGGAATTCTTTGAGTTCAAGCCCATTCGTGACTATCCCAATCTAGAATCCGCCATCAAATATACCGAACCTTGGGTTGAAGAAAATAAATTACAGTGCTGGATAGAATTCCGCTGTCCACCCCACCTTACCGCCTGGAGAAACACCTGGAAAACCTTGGGCTACCAGCGTATTTCTGGCCGAGGACAAGGAAAGCTGGTGGAAGGCTTTGACGGTATTCATCAGGCAGCTACTACCGCCCTCAAAGAAGCAGTGAGAGAATACGCCCGCAGCATTACAAAAAACAAGCCCAAGGAAATTACTGGCGAGGTTTTACTCACGGGGCTTCCCAGCATTGGATTAAAGTCTGGCAGATACATTGTTGACCTTGATTTTTTTCTCAATGTGAGTAGAATAATAAATTATACAATATTTTAATTTTCTGGCATGGAGGTCATGATGTTGAAGTATGTTGTAAGTTTGCTTTGTGTATTGTTCGTATTTAGTGGTGTATTTGCCATTGAAGATGCTGAATCACTGCTGGCACCAGAGCCAGAGTACACAAAAACAGAAATCGTCCAGGGAAAGATTGTGAGCGATTACCTTAAGAAGGGTGGCGGAAAGGTTACCATTGAGTACATGCCCGCATACGATGAGGCTCGCTTTAAGTATTCTTGTCCTACCCCATTGTTTGAGCAGAGCACTGCTATGTTGGCCATCAAGGAATGTATCGAATCTTTTGTACGGGAACGAGGCTACTACTTCTACACCTACCTGAAGCCAGATGACACCTACTACGATGGTGGTGCAAACACAGTAATTTATACTTCCTATATTAAATTGTTGAACTAGTCGGAGAAATTGATGGATATTCAAGCCCTCATTAAGAATTTGCACCCCTTGGAAATTCGGGTGCTGTTGAAATATACCCCAAGCGATGAACTGACATCAGATTTATTGCAGAAAGAATTAGACTACAAGGAAGGGCATGCAAATCAAGCCTTTTCATGGCTTTCGGGCAAGAATATTATTAGCGTTGTACGGAGGGAGCCACACACCTTTTTTGAGCTTACCGATTTAGGTCGTGAGTATGCAGAAAAGGGGACTCCCGAAAGTAGAATTATATCCTTCCTGAAGGATTCTGGTGCCCACAGCTTACCAGAAATTGCTGCAGCCTTGAGCTTGGAAAACAAGGATGTAGGAAGTGCCTTTGGAATGCTGTCTAAGCAGGGTGTTCTTGCTATGGACGGAGACAAAAAGGCCGCTTACACAGGAGCTGCATTGCCAGAAGCCTTGGCTACCACCGCAGAATTGCTGAAAAAGGCCGTTGCTGCAGAAGCTGGTCTTTTGGATCAGGCAAATCTCTCTGAAGCAGAAAAGAAGCTGATGGGTGGTTTGGCAAAGAAGCGTGGTGCTACCGATGTTCCTTTCCGCATGGTGGAACGAGAAACCGTAGTATATAAGCTGGAGCCCATTGCCACAGAAGTAAAGGCTGGCTTGGAGCAGGCTGGTATTACTGGAAACGAAATCGGTTCTCTTACCTCCAAGATTCTTGCTGATGGTAGCTGGAAGACAGGAACCTTCCGTGGATACAACATTGCAGTTCCCCCTGCACGTATTATTCCTGGAAGAACCAATCCCTACGTGTCATTCTTGGAAAGCGTAAAAGACAAGCTCTGTTCCCTTGGATTTGAAGAATTTGACGGTCCACTGGTAGAAACCGAGTTCTGGAACTCAGACGCATTGTTTATGCCCCAGTTCCATGCTGCTCGTGACATTCATGACGTATATTACGTGAAGAATCCTACCCATGCCAAGTTTATTGAAGAGCCCTATCTTTCCAATGTAGCTGCTGCCCACCAAAATGGTGGTAACACTGGTAGCCGTGGTTGGAATTATAGCTTTGACCGTGATTTTACCCGTCGCTTGATTCTCCGCAGCCAGGGAACCGTTTTGTCTGCCCATCAGCTGGCAAAGGCAAAGATTCCTGGTAAATACTTTGGTATTGCCCGCTGCTTCCGCTACGATAAGGTTGACGCCACCCACCTGTCTGACTTCTACCAGACTGAGGGAATCGTATTGGGAGATGAGGTAAACTTGAAGACCTTGCTGGGCTTCTTGGAAATGTTCGCAGTGGAAATTGCAGGGGCAACTGATGTAAAGTATGTTCCTGGATACTTCCCCTTCACCGAGCCTTCCATTGAGGTGCATATCAAACACCCTGTTTTGGGTTGGTTTGAGTTGGGTGGTTCTGGAATCTTCCGTCCCGAAGTAACAAAGGCCATGGGTATTGATGTACCAGTGCTTGCTTGGGGAATTGGAATTGACCGAATGGCTTTGATGGCCTTGGGCTTGAACGACCTGCGTGAGCTGTTCAGTGAGGACATTGAGCAGGTTCGCCTCCGAAAGGCTCGCTACTAATTCCTGTTACAGCAACGCATTAAATCTTTATAATTACACAAGGGCTGCCCAACAAGGCAGCCCTTTTTACTTGCGTTTTATTCATTTTAGCTATATACTAGTAAGCAAGAATTACAAAATGCCAAACTATGTCATTTTGAAATCTGGAGATTGTAATGGCACACACAGTACCACAAATGTTAAAAGAAACAACCCTTCAATATCCCAATGTTGCAGCTCAGTATGCAAAGGACACAGAAGGGAATTTTAAACCAGTAACCTACAAGCAGTTACTTGATACAAGCTATCATTTTGGTGGCGGACTGCTTTCCTTGGGCACAGTACGGGGAGAGCATGTTGGACTTTTGGCAGACAACCGCAAGGAATGGTTACAAGCAGACATGGGAATTATGGCCATTGGTGCCGTTGACGTTCCCAGAGGCTGCGATGCCACAGAGCGAGAGCTTCGGTTCATTTTTTCTACAGCCGAATGCAAGACCATTGTGGTGGAAAATGAGGCTCAAATCCAGAAGGTGCTTGGATTCAAGGAAGATTTGCCCAACCTCTGCCGCTTCATCAGTTTTGATGCAGTACAGGAAGAAACAAAGTCAAAATCCAAGGAAGCAGGCGTAGAAGTTCTGCAGTTTGAAGAGGTTTTGCAGCTGGGAACAGAATATTGTCAGCAAAATCCCACCAAGCTGGACGAAGAGCTGGACAAGGGAAAATCTGATGATTTAGCCTGCTTGATTTTTACCTCTGGAACCACAGGAGAGCCCAAGGGTGTTATGTTGACTCATGGCAACTTCCTTGCCCAGCTGGAAGACCTGCGGACGAGAATTTATTTGCATCCTGGGGAGCGCTGCCTTTCTGTTCTGCCTGTTTGGCATGCCTTTGAGCGCTTGTGCGAGTATGTGGTGCTGTTCCAAGCAGGAGGACTGTGTTATTCCAAGCCTGTGGGAAGCATTTTGTTGGCAGACTTCTTGAAGATTAATCCCCAGATGCTGCCCGCAGTTCCTCGTGTTTTTGAGGCAGTGTACGAGGGCGTAAACCGTACCATGCGAAAGACTGGTGGCGTGGTGTATGCCCTGTTCAAGTTCTTTGTAGCTGTGGCAATCCTTCATTCTCGAATCCACCGTCGCCTTTTTAGACAAACAGCCCGATTCAAGAACGATTATCTTGTTCTGTCTTGGATTGTGCTTTTCATTCCTTGGCTGCTGCTGTATCCTTTGAAGGCCCTTGGCGGAGTGATTATCTTTAAGAAAATCCGTGCCAAGTTGGGAAATAACTTCCGTGGTGGTGTTTCTGGTGGTGGTGCATTGCCTCCACAGATTGACGAATTCTTCTGGGCTATTGGAGTGAACCTGGTGGAAGGTTATGGCCTTACAGAAACAGCTCCAGTAGTTTCTGTTCGTCCCTTTAGGTCTCCTGTTTTTGGAACCATTGGTCGGCCTTTGAAGGATGTGCAGGTGCGCATTGTGGACGAAAATGGCAACGTGCTGCCTAAGTGCCAGAAGGGAACCGTTCAGGTAAAGGGCCCCACCGTTATGAAGGGCTACTACAAGCGTGATGATTTGACTGCCAAGGTAATCGACAAGGACGGCTGGTTTGACACTGGCGACATTGGCTTGCTGACCTTGGGCGGAGAATTGGTGCTCCGTGGCCGAATCAAAGATACCATTGTTTTGCGTGGTGGCGAGAACGTGGAGCCCCTTTCCATTGAAATGCGGTTGAACAATTCCCGCTTTATTGCTCAATCCATGGTGGTAGGTCAGGATCAGCGGTTCTTGGCTGCGTTGATTGTACCTTCTGAAGAAGAGATTGTAGGTTATGCCCAGGAGCAGCAGATTCCTTATAACAGCTACAGCGAGTTGCTGAAAACTCAGGAAATCAAAAAGCTTATTGATACTGAGATTCAAACTGCCATTAGTGCCAAGAACGGATTCCGCTTGTTTGAGAAGGTTTCTCGTTTTGCCATTTTGGAAAAGCCCTTTGTGGTGGGCGAAACCCTTTCTGCCAAGCAGGAAATCATGCGACACAAGATTTCCCAGCTCTACGAAAAAGAGATTACGGAATTGTTCAAGTAGTTTGAACGAGGGATGAGAAAACTCCAAGGTGTGAACCTTGGAGTTTTTTTGTGGGAGGTGGGAGGTGATATAACATTCCTTATTTTTAAATGTCGTCCCTACATCAAATAGATAATTTATGATAGAATGGATGAGAAAGGGATGGGAAATGAGTAAATTTCACAATGAAAAAACACGTGTTCAAATGCCTGCACTGGTACATCTTGGTAAACTAGGTTATACCTACATCGGAAAGATGTATGAAGAAAATGCTGGAGAAACCTTTAATTCAGATACAAATATTCTCATTGATATATTTCATGAGGCTTTCAAGCGACTGAATCCAGGTAAGGAAGAGGAATGGCTTGGAGTGTACAATGATATCATCAAAGAATTGAATGATGATGACTTGGGAAAACAATTTTATGAGCGACTCATCTCCATTTCTCCCTACAAATTGATTAATTTTGAAGAGCCAGAAAATAATTTTTATCATTGTACAGCTGAGTTTACCTATCGTAATGGAGATGAAGAGTTTCGGCCTGATATTACTCTTTTTGTAAACGGTCTTCCTTTGGTTTTTATTGAAGTCAAAAAGACAAATAATGTGGGAAGCATGGTTGCAGAAGCGGACCGTATGACGAAGATTCGTTTCCCTAATAAGAAATTTCGCCGTTTTATAAACATAACCCAGCTAATGATTTTTTCCAATAATATGGAATATTCATGCCAAAACGGTATAGTGCCCATTGAAGGAGCTTGCTATTGCACAGGAAGTCGAAAGCAAGCTTTTTTCAATTGTTTTAGGGAAGATAATTTTTCAAATCACCCAATTCCACCATTTATTGCTGATTTTCCCTACAGAAAAGTAGAGGAAAAAATTGAAAAGAAAATCCTTTCTGATTTTAACTGTCAAGTTATAAGGCAATCACCAGAATATCACACTAATCTTGACATAAACACACCCACAAACAGAATCCTCACCTCCATGTGCAGTCCAGAACGTCTACTTTTCATTTTAAAATATGGAATTGCCTATGTAAAATCGGAGCGAGAAGTTGATGGCAAAATCGAAACTACAGACCAAAAGCACATTATGCGGTACCAGCAATTGTTTGCATCCATGGCCATTAGAGAAGCTTTGAAATCAGGAAGAAAATCTGGCATTGTATGGCATACCCAAGGTTCTGGAAAAACAGCATTATCATATTATTTGACGAAAATACTTACAGATTTTTATACCGCACAAAATAAAGTTACAAAATTTTATTTCATTGTTGACAGATTGGATTTGTTGGAACAAGCAAAACAGGAATTTGAAGCCCGTGGATTACAAATCAACACGGCAAATAGCAAGTCTGAGCTTATGGAACAATTTCGGACAAATCAAAGTCAAGAAGGGAATACTGGTAAGGCAGAAATTACTGTAGTCAATATTCAAAAGGTAGAGGAAGACAATCATACGATTCCAGTTAAAGATTATGCCACCAACCTACAGCGTATCTTTATTATAGATGAAGCCCATCGTGGTTACAAACCAGATGGATGTTTCCTTGCGAATCTTTTTAATGCTGATAAAGAAGCTGTAAAAATAGCTCTAACAGGAACCCCGATTCTTAAAGAGGAAAAATCAAGCTGTTCTGTCTTTGGAGATTATTTTCATGCCTACTACTACGATAAATCAATTTCAGATGGTTATACATTAAAAATCCTTCGAGAAGAAATTGAAACATCTTATCGCAAGCGACTGACAGAAGCCTATCAAAACCTTGAGAAGCTTGTTACAAAAGGAGATCTTAAAAAAGAAGATATTATTTCTCATGATTCTTATGTGAAGGAACTACTCAGATATATCATAAAAGATTTGATAACTTTCCGAGCCTTACAAGGAGATGCAACCCTTGGTGGAATGATTATTTGTGAAACAAGTGAACAAGCTCGAAAACTTTTTCAATATTTTGATGAAATTCAACATGAAATTCATGGAGAATCAGGGAATGGAAATCCTGCAAAGAATCCACCACTAAAACCAGGACTTATTCTTTACGATAGTGACGACAAGGAAACAAGAAAGCAAATTGTAAAAGACTTTAAGAAAAATTTTACCATTGACATATTGATTGTATACAATATGCTCCTTACAGGGTTTGATGCTCCAAGACTAAAACGACTCTACTTTGGGCGTAAGCTAAAAGATCATGGCCTACTCCAAGCAATTACCCGTGTAAATCGTCCCTATAGCTCTGAGCATGGAGAGCAAAGATACGGAACTGTAATTGATTTTGCAGATATAAAGGCAAATTTTGATGAAATTAATAATAAATATATAAAAGAATTCCAAAAATTTAGTAATGAAGATGAAACTGGTATAAAAAATCTTCCAGATATGTTTATTCAGGTTTTAGAGCAAAAAGATGAAATTGTACGACAAATGAAAGAAGTGAGACAAGTTCTTTCCAATTATGATATTTCAAATGCAGAAATATTTGACAGACAAATCACAGAACTTGAAAACAAAAAAGAATTGTTTGAACTTAGAACAGCCTTAACAAATGCAAAAAGCCTGTTCAACTTAGTGAGAACCTACGGAGATGAAGAATTAAAACACATTTTCTCAAAATTAATCATAGAAAAACTACCAGATATGCTCATTGCTGTTCAAGCCAGAATAAATGAAATAAATACTTTGGAAACATTTGAAACAAGTGATGAAGTCAAAATGCTTATTAACGAAGCAATGATGAATATTCAATTTAATTTTTCAATGATAGGAAAAGAGGAATTAAAACTTGTTGATAACGGTGCTGAACTTCAAGAAAAACTAAACAAGACTTTACAAGAGTTTAAAGATTATTACGACCCAGAAGATCCAGAATACATAACCTTAGCAGAAGCTTTTCGGCTAAGATTTAAGCAACATAAGTTTAAGCCCGAAAATATGGCTCAGTACAATGAAGAAACAGTTGCAATGGATGAAATCTATAAAAAGATTCGTGCATTACGCAGAAAGGATGATGCATTACTATCTCGTTACAATGGCGATAAAAAATTTGTTCGCGTTCATAAGAGAATTGTAGAGGAAAATGCAAAACGCAAAGAACGAAATACACAACCTATCATTTCCATCTATACAGATGATATTGTAGATGTTATGTTAAAAGTAAAATCAACAATAGACCAACAAGTATATGACAGAAACGACATTCTAAAAAAAGATGCATATTTTGCAGAAGCAGTATTTTCGTTAATTGATGAATGTCTTTATAAATTGAACATACAATCCGAGGTTGAAGATTGTGACTTTATTCAAGGAAAAATAAGCAAACAATACTTGAATCAATATCATGATTATTATGCTAGTTAAATCATTGAACAATTGGGGGAAAAGATGGACATTAGAGAAAAAACAGTAGCATTAATTGATGAACTAAAAGCAACTTGTCAAAGTGCAGGACTTGGAAATGACGGAAATGAGTTTAAAATTATTACTCAAGTCTTTTTGTATAAGTTTTTAAATGATAAATTTGGATATACACTAAAAAATAAAGACACTCGATACAAAGCCAAATTTGAGAATGTTGTGGATTGGGAGGGTGAATACTCAACATTAAGTGAAGATGAACAAAAAAGAGTGTGTCGTGCACTGGGAGCCGACTGTCCTAATTTGTATTCTCGCCATTTGATTACCCAGCTGTGGAATCAGCAAGCAAAGGGTGATTTCGATGTAATTTTTGACAGTACAATGAAAGATATTGCAGCTGAAAATATGGAAATTTTTTCTACACTTACCGTTGCCAATACAAAGATTCCAATTTTTGAACCCTTGACCCAATACGTTACTGACGACAGCCAGCGCACCTCCTTTGCCAGAGCCTTGGTGGACAAGTTAGCAAAATTCAGCTTTGAAGAAGCCTTTAGCCATCGATACGATTTTTTTGCAGGTATTTTTGAATATTTGATTCAAGATTATAACACAGCTGGTGGCGGAAAATATGCAGAGTATTATACTCCCCATGCAATCGCTACAATTATGGCTCGTCTTTTAGTGGGTGATGCTTCAGATTTGCATAATATTGAATGTTACGATCCAAGTGCTGGAACTGGAACCTTGTTAATGGCCCTTGCTCATCAAATTGGAGAAGACCGATGTACTATTTTTAGTCAGGATATTAGCCAGCGTTCAAACAAGATGCTGAAGCTCAACCTTATCTTGAATAATCTTGTCTCTTCCCTTGACCATGCAATTCAGGGAGACACCCTTGTAAATCCCTACCATAAATCTGATGACGGAAAAGAACTGAGACAGTTTGATTTTGTTGTTTCAAACCCTCCGTTTAAAATGGATTTTAGTGACACCAGGGAAAAGATTGCCGCAATGCCTGCACGTTTTTGGGCAGGAGTACCAAATGTTCCAAAAGCAAAAAAAGATTCAATGGCAATTTATACCTGTTTTATTCAGCATGTTATTAATTCAATAAAAGATAAAGGAAAAGGTGCTATTGTTATTCCAACAGGATTTATCACAGCAAAAGCTAGTATTGAAAACAAAATCTTACAAAAAATTATTGATGATAAAATTGTTTGGGGTGTTGTAAGTATGCCAAGCAATGTATTTGCAAACACTGGAACAAATGTTAGTGTGCTCTTCTTTGATAAATCTAAATCTTCTGACAAGGTAATTTTGATAGATGCATCAAAGCTTGGTGAAGAATACAAAGATTCTAATGGTTTAAAAAAACGACGTCTTACAAACGAAGAAATCGAAAAAATTGTTAAAACTTTCCGCGAAAAAGAAGTTGTAGAAGATTTTAGTGTTGTTGTGACTTACGATGAAATAAAAGAAAAAGGTTATGTTCTTTCTGCGGGACAATATTTCGACATCAAAATTGAATATGTTGATATTACCGAAGAAGAATTTAATACTCAGATGAAAACCGACATAGAAGAACTAAAATCAATGTTTGAGGAAAGCCATACGTTAGAAGACGAAATACAAAAACAACTTTCAAGTCTAAAATTTTGTGAATAAGAGGCTACAGAATGGGAAATTTCGAAAATCCTTTTGAATTTGATTTTGACTCATATATTCGACAAGTTGAACCCTCAAAACAAGAAAAAGGTAAAAACTGGGCAACCGCTATAGGTTTACAAAAAGTTGATGGACTTACAACTTCTAAATATTTATACGAAACTGCAAAACGAAATATAGAAGGTGAAATTTCTTTTGATGAAGCAAAAGAAATAATTGATTCGTATTATGAATCAAAAGAAGTTCGCACAAGTGATGATGAAAACTCAGAGGAAGCAGATAAAGTTTCTGCAAGAATTGCTCAGCTTTTGTCAGAAAAGGCTTTTAGTTTTAATCCAAATCAATTACTTTCAATTCATGAAAAACTTTTTAAAGGTGTTTTTAAAAGTGTAAAGGCTGGAGAATTTAGAACTTACAATATTACAAAAAAAGAATGGGCTTTAGATGGCGACACAGTTTTTTATGCAAATGCAGATTTAATTCAAGATACTTTGAAATATGATTTTGAAAATGAAAAAAACTTTGATTATTCAGCACTTTCAAAAGAACAAACTGTAAATCATATAACACGATTTGTTGCAAATATTTGGCAAGTTCATCCCTTTGGAGAAGGAAATACAAGAACAACTGCTGTTTTTACAATAATGTATCTTCGTTCTTTGGGATTTGAAGTTAATAATGAACCTTTTGAAAAACATAGTTGGTATTTTAGAAATGCTCTTGTTCGTGCAAATTACACAAATGTGAAAAAAAGTATTTATATGAATAATATTTTCTTAGAAAATTTTTTTGAAAATCTTTTACTTGGAAAAAATAACGAACTAAAAAATCGATATACACACATTCGTTATACCGAAAATTTTGAAAAAACTTCGGTACAAAATGATAAAAACTTCGGTACAAAAGAAAAAACTTCGGTACAAATTATGGATTTAATGAAAGAAAATCCTTCAATTACTTTACAACAAATAGCAGAAAAAATAGGACTTTCTAAGCGTGCAATAGAAATGCAAGTAAAAAAACTGCGAGAACAAGGAAAAGTAAATCGTATTGGAGCCACCAAAAAAGGTTTGTGGGAAGTAAGAGGATAAAGTTATGGAAATGAAGAAATATAAGGGGAGAGAAATAAAATGAAAAATGAAATTTCAAACTATAATGAAACAGAATATACAGAAATTCTTAACATCGCTATAACACAAATAACTGTTTCTAGAAATACAATTGCTTTACAAATTAATTCTACTGTTAGTTCAACTTATTGGAATTTAGGCAAGCTTTTACATGATAAAAAAATTGAAGGTGGATACGGTAGTAATATTATAAATCGTCTTTCTGTTGATTTAAAAAATGTTTTTCCGGATATGGGACTTTCACCTCGTAATTTGTGGAATATGAAGCTTTTTTATGAACGCTACGCAGAATCAAACAAAAAACTGCTACAAGCTGTAGCAGTTTTGCAATGGGGACATAATTTATTATTGATAAATAAAAAACTTTCGGATGAAGAAGTTTATTTTTACGCTATAGAATCAGTTTCAAAAAACTGGAATAGAGATTTATTATTGAATGCCATAAAAATGAATACTTTTGCTATTCATAAAAACGAGATTCGTGATAACAATTTTTCAAAAACACTTCCGGCTATTCAAGCAAAGCAAGCCAATGAGATTTTGAAAGATAGATATAATCTGGGATTTTTGGGTGTAACAGAACCTATTGCAGAAATAGAACTAGAAAAACGGCTTATTGAAAAAATCAAATTATTTATGCTGGAACTTGGAAAAGGTTTTGCGTTTATTGGAAATCAGTTTAGACTTGAATACAATAGCAAAGAATATTTTGTAGATTTATTATTTACTAACAGAAAACTAAATTGTCTTGTTGCTATAGATTTGAAAATTGGAGAGTTCAAAAGTGAATACATTGGAAAAATGAATATGTATCTTTCACTTTTGGATAAACTGGAAAAGGAAGAAACTGAGAATCAATCTATAGGAATAATTCTTTGTGCAGAAAAAGATCATCTTGATGTAGAACTTGCACTGCAGGACGTTAATAAACCAATTGCTGTTTCGGACTATGAACTTTTGATTCCAAAACAAGAACTACAAACTTTAGTTTTGAATGAAATGAAGAAAATAGCTTCTGAAAACAAAGAAATCCAAATGACTGAAAAATAGAGTTCACTGATTCGATTTTGCCACGTAAAATCTAGGGAGGAATGGAAGTATGGAAATGAAGAAATATAAGTTGAGTGAGATATGCAGAATAGCTTCTTCAAAAAGAATCTTTGAAAGTGAATATGTTGAAAGAGGTGTTCCTTTTATTAGAGGGCAAGAAATTTCCGATGGAAGTATTTTAGATCCAAAACCTTCTTTTGAATGTTATATTTCTCAAAGTCGTTATGAAGAAATAAAAGAGAAATATGGCAAACCTAATAAGGGTGATATATTGATAACTGCTGTTGGTACTATTGGAAATTTATGTTATTTAGACAAAGATATTGATTTTTACTTCAAAGATGGAAATGTAATCTGGTTTTCTGAAATAATTTCTTCGTGCGATGGAAAATTCTTATTCCATTTTATGAAAAGTTCTTATTTTAAAGAGCAACTGAAATATTTCATGATAGGGGCGGTTCAGAAGGCATTAACTATAGATATGCTAAAAAAAGTGGAAGTGCCATTGCCTCCACTTCCAACTCAACAAAAAATCGCTGCAGTTCTTTCTTCCCTCGACGACAAAATCGCCCTTAACAAAAAGATTAACACAAAATTAGAAGCAATGGCAAAACGCTTGTATGATTATTGGTTCGTGCAGTTTGATTACCCTGACAAAAATGGTAAGCCATTCAAAACAAGTGGCTGCAAAATGGTTTGGAATGAAGTCCTCAAACGAGAGATTCCTGAAGGGTGGGAAGTAGTAGAAATGAGTTCTGTTATAAAACAAATTAATACAGGGTTGAATCCACGAGATAATTTTATACTTGGAAATGGAAAAATAAAGTATATCACAGTAAAAAATCTAACAGAAGAAGGGCATATTGATTTTTCAAATTGTGATTTAGTAAATTCAGAATCACAGAAAATAATTCATGAACGTTCACAGATTCAAAAAGGTGATATTCTTTTTGCAAGCATTTGTCCATTAGGACGTTGTTATTTAATTCAAGATTCTCCTGAAGATTGGGATATAAATGAGTCTGTGTTTTCAATACGGCCAAATATTGACAGAATTACATCAGAATTTCTGTATACACTTTTACGGGAGGCATACTATGTAAAAAAAATGACCCAGAAAGCAACAGGTAGTATTTTTAAAGGCATTAGAATTAACGATATTGAAAAAATTGAAATTGTTCTTCCTCCAAAAGAAGTTATTAACGCTTTCTCCAAAAAAACATTGCCAATTTTTAATTATCAACTTACAATTCAAAAAGAAATCCAAAAACTCACCAATTTACGCGACCGTTTATTGCCATTATTGATAAATGGTCAAGTTGAGGTTGGTACAAATAATTCGAGCGAGTTTTCGCACAGCGGAAACTCGGTAAGTTCGCCATGGGCGAACGACATGGAGGGACAGGTTAAGGTGGAGGAGTAAAGAAATATATTAAAATACACTTGTAAATTCTATGTAACAGATGTATAGTGTATATGTATGAATAAGGAAACAAAAGGCATAATATTTTTTGCTGGTATTTATGGTGTTGGAAAAAGTACATTATCCTCAAAACTAAGTGAAACTATGTCACTTCCAGAATATTCTGCAAGTGAATTAATTAGTATGAGTAATAATGAACAATATGGCAAAAATAAATTTGTTAGTGATGTAAAAAAGAATCAGATAATTCTTGTAGAAACTTCTAAAAAACTTCTTCAAGAAAAAGGTAATTTTTTGATGTCTGGCCATTTCTGTATTTTCAATAGTGATCATTCAATAACTATTTTGCCAACAACATTTTTCGATAAGGCTCAAATAAAAACAATAATTCTTCTGGTTGCAGATATTGATAGAGTTATTCAAAATCTAAATAATAGAGATGCTGTTATCTACAACAAATCAGATTTAACTATTCTACAGGAAGAAGAAATAAAGCAAGCAAGAAAAATTTCCGAGTTACGAAAAATACCTCTTCATATTTATAAAATGGAATTCTCAGATAATGATGCTTCAAATGTTATTGAATTAATTTACGGAGAGTAATTTATGAGAGCTTTATTAGATACTAATATTGTTATTCACAGAGAAAATACCATTGTATCAAATCAAGGAATTGGGTTGCTGTTTTATTGGCTTGATAAATTAAATTATACAAAATGTATACATCCCTTTGTAATAGAAGAATTAAGAAGCCATAAAAATACAGAGTTACAAAGACTTTATGATGTAAAACTAACCTCTTATGAAGTACTAAAAACTATAGCACCTCAAACAGAAGATTTTAAATCTAAACTTCCAGATATTAAATCAAGCAATGATAAAATCGACAATCAATTATTATGTGAAGTTTATTCAAAACGCGTTGATTTATTGATAACGGAAGACAAAGCTTTACGAAGAAAAGCACAGAGTCTTAATATTGCTAATAAAGTTTTGTCAATAAATCAATTTGTTTCTTTATGTACGGCAGAAAATCCTGAATTGATTAATTATAAAATGCTTGCTGTTAAAAAAGAATATTTTGGAAATGTTGATTTGAATGATTCTTTTTTTGATACATTTAAAATTGCATATCCAGGTTTTGAAAATTGGTTTTCAAAAAAATGTGATGAAGAAGCATATGTTTGTAGAACTGATAAAAATGATATTTTAGGATTTTTATATGTAAAAACAGAACTAGAAAATGAAAATTATTCTGATATAGAACCACGATTTTCTCCCCAAAAAAGGTTAAAGGTTGGTACATTCAAAATTGAAACATCAGGATTTCGACTCGGAGAACGGTTTGTTAAAATTATTTTTGATAATGCATTAGAAAGAAATGTAGATGAAATTTACGTTACACTCTTTGAGGATAGACCGGAGCTTAAAGCGCTAGAGGATTTACTATTTGCTTGGGGATTTAAAAAACATGGTATAAAAAAAACCGATGGGAAAGAGGAGGTCGTATTAATAAAAAAATTAAAACAATACGAAGATTCAATTTCACCAAAAGAAAACTTTCCGAATATTCTTTTTAAGAAGAGGAAAAAATTTATATTACCAATATTTCCAAAGTATCATACAACATTGCTTCCAGATTCTAAGTTAAATACAGAAAATGAAATAGATTTTATGGGAAAGATTCCTCATAGATATGCTTTGCAAAAAATATATATTTCATTTGCACCAGAACGAGATATTAATCCTGGTGATTTACTATTAATATATCGTAATGGTGAAAATCAAAGTCGTAAAAAATTTGAGTCGGTTTTAACGACAGTTGGTATCGTGGAAAAAATAAAATATAATTTTTCTACAAAAGAGGAATTTCTTACAACTTGCAAAAATCGGTCTGTTTTTACAAATGATGAATTAGAGAAGTTTTGGGATACAAAACGAAATCAGTTGTTAGTTATAAGTTTTATTTTTGTAAAGAGTCTATCTCATAGATTAACTCTTGGATATCTATGGGAAAAAAATATAATACAAGCACAAAAGGGACCTAGACCTTTTACAAAAATATCTGATAGTCAGTTCAATGAGATACTCAAAGATTCTAATACAACAGTAAAATTTATTGACGGAGAAAACAATGTGTAAAATTTTACTGTCTATAAATCCAGAATATTCCTCACAAATATTACAAGGAACAAAAAAATATGAATTCCGACGTCAAATTGCAAAAAGACAAGTTGATGAAATTGTAATTTATTCTACATTTCCAGAAATGAAAGTAGTTGGTTCTGTAAAAGTAAATGCTGTAATTCAAAATACCCCAGAAAAACTTTGGGAAGAAACAAAAGATTTTGCAGGTATCTCTAAGGAAAATTTTTTCTCCTACTTTGCAGGAAAGAATAATGCATTTGCTTATAAATTGGGTGACGTTATAGAGTTTGATCCACCTCAAAGATTGGTTGATTATGATGTAAAAGTTGCACCACAATCTTTTATTTACTTAAATTGCTAAAATTCAATTCAATTAGGAAGAACTTGGAGACTGATTATGGAAATTGATTGGACCAATGAAGAAAAAACAATTGGAATCATTGGTTTGGAAGATTTAACACATCACTATCAGTGAAAAGGAACATGTCTATGGCTGAAAAGCAATTACAATCATTTTATAATGTTGGACCAGGGGATTTTATACTTGATTTTTTAGATTCATTTGGTTGGACTCAAAATGATTTGGCGGATGTTACAGGGTTTAGCCTCAAAAGCATAAATCAACTTATAAACAACAAACAGGGAATAACTACAGAAACTGCAATCACTTTGGAAAAAATATTTGGTTCTCCTGCTGAATTTTGGCTTAATGTTGATGCAAAATATCAAATCAGAAAAAAACAAGAACAAAATTCAGAAAAAAATGAACTCACTGCAAAAAAAGGATAGTGTACAATAAAGTTCGCAAAATGGGATAGAAAAAAGCCATTGAAAAATCCAAAATGTTGGTTACCACACTAACAAAAGGAAAAGACAATGGCTAAGAAGAATGATACAACATTTTTTGAAAATAAACTACTGGATTTTGTAACAGCAAAAGATCCACTACTGGAAATGCTTCAATGGGTAATGGACAAGTTCATGGAAATAGAAGTTGCCCACAAGACTTGAGCACAAAAAGGGATTCATTCGCAAACACGTACCAGCTATAGATGCGGCTACAGAATCCGTCGTTTTGATACAAGACTTGGGACAGTTTATCTTTCTGTCCCAAAAATACAACAGGGTGGGTACATTCCGTTCTTTGTGACAGAAAAAAAACGCAGTGAACAGGCACTCATACAAATCGTGCAGGAATGCTGGCTTAACGGAGTTTCGACACGAAAGATTGAGAACATTGCCAAGGGACTTGGAATAGAGAGACTGAGTGCATCTGAGGTGAGCGAAATAAACCATGGGCTTGACCAGATGGTTGATGAGTTCCATTCAAGGAAGTTTGATGCAGAGTATCCTGTCATCTGGGCAGATGCCCTCTGATGCAAGTGGCACGTCACCACAAACTATCTGGCTAGACGCATTCTGCTGGTACTTACACCCCATACCGAACTGTCTAGCTAGACACTTTGTAATTTCCTTACAGGAAAGAGGAACCTGTCTAGCTAGAAAGGTCAGAATTTCATGTAATGAAATTCCTCGTGACAAGCAATGAAATTTTGAATTTCAAAGCATCTTGTATTCCTATTTGTTTTTGATTTTGAAAGCTCAGCCTCCGATTTTGGGAAACATGATACTACGTTATTAGCTAGTTAGCTAATGCAGTTTCTCTTACAGCCATCCAATAAATGCTGAACAATGATTGCAGGATGTGCACCTAAAATCATAGAGGCACATTGCTTACAATGGAGAAATTCATTTTTTCTCATGAATTTTATCTTAAACTCAAGGGGATGCATCTTTTCTAAATGCATAAGAAAATGTGCTGACTCACGTTCTTCAAAAACGTAGAAGCAGTATGGACACAATACTTTATCAATATTTGTAAGATTTTTAAAAAAGATTTTGTAAGTTAAATTACTTGAATGAGCTTGTAAATGAGTAAAATAATTTTTTTTGTTGAGAGCTTTTGTACAACAAGGGCATTTTACTGGAACATTTTTATTTCTTTTGAGATTTTTCGCAAGCTGATTATTATGTTGAGGAATCTTATGTCTTATAACTTGGGTTTTAGCTTTCGGCATGACAAATGTCTCATTCGTATGAGTAATAGTATGATTTATTACCCTGTTATTGCTTGTTTCTTCTTGGATATTATTCAATCTATGATTCAAATCCAAAGAAGAATTAGATTTATGTTCAGAAGGCTTATCCCTATCTATCCCGCTAAATATACATTCTCTATCAAAGTGCCAAGGAAATCCACTTATTTGAGGAAAACTAGAACGAGTCAGTTGCTCTGCAATTATTAGGCGATTGTCAGGCAGATCCTCCAATAAAACTTTCTGTCTTGTAAGAGGTGGTATATTTGCTTTTTCAAAGGCAGTCTTATGAGATTTAATAATTGAATGGTACCAATTAAAATCTGCACCACCGCCAAAAGTATAATATGGAATTATGGTATTTTTAGAATTTTGTTTATTCATCAAGTTCTTATTTCTTTCTTTTACTTCTCCTATACCAGTTGCAAATTCAACATCAAATTCATGAGCTTTCTTCAATTTTCTATCTTCATTATATTCTGGTTTCCATCCAAATGGGAGTCTTATATCTTTAATTTTCAAGGAATCTATACAGGTTTCTCTTTCAGAAATATATTCATTGGGATACATATATTGTAGTAGAATTTCGACGCCTAATGGCATTACTTTTTGAGAATATATTTGTGTTCTTTTTTCACCTTCTTCTGTGCGAGTAACGGAGATAGTTGCAAAGTCTACTGTACCACCACCAATATCAAGAATGGTATACAATCCCTCTCCCGTAGATGGTTGTTCAATGAACCATAATGCCTCAGCATATAATTCAGGAACTGTTTGTAGATTTGATGGAAGATTAGGATTTGTTTGATTATATCTTTGATAAAAATGGAATAAATCTGTTATGGTTATACCATCAGTTGGAACCTTCTCACTTAAACAGTATGCTGTTGCAAGAACCTTATCATATATCCTTTTATTTTCATTGGTAAAATTATTAATAGGAGATCCCATATTTATTATATATTTTACATCTTGTGTTTTCAAAACGTCAGCAAGCTGTTTTTTAACTTCTTTTATTAAACAGGCTAGAAAATATACAGAACATAATAATTCAGGTTTTACCCTTAAAGAGCTATTATTATTTTTTAATTTGATACTTGTTATAATCTCATCAGTAATCATACTATATTTGAAATAGCGAAGAATTTCACAATCTGGTGATTCATGTAAATAAACTTTATTTTTTTCTGGATTATAAAATAATTCTGTAGGAAGAAAAAAAGATTTTACTCCGTTTGACTCGAATTGAATTGGCTGCTTAATTTCACCATCTTGGTTGAAATAAACCTTTGTAAAACTCGTTCCAAAATCGATACCAATTATAACAATTTTTTGTCTTTTCTGTTCTTCCTTTGGTATGAAAACTCTTCGACTAGCCATTATAACCTCTCCCTAAATGACTTTAATGATACCCATACCAATATCTTCATAAGAACATCGAGCCTTTGTTTTCTCATCAATACTGCGTATTTGCATTTCATAGTTTTCTAGTGTTTTTTTTACATTACTTTCTCTAAGCTTTATACCCCTTTGCATACCTATGTTCTGTGATTTCTCAGATTCTTGCATTGCCATAATTGTTTTTCTTAAGCTTGAAACTTTTCTATCTGTCATAAGTTTCAAGTAATCTTTTTGTTGTTGACAAATTTCTTCATTTTCTCGCAAGAAAGATTTTTCAAATATTTCAAAATCATTACCTGAAACATCAAAAATTTGTGTCATGGCATTACAAGATTTTAAGGAAATATCTGTTACATCCTCTTTCCAAGTTGGATTCGATTCTCCAAAAGCAATGGCATTCATAATTATTTCTTCTGAAAGCAGAGGCGATAGAACTTCTTTTGTTTCAATATCACATAAATAATATTTTATCTCCTTTTTATCTTTATACCCTTCCGCAATCCACTCTTGTATCCAATAAGAATACATGCCTTTGGGTAGTTTATTTTCTTTATCATATAACTTAATAGAAGAACATCCATAACTTGTTGTTGGATATTTTGATTTTTCTTCTGTAATCCATTTGATTAAAGGATTTGAATACGAAATCACTTCATAATTAGTTCGTTTCACCTTTTCTCTTTGGGTTGCATCAAAAAGACATAATAATTCTGACCCATATTTTAAGGAAGAATTTAATCCTTCTTTATTCAAAAATTCTGAATAATTTAGGGCACCTTCTGGTGATAAAGTTATCAATGCAGCTTTGTTGATGGATGGAAAATCAATGAATTTTGAACCAGGCCATGTAGACTCTAAGAAATCCCTTACGTAAAACATTAAATCAATGGAATGAATGAATCTCTCAGTCTTTTTAGCTTCTTCAATATTTTGGATAAGATAATCCTTGTACGCCACTGAAGATGAGGCACTGTTTTCCAATTCTTCCAGCTGATTTTTCTTCATTATGATTGTATCTATCGTTTCATCTGCTTTTCTTAATTTTTCTTCTTCAGTTAAATCTCTATTAAGTAAATTTAAAGCAAGGTTTTGAATTTCATTACCAAGTATTTCTTCTATATCACCAATTGAATGCTTAAAGATATTTATTCTCTCATAGAGTCTACTCAGAACCCTATCTTCAACACTGTTAGAACAAATCATATTGAAAATATGGAGAATATCTGACTTTTGACCTATTCGATCTATACGTCCAATTCTCTGCTCCAATCGCATTGGATTCCATGGCAAGTCATAATTAAACTCTGTATCACAGAACTGCATATCTATACCTTCAGATCCAACTTCTGTTGAAAGCAACAGATTTATAGATGGATTATCCTTGAATTCTTTTACTACTTCATGTTTATTTATACCAACTCCGCCCATCATACTTAAACAAGAAATATTATCACTAGAAAATTTTTGGGCTAAATATCTAATCGTTCCTCGGTAGAATGAAAAAATGATAATCTTTGTATTGGGATTATCTTTTATTTTCTCTTGAATAACATTTTTCACAGCTAAATATTTGGAATCATATTCCATTAAACGATGGATATCTATGTTGATATCAGAAATAGCATTCACAACATCAAAATTTTCAGTTTCCACATCATCGTCGTCATCTGAATAGAAACCTAAATCATCCAATAGTTGTTCTTCGATATTTGAAGAATAAGCAGCATTGTCTTTTTTTTCTTTCCAATCCATAAAAGCTGCTGGCATACAACTTGCCATTTGTCTTTGACGAGCAATTATTTGAAACTGACAAAATGAATCTGCATATTCAGATGCTTCTTGTAGCGATTCTGTAACACTATTATATAAATACTGCTCATAGTCATTTAAATGATAGGTAATTGTATATGCATCTCTTGTTGGTCTCTTTTCAAAAGCATCTCTTTTTCTGGTTCGTGTTAAATAAGATGAATAGAATACTTTTTTTGTGAACTTATTATAATACTCAATACAGACTTCTCTATTTCCAATTATAGATGGTAATTTTTCTTCAAAATCCTTTATAAGAGGATCATCTTTATAAAAGAATCCACCATGGATTTCTGAAATTAGTTTTTCATATCTTTCCAAAGGAGCATTTGATCGAAGTAAATTTGCAATTCGGATAAAATTCTGACTTTCCTCTAGCAATCTGTAAAAAGCATATTTATCATAAAACTCTTCTGGAGAAAGAATCCTTAAAAGGTTAAATAAATTCTCTTCACCTGTTTGTATAGGAGTTGCAGATAGGAGAACGAGATTTTTTGTATTATCACGCAATTTTGAAGCTATTTTGAAACTTGCTGTTTCCGAATTTCTAAGATAATGAGCTTCATCAATAATGACTAAGTCAAAAACTTCATCTTTATTGCTAGCTGCTAGTTCTTCTAAAAACTCATCTAAATTGGCACGAGGAGAATTATCAAATAAAGCAGTAATCTTTTCCTTGTATCTAATTCCTTCAAGACTCGTGATTAATGCAAAGTGCTTTTTTAGTGGCTGAGAAACAGCTTGTTTTATATTGTCTAACAAGTCTTTAGCTTTTACTATTTCTGATTCTATTGAAAAATAATTATACAAATCATTTTTCCATTTTTCACAGAGAACAGCAGGGCAAACAATTAAAAGCCTTCGACTATTTTCTCTAGCAATCAATTCTTCCCAAATATACATTGCTTCAATTGTTTTTCCTAATCCAACTTCATCTGCAATAAGAAGTCGTCCTGTTGTAGATTCAATAAACTTCATGACAGGTTTAAATTGATGAGGAAAAAATTCTGTCGCACTATTATTCATAGAATAATAAATATTTGTAATATCACCTTTTATTCTTATAAAAGCTAAAATTCTTCGTAATTCATTTATGCCAAGAAAACGTCCAGATTCAAACATTTCCTGTAAATCATCTTCATCATATTTTTCTAAGAACTCTGTTTTTATGTATCGGACATCTTGTTGAGAAAATCTTACTTTCCATTCTGTGACTCCGTTTCTTTCCCTTGAACCTTGTATTACGCCGCTTTTTTTTGAAAAGGAATCTACTACATTGTCACCCTTATTGAAAGTATCCATTTTATTCTCCGAAATATGTATATAAATTTATTTTATTATATTTTAGCTTTTCGTTTTTTTCAATGAAAAAATTACCAGTTTGACAAATATCTCGATTGTTAGTATGGTAAACACTCTTTAACATTCTCCCCCACCCCCTTCACAAACCCCATCAATTATTTCACAAAAAAGTGAATATTCTTACTAAAAACACTTGCAATATTTTCTGTTTTGAATTATATTCGATGTAAGGAGTAAAATCCCTCCAAAAGAAATCCGTTGGATTCAAAAGAAACAAGGGAGCGATAAGATGGCAAACGTAACCACCTTTGGAAAGGTGCTCAGGAAACTCAGGATTGACCACTCTGAGATTTTGGGAGACATGGCAACGAGGCTTGGCATTTCGCCAGCGTATCTTTCGGCCATAGAAAACAATGGTCGTGTCATTCCAGATGATCTGATTGCAAAGCTTGCACAGGAATACAATCTGAATGACGCTCAAATAAAAGAGTTGGAAGAAGCAAAGGCTCAAACAAGTGGAGCCGTTGCCGTTCAGTTTGAAAATCAGAAGGAAAACCATGACTACATTCAAACAGCAGTCATGTTTGCCCGGGATTTTTCCAAGCTGACTTCCCAGCAAATTATTCAGTTAAAGAATCTTCTCAAGGAATTTGAGGATTCAGGAGCAGCAGCCTATGGAAGCACAGCAGAATGATGTAGCAGAAAATCAGACCGTTCCAGTATTGGTTCTTACCGATGCTGGAATACAGAGAGTAGCCTTTTGGCTCAGAGTATTAGGGGGATGCAACAGACACACCCAATTCGATCCCATTTACGTGATGGAGTGTGTGATTGCAGCCCAAGATGAGACCTTTAATTACTTCATTATCGAAAAAAGTGACTGGTTCTACGGCACCAGTTGCCAGGCTCTTTACAAGCCAGTGGAAAACACCATCTATATTCGCAGCGATGTGTACGACGCAGCCCTTGAGGGAAAAGGACAGGCACTGATTACCATCGCCCACGAAATATGCCACTACATTCAAAACCTTCTGCTACGGATTTTTTCCTGCATACCGGGATTGACCTACAAAACAGAGTCTTGTGCTCAGGATTCTATCCAAATGCAAGCTCACGAAATCCAGACAGATTCTATCACCGTGCTATTATTTACAGATGAGCTTTTTTTGGGAAAAAGTGATGAGGAAATTGTTACTGCCTACATCATAGCTCCCATTACAGAGTGTGTCTGCGTTCTAATAGAAAAACTTGGGGAAAAGATTGCCAAAAGATGGCAAAGCTTTCCTACTACCAAACAAAGGAGGGAAGTATGCGTTGTATGATTGCAGTTATCCTTGCAAAAAAAATAGCCTAAGCCTACGCCAATAGACTCAAGCTATGAATAACAGAAAGTAGTAAAACTACCTATACATTTAGTCCATTCTACTTTCTGTTGCCATTTTTTGCAAGGTACTTTTAGGGAGACACAATGCAAATGTGTCTAAAATTTGCAAAAAAACTTCGTATGAAGTTTGTAATTCAAAGTAGCCAGTTTCATGGCACAGGAGTATATTATGGCAAAGATAGAAAATCTTTCCACTTTAGAAAACAGTAGTTCCAATGTGAGTGTCACATTGTGTGAGAACCACTTGAAAAAAGACGGATCTTACTATGCACGAGTAAGTCGCAATACAGCAAGCTTCAAAAACATCATTTCCGAGATTGCAGAGGAAAACAAGGGACTGGATCCCCATCTTTTGCAGTACTCAGCGATTTTGATTCAAAAGAAGATGCTCAAGATGCTAGAACAGGGCAAGGCAGTGAATCTCCTTGACCTAGCCACCATGTACATTGCCATGAAATGCAATGCCAAGGGGAAAAGTGACGTTTCTGAAAAAGGTCAGTTCGTCATTAAATTTTCCCCCACCAAGATTGCACAGGATGCTGTCAGCTCCTTGAGTGTAGACAAGGTGGTATATGTGGATTCTGCACCAGAAATCACAGAGATAAAGGATTTGTCCACCAATCAAAGTGATGGAACCGTTACCAAGGACAAGCCCATTGCAATTTACGGCAGTAAGCTCAAACTTGGTGAATCAGCATCTGGCATTTACTTTGCCCCACTGGATACAGCAGGAAATTATGACCGAGATGAAAACAACTGGATTACCGTTGCCCCGGAAAAAATCTTCCGCAACCTGCCTGGCGAGCTGAACTTCTTTGTTCCAGCCAGCCTCACGGAAGGTGACTCCTACTGCATCATAGTGCGGACAAACTATCTGTCCAAAGACCGTAGCAGAAAAGAAACGGTTCAAACAGTCAGCTCCACTGTCACAGTAGCCTAATCCCCCACCCCCTCGCCCAGCACTCCAGCTAGGACGAGGGGGTTCTTGTATTTAGTCAAAGGCTTTAACTTAAGCCTGCTTCAAGTACTGGTTAATGCTGGCGTCTACACTTTTTAAACCGATTATCGGAATGTCTCCGTAGATTTCATATTCACCTATCCTATAAGCAACCTCTATAATTAACACATTCCAATGTGGTTATTGCTTCACGAGACAAGTATTGCCGAATACCTTGCAACTGTCCCAAGAATGTTTTATATTTATCACACTTGTAATTCCATTTATGATATTAGTTAATGAGTTAATTAAATCTTCTTACAAGTTACAAATATATCAAGACCCTGGGATACTAGTGCTCATAGATAGGTGATTACAGCGAGGAATAAAAAATGGAAATAGACAGAGAACCCCAAATTATTAAAGTATCTGATTTGTTGAAAATTGAAAATCTTTCTATACCAGATTATCAACGCCCTTATAAGTGGACTCCTAAGAATATCAATCAGCTAATAGATGACATATTTAGAAATATTGATAAATCAGCATATCGCTTAGGAACGATTGTTATTAACGAAAGCATTGACTCAAGGAAAACTCTCTTAAATATTGTAGATGGACAACAAAGAACACTGTCAATTTATTTAATAACAAGAGTACTGTTAGACTTTCTTAAAAATGATAAAGAAGGAAAAAAGAAAGTCCCAATGATATTAAATCGTAATGAGAAACTTGAAGATTTCGAACCTAAATCAATTTTTTCTTTTACAAATAAAATTACACAATACAACCTTTATACAAATTACCAAACAATCTCTAGGAGAATCAAAGAATTTACAACAGAAGCTATTTCTTTTTTCTTCCATAAGTGTGAATTAGTACAAGTAGTAATTACAGATGTCTCTGAAGCATTTCAATTCTTTGATTCACAAAATGCAAGAGGTAAAGATTTAGTTCCTCATGATTTATTAAAAGCGTTTCATCTTCGGGAAATGAATAATCTGGTCTCAGAATCAGAAAAAAAAGATATTGTAAATAGTTGGGAATCTATCAATACAAGTCAATTAACAGAGTTATTTGGCAACTATTTGTTTAGAATTAAGAATTGGAGTAAAGGAAAAACAGCTAGATATTTTACTAAAGATGAAGTAGATGTATTTAAAGGTATTAGTCCAAATATTGATGAAGCATTTCCTTTTGCAAAAATATATAGAATTGCAAACTATTATACAGAGGAATTTAATTCTTCTTATAATCGCTTTATCTTAGGAAATACATTTGAGTTCCCATACCAAATAGATCAAGTAGTTATCAATGGGAAGCGATTTTTTGAAATGATTTATTACTATGAAAAAATGAAAAAAAATATAGAAAATAAATATGAAGAGAATCATATTTTTCAAGTTTTGAATGGATCTTCTGTTAATAATACACCTCCGTATGCAGGGCGATATAGAACTGGAGATTGTTATATTTATAACTTATTTATGTGTGCTTTAATTTATTATGTTGATAAATTTGGTGAATATGAAATTGAAAGAGCAATTGATAAAATTTTTATTTGGGCCTATACCTTACGTTTAAAGCTTCAAAATGTTGGATTAGACTCAATAGATAACTATGCCTTAAATAAAGCACATGGTTGCATACAGTTATTTAAAACAATCAGAGAAGCAATTTCGCCAAAGACAATTCTCAACATGCATTTGGAAACATTATCAGAAGTAAAATCTACAAAAACTGGAGATATAGAACAATTATTTAAAGGAATGAAATATTATGAGTAAATCTCCTATCACTAAATATTTTACTATAAAGGATTTATTATCAACCGATAATTACGTTATTCCAATTTATCAACGTGATTACGCATGGGACAACAAACAAATTATACAACTAATTCAGGATATTGCTGACTCGGCAAAAAGATCTGAAAATAATCAAGATAAAATATACTATATTGGTACTTTAATTGTTTTTGAACAAAAACAAGGAGAGGGTGTTATTTATCAAACGATAGATGGCCAACAAAGATTGACAACACTAACACTGCTTTTAAGTTTCTTAAAAAATGAACATAAAGAAATTGATACAACTTGGTATAAAAATCAAATTCTGCGTTTTGATTGTCGAAAAAAATCCTCAGATACTCTCGATGTCTTATTTAATGGAAAGACAGCTGAAGAAACAGAATATAATGTTGCAATTAAACAAGGATATGCTGATATAAAAAAATGTTTTATTCCAATTTGTAATGAAACAAGAATTAAAAAAGAACAATTCTGTGATTACCTGTTTAACAATGTAAAAATCCTTAGAGTTTTAGTTCCTGAAGATACAGATTTAAATCATTATTTTGAAATTATGAACAGTCGTGGAGAACAACTTGAAAAGCATGAAATATTAAAAGCGCAGTGCTTGAGTATATTAGAAGGGTTGCCTAATGAAGAGTATATTTTCAATTTAATTTGGGAAGCTTGTGCAAATATGGAACGTTATGTCCAATATGGTTTTTCAACAACACAAAGAGATACTTTGTTTGGTTTAGATAAAGAATACAAATGGAATAAAATCCCATCATTATCTGAATTGTATACAAAGATAAAAGTTCCTGTTGAAAAAAATAACAGCTCTACTAATGAGCAACCTCTTGAAATTTGGGATATAATTAAAGACGATAAATATGGTCATAAACCAGATTTAGAGGAATTTGACACATCTATTTCAGTTAGATTCAATACTGTTATCAATTTTTCTAACTTCCTACTGCATATACTACGAATTCAAACACAAGAAGATATTCCATTAGATGATAAACGTTTGATAGATTCTTTTAAGAACTTTTTATTCAAAGGTACAAAAGAGGAACAAATAACAGCTGTAAAAGAATTTGGATATAATCTTTTAAAAGGAAAACTTCTCTACGATAAATATATAATCAAACGAGAATTTATCAATGGAACTGATAGATGGAGTTTAAAAAGACTTCATATTTATACAAAAGACAAAAAAGAATCTCAATCATATTCTGGTACATTTTCTGAGTTAGAAGGTTCGTCTGAGGAAGAAAATAGAGAAATCTTAATGCTTTTATCTATGTTCCATGTTTCTACCCCAACCTTAGTTTATAAACACTGGTTAAATGGAGCATTAAATTGGTTATTTAAAAATTCATTCCCAAATGCGAAAGACTACAAAAACTATTTAGAGGAAATGGCAAAAGCTTTCCTATTTGACCATTATCTTGCACAAGAAAATCCTTTGGATTACTACGAAATTATTTTTAAGAATTTGGGAAAATGTATAAACAAGAAACAAAATCAAATCAATTTAAATTTATTAAATAAAGGAGAAGAAGTAGAAAATTATATTTTCAATTATTTAGATTATATTTTATGGAAAGATTATAACAATAACAGGAATTATTTCCCAAAAAACTTAGAAGATAAAAGAATTACAAACTTTGAATATACATTCAGAAGCTCTGTTGAACACTATTATCCACAGAATCCTATTGAAGGAAAGCAAAGTGAAATTCCTCAAAAATGGCTACATAATTTTGGAAATCTATGCTTAATCAGTAGTAGCAAAAATTCAAAACTCAATAACTATATGCCTTTCTCAAAGAAAGAACATTATAAGAAGAGTTCTACTTTAGATAGCATTAAACAATGTATCATGATGAGTTATGAGCAATGGGATATTGATGATGAGAACCATTTCAATGCAATAAAAGATCACTATGAAAAGATGGAACAGTGTTTTTTAGAACAATTAAACATCTAACACAAAATCAGCTTTTTCATTTGTAAGGAAACTATTTTTACATTAGATAATGAAGGTGAACAAGCTTTTAGAATTGAGCCATTACGATAAGGACAAATCATGTTAAGACCCACAGTAACAAAGGTTATCCCTCAAGACAACAAGATTTTATGTTTGGAATTTGACAATGGCGAATGCAAGCAATTTGACGTAAATCCTTACATAAAAGGCTCATGGTTTGGAAAATTAGGTGATGACGCATACTTTAAGACTGTACATCCCAACGGCTATACTATTGAATGGGCAGACGGCCAAGATATTTGTCCAGACGACCTGTATTTTAACTCCTACTAAGCCCACCCACAAAAAATCCCCCTGACCCAGCACAAGCTAGACCAGGGGGATTGTATTCAGCGTAAGGCTTTAATTTAAGCCTGCTTCAAATACTGATTGATGCTGGCGGCAGCACGGCGACCGTCTCCCATGGCAAGGATAACGGTGGCAGCACCTTGTACAATGTCTCCACCAGCCCATACCTTAGGCAAAGAGGTGGCACAATTTTCGTCAGCCTTAATATTTCCCTTTCTGTTCACGTCAAGGCCGGGAGTGGTCTTCATCATCAAGGGGCTAGAGTCATTTCCAAGGGCTACAATCAGGGCATCGCAAGGAATCTCATGCTCACTGCCGGGAATTGCCACAGGACTGCGGCGGCCAGATTCATCTGGTTTACCCAGCTGATAAGAAAGAGCTTCCACACCACGAATCCGTCCTTCCTCATCGCCCAAAATCCGAGTGGGATTTTCCAAGAACAGGAACTCTACGCCCTCTTCCTCTGCATGGGCAATTTCTTCCCGGCGAGCAGGCATTTCGTTTCTTGTTCGACGATAAATAACGGAAACCTTTTCTGCACCCAAGCGGAATGCAGTGCGGGCTGCGTCCATGGCAACGTTTCCACCGCCAACAATGGCCACGTGCTTGGCATCGTACAAGGGAGTATCTGCTCGCTTGTCGTAGGCCCGCATCAGGTTGGCTCGCGTCAGGTACTCGTTGGCACTGAACACACCGATGAGATTTTCACCTTCAATATTCAAGAACTTGGGCAATCCAGCTCCTGTTCCCACAAAGGCTGCATCAAAGCCCTGTTCTTCCAGCAGCTGCATCAAGGTGCCAGTGCGTCCCACCAAGAAGTTTTCCTTAAACTGAACACCCATCTTCTTCAGCTGCTCAATTTCCTGAGAAACGATGGACTTAGGTAGACGGAACTCAGGGATTCCGTACACCATAACACCACCAGATTTATGGAAGGCTTCAAACACCACTACCTCGTGACCGTCACGGCGAATGTCTGCGGCAGCGGTGAGGCCAGCAGGCCCAGACCCGATAATGGCAACTCGCTTTCCGGTGGCAGGGGCAACCTCTGGCAGCGTCTGCAAGTTATTTTCCCGCTCAAAGTCTGCCACGAACCTTTCCAAACGACCAATGGCCACGGACTTTTCCACATCCTTCAGGGCCTTTCCTACAGTACACTGCTCCTGACACTGCTTTTCCTGAGGACAAACACGGCCACAAATGGCGGGCAGAAGGTTTGTTGTCTTGATAACATCAACTGCCTTTTTAAAATCCCCATTGGCAATCTCTGCAATAAACTGGGGAATGGGCACGTTTACAGGACAACCGTTAACACAGGGCTGGTTCTTGCACTGCAAACAGCGCTGAGCCTCCACAATAGCCTGCTCCTTGGTGTAGCCAATGGCAACCTCGTCCATCAAGTGGGCTCGCTGCAAGGGCTCCAACACAGGCATATCCTGCTGAGAAATGGCCATTCTATCCTTGGTGGAAAGGGGGCCTGCCTCCAGCTTCTTGTTAATGGCCTCAAGTTCAGCCACAGCAATTTTTGACAATTCCTCTGGAGTTACGTAGCTCATTTTCCACCTCCTGCAGCAATGGCTTCTGCTTGGGCTTCCATGCGGCACTTGTGCATATCTTCCTGTTCACGTCCCTTGAAGGAGCGCATTCTCAGCATCATGTTGTCAAAGTCTACCAAATGGCCATCAAATTCAGGGCCGTCTACGCACACAAACTGAGTTTTGCCGTCTACGGTAACACGGCAGCAACCGCACATACCAGTTCCGTCAATCATGATGGTATTCAAGGAAACTACAGTGTGTACGTCGTAGGGCTTGGTGGTGGCGGCACAGAACTTCATCATAATGGGTGGTCCAATGGCCACAACCTCATCTGGCTTGGGATTTTGGTCGCAATATTCTTTCAATGGCTCGGTAACAAGGCCCTTTCTTCCCACAGAGCCGTCGTCGGTCATAATCACCAGCTCGTCGGCAATGGCACGCATCTTGTCTTCAAAAATCAACAATTCCTTGTTGCGGGCACCCATAATTACAATGAGCTTGTTGCCAGCAGCCTTATAAGCCTGGGCAATGGGATACAATGGTGCAACACCGATTCCACCACCAACACACACCACTGTGCCCACCTTCTGGATGTGGGTGGGATTTCCCAAGGGGCCGAGAATTGCAGCAACTTCTTCACCTTCGTTAAAGCGAGAAAGCTTTAAGGTGGTGGCACCTACTGTCTGAAAAACAAGGGCAATCCAGCCCTCATCGGCATTTGCATCTGCAATAGTCAGGGGCACTCGCTCCCCAAACTCCAAGTCCAACTGCACCAGCACAAATTGTCCAGCCTTACGATTTCTGGCAATCTCTGGAGCCATTACCCTCATATAAAAAACATCCGCAGAAAGCTGCTGTTTTTCGATGATTTTATACATGTACAACCCCCACAACAAAATTGGAGAAAATTTAACGAGAAATCATACCCTTTTTTTTAGAAAAATACAAGGACTTAAGTTTTACTAAAATTTTACGTAAAAATTCACTGGATTTTAGGCTATTCACCGAATAAAATCTTTTCTACCACAGCTTTATGAGGAATCTCAAAATACAAATCACCATACACTGCAGAAGCGGCCACAATTTTCTTGCCGTAATTCCGTGTTTCCGTAAAGGGAATCAATTCCATGGTCAAGTCAGCTGGTAAATCTGGGAACATGCGCTTCCATTTGCGCACATTGGTGATTCCCGCATTGTAGGAATACAGAGCATCTATGATGGAATTGTCCAAGCGACTAATCAATTCAGCAAGATAAAAGCTACCAAAATTAACGCTGGTAACAGGATCCTTCAGGTCAAAGGCTTCAACTTTAAGCTTTCGGGCAATATCTCCAGCGGTGGCGGGCATAAGCTGAGCCAAGCCCACAGCCCCTGCAAAGGAAGCAATCTCTGCCTCAAAAAAGCTTTCACTGCGAATCAGGCCATAAATCAAGTATTCTGGCAGATTGTAGTCTGCAGCAGCGGTGGCAATTTCCTGACTGTAAAGCCGAGGATAGGCCAGCTGATACATTTCCCGTGTGGTTTGAGTATCTGCATGGAAGATGGCGTTAGACATAAGCCGCAAGCCCTGAGACGAATACTGCTGCAGTCCGTACAAGGAAAGAAAAGCGGCAGCTCGTTGAGCCATGTCCAAGCTGATTTTACGAGCATTTTCCTTCCACACTGGATAAATATAGTCGGGTAAATCAAAAACTATAAAACCTTCCAGCAAGGTTTCTAGGTTTGAGTCAGGTACAAAGTTTTCCAGCACCTGAGTTTGGTACAAACTTTGGCGAACAACGGCAGGAGAATAATCCAACTGAGTGGCAGCCAAAAGTCGGTAGTACAAATCACCGCCTGCACCATAGGCCATAACAAAAAGTCCCTTTGCCACAGCCTCCTGCAGGGTGATTTCTCCGTCTGTGCTCGACTCACCAGACGCACCAGCTTCTTCCCCAGAGCCTACCGCACTGGCTGAGCTATCAATTATGGCCTGCAGGTCTGCCACTGGGAACTTTTTCAAATCCACCAAGCCCTGCTGAACAAGGCGGCCGGCAAGGTAGGCGTATTGGGAAACCACCTCTTGGGTGGCATAATCTTGAATCAAAATCAGGCTTTTTAAGACGCCACTCCAGTTCTTTTCGGTAAAATACCGCAAAATCAATGTTTCAAAAAAATCACTGTAATAAGCGGCATCGTGAATGGTGTGAATGTATTGCTTTAAGGCCGCCTCTGCCTCCGAGGTTGAAAATTTCAGCTGGGTGGAAAAATAATACCACAAAGCATTGTCGTATCGTGCAGGAGTATCCGCCGCCTCCATGGCAGCCAAGAATTTTTCCACAGCCTTTTTATTGCCAGTGCCAAGGCCCTTATCATACAAGCGGGCGGCGTAAAAATTCAAGTAAAAGGCCACAAAGTCAGGCTCCTTTTCCGAGATTTTACTTGCAGCCTCATCTAAAAACTGGGCAGCTTCCGCCAATGCATTGGTGCCATACAACAGAGCTTTTCCAATGTCAGAAAGTAATTCTGCTGGCTGCCGCACCAACCATAGCTCCCAATCATCTTGAGTCTGCAAAACCGCTGCCAACAGATTAACAGCTAAACTGTAATCCCGCTGGTACACGGCCACTCTCAGCTTTATGCATTGCTGGGTTTCCTCTGAAAACATGGAGGCAATGAGGGAATCTTTGTGAGAATCATAATATTTTTTGTGAAAGCTCGTCAGCGGTGACTGAAAAAACCAATCTTCAATCTCTCCTGCAAAGCCCTGTTTTCCCGCCTTTTCCAAAGCCAAAAGCCTCAGATACTGGGCTTCTCCAGCAGCTTCTCCAGATTCAGCCACATTTTCAAAACCGAATCCCGCTTCAGCTCCATCCATGACAAGAATCTGGTCATATTCTTCTGCTGCAGCAAGTATTTGAGCTAATTTCAACTGATTGGCAGGAGTGGGGAATCGTTTAGCCAGCTCCTGTGCCAGAACCTTCTTTTCATTGGCAGAAGCCAGCTGACACAGGGTTTCCAAGCATTTTTCTGCAAAGAAATCGTTAGATTTTTTTACACCTTTTTTAAAATAAGAAAATGCTTCTTCTTGCTGCCCCTTTTGCAGACTGCTTAATCCCATAAAATAATAAGCATTATCCCCAAACTGTTCCTGGGGCGACAAGGCTTTTGTATCGTTGCAGCTTGTCAGCACCAGTAACAAGGTAAAAAGGGCAACTAAGAGAAGATTTTCCCGCTGCTTCATGGGCATCTTACTGAGGCGGAATGACAAGCACTGTTCCCGCCACAATATAGTCTGGATTCTTAATATTGTTTGCAGAAACAATCCGCTGATACAACCAAGGATTGTTGTAATAGGATTGAGCAATATCCCACAGGGTGTCTCCCCACTTTACCTCATAGCGTACCACGTCGGCTTTCTGTGTTGCCTGAGGTGGTGGCGCAGGAGTTACCGAGGGAGTTTCCACAATAACAATTACATCTTCTACAGCAGCAGTTTCGTCTGGCTCCGGGGCTCCAGCTCCACCTGCCACAGCATTTGAAGCTCCAGCACCGTTTTCTACGGTTCTATCTGCAAGCTTTGAAGGTAACAGGAAGAGAATGAACAACAAGATTCCAACACAAACCAAGGCACAAATAACGCAAATCACAACGGAAATGCCACTTCGTCGCTTGCTGTTTTCCTGTTGCTTCAACTCATCTTCTCTATCATCGTACAAATCACTAAAGTCGAAGGGATTTGCGGTGGGTTTTGATTCGTTCATATAAAAAGCAGGGTCCTTAAAATCGTTTTCCGTAAATAAGCCAGACTCTTCGCCAAAGGAAAAGTCATTTCTCAAAGGCTCATCAAAATCTGGCAACTCAAATTTGCTAAAGTCTGGCAATGAGTCTTCATAAACCGTATCTGCCCCAGCAAACTGATAGGTATCATCAAGCTGCTGATTATCAAAGGAAGCAAATCCAGCAGCTGTATTTCCAAAATCAAAATCTGGTAGGTCAAAGGAGGTACTTTCATCCTGTGCTACTGGTTCTTCAAAGTCTGGTAAGTCAAAGGAAGTAGCTTCATCCTGAACTACTGGTTCTTCAAAGTCTGGTAAGTCAAAGGAGGGAGCTTCTTCTTGAGCTACTGGTTCTTCAAAGTCTGGTAGGTCAAAGGAGGGAGCTTCATCCTGAACTACTGGTTCTTCCACAGGCTTGGTGGCAACTAGCGTATCATCATCTCCCAAAAGGGCGTCCACGTGGGCATCGTCAATGGAGGCAAAATCATCCAAGTCAAGATCTGAAAGATCAAAGCTATTCACGTCCAAGGAACCAACGGCATCAGATTCCGCAGCAGCTAGTGCCAAGCTTTCATCAAAACTATCTGTTTCCTCTTCCTGAAGCCAAGTAACAGGTGCTTCGGGCAAGGGAGGCTCTTCAAATTCTTCGTCAGAGATTTCAGAAAGGGTATAATCGGGAACAGAATTTCGTTTTTCAGAGGGAAGATTCACCAAATCAGCCTTGGTGGCACTTGTTTTTCCAGATTCTGGGTCAAGAACTTCAGCAGAAAGCATATTATTCTCATCAAGCTGGATGGTAAAGCTCATGCTTGCCTCTCCACCGGGATGAGGCACCAGCTCAGAAATTTCCAACGTATCCACGTATTCTGCATCTTCCATGGTTCCTGATTCGGAACGATACAAATCAATGGAGGCTGTAGTCTGATTGTCCTGAACCGTGGTCAATTCCATCAATTTTTTTTGGGGAACTCCATCCTCCATAATAGGATAGAAGCTTCCATCTGCTAGCTTTATGCCGATTTTTTTGCCCATACAGTATATGTTATTATTGAAACCCTTTCTTGTCAAGTTTCTTTCTTGACACCTAGGCAAAGGAACGTCATAATACATATTATGGATATTTCATCGATTCTCATTGCTGTTCTAGTTATTCTTATTTTTCTTGTCATTATCACTTCGATTTCTGGCAAAAAGGGCAAGAATCAGAATGGATCTAAAACCCGTAAACGATCTGTTATCATCAAAGATGCTACAAAAAAATTATCCCAAAATCCTCACAATGTTCCTGCTTTGACAGAATTATCAAACCTGTACTATCAAGAGCATAACTGGGAAAAGGCCCTTCCCCTGTTGGATGAATTGTTAAATCTAGCTTCCACCAACAAAGATATCGATTATTTCCAAGTTGCCCTGCGACAAGGAATTACCGCCTTGAACATGAAAAAGCCAGAAGAAGCCATGCAGGGTTTAAGTGCCGCCATCAAGATTAACAACAATAATTTTGAGGCCAACTACTATCTAGGCCAAGCCTTTTATCAGGCCAACACCTTTGACAAGGCAATTCCCTTTTTGCGAAAGGCTTCTACCTTTGGTCAGGAGGCTCCCGGCCTGAATGAGGCTATTGGTTTGTCCTTTTACAATCTGAAGCGATACCGAGACTCCCTTCCCTATCTCAAGCGTGCCTTGGAAGAAAATCCAGAGGGAAAGGTGGTCTTGTTCTCTATGGCAGATGCCATGCAACAAACAGGCTTTGGAGATAAGGCTCTGAAGGTGTTTATGCATCTGCGGGCCGACCCAGATTTTGGTGCTCGCTCCTGTCTTTCTGCTGGTATCATGCACATGAACAGTGGCGCTCTGGACAAGGCAATTCAGGACTTTGAAATTGCCTTGCGTCACGTCAACGTTCCTCAGGATATTTTGCTGGAGATTAAATATCGTTTGGCAGGCTGTTATCTGCAGAATGGTTCTGTGGATCAAGGACTTTCCATGCTGCGGGAGGTACAGGTTATCAACCCAGCCTATCGTGACGTGAATTCTCTGATTACCAGATACATGGAATTAAAGCAGAACAAAAATTTGCAAATCTACCTTACCGCAGGAAACAGCGACTTTGTGGCCCTGTGTCGTAAGCTAGTAGAAACCTTCTACGGTAAGGCTGTTGTTCGTATTCTGGACATTACCGTAACAAACGACAACACCGAGGTGCTTACCGAGGTTGAAACCGTTAAGTGGGAAGATACGGTTATCTTCCGTTTTTACCGCACCTCTGGCTCCATTGGAGAGCTCCATATCCGAGACTTCCACGGTAGAATCAAGGATGCACGTGCAGGTCACGGAATTTGTCTTACAGCGGGAGCCTTTTCCGAAGAAGCAAAAAAATACATCGAAGGCCGTCCCATCGACTTGGTAGATAAAACCGAGTTAATCAAGCGACTGAAAAAAGTTGATACAATGTAATCTGATTATGAATGCTGAATAAGCACTAAATGCCGCTGGCGGTCTTCCAAAAAGGGAACCTCCAGCGGTTTTATTTTATAGTCAGGTACAATAGAAGAAATTGCAGCCATTTCAGACTCAATGCTTTCTAGCTTTGCTTTGTAGGCGGCCAAAATCCCGTCCTGTTTGATGGTTCGCAACAAGGTACGAATCATCTTTTTATCCAAGGGACGAAAAGCTCGGAAGGTAGCCACATCAAAGGAGCCTGCTTCCACCTGCTCTGCCTGAAGATTTTCTACCCGCACATTACGTAAACCAAGCACGGCGGCACAATTTTCCAAAAAGGCACAGCGTTTGCTCATCCTCTCTACCAGCACAAACTGAAACTGAGGCAGTGCAATTGCCAAAGGAATACCAGGTAGGCCGCCACCAGAACCAATATCAGCAATAAGGGCCTGCTTGCCGCCAGCTTCTCGTTCCAGAGCCAGCTCTTTAATCAAGCTCCAGGCAGAAAGGCTATCTAAAATATGATTCACGATAATTTGATCTTGGTTGTCGGCTCCCACCAAATCGTAGGCGGCGTTGAACAACATCAATTCACGAATATATCCTTCTAGCTTTTCCTGAACAGAAGGAATTTCTTCCTGACAAAAATTTAGAGCCACAAGGCCCTGCTGCAAAAGCTCCATAAAACCCCCGTTACATCAGTTTATCATATTTGTAAAAAAAAAACATTTTCCTAAAAAAAAATTTGACAAATAGATTTTTTAATGAAATACTATTCTAGTATACAACTTTTATCTATATTTTGGAGGATATATGAAAAGAATGAGTTTTTTTAATTACATGCGTGTTCATTCTCATACCCATGAGGGGGGGGGGTATAAACGAATTTTAGCCTCTTTGTTAGTTCCTGTAGCATTTCTTGGAACTGTTGCAGCTGCATCACCTACAAGTAAAGCAACTGCAGGAATGTATGGAACAGCTCAAGACACCGTTTCAAGTAAAACTGGGATGAGTTCTATTGAGTTTGATAATGCTTTTGTGTATGGACATTATGCTACAGAATCTGTTAACGTAGGCGTTGCTACTGAGTTTTCTGATATCTGGCTTGGATTTGAATACAGTGGAAACTTTTGGAATAACAGCTCAAATGATGTAGCAGATTCTCTCAATACCTTGGGTACAGCAACAACTCATGGCTATGTCGGTAAATCTGAACCATCCAATAGTCTTAAAACAACCCTTCATTTACCCACTATGCCATTCCCCATGGGACTCCATGTAGGCTTTACCCTTGGAGGAAAATTTGAGTCAGGTGAATACACATTTGCAAATAATACTTTTACCCAACGAACTGACTACGATAATACTTATGAACGAGGTTATAGAAATAATCTTACCTACACTCCCAGTTTGGGCTATAAAATTTCTATCCCTGTAGGTAACGTAACCATTTCACCAACAATTCAAGTCGATTTCGGCATTACGCAAAATGACGCCTATGCAAAATACACAACTACAGATAAAAAGGTAAACTCTCTTGAACAAAAACAACTAACATACCTTCCTCTCGGCTCAGTCCAAATAGACGTAGACGTACCAGCAAGCGGAACAGTTAGCCACACTATAGGTGCACAATATGATTTTTCTACAACCCTTGCCCAAAACACCACCTTCACACAAAAAGATGGAGAAGGAACAACTATCACAGAAGTTAAAGCAGAACAGAATCAAAAACACCTCGCGCTTCTGCGATACACTCAAAAGCTTTCTGTAACAGAGCAGGTACGACTTGCTTGGCAATTCCGTCTGGGTACTGAATTATCAAATCAGGTAGTCCCTTATCGAATGATTTATGATACCAATACTGGATGGAAATCAGCAGGAGGAGCTGAAACAGTAACAACTATCAATGGAGGAACTCCTCTTAAAACAGGAGACACTGATAACAGAGTCTATGAAACAACAATCAAAGAAATTTCTCTAGCTCCTTTATTTAAGCTCGGTTTACAGTGGGATGTAGTACCTGCAAAACTCGTATTTAATGCTGGTGTTGAATTTGAGCCATTTGCCTTTTCTAGAACAGAAATGAAAACTGTTGTAAAAGAAACATTACAAGCTTCTGACACTCAGGCAAAAACAGTAGAAAAAACAGACCTGCTCTTTGATACTCCATTAGGAAAATTTGCAACAGGTCTCACACTCCATATTGCACCTACCGTTGTTCTGGATACAGCAGTGGCACTAGATATCAATCGCAGAAACATCAATAATCTAACAGTCAACAATATTCTTAATAATAGTTTAGTCATGCTGTCACTAAACATACAATTGTAAGGATATAAGTATGAAACGACTTAAAACGATTGTACTAGTAACAGCAATTCTCTTTGGACTAATAAGTTGTGATCAGCTTCCTAATGGATACAAGATTGGAAGTAAAATACACATCACTTACCAAACCATTTATGGAACAGCACCTGAACAAATATCACGTGTTATTGATCCAGATATCGGACTTGCTAATCTATCATACACCAGTGACATGCTTCCAATTATGAATGATTACGTCATGCCTGATGAACAAATCTTGGAATTCGGTGGATGGCAGAAAAATGGTATACCAGTAAAAGAAGGTGATTCAATCGGCTCCAATGATGTACTCAATGCAATATGGAAAACAAAAGTTGGTTATACTGGAGATATCACCTACACCACTGGCCAACAACTTGTACCAACACCTAGCAAAACTGTAGTCTTTGGTAAAAACGAGGGTGGTACTTATAGCACTTCTAACTCTCGTATTCCAACCTTATTGGTTTTACCAAGCGGAACGCTTCTTGCCTTTGCAGATCGAAGGTATCAAGGAAGTGGAGATATAGCTAATAATGATACCACAAAAGTAGAGGTTTGGTGTAAGAGAAGTATCGATAATGGAAATACATGGATTGATCCTGTTCGTGTAACACCACAAACCAGTGGACTTAAATCGAGTTATGGAGATGCAGGTGTGGTCTATGACAAAAACACAAACCATATTCTTGCTCTCGTAATTGGACAAAATGGCTTGTGGTACGGTACACCTGAAGATTCCTCCCATATTTGGGTTGTACGTAGCAAGGATGAAGGTAAAACCTGGGAAGCTCCTGTTGATATCACCCATTTTATCTTTGGAGAGAATTGTTCTGACCCTGTAAGAAAAACATGGGGAGCTGGCTTTGTTGCAAGTGGCAATGGAACACAGCTTTCTACAGGAAGACTTATATTTAGCATCGCCGTACGAACAACAACTGTAGCAGACGGAAATAAAAGTGGACAATGCCAAAACTTTGCACTTTTCTCTGACGATGGTGGTTACACCTGGCAGCTTTCTGACAATAGTCCCACTGCAAATGGACAAAAAGGAGCATCAGGTTTAACTGGTTACGGAGATGAAGCAAAGATTACAGAATTAAGCGATGGCCGTTTGTATATGCAGATTCGCCCCAATAATTCTCCTACTTGGGAAAGGAATATCTCTTATTCTTACGACCAAGGAAAGACTTGGACCGCTGCTGTTGCAGATTCCCAGCTTCCATCTTCTGCCAGCAATGGAGATTTAATGTACTACACAAGTGTAACTAACGGATGGGATAAAAATCGACTCCTTTGTGCTTTCGACACACAGCCATATAACGGATCAAATAATATGGATAAGGTAATCGGTTTAAATGGGCAACCACTGGGAAAAGTCGTTTCAAATCAAAAACTTGGTTATCCTGCCTTCTTCATCAGCTATGATGAAGGAAAAACTTGGCAAGGAAGAATCTGGCACGAAGGGGATTCAGCCTATTCATCCTTTAACTTTCTTAATGACGGTAGCATTGGAGTCCTCGTAGAAACTGGCTCATCCTGGGGAAATGGAAGTATTTACTTCTTCCGCACAAATATTGAATGGATTACCAATGGAGCAGATACTGGTCCAAAACGTATCAAGTAATAAATACCCTCACCACTAAATAATCAAACAAAAACAGGTAGAAGGATGATGAAAATCGTCTTTCTACCTGTTCATACTACCCAGAATAGTAATTAAAGATTTAATTACATGCTCTCATAGAGACTTCCAGTAAGGAGCATATTTTGCTGCCACAGCAATGGCTTCAATCATACTAACAGCAGAAGCCTTTCCTGAACCAGCAATATCAAAGGCCGTACCGTGGTCAACGGAGGTTCTCAACACGGGCATTCCACAGGTAATGGAAATTGTCCGCTCAAAGTCGTAGGTTTTTGTGGCAATGTGGCCTTGGTCGTGATACAAAGAAAGCACACTGTTGAACCGTTCCTGCAATGCCAAGTGAAAAACGGAATCTGCACTAACTGGGCCTACCACATTGTAGCCTTCTTTTTGCAGAGCTTCTACCGCTGGGGCTACGGCCTCCACCTCCTCTCGCCCGAACAAACCATGTTCACCGGAATGGGGATTCAGTCCTGCAATAGCCATAGTTCCGTCTGTAATACCAAGCTGCTCCAAGGCCTTTGTACAACGCACTACATAATCCATAATCCGTTCTTTAGTAACAAGCTCACAGGCTTTTTTTAAGGAAACGTGGCGGGTCAAGAAAAATACCCGCAGATTCCGAACCTCAAACAAGGTAAGGGGATCAGGAGTATTGGTAAGCTCGCCAAAAATTTCTGTGTGGCCAATAAAAGGAATGGAGCCTGCACGCAAGGACTCCTTGTTAATAGGAGCAGTTGCCACCGCCTGCACCTTTCCTGTACAGGCCAATTCAATAGCTTTTTTTATATATTCAAAGGATGCAATGCCACATTCAGCAGAAATTTCACCATACCGATAATTTCCTGCTTGAACTGTACCTACATCCTCCACACAAGAGTACTGAGACTCAAGGATAGTAGTGGGCAAATCGCACCGTTTACAGGCATCTTCCAGCACGGAACGACTTCCCACTACATGACAAAAGGCAACTTGCTGCACAAGAGGGTCTGCCAACGCACGAACAACAATTTCTGGGCCAATACCAGCGGGATCACCCATAGTTATTGCAATAATCGGTTTCGTAGACATAATTTCTCCTGTACTATCAAGTTGCCTGTCTATTAGCCCTTTACACCACCAGCAGTCAAACCACTTACCAAGTGCTTTTCAATGCACAGGAAGAGGATAATAACTGGAATAGTTGCAAAGATAGAGGTTGCAAAGAGGTATTGCCACTTGATGATGTTAAATCCGTAGAACACGTTAATACCTACGGTGATAGGCTTAAATATGTCGGAGGAAATCAAGGTCAAGGCAATGGTGTATTCATTCCATGAGTTAATGAATACGAAGATAAGAGTTGTTACAATACCAGGTGCTGCGGTAGGAAGCAAAATCCGAACCAGGGCCTGAACAGTGCCACAACCGTCGATTTTAGCAGCCTGCTCCATTTCAGAAGAAATTGAAGAAAAGGTTCCACGAAGCAACCAGATAACAAAGGCTTGGTTAAAGGCCGCATTCAGCAGAATAAGTCCCAGAATGCTGTTGTTCAGCCCCATGTTCACCATCATTCGGTAGATACCTACCAACAAAACTACAGGTGAGAACATCTGGCTCATAATAACCATACCCATAAAGAAGCTCTTTCCCTTAAAATCCATTCGAGAAAGGGCATAGGCAGCAGGAATACCACAAATGATGGCCAGCAAAGAAGCTCCACCTGCCACCAAAATTGAGTTTCCAAGATACCGAATAATGGGTGCTTCCGACCAAACCTTTACAAAGGTAGCCAATTCCCAAACCTTGGGCAAGATACCACCACGGGTATCATACATTTCGGCATTGCTCTTGGAAGCGGTAATAAACATAATAAAGTAGGGATACAGAATCACTACACAAGTTATGAAAATTCCGATGTAAAGCAGAACACGAGTCAGCTTAAATTCTTTTCCCTTCATACTTAGCCCTCCTGCTCACTCTTCAAAGAGATAACCATATAAATGCTTGCACAAATAGAAAGCACTATAAATCCGATTACAGAAACAGCAGCTGCTTCTCCAAACTTACCGGAACTGAAGGACAAGTCATACAGATAGGTTACCAAGGTATGGGTCTGATCTGCAGGGTCTCCCTTAGAAATTGTCCAGATAATGGGGAAGGAGTTGAAGACGTAGATAATATTCAATACGGTGGAAACAGACAAGCTGGGCATTACCAGAGGCAATGTGATTTTAAACAACTTACCCCAGAATCCGATTCCGTCTACATCAGCAGCCTCATACAAGGCACCATCAATACTCTGCAAACCAGACAAAACACAGAAGGTAACAAAGGGGATAGTTACGAAGATACCAACCCAACATTCCCAAGCAAAGAATGCTGCAGGAGTTGCTGTCCAGTTAACGTAGCTATCGATAAGTCCCAAGTTATACAACAAGGTGTTTAAGGCTCCATATTCAGGGCTGATGATGTACTTCCAAACTACAGCCTGAATAATCAATGCTGTTGCCCAAGGGAATACGATAACGGCACGTGCAATTTTTCGTCCCTTGAATTCTACATTCAAAATCATGGCCAAGGTAAAACCAATGACAGTAGAAAGACCTACAACAACAATAGTCCATACAAGAGTATTTTGCAGCGTGTGCCAAAAGGTGGGATTATTAAAGATGCTAATATAGTTTGCAATCCCATTCCAGCCACGATTTATACCAGCCTTACTGATTTCAGAAAAGGATGATTGAAATACGGTGATAATGGGAATCAAGATCATAACACCCATCATCAATATACTTGGCAAAAGCCATACGTATGGCTCCACTTTTCGCACTGTCTGCAGTGTTTGAGAGGTTGCCTTCATTTGCTGATTCCTCCTAGCTAATAGTGGATACGAAAACTTTTTGTAAGAATTCGTATGTTAAAAAAAGGGCCTGAATATAATCCAGGCCCTTCAATAAAATCAGTATTGATAAAAGCTTCTTAGAGAAACTTATTTACCAGCAACCTGAGCCTGCAATGCGTCCAATGCGTCCTTAGCAGAAATCAATCCCTGACCAACCTTCTGCTCAACATCGATTACACCATTGCGAACGTCCATCCACTCGGGCTTCTGCATGGGGTAGAACTGACAAGTAGGAAGAACTGCACAGAATGTTGCAAAGTACTCGGAGGAACCAGTCTTTGTGCTTCCACCCTGAGTGTGCTTTTCAGCGTTCTTTGCCAAGTAGTCAGAAGCATCCAATGTTGCGGGCAAGAATCCTTCGTATACCATGTAGTCGGAGTAGGTCTCGCAAGCATAGAATGCGTCGAAGAACTTGGAGATAGCAGCTGTACGTGCAGCCTGATCAGCAGCCTTCTTGTCCTTGAATACCATCAGCTGGTCGCATACACCAAGACCAATTCCCTTTCCAGGAATGTTAGCTACTTCGTAGTTTACAGTAGAGTCTGCAGCAACCATGTTCATAGGACCAATCATCATAGCTACGTTACCAGCACTGAAGGAATCCTGGAGTGCATAGCGAGTATCTGTATAAGGACCAGCGTTTACATAACCACCGTCAATCAAGGACTTGATGTACTCAACAGCTGCAATGTTTTCAGCAGAGTTCAAGTTCCAGTTACCAGCAGCGTCTACGTATCCACCACCAAAGTTCCAGCTGTAGTATGAGAATGCAGCCTGTCCTTCGTCAGTAGAAATGTCCAATGCCCAAGGAGTTACCTGTGAACCATAGGTTGCACGGATAGCCTTGGATGCAGCGATAACTTCGTCCCAAGTGGTGGGAGGAGTGGTGATTCCAGCACCGTTCAGCAAGTCAACATTGCAGAACAAAGCACGGCAGGAAGCCAAGATGGGAAGTGCCCAAATGGTTCCGTCCATTTCGTTGGAGTTCCAGAAGCTGGGGATAATCTGAGCCTGAACAGCAGCAGAGGTGTACTCTGTAGCGGGCATCAACAGATCGTCAGCAACATAGTCTGCAAAACCAGAAATGTTCAAGATGTCAGGCTGTTCGCCAGTTGAAATACGAGTTGTAACAACAGAGTAGATGTCGTTCCAAGAAACGATTTCGATGTTCAAATCAATGTCAGCATTGGCAGCTTCAAAATTCTTTTCGAATTCAGTCCACCATTCTTTTGTGTAGTTACCATACTGAGAGATGATAACATCCAAAACCTGCTTGTCAGCCTTCTTAGCTTCTGGCTTGCTACATCCAACCATTGAGAACAATGTAGCAACTACTAACAAGATTCCTACAATCTTTTTCATTCTTTTTCCTCCTAATCTTACAAAAAAAGAAATCACTTTATTATACCCCGCTATAATCTAGCTGTCAAATTCCTTTTTATAGAATTCTATATATTTTTACTTATTTTTTTTTTATTCGGGATATACCAAGTGGGCCTGGTCAATGGAATACAGGGTGTTTTCCAGAAAGCGACGGGCAAGCCAGTTGGCCATGGGCAGATTCATATCAAGGTAATTGCCACAATCTTTTGGGCAAGCACCAGGAATCTCGCCTTGGAAATCACGGATAAACTCGTACATTTCTGTCAGCAATGGGACCACCTGGGCAGAGGTGTATTCTCCAGCCAACAGAAGATAAAAACCGGTGCGACAGCCCATGGGACCAAAATACACAATCTTTGGGCCAAATTCCTGATGATTTCGCAAGAAGGTGGCGCCCAAATGCTCCATGGCGTGCATTTCCGCCGTATTCATTACTGGCTCACGATTAGGGGCAGTCATTCTAATATCAAAGGTGGTGACAATGGAATTTCCCACAGAATCGGTGCGGGAAACGTACACCCCAGGCTCCAGCTTGATGTGGTCAATGGTAAAACTTGCAATCTTTTCCATAATAATAGTAAGCTCCTCAACAAGATTTATACGCTTCGTCTACTGTACCACGATTCGCTTTCTGTGCATAGATTTTGCTATAATCCTGTTCGATAAAAAAATAATTAAAGCATCAAATTCCCCAACATTTCTATAAAAAAATCTCTTTTCCTCTGCCATAAAACATGATATAGTACTTAGAGTATCTTAGCCCAAGGAACATCCATGAAAGAATTCAAGAGAAGGGTATCTATAGCCCAAGTAATCTTCCTGTTAAGTATTGTACCAGTAATTGTTGTAGCACTTGCATCTTCATGGGTAGGAAATTACACCACGACAAAAAATATAAAAAAAACAGCAACCCAATTAGTACAAATTTCTACAGAAAAATTAGCTTCAGATGTAAACAACATTCTTCTTCAATATTATGAACGAGTAAAAAGCTTGGCTACAGCTGCCATTACAGTGACTTCTCCAGAGGTATTACAGCAAGCTGCTATAAACCTTACCGATGACTTTCATGATGATTTTTCCCTCTATTATGCCACTGCCATATCCCGATTCGATGAAAATGGCTTTTATGTAGACAGTAGTGGCTGGGAACCTCCTGTTGAATGGAATCCCCTAGAACGGCCTTGGTACAAGAGTGCCATTGCCACTCCGCGGGAAATTGCCATAACTGACCCCTACCTTGACGCAAAGACAGACTCCTTGTGTGTAACTGTTGCTTACACAGCTACAGACCACAGTGGAGCTATTGTTGGAGTTGCAGCAGCCGACTTGGGATTGAATGGGCTTTCTCAATTAATAAACGATTTTAAGGTTTCTCCCAGCAGCTCCTGCTATTTAGTGGATACCCAAGGCTCCTATCTTGTTCACTCCGATTCCAGCAAGCTTATGGCAGATTCCATTCTTATTGATCATAAAGAAATCTCTCACAATCTTTTGACCAATAGTTCAAGCAGCTTTATCAGCAACAATCAGTATTTTGCTATTGTGCCTGTGGAAGGAACACCATGGTTCATGGTAACCACAGGAAATATTTCAGACTTTACCAATTCCATACGAGAAACCATCAAGTTGATTATGCTGGTTATGGTCATTCAAGTCATTTTAATTACCGCTGCCACTTTTATCTTTTCTCGGAACATCAGTAAGGTCTTTAAAAAAATGGTAGACCATTGCAATCAATTTTCTCAAGGAAACTTTACAGAGAATTTTGCTTCGTATTCCATCAAAGAGGCCGAAGATTTGTCCCGTGGCTTTGAAACCTTTTCACAAAACGTCAGAATGTTGGTGGCCAAGATATTCAAATCTGCAGGGGCTGTTGTAGATTCCTCCGCTTCTCTGGCACAGGTTTCCACTTCCATTGGGGATTCTGTAGGAGAAACAGTTTTGGCTATTTCTCAGATGGATGCTTCTTCTGCCAATCAAACCATTGCCGTGCAGCAGGTTGACAATGCGGTAACAAAAATCGTGGGTGAAGCTGAAAAATTGAGTAAGGAAATTGATACCCAGAACCAGCTCATCGCTTATTCCAGTACTTCTATCGAAGAAATTGTTGCCAGTATAGAATCCGTTCATGTTCGTATCAATACTGCCGCCAGCCACGTGGAGGAATTAGTAAAGCTGGCCTCTAACAACAAGGATGCGGTAAGTCAGGCTACACAAAACATTGTGAACGTGCGCCAAGAATCTGCTTCCTTGCAGGAAATGAACTCCGTTATTTCATCTGTAGCAGCCCAAACGAACCTGCTGGCCATGAATGCCGCCATTGAAGCTGCCCACGCAGGAGCTGCAGGAAAGGGATTTGCTGTTGTTGCAGACGAAATCCGCAAGCTGGCAGAAACAGCTGCAAAGCAGTCGAGCTCATCTTCTGCTTACCTCAAATCCATTCAAGGTAAGATTGATGGCATTGCAGAAACAGCAGTGAACATTGATAAGTCCTTTGCCGTTACCATCCAACGAATCAATGATATTTCTCAAGTAGTAACTCAACTGGAGCAGGCTACTGGTGAACAAGAAATGCTTTCTGAGCAGGTGCTGCGTTCTCTCCACGATATAGAAGATAGTACCCATCACATTACCGCAAATGTGGAGGAAATTACCTCCAGCACTAGCCAAACCTCCCAGCTGTGTCACAAGCTTAAGAGCCTGAACGACGATGTAAACCACGGACTTACTTCCTGTAAAGAAGCTTCCACACAGATGCAGCAGGCCACCGAGCACATTAACACCGTAGCAGCCTCCACCAAGAAATCTGTTGCTGAGCTGATAGATTCTGTAAGCACCTTCAAAGTGGAGCGACGAGTGGGCCCAGAAGATCGAAGAAAAAAGCCTATGGAGCTTCCTGCAGAGCGGGAACGACGAAAGCTTAAGGATAGACGGAAAAACAAGATTTCCTTAACACCACCAACTGTATCATAAAGGAGAAGAATAGATGTCACAGGATTATGCTGTTTTAACACAACTTGCAAGTGAGGATGTTCCCGCTTTGAAGCAGGAACTGGAACGACGTTTTGTAGAAATGTATGGAGCGAGTTCAGAAGCAATCAAATTCTTTGCCGCTCCAGCTCGAATCAATATTATTGGTGAGCATATTGACTACAATGGTGGTATGGTTCTGCCCACCGCCATTGACCGCTACATTTTCCTAGCAATTCGTGGAAGAAAGGATACCACCATCAATTACGATGATATCCGTTTTCCTGGTCGCTTTACCTTTGACATTACCGAGAGTTTTTCTTATAAGAAGGAAAGCGATTACTGCAATTACTTGAACGGTGTAATCACCATTCTGAAAGACAGAGGAGTTTCCTTCCCCACAGGCTTTGACGCACTGTTCTTCAGCTGTATCCCAGACGGCGGTGGCGTTTCCTCATCTTCAGCTTTGGAATGCTGCTTTGTGTCTGCCATGAGCCACATGTATAATGGAAACGTAAATCCTGTGGACAATGCTCTTATTGGACAGGAAACTGAGCATCGATTTATGAACGTACAGTGCGGAATTATGGATCAGTTCATCATTTCAACAGGACGCAAGGACTCCGCCGTTCTCTTGAACTGCGCCACCTTAGACTACCAGTACATTCCCTTGAACTTGGGCGACTACCGTTTTATTGTCATGAACAGCAACAAGAAGCGGCAGCTGGCAGACTCCAAGTACAACCAGCGTGTAGCTGAATGTAAGGAAGGCTTGGAAATTTTGAATCAGGCACTGACTGCACAGGGAAAGGCTACCGTAGCAAATCCTTGTTCCATGACAACTGAGCAGCTGGAGGTTTTACAGGAAGCCCTGAAAACTGCCACCCCAAAAACAGCTGAGTCAGAAGTAATTTATCGCCGAATGCGCCACTGTCGCTTGGAAAACCAACGGGTATACAAGGCCACCGATGCCTTAAAATCCGGTAATCTCCAGGAACTGGGACAGCTGATGAACGCTTCCCACGAATCTTTAAAGACAGATTACGAAACAACAGGTATTGAGCTAGACACATTGAATCAGGAAGCAAATAAGATTGCAGGCTGTCTTGGTGCCAGAGTAACAGGAGCTGGATTTGGTGGCTGTGCCATTGCCTTGGTACACAAGGACTCCATTCCCGCATTTATTGACACTGTGGGAGCTGCTTACAAGGAAAAGATAGGCTATGAGGCCACCTTCTTCCAGTGCGCTACAGGAAACGGTGCAGGCCCACTGGCATAATGTACCAGTAATTTAAGGTACAGAGCTTGGAATCGATAATTTGCGAGGAGGATACGAGGATGATTTGTGATTTGATTCGACAATTAGTAGAATATGGTCTGGAATGTGGTTTGGTAAAGCCAGAAGATACCATCTATACCGTGAACAGGCTTTTTGCCTTGTTCAAGCTGGATGGAGATGAAACAGCAATCCCTACAGGAGAGCTGACAAAAGCTTCATCTGGTAGCAGCCATAATCTGGAGCAAATTCTGGCAGCCATGATGGACTGGGCCTTTGACAATGGTTTGTTGGAGGAAAATTCCGTTGGCTACCGAGACATTTTGGACACAGCAATCATGGGTTGCCTCACCCCTCCTCCCTCACAGGTCATAGCCGAATTCAACGCTCTGTACAAGGAATCTCCTCAGGCTGCCACCAACTGGTTCTACGACTTTTCCCAAAACAACGACTACATCCGTCGTTACAGAATCCAGCGTGACATGAAGTGGATTACTCCCACAGAATACGGAGACTTAGACATTACCATCAACCTGTCCAAGCCAGAAAAGGATCCCAAGGCCATTGCCGCAGCCAAGCTGAAGCCTCAGGGCGGTTATCCCAAGTGCCAGCTCTGTGTGGAAAACGAAGGCTACGCTGGCCGCCTGGACCATCCCGCTCGTAGCACTCACCGCATTATTCCAGTAACCATCCAAGGAGAAGCTTGGGGCTTCCAGTATTCTCCCTACGTGTACTACAACGAGCATTGTATCCTGCTGAATCAGGCTCACACTCCCATGGCCATCAACAAGGCGGCCTTTGGTAAGCTCTTTGACTTTGTGCGACAATTCCCCCACTACATGGTGGGCTCCAACGCAGACCTGCCCATCGTAGGTGGTTCCATCTTGAGTCACGAGCATTTCCAGGGAGGAAACTACACCTTCCCCATGGCTCGTGCCCCCATGGAAACAAGCTTTACAATTCAGCGATTCCCCCAAATTGAAGCAGGAATCATCAAGTGGCCCATGTCCGTTATCCGATTGCGTCACCAGGATCCAGAGCTTTTGGTGGAGGCCGCAGACTTTATCCTCACCAGCTGGCGTGAATACAGCGACCCAGAAGCAGGAATTTTTGCACGGTCTGGGGACACTCCCCACAACACTATTACCCCCATCGTGCGGTTCCGAGATGGCGCCTACGAAATCGATTTGGCTCTCCGCAACAATATCACCACAGAGGAGCATCCATTTGGTGTGTTCCATCCCCACGCAGAGCTGCACCACATCAAGAAGGAAAACATCGGCTTGATTGAGGTAATGGGATTAGCTATTCTCCCAGCCCGACTCAAAACTGAGCTGGAGCTTTTGGCTCAATTCATTGTGGCAAACAAGGATTCTGTGGAAAGCTGGGACAGTCAGGTTGCTTCTTTGGATGAAACCACAAAAGAAGCCATTACCAAGCACTTGGATTGGGCAAAGGATTTTGCTTCCAGCTGTACAAAAGACAATGTACATCAGGTATTGCAGCAAGAGGTTGGCAAGGTATTCCTTCAGGTGTTGAGTCATGCAGGTGTATTCAAGCGTGATTCAGAAGGTCAAAAGGCCTTCCTTCGGTTTGCATCAAGTCTTAACTAAGAGCAGAACAGGAACATGAACACAGGCTCACGAAAATATCTTTACGTACTTATTTCTTCTCAGGTAGTCATTTGTGTTGTGGCTTCTATTCTTTTATCCTGCTTGATAAGCAACATGGCTACCTACATGGTGGGCCTTTTGGAAGAGGATGCTCTCATCATCACCGAGCGCAAGATGAGGGAGCGAGTGGACAATATGATTGGTTACATTGAGCACGAGCGAGAAACTATTCTATCTGTTGTCCAAACTCAGGGAGAATTCATCAGTCGTATGGCAACTCACACTGCATCACAAGGCCGAGAGGCCTTGTACGAGTGGGTGCGATTCCTTGACACCATGGCTAACGGACAAGCCCTACAAATTATTTTGTACGATCCCTATAATCATGAGAAAATAGAGTTTCTTAATGTTGATGGTAAAATACAAGAGGTAAAATCTTATATTTCTCTTGTAGACTGGTATACCTATGCGGCAAGCTGTCCGTACCACATTATCACTCCCTACAACAACATAAATCTTTTCGTTCTTGCCTCCCAGGAAAGCATCAACGAAATTGCAAAGAATTTTATCTATCGCTTGATTCATGCCACTGCATACGGTTCTGATGGATACATTTGGGTAAATGAGGTTCTAGACTACCAAGGTGGAGATGATTATGCCATTCGTGTGATTCATCCCAACCAGATTGAAAAAGAAGGAATGCACCTCAGCACCCATACTCAAGACTCAGAAGGAAATTATCCGTACCGTGATGAGCTTGAAGGAATTATGGCCGAAGGTGAAATTTTCCATACCTATTATTTCCAAAATGCAGATGGAAGCAGTACAAAAAAAGCTTCCTATGCAACGATTTACGAGCCATTCAACTGGATTGTTGCCACAGGAGAGTCTCTCTCTAGCGTATTCTTTGACACGCACACCCAAACCACGGACTTGCACTCCTACAGCAAGGGAATGATCAAAACAGTGCTGATTTCCATTATCAGCCTTTTGATTCTTGTTTTTACCGTGGACATTGTAGTAATTCTTTTGAGTTACATGCGCCGTAATCACCAGCTCAATGAATTTATTGAAAATGAAACGAAACGGGATCCTCTCACGGGAACATTTAACAGAAAATCTGGTGAGGAATTGCTGAACACCTTATTCCATCAATTCAAAACAACAGGTGGACAATCACCTTTGATTATGATGCTGGACTTGGATAACTTTAAGAAAACCAACGACACCTATGGTCATGACGTTGGAGATGAGGTTTTGCGACGTACCACTCAGGAAATCCTAAGTCGTATCCGTTCTGCAGACAAGCTGTTCCGTTGGGGTGGAGAGGAATTTATCCTTCTGTTCAACGGTGCCGACAAGGATTACGACAGTACCCTTGCCACAAAGATTCTTACTTGTGTCAATCGGCTCCAATTCAAAACGGACAAGGGAACGTTCCGCACATCCGTATCCATCGGTTCTGCATTGTTCCGCCTTACTGACAACGGCTGGCAGGAAGGGTTAAAGCGAGCTGACATAGCCTTGTACCATTCCAAGGGAAAAGGAAGAAATTGCTATACCAATTATGACAATGATATAGAATTAAATCCCTCCCTGGAAAGTGTCTTTATTAAGCAGCGGGAATCAGATCCAGACGTAAGCTATCTGTATTCCCACCAAGAACAAGAGGATTAAGCCTTACTTGCAGCCATGTTCTCCGCAGGAATGGCCTTCTCCGTGATGATGATGGTGGTGGTGGCCACAGCAACCGCCACTATCTCTCAGGTCTCCATTCAGATAGAACATTAGAGCTGCTTCTGTAGAACCCATCTGGCCACCAATAACCTCTATGCCACCCTGCACCAGAGCGTCACGAGCACCTTGACCAATGCCACCACAGACTACCACCTGAACTCCCAGCCCAGACAAAAAGTTAAACAAAGCTGAATGACCTTCTCCATTGGTAGAAACAATTTCCCGTGAAATGATTTCTTTTCCCTCAGCCTCTACAATCAAAAAAGAGGGAGTTTTTCCAAAATGCTGAAAAATCTGTCCATTTTCGTAGGCAATGCCAATCTTTTTCATGTTGTACCTCCAAAAAGTAATGGTATCTCTATAAAAAGATACTTATTTTTTCCTTTCTAGGCAATTAAGTGAGAAATCAAAATGCGGACTCCAATTCCCACAAGAATGATTCCACCTAAAATTTCAGCCTTATCGTTCAGCATGGTTCCAAAGCGGCGTCCCACCACAGAGGCAACTGAACACAAAAGGGCGGTAATCAGCCCAATAACCAGTGCCGCAAATAAGATGTTAGCCTGCACCACCGACAAGCTGATTCCCACCGCCAAGGCATCGATACTGGTAGCAACTCCTTGAACCAGCAGTAGCTTTAGGGTAAGCCGAGAGCCTTCTATATCGCAGCCCTCACCTTCAGCCTGCTTCCGAGACTCCAAAGCCTCCATAATCATTCTGATTCCAAGAAAAGTCAGCAAGCCAAAGGCTATCCAGTGATCCACCGCCTTAATTTGCTGGTAAAAAAATGAACCACCACCAAAGCCCACCAGTGGCATGAGTGCTTGGAAAAAGCCAAAGGTAAGGGCCATGGACAGAGTTTCTTTCAGTCCACATTTTTTCAAGCACATTCCGTTGGTAACACTGACCGCAAAGGCATCCATGGCAAGAGCCATAGCCAAAAAAACGAGTTCTCCAAATCCCATTCCTGTAAAATCCTATTCACCTAAAATTAGCATTACTGTTTATAAAAAAATGAACCGGCAACAGAATCTGCCGCCGGCTTTAAATGCATTGCCTTTGTCTTGCTTACACAATTACAACACTGTTGTCTGTATTGGAAAAAGGAGCGGGAACGTATTTATCTGCTTCCCAGTCGTTTTCCCAGCGCTTACCATCCAAAAGATAACGGTACTGGTACTCTCGTCCTGTTGCCAACTTAACCTTGACAGTAAAACTACCATCTTTCTGCTTTTTCATAGGTGTATCTGAACTACTCCAGCTATTGAAATCACCAGACAACCAGACTTCATTGGCTCCAGCAGCAGCTTCAGCAGATAAAATGAAGGTTACATTACATTCCTTCTGACTTTTCAAATATTTTTTGTCGCAAGCCATGTGCTCCTCCGATTCTAAAATAATAAGTGTCAATATATTCATAGTATACTACATTTTAAATATATGGTATAGTACCTATGAAATATTTCAAAGTGGCATATTCAGCCCAAGGAGCTCTTTATGAACAAGAATAGATACCTTTTTACCTCAGAATCTGTAGGCGAAGGACACCCCGACAAGCTCTGTGACCAGATTTCTGATGCTGTTCTGGATGAATGCCTACGCAATGACCCAGAAAGCCACGTAGCATGTGAAACCTTTGCTTCTACCGCCCTTGTTTTGGTTGGTGGAGAGATTACCACAAACACCTTTGTTGATGTACAACAAACTGCCCGCAATATTGCACGGGAAATCGGATATACCGACTCTGATTTTGGCTTGGACTGCGATTCCATGGCCGTTATGAACATGATTCACTCCCAGTCTCCCGACATCAATCAGGGTGTTCAGGGAACAGGCTTGGATGAATACAAGGGCCAGCAGGGTGCAGGCGACCAGGGAATGATGTTTGGTTTTGCCTGCTCTGAAACACCAGAGCTTATGCCAGCTCCCATTATGTATGCCCACAAGCTTTTGCTTAAAGCCACCGATTTGCGAAAATCTGGTGCCATCAACTGGTTGCGCCCCGATGCAAAAAGCCAGGTTACCATTGAGTACGAGGGACACAAGCCTGTTCGCATTGATACTGTTGTCATTTCTCACCAGCATAATCCAGAGGTAGCCCATGGCACCATCAAGGAAGCCATGATTGAGCAGATTATTAAGCCTGTGCTGGATCCCACCGGCTTGATTGACAGCAACACCAAGTTCTTTATAAATCCCACTGGTCGCTTTGTAGTAGGAGGACCTTTCGGTGATACTGGTCTTACCGGCCGAAAAATCATCGTAGATACCTACGGTGGAATGGGGCGCCATGGTGGTGGAGCCTTCTCTGGAAAAGATCCTTCCAAGGTAGACCGTTCTGCAGCCTACATGGCTCGTTACATTGCAAAGCACGTGGTAGCAGCAGGCTTAGCAGAGCGCTGTGAGGTGCAGCTGGCCTACGCCATTGGTGTACCCTTCCCTGTTTCCATCATGGTAGACACCTTTGGAACTGGCAAAGTAGAAGATTTTGCTATTTCCGAGGCTGTAAAAGAAGTATTCGACTGTACTCCCGCCGGCATTATCAAGACACTGGACTTGAAGAAGCCCGTTTATCAGGCTACTGCTGCCTACGGTCACTTTGGACGCAGCGAATTCAGCTGGGAAAAAACAGACAAGCTGGAAGAGCTGAAAAAGGCAATTAAATAAAAGGCCCAAAACAAAATGACCTCACCAAAGGAAAAAGCTTCCAAAGGGGAAAAGAAGCTTGGAGCGGGAGGAACAGCAAAAACCTCCCAGCCCAAGGTTCACCCCAACGTCCGGCTTTTATCTCCAGAAAGCATTATCCAGATTTTTGATCGATTCAAGCAAGCAAATCCAGCTCCTCAAACGGAATTGTTGGCTCCCAACGACTTTACATTGCTGGTATCCGTGGTGCTTTCTGCTCAGGCCACCGACAAAAGCGTAAACAAGGCCACAGCCCCCTTGTACCAGGTGGCGGACAGTCCTGAAAAAATTCTGGAACTGGGAGAAGCAGGACTTATTAGCTACATCAAATCCATCGGACTATTTCGTTCCAAGGCCCGCCACGTAATGGAGCTCAGCCAGATACTTGTCCGTGATTTCGGTGGCAAAATCCCTCGTACACGAGAAGACTTGCAGAAATTGCCTGGCGTGGGAAGAAAAACCGCCAACGTGATTTTGAATGTGGTGTACGGCGAGCCCACTATGCCTGTGGACACTCACCTGCTACGAATCAGTCCACGCATGGGGCTTTCCAACGGAACCACACCAGAAGCCGTAGAACAAGACCTTATCCGTGTGATTCCCGCTGAATACATGCAGCATGCCCACCACTGGCTCATACTCCACGGTCGCTATATTTGCACCGCTCGCAATCCACAATGTACCGACTGTCCCATTGCAGATCTTTGTATGCACAACAACCTTGATTCCTAGGAGCAACTATGTTGCGAGTTTTTAAAGAATTCTTCACTGCAGAAATGATTAACAATCTGCTTTCTGCCTTCATCGGCATTGTGGCGTTTGTGTTATTGTATCTGCTCATCAAGAAAATCACCAAAAAGATTCTTACCAAAAAGGAAAAGTCCCAGATACTCCCCACGGTAATAAGAATTATCCGGTATATCATCTATGTTTTGCTGGTAATTTATATTCTAGGTGTTTTTAAGATTGATATTTCCGCCCTTTTGGGAGCAGCGGGAATTGTGGGTGTGGCAGTGAGCTTTGCATCCCAGACTTCTCTCAGCAACATTATCAGTGGCTTTTTTATCGTGTCAGAGCATGCGTTAAAAATCGGAGATTTCATTACGGTAGAAGGAATTTCTGGTACAGTGGACTCCATCGAGCTGCTTTCCGTCAAGATAAAGACTCCCGACGCTCAAATGGTTCGTATTCCCAACGAAAAGATTTTGAATACAAACCTGCAGAACACCTCCTTTTACCCAATCCGCCGAATCAATGTAACAATTCCGTTGAATCGCAACACCGACATGGATTACGCATTAGCTATTGCAAAGGAGATTCCGGGAAAATGTCCCAACGTGATTGCAGATCCAGAGCCAATTTTTTATTACGATGGCTTTAATGAGTACGGCGTCAATCTCGTAATTGGAGTGTGGTTGAACAATGCAGATTTGTTCATTGTCCGTAACCAGCTTCACATTGCAATCAAAAAGAGCTTTGAAGAAGCCAACATCGAAATTTCCTACCCACGACTGGAATTGCTGACAAAGGCTCCTTCAGAAACACATTCCTAAAGACTCTTCGCAAAATACTAGTAGTGGGGAGGCCGCCGATTCGGCACATCTCCTTCCAGCTGCTCTGCCATGTCTGCCAGCTTCGTTTTGATATGCTGATTTTCAGCCTTCAACCGCTCCAAAGCAGTCCCTTGCTCCAGCACCACTTCTTGAAGCTGCTGCACAAAGTCTTCCAAATAAGAGATTTTCATTTCTAAATTGATGATAAGTTGATCTTGGTTCACGGGATGCAGTATAGCACAGCAACGATAAATGTAAAAGTGATAGAATGTCGGGAGAACCCACCGTCGCCTTACGCTTCGCTACGCTCAGAGGGCGGTGCCGGTAGGTACCCCTCCCGACATTCCCCACTCTTTCGTTCATCGGGCTATACTGTAGTTAGATAGGGCCAGCTACAAAAATATCTTCTTCCGGGGTTCTTAGGGGCAGGAGCCCCTAAGCGGTGCTGGGGAAGGAGGGGGTCTTAGGGGGAGGAAAACCCCGCTTCCGAGTAGAGGGGTTTCCTTCCCCTAAATAAATAGCTTCGGGCTATACTGTAGTTAGATAGGGCCGGCTACAAAAAAAAGGTAGAGCCAAAGTGCACTGCACTTCAAACTCTACCCTTTTGGTTAATTATTCTTGTACCTCGTAGTTATACAGCTTTCGTTCTGTATAGTGAGTGTGCAACAAGTGGTGGGCTTTTTCTCCACCTGGCTTCTTCAAGAAGGTGTCGTACAACTCGATGATGTGAGGATTCTTGTGGCTTACGCGAATCTCACAGTTCTCATCGTCCTGATACAAACCAGCTGCACGCTTGGCACGAATCTCGTCATTGGAACCGTAGGGCTGACCACCACCGCTTACACATCCACCACGGCAAGCCATTACCTCAATGAAGTGGTAAGGAGGCTCTTTGCCAGCAGCAACAGCTTCACGGATTTCCTGAACAACCTTATCTACGTTACCCAGCTGGTGAACAACACCCAGACGCAGCTTCTTACCAGCTACCTCTACTTCAAAGCTCTTTACATCATCCAAGCCTCGAACAGGTGTCAGGTTAACATCAGCCAGCTCTTCTCCTGTTGCAAAGTGGTAAGCACTGCGAACTGCAGCTTCCATTACACCACCAGTAGCACCAAAGATGGTTCCTGCTCCAGTGTATCCGCCCAGTGGGTTATCGGCTTCGCTGTCCTCCAAGGAGTGGAAGTCAATTCCAGCCTGACGAATCAAGCGAGCAAACTCACGGGTAGTGATAGAAATATCTACGTCGGAATAGCCAGAAGACTTCATGGTTTCATCACGGCGTGATTCATACTTCTTTGCAGTACAAGGCATTACAGAAACTGAGCAAACCTTTGCGGGATCCAGTCCCATCTTTTCTGCCCAGTAGGTCTTGGTAATGGCTCCCTGCATCTGCTGGGGGCTCTTTGCAGAAGACAGGTTAGGCAGCAGATCGTGATAGTTCTTTTCTGCATAGTCAACCCATCCGGGGCAACAGCTGGTGAACATGGGGAAAGGTCCACCGGCAGCCAAGCGATTTACGAACTCTGTAGCCTCTTCCATGATGGTAAGGTCGGCACCAAAGTTGGTATCGAATACATAGTCGAATCCAATGCGGCGGAGTGCGGTATAAATCTTCTTGGAAGAGATTTCTCCTGGCTCCAAACCGAATTCCTCGCCAATAGCAACACGTACAGAAGGTGCAATCTGTACAGCTGTAGTGATTTCTGGATCGCAGATTCTGTCCCACAGCTTGCGGTTGGAGTGGCTGGAAGAAATAGCTCCTGTAGGACAGTGAACGGCACACTGACCACAGCGTACACAGGGGCTGTTTGCCAAGTCAACGCCACTAACAGGCCCAATCATGGTCTTATCACCACGACCGGTGTATTCCAGAGCCCATACATTCTGCATCTGCTGACAAGCCTGAACACAGCGACCACAGTTGATACACTTGTCACGATCAAGAACAATAGCATCGTTAGAATCATCAATGGGCTGCTGCTTCAGAATCTTATCGAAACGAACGGTGCGCAGACCAAAATCAGCAGCAAGGTTCTGCAGCTCACACTTGTTGTTGCGAGAACAGCGCAGACAATCATCGGGGTGATTGGAAAGAATCAATTCCAAAACGGTACGACGAGCCTGAACAATTGCAGGGTCATGAGTAACAACACTCATTCCCTCAGTTACTGCTGTACAGCAAGCACGAATCATCTTGGAAGTACCAGCAAGACGCACGATACAAATACCACAAGAAGCCCATGCTGGAAGGTCAGGGTTATGACACAGGGTTGGAATCTTTATATCAATCTGTCGGGCTGCCTGGAGAATGGTGGTTCCTTCTTCTACACAGACAGGTTTTCCATTTATTGTTGCATTAACCATCACATCACCTCCTTATTTCTTGATAATGGCGCTGAACTTACAAGCTGCTTCACAAGCACCACACTTGATGCACTTGGTCTGGTCAATGGTGTGCTGAGCCTTGCGTTCTCCAGTAATACAGTTGGAAGGACACTGGCGAGCACAAGCGGTACAACCAATACACTTGTCGGTAATGATGAACTGAATCAATTTCTTACACTTACCAGCAGCACACTTCTTATCCTTGATGTGCTCAATGTATTCAGCTTCAAATTTCTTCAGAGTAGAAAGAGCTGGGTTAGGAGCGGACTGTCCCAAGGCACACAAGGAAGACAGCTGCATTGCCTGACCAATATCCTTCAGCTTCTGTAAATCATCCATGGTTCCTCGTCCCTGAGAAATCTTGTCCAAGATGGTGTACATCTGGCGAGTACCGATTCGGCAGGGAGAACACTTTCCGCAGGACTCATCCACACAGAATTCCATGTAGAACTTAGCTACGTCGATAACACAGTCGTCCTCGTCCATAACAATCATACCACCAGAACCCATCATGGAGCCCAGTCGTGTCAATGCACCAAAATCGATTGGTGTATCCAAGTGTTCCTCGGTGATGATACCACCAGAAGGTCCACCAGTCTGAACACCCTTGAACTTCTTTCCGTTCTTGATTCCGCCACCAATCTCGAAGATGATTTCACGGAGGGTTGTTCCCATGGGAACTTCAACAAGACCAGAGTTATTTACCTTACCAGTCAGGGCGAAAACCTTTGTTCCCTTGGAGTCAGCAGTACCAATGCTGGCGAACCAGTCGGCACCCTTTGTCAGGATTACAGGAATGTTTGCCCAAGTTTCTACGTTGTTGATGATAGTAGGACAGCCCCACAATCCGCTGATAGCTGGGAAGGGTGGCTTAGGAGTAGGCATACCACGAAGACCTTCGATGGAGCGCAGCAAGGCTGTTTCCTCACCACAAACGAAGGCACCTGCACCAAGACGAATCTCGATATCAAAGTCAAAGCCTGAACCAAGGATGTCCTTACCCAACAGTCCCAACTCGTGGGCCTGATCCATAGCAATCTGGAGGCGATCAATAGCCAAAGGATACTCTGCACGGATGTATACAAATCCCTGGTGGGCACCAATGGCTTTACCACAGATAATCATAGCTTCGATAACAGAGTGTGGGTCACCTTCGATGGTAGAACGGTCCATGTATGCACCGGGGTCTCCCTCGTCAGCATTACATACAACGTACTTGGTATCTCCAGGAGCCTTCATAGCAGTTTCCCACTTGATGCCTGTGGGGAATCCAGCACCACCACGACCACGCAAACCAGACTTCTTAACCTCGTTTACGATATCTTCGCCAGACATTTCAAACAGGGCCTTTTCCAAAGCCACATATCCGTCACGTCCGATGTATTCGTTAATATCTTCAGGATTGATAAAACCACAGTTTCTCAGAGCAACACGCATCTGCTTCTGATAGAACTGGATTTCCTGAACTTCCTCACGGCTCTTCTTTTCCTTGTTGTACAGCAGACGAGTTACTTCTCGACCCATGATAATCTGCTCGGAGATAATTTCACTGGCATCTTCGGGCTTTACTTCAACATAGAAAGAATCTTCGGGAAGAACCTTTACAACAGGTCCCTTCTCACAGAAACCGAAACAACCTGTCTTTACAATCTGAACGCTGTCGCCAACGCCCTGCTTTGCTGCTTCTTCCAAAAGCCGCTGATAAATATCGTTGGAACTGCTGGATTCACAAGCGGTTCCGCCACAAACAAGAATAAAGTGTGTGTAAGACATAGTATCCTCCAGTTCCTTATTTAGCAGGTGCAAGACGCTCTACAATGAGATTGTCCAACAGTTTCTTCTCGATAAGGTGAGTTTGAACAATGTCCTTTGCAACAGCAGGTGTCACCTTTCCATACATTACAGTTTCCATACCGGGAACAACAACTTCTACAGTAGGCTCATCGGCACAGCGTCCCATACAACCAGACTGACGAACGATTACCTGGGAATCAAGATTCTTGGCTTCTACCTCGTCCAAGAAAGCCTTGAAGGTATCCTTACCACCAGCGGCGATACCACAAGTTCCCATTCCAACTATAACTTGAATCCCCTTTCCTTCAGGGTCTCTTCTTTGAAGCGTTTTTTTCACCTGCTCACGTAATTCACGCAAGCCTTCTAACGTCAATTTTGCCATTCAATCAACTCCTGCAAATTTCGATTCATCCTGGGTTATTTTCCCAGAAAGTCACTCTCATTCCGCTAGATTACATCTAGCAAGACTCAAGTTAAGCGTTCTTATACTTATCGATGATACCTGCCATCTGAGACTTGCCTAACTTTCCGTATACATCACCATTTACAGTGAGAACTGGAGCAAGACCACAACATCCAATACAACGTACAGGCTCTACAGAGAACAATCCGTCCGCTGTGGAAATATCTTCTGGTGTCAATCCAAGGATAGAACGAGCTTCGTCTATCAAATCCTGACCACCCTTGAGATAGCAAGCAGTACCGAGACAAACGCTAATCTTGTTCTTTCCGGGCTTCTGTGTCTTGAAGAAATGATAGAATGTCATAACTCCATACACACGAGCCAGTGTTGAACCGGTGCGTTCTGATACAGCACAAGCAGCCTCTTTGGAAATATAACCAAATTCCTCCTGTACTCTGTGGAGAATCATAATCAGATTTCCAGGCTTGTTTTTCCATTCCTCGATGAATGCATCAAGTTCCTTGGAAAACTGAATGGTTGCATTTTCAGCCATAGTAACCCCCATCTTGTAATATAATTTGCCTTTTTCAGCTCATTATAGATAATCTTTTATCAGTATACTCAGATTATTATTTTTTTGCAACAGATAAAATTTTAGAGATATTGAATTAACTATAAATTTTGATAATATAGTCGGGCAAGGGACGCTTCACTTACCCCCTTGCCCCACTTTGTTATGGTCTCCAAAAATTGTAGAACCATAATCAGTATACTACAGTAAATTCGATTTGATTAAGATTGGATAAAAGTTCTGGGAGGCCAAGGGTAAACTCCACGTAGCGACCTTGGGTGCGGGCCTTTCCTGCAGCATGGGAAACGGAAGCAGATTGAACAGCAGATGGAGCAGTAACGAGAATCTTGACCTTGGCAGCTTCCAATTCCTTGGCTACACTGCCACCATAGATAATAGAAATTAAATCGGTGTATTCACTGGCAGACAGCTGCTCACCAGTAAGAATTGGGGCAGAAAGCAAATCCAAGTATTCCGCTGTTTCCAAGGGCATAATGTCCATAACCTGCTGCAGCACCTGGGGAGAAATGGTGAGCACCAGCTTACGCTCCCCTACTTCTGATGAATGACGATAGCCAATGGCACCAGAAACCTGCTGAACCATATCCTGACACTGAGAACCATCCAAAAGCTTCATTACCGGAGCAGTTTGTGGAGAAAGAGCTTCTATGCGGGCAGAAACAATCAAAGAGCTAGTGCTGGGAGTTTCCACTCCCACAAAGGAAAGCCCCGCAGACTTCAGGGCCTGCAGGATTTGAGTCTTGTTGAATAAAGGTAAGTCTTGGCCTGCACCAGTAAAGGAACGAACAGTACCTTCAATAAGGGGAGAAACTGAGCTTTCCACAGAATAAGTAATAGCTCCGTCATCTGCCACAGCCACCTTCAACACTGGAGAACAGGCGGTGAACAAACAAACACAAGCTCCAAGAGCCAAGCACAGAAAAATTCTTTGCACAGAATTATTTTTCATCAGGTTCATACACTTAAATAAAGTTTTCTAGGGGGAATGTTACACGAATTCCTGTGGAAAATACTAAACCAGCAGACAAAGAATCCACTATGGGCAGGGCACCGTTATCCATATTATTAAATACGGTATAACGAATATCCTGAACCAAGGACAACCGTACCTTACCAGCCTTGAGTGAGGGAGTTTGCAAGCAAAGCCCCATTACACCAGGGAAAATTGACCCCTTCACTCTTTCGGCGGTGCCAGCCTCAATCCCAGGTTCTACGGGAGCCCCTAAGGTAAACACAGGTCCAGCATACACTCGCACGTACTCTGACACTGTCAAGGAGAAAATCAAGGGAATCTGGAACATTTTCATTTCTGGGTCATAGGAAAGAGAAAGTCCCAAACCAGGCTGTAATCCATTTTTCCCCTGATAGCGAGCATGAGCATCCAAAGTTACGCCACGGAATAAAAGGTGGAATTGCTCTGCAGAAAAGAAGGTCCAATCCCCAGTGAGGGTTCCATCTATGGTCACGTTTGGCCAAAATCCTTCTTTCCTTTCTGAAGTGTGAGAACTGCCAACACTACCAGATGAGGCTACAAGTCCGCCGTTCTGGTTGCTAGCTCCAGAAATAGTGCTTCCTGCAGAACCAGAACTACCTTCTGTAGCAAGTGCCACTCGTTCCTCTCCAATAGAAGGAAGGAATCGCCCAGCTCCAGCATAGGTTCTATCCCAGTAGGATTCTTTTAGTGAAGAAATAATAACACCAGTATTTGGCCCATCGCTGGCAGCATGAATAAACTGATTGTTGCCCATGTATAAACCAACGTGGGAAATCTTGTTTCCAACTGTTTTGAAGAACACCAAATCTCCTGGTTCTTTTTCCGAATCCTTGATAATACGGACTGTACTG
>JAFYWB010000016.1 GCA_017549025.1 Treponema sp.
GATCGATGTAACTGTGTGGCTCGTAAATGGGAAGATTGAATCCAAATGGGTCGTTCATGCATAAAAAGATGATGTAGGTTTGGGGCAGCTCAACATAGTCACTGCCTTTTAATAAGTTATCCAAATCGAGCATGCCTTGGTAGTAGCGGGCTCGCAGGGCTTCTTCCTTGGTGATAACTGACTGGATTTCGATGTCAAATACTCGTTGGCCGTCAGCTTCTTGCACGTACACGTCCATCCGTACACCTTTTGAAGTTTTCAGTGTTTGGACAACCTTTTGTGCCACAGGAAACTCGATATGGCTGATTTTTATTTTCAGTAACAGTTCCAGAACTTCCTTGCAAATTTCTGTGTTTTGCATAATTCTGCTAAAAATAAAATCATCAGCTAAAGTGAGCTTTTGCCACTGTTGTTTCCAGACTTTTTGTAATTCTTCCAGAACAGATTCTGGCAAATCAATTTCCATCTTCACCTCCAAATTTTTTCTTTACATATAGATTATAGGTTTGAACGTGCAAAAAAATGCGTTTTTCCAGAAAAAAACTGGATTTTTTTAAAAGTTTTCCATGGACTGGCCTTGAGGAACATGCTATGGGGAGATTGCCACACAGATTCGCAGGCGGTGTGAGCCGCTATTTCAATCACTTCCTTACAGAACTGACTGAAAGCCAGTATCTCTGATGCTTTTATTGGACTGGAATTTATGGTGGGCCCTGCCTTTGGCATTGATATCAATGAGAACTTGCGGCTTCAGACAGGATTAGGCTTCCATTATTTGTTGGAAAAGAGTGTGACGGAAATACTGGCAAATAAGTATGTAGAGGAAGAGAGCAGGCTTTTATCATCAATTTCACTTCACTCTTTTGGCCTTGGCTTGACTCCTCAGCTACGTTTCTCTCCTTCAGAGAAAAAATCCCTTATTATCGGATGTGACGTTATCTTAGATTTTGGCCGTGCTAAGAATTCTTCATTTTTTTACTTCGAAGACGAGACTGGAGGCTTTATAGGGGAAGAGATTCGTGCAAATCAAATCCAAAAGTACTTTCGGTTCGGTATGAGCCCCTATATCGGTGTTGGTATCAATTTCTCTAGTAAGGGTAAATTGTAGGATTGATAAGGCCGAGGAAGGTTTATGTTCCTTCCCTGGCCTTTTTTATCCACCCCCATAGTGTTTGTTGCTTTTATTCTTCCTTCTTGTGAAATCGGTAGGAATACAGCACTGGTAGCCCGATAAACACCACTAGCAGCGTAATCATTGCCCAAGGAAGGATTGAATAGGGCAGCAATGATGATGCCATAAGCAACAGTCCACCAATCACCCAAACCTTGCCAGCAAAGCGGTGGGTGGCGTTCCAGTTGGCTTCGTTTTTTAAGGTCCAGATAATGCGAATTCCCACAATGAGGTTTTGCTGGCACTTGGGTAGATAGTTCCCAATGAGTACAAACAAGGCTCCCATGGTCAAAGACACCACAAAAAGCACATTGATTTCCTTTCCCAAGGCAATGGCGTAGGTTAAGCTATTGGCCATTACGGACAGCAGTGGACAAATCCACAGAACTAGTCCCATTACCTTAGGGCTTTGTTTTTTGTTGCGAAAATATTTTCGTGAGGCAAAAATACAAATTCCGTGAATGGCTAGAATCAGCAGAGGCAAAACAAATACGGCAAAGAGCTTGCTGCTCCAACGGTCCGCCTCTCCATTCACTCCCCAGTGGATGGGCATGGACTCAGGAAGCTTGTTCCAGACAATCATGCCAAAAATCATGGGTGCAACCAGGATGATACATGATAAAATAATGTTTAGTTTAGTGTGTTTCATTCTTGTCTCCTGATAAAGTTTCTTCGTGAGAAATTTCTCCCTGCAAATTGCTAATCCAAAGCATAATTTCTTCTAATACAGAGGCATTTAATTCATAAAAGATAAATTGCCCCTCTCGTGTATCCCGCACTAGGTCAGCTTCCTTCAACACAGAAAGATGTCGAGAGATAGAAGCCCCAGTTACGGGGAATTGTTCTGTAATCTCTCCTGCGGACATCCTGCCGTTTTTCAGCATGATTAAAATTTCTCGGCGGATTGGGTCTGCAAGAGCCTTCATTGTTTGCTGTAATCCCATCGCTATTCCTTTAACATTTAACGTAAATGTTAAATACAGTATACGTAATCAGTGAATTTTTGTCAAGCACACTACGAATAGCTATGACGTGAGATTCCAGAGTGAAAATTTTTACTGACAAAAAAAGATGGAAGTAGTATACTAGATTCAAAAAGGAGGAAGTATGTCTCAAAAAAAAATCTTGCCTCGGTGTGTGGGCTGGGATGCTTTGACACTCCATGGAAAATTTCGTCAGTATCAGGTGGATGTGGCCACGGGAGACAGTCTGAGTCACTACAGCCTTGGAGATGTGGACAGCAACGGAGAAGCTGGTTCTACTCAGCTGCCACTGCCAGAAGGTGCTATCCGAGATGGAATTGAATATCCTACCTTTTGGAGCCGCTTGCCCCTGTCTATCCAGCCGAACAACCGTGACCAGCGGCGGGGCTTGTATTCCATTCATGCTATGGGAACCTCCCTTATCTTTCCCCTAAGCCAGAAAAATCTTGAGGTGCGACAGGAAAATAATATGCGATCCTGTACTGCAGGGGTGTATCTTGCAATAGAAACCGACAGTCCCACCATTACCTTTCATTTCCGCTATCTGAATCGCAGCAATCCTGCCCAAGACGGTCGCCCCGCCTTGAAGGGCTTGGATAACAGAAGCTTTTCTGGTATCGACATTTACCAGCTGGAAAATGGAGTACCTGTTTTCAAAAAGAATCTTCGTTCAGACAAGGGCGTGATGGAGGGTAGCTGGCACTACGAAACTGGTTTGCAGGAAGGTGCTGCCTCTGGGCGATTTATGGTGATGTTGCCCACCTACAACGGATTCCAGCCAGTAGCTGGCGGTGCTGAAGAAAAAAATCCATCTGGCTTTACCTTGGAGTTCACGTCTGGCTCCAGGAGTAGCGAATTCGAGCCCTTTGCTGAGTCCGCTCAAAAACCAATTCTGATTTACGGTACCAGCATTACCCAGGGCGATGGCGACAACGGCCTGCGTCCCGGAGCCACCTACGCAGCTCAAATCATGTGGGCTTGCCAGCGGGAAGTGATAAATCTTGGTGTGGCGGGTAGTGCCCAGGTTGAATACAAGATGGCAGACTTTTTGGCTCAAATCGAATGTGAGGTGTTTATCTTGGACCCAGGCTGGAATCTTACAGCCTCAAGTCCCGATGCTGCCAACTGCACTGCCAACGGAGCTCCAGCCAACATCACCAACGAAGAGGTGGTAGCTCGAATCAAATACATGGTACAAACCTATCGTCAGCATAATCCAGAGACTCCCATCGTCATTTGTCCAAAATTCTTGAAGGAAGGTGACGGAGATGCTAACGGTGGAAAGTCGACTCTTCCTCCCCAAGGAATTTCTCTGCCAGCTGATTGGAAAAATCCTGAAGGCTACTTGTATTCACGGGAGGGCTTTCTCTTGCTGAAGGCCTACTTGGAGCTGGTGGCAGCGGGAGTGAAAAGGCTTCATTGGGCGGAACAGGGGGTTACAGCAGAAAATGGCAACTGGTTGGGCCAGGGCTTGACTGCGGCCAATCTTCATCCACCCGTGGGAGGCATGACTTCCATTGCAAACTTTGTGCTGAAGGCGGTATCCCAAGCTGCACCTCAGGTATACAACGGACAGAAAATTTCAATCCCTGCAGAGTGACTGCTGCAGGAAAAAACGAATATCTATAGGAGATATAAGAATGAACGGTAAAGAAAAGATTCGTATTGGATATGCAGGCTCCAATACCTACAACCAGCTCACTGCTGGTTCTCGATTTTGCAACAAGGTAACTGATTCTGCAGGAAACCACAGCCAGAGAGGATTTTTAGGTGGAGCCTTGTACAACGAAAATTGGGAGCCCTCTGACGGCTTTTGCTTCAGGGATTTTTCTGTAGCAGATTTAACTGTAGCCCCAGACGGAAAGCTTGAATCCACCATGGCTTCTCTGGCTCCCGCCTTGGAGTGGAAGCCCGGCATCCTGGTGCTTCAGCTGAATCCCCACTTGGATTCTCAGCCAGAAGCCTACGCCCAGCTGATGCTGCAGGTGATTTCTGCAATTCACCAGCAGCTTCCTGAATGTAGCCTCTATGTGGTAAGCCCCCTGCCAGCTGGTACTCCAACATGCGGCCCCGTGGTGGAGCGGAGTTGTGAAATGGCTTCCAGCTTTAACTTGGCCCTGAAGCAGGCTGTAGAAAACGTTTCTGGGCAAAAATTAACCTACATCGATTTGCTGGCTGCCTTGGATGAAGCTTCTTGGAAGGCACTCCTCTCTGGTAGCGATGTAAACCGAGGAAAATACCAGTGGAAGCTGGCTCAAGCCTTGCTCTTTGGCTTCTTTGAAGATGCCGAACAATTGATTTATCCCGACAAGGCTCCTTCTAATCCCGGAAAGCTGGTGGCAGTAAGTCCCAAATCTAGCACAGAAGGCTTGCCTCCTTCCTGCGACCCCGACCAAGGACTTATCCGTGACTTGCCAGAAGGCTGGTGGAAGACCCAGCTAGACAATGGATCTCGACTTGGAAAGGACTGTCAGCTGATTTTTGTGGGAGACAGCATTACTCACTGGTGGACAAATCAATCTCACATTGACGATACCTACACAGCTGCTGGAAAAAATGCCTTCCACAAGTTCTTTGGTGCCTATGAAAATGCCTCCTTGAACTTGGGACAGGCTAGCGACACCACCGCTGACGTTTTGTTGCGTATCCGAGAAGGAGCCTTGGGACCTGTTCCTGGAACCTTTAATCCAAAAATGGTTTCCATCCTCATCGGTACAAACAACATTGGTAATCCTAATATTCAAAAGCAGTTCGGTGGGCCAGATAATTCCCGCCAGCTGGCTCAGGGTATTGTTCAGGTAATTTTGGAAGTAAAACGCTATTGTCCAGAGGCAAAGATTGTGGTAACAGGAATCCTTCCTACCCGCATTCCCTACGATCTTACCCGCAGCAAGCTGGAATACACCAATTATCTGGTGGCACAGCAGGCTGAAAAGCTGGGCTTTAACTACTTGGATATGGGGGAACACATGACCAATCCCGATGGCTCCACCATTCCTGAATTCTACAACAAGGCTGAGTGGGATGCTGCCAGACTCCACCTGTGTGAAGCAAGCTATGAACTTTGGGCTTCTCAGCTGGTGAAGTTCTTGGATTAATTTAATACAAGGAAACTGGAGGAAGCGCTGCTATGGCTTTCTCCAGTTTTTTGTCTAGGGTTGCCACCTGATGTCCATATAATTTGTTTCGAGCCAATAAAATACAATCAACATAATCAAAGTTTAGTTCGGCAAAATAGTTTAGGGCGAGCCGTGTTAGTCGTACATCCTTCACTACCACCAAGGGCAATAGCTGAAGGAGTGCATTGGCAATGTCCTTTCGATTAAATTTATAAACTTTATTCAAAACATAGACTGCTTCTGGAATCACCTCAGGCAAAACATAACATTCGTTTGTTTTAAGGATATGTTCTGCAATATCTGCCAGTTCTTTATTATCATCAATGATAAATCTGATAAGGATATTTGTATCAACATATTTCATTCTTCTGTTTCTCCTCTCTCCTTCTTTTCTGCTCGTTCCTGGGCCATATAACCGTATTTTTCTACGCAATGCATTGCCCAGGCTTCTTCTTCCAGTGGCCATTTTGAGGGATCTGCTTTGTGATGGAATATTCCTCGTAGTTTGTCCAAAATAGCGTCTTTGTCCACCACATATTCATCCAAAAGTGTGATGGCTACCTTTTGGTTTATGTCTGCAGGAAAATTTTTGTTCAAGGGTTTCACGCAGGTTCCGTCAAAAACTCCCTCGTAGACAGGTGCAGGAGAAGCTACCATCAAAGGCTCGTCATAGGGGATTTCGTATCGGACTTCACGGTGGTGGGATTGGGGCTGGATTCGCTGGTTGAGGGGAGAAAACTCGGCATCATCTTTCTCCTGCACCGAAAATTTGTTTTCGATAAAATCCATCACCTTCACTTGGTACAAGGCCGCCAAAAGTCGTAGCTGTGCAACCGATGGTTCTGCATCGCCAGATTCAAATTTAATGTAGGTTTGTCGTGAAATCTCCAAGTGGGCTGCCACTTGATTTTGAGACAGAGAATGTTTTTCCCGAAGGTATCGAATAGTTTCTTTCATGATTGGCTCCTAAATTCAGTGTAACAGAGAAATATTTAGGAGTCAATAAAAATTTACAAATGTAAATAAAAGTAGTCTTTTAGACCTTGTAAAGACGTAAGCCCACCAACAGGCAGCCTTCAATGTAAGGAATTTTATTTTGCTGTAAATAAGCTACTAATTCATCATCAAAGGCACCGGGCTGCAACACCACACACTTGAAGGTTTTAGTACATTCCTGCAAAAGCTCCAATCCCTTCTTGGGATTAATGCACAGGTCAAGCACATCAATCTGGCCTTCTGTTTGATTGATTGAGGAGAGCTCCTTTCCTACGCACTGTACCTGGTAGCCTGCTTCTTTCATGGCAACCTTAATCTTGTAGGCAAATTTTTCTGGATTCAGGGTATCACCCACCACCACAAAGGATTTTTGCTCCATAATCTGCTGTAAATTCATAGCTTCCTCCTAAGAATTTTGTTATTAACTGGTCCCACAAAGAGTAGATTTTTACTGTGAGCTGGTAAAAAAAGCCTCAGCACAAAAGCTAGGGCTCCTTCATTTGATTTATCGGTGCATAACTGAATCTACCAGCTGCTTAAAATCCAAGTCTAAGGCAGCAGGCGAAGGTTCAAAGCTGTCAGCAATGCAGTAAATACCGTTTCGTTCCACAATCACACGAGCTGATTCTGCCATAGCAACCACGGGAGCTGGGGTGTTGAAAAAAGTAAAGCTAAAGGGACGTCCGATTTTTTGGCCAGGAAGGGTGTCAGAAGAAATCCCTCGGATAGGGTTGAATGAGGGCATAAAAGATGTTTGAGCCAAAGCGTGCATGTAGTCGTCCTGAAGTGAAAGTGATATGGGGCTATGTCCTTTATGATAAGATGAAACAGCCTTTGAATCAAGGGGGTTTTTAAAGATTTTTCATAGCCAGATTATGCTCGTGGAGTGTTTCAATTTTCTTTACGAAAAAGTCCATGTTGCTGCCCACAAAGATGGCACAGTAAGCAGAGATGGCACAAGCAAAAAAACAATAGAAGGTAATATTTAAGGCCATGTTGTCTAGATAAATAGAGTGGAACACGAAAAAGAGCATTCCCAGAATCATGGCAATGCCGCACACAATCCATCGTCGCATGGAAATGGGCGCCACGGGTGTTTCTAACAGATAATTTGGATCGATTTTTTGCATCAAGCTAATGATGGCCTGAGTGCTGTCTTCTGCTGACACTAACAATGGCTCTTTGCAGTGCTTTTCTGCCATGGTCATGAGGCGAACCTGGGTGCGACATTCCTTGCAGGTTAAAAGGTGGAGGGTTGTTTTTAAAGGAAGGGGCTGATTCTTGTCCAGCTCTAAAAATTGGTTCATTATGGTGTTGCAAGTGGTGCTCATTTGTACTCCTTGTGTTAGCTACAGGCGCTGCTCAAGCTTTTCCTTCAGTAGCTTCTTTGCTCGAAAAATGTGGGACTTAACGGTATTCAGCGGTAAGCCCGTAACCTGGCAGATTTCTCCGTAGGCCATGTCGTAAAAAAAATACATATCAAGACAGAGGGCAAATCGTTGGGGCAATTCCTTGATGGAGTCCCGCACCGTTTCTATGGTGATACGACGAATTTGCAATTCCTCTGGGGTGTAATCCCGATCCCACAAAAGGGTTTCATCGGCCAAAGGTAAATATTCCTTTCGCCGCTTGATGGAGTTGACTGCTGTAGTGTAGGCAATACGAAGCAACCAAGTGGAAAATCGTGATTCGCCACGAAAATCCCTAAGCTTTGTGTAGGCCTTAATGAACACATCCTGGACAAAGTCCTCCGTGTCAGCTGTATTCCTGAAAAAACTCATTCCCAAGGCAGTTACCCGCCGATGGTATCGCTTTACCAGTTCCTCAAAGGCAGCCGAATTCCCTCCTGCTGCGGTTCGAACAAGGACTGCTTCTGCCTTTTCTTCCGACGAACGCAGAATGAATTTCTGTGCTTTTTCAGCAATTGTTTCTGACAGGATAAAACCGCTACGTCTCTCCATCAATCTTGCTGTTGGTGGGGCAGAACTTGAAGAATACTAGGAAGCTTACTCCGATGATGAGGGGCAACAGGCCACCCAAGAGGGGATAGGAAACGCCTTGTACAATCCAAAGAAGCAGGGTAAGTACTAAGCCGATTCCTGTGAGCAGGAGCCCAGTCAAAAGGGAAAAGAGTTTCAGATTGAATTTTGTTGGCCGATAGGAACCTAATTTTATCTGAAGGGAGATTTCTCTATGTCGCCACAAAAGATAAAAGAAGATGAGAACACCACCGATAACAATTCCCACAATGGGAATGATAGCGGCGATAATCAGCTGTGCTGCAGGTGAAACTACGGCAGATTCCATTATACCTCCATATGTTCTGCTTTGTATTTGACACGTAAAATGCAAAAAAGTTGCACTTTTACTCAAAGAAAAGATACACTTCAAAAAAAACTGAAGAAAATTTTCCCAGCACCAGCTCCTGATTGGCCAATTCCACCAGCTGGTTTTTCACAAAGTCTTCTCCCATGGCTCTTAACTGACTGGCAGTACGATTTGAAAAAAAATCCAGCACCAGCGCTTTGAATCGAGCCTTCTTTGTGGCAACCTCTTCGTGAAAGGCTGGGTCAGTGCTATCGTAGGAAAACCACGGTTTAAGAATAATCAGCGCAGTGGTTTGATTTTCCGAATCTTCCTTTGTGGTTACCCGTATCTGATCAAGATTGATGTAGGAGCCAAAGTCTCCACTGGTTACAGTAGCTGTTGTGTTTGCGGTAGCCTGTGCTTCCTGCTGAGCCTGTTGTGCTTGTTGAATTTGTTCTTCTGGGGGAGGTCCACGTTGGCTGGAATACATGGCACTTTGCTCCTGTGGCTTTGATGAACCAACAACTAATCCCGTTCCAATGATTATAACCAAAATTATGAGGATGCAGATTCCAGCAAGGATTTTGTTGAGGATACCCATGGGATGCAGTATAGCATGGAAGAATCAAAGATTAAAGTGGTGGCTGGGAAACCCTACCCAGCCACCTCCTTTTCTTTCGTTTATTGGGCTTTACTGCTGGGGACGGTGGGGGTGTTAGGGGGAGGGAACCCCCGCTTCTGAGTAGAGGGGTTCCTTCCCCCTAATCTAATCCTCCTTGTAAGTTTCTAGTTGGGCTTGGAGGGCCTTGGAGGAGCCGGGGCGGGCTTTGAGGTGGATGTGGGTGTCCAGCCACTGTTCTTCTAGGATTACGCCTTGCTGTCGGATTTGTTCTAGGAGTCTTGCCTGTGAGAGGGGGATTTTGTAGGTAGAAACTTCTCCGGCCAGCTCTTGGGCAATGGCTTCCATGAGTTGGGGGAGGCCCGCCCCTGTGATGGCGCTGACTTCTATGGCATTGGGAAAGCTGTTTTGGAGGCTGGTGCGACGTAAATCAAGTTTTTCTAGCTGGTCAGTCTTGTTCAGTACAATGAGTCGTTTGTTGTCTGTGGCACCAATTTCTTCTAGAACCTGACAGACTGTATTGTATTGCTCCACTGCAGACACATCGGCGGCATCTACCACCACGAGCAATAATTGAGCCTGCACTGCTTCTTCCAAGGTGGATTTAAAGGCATCTACCAAGCTGTGGGGCAGGTTGCTGATAAAACCAACGGTATCTGTTAATAGCAGGCCCGTGCCACCAGCAATGGAAAGGCGGCGGGTGGTGGGATCCAGTGTGGCAAAGAGCTTGTCTTGAGCCAGCACTTGGGAGCCAGTGAGGGCGTTCAGCAGACTTGATTTTCCAGCATTGGTGTAGCCCACCAAGGCACAGGTTGGTAGTGGAATTTTTTCCCGCCGTTTACGTTGGGTTTGTCGTTCCTGAACCACCTTTTCCAGCTCTCGCTTTACCTGCACAATGCGACTTTGAATGCTGCGTCTGTCTAGCTCCAGCTTTGTTTCTCCCGCTCCCTTGGAACCGTAGCTTCCGCCTCGCTGTCGTGCCATGTCTCCGTAGGAATGGGCCAGTCGTGGCAATGAGTAGGTAAGCTGGGCCAGCTCCACCTGGAGAACAGCTTCCTTCGTTCTGGCTCGTTGGGCAAAGATACGTAAAATTACTTCTTGGCGGTCAAAAACGGGGATTCCAGTCAAGGTTTCCCAGTTTCGCTGGCGAGTGGGAGTAATTTCTGTGTCAAAGATAATACAATCTGCTTCCTGGGCTTCTGCCAGCTGGGCGATTTCTTGAGCCTTGCCACTTCCAATGCCAAAGCGAGCGATGGAGGCGGAGGAGGTTTTTTCTGGAAGGGTTACAATGTCTGCAACCTCCATGTCCAAGGTTTTCACCAGATTTTTCAATTCCTGGGGATGCTCCCACTGGGGAATTACCAAAAAACAACGAACCTTTTTCTGAGCTTCTTCTTCAACTTCGTACATGGCTACCTATCTGTAATCATTAGCTGGCTTTGATATTCTGGCATAAATTGCTTTTCTGCTCCAGTTTCGAATTTCACCACCACCACAAATTCATTCTCATCTACACGGGTACGAACAATGCCACCGTAGCCGTAGTCGTCGTGATACACGGTGCGTCCCACCTTCCACTTGGCAGCCAGGGGATGGCTTTCTACGGCGGGCTTTGTCTTTTGCTGAGCTTGCTCCCGACGAAGGGCCTTGTAGCTGTAAGGAATTTCTCCCAAATGGCGAAGATGATGCTCCTTGATTTCCAGCAAAAAGGGGCTGGGCATCATTTCTTCGGGATGACCGTAGCGGATTCGTTTTCGGCAAGAAGTGAGCAAAAGCTGGTTCTGGGCTCTGGTAACGCCTACGTAAAAAAGTCGTCGCTCCTCCTCCAAATCCTCCTCCTTTTTATCCTGCCGTGGAAAAACACCAAACTCTAAGCCTGTTAAAATGACTCTGGGGAATTCCAGCCCCTTGGTGTTGTGAACGGTAATGAGGGTAACTGCATCTTGGTCTTCATCCTCACGATTTTCCAGTGTCCTATCTAGCTGAATGTGATCAAGAAAATCCAGCAGGCCGGCCATGGTCATGGGGTAGAGCACCGCACTATTGGCTAATTCCTGTAGGTTTGCCACCCGCTGAGTGCCGGCCACCTCATCCTGCAGGGTGTGGTAGGCAATGAGGCCGCTGAGCTCGTTCAGCTGCTCCACAAAATAAGACAGCTTTTTCTTGGGGCTTTTCTTTGCCGACAGATTGTCTGGCTCAGGTAGATTTTCTGCTAAATCCTGATAAAACAAGGTGTCCACTTGGTTTGCCAATTCTTCTACGGGCAAAAGCTGCTTTTTATCGGAAGCTTCATCCAGCAGGGCAGAAAGGCTTTCTGTTAAGGAGATAAAATCTGCCAAGCCTGTCTTTGCCTTTTTTGTGGCACCGGGAATTTCCATTTTGCATGCTGCCAAAAAATTTCCGTTAGCATGGGCTTTTGCTAGCTCCACAATTTTTTCCTGGGTTTTGTCGCCAATACCACGAGAAGGCTTATTTACAATGCGGCGAAAAGCAATTTCATCCTGTGGATTTGCCACCAAAGACAAAATTGCCAGTGCATCCTTAATTTCCTCTCGGTCGTAGAATTTCAAAGCTCCCACAATGGTGTAGGGAATCTTTCGATGGAGAAACTCCGTTTCAAATCCCAGAGATTGAGCATTCGTTCGATACAGCACTGCCCAGTCGCTGTAGGGAATGCCCTTTTCGTAGGCTTTTTGAATCACATCGGCACAAAAGGCTGTTTCGTCCTGAGAATTGTCTAAAAAGGTGAGGGCGGGCAAGGCTCCTGCAGGGCGTGTGGGCTTGAGGCTTTTGTCAAAGCGGTGGGTGTTGTGGCAAATGGAATCGTTGGCAGTAGTGAGAATCTGTGGGGTGGAACGATAATTTTTTTCCAGCTTGATAATATCCGTATTTTCAAACTGCTTGGGAAAATTCAAAATATTCTGAACTTCTGCCCCACGGAAGCTGTAAATTGACTGGTCGTCGTCCCCCACCACGCACACATAGGTGTCGTCTCCCACTAAATGACGCAGCAGCTTGAATTGGGCTGTATTGGAGTCCTGATACTCATCCACCATAATGACGCTGAATCGACGGTGCATGTGCTGACGAATCAGCTCATCCTGCTCCATCAATTTGACGGGAAGCATAATCAAATCCCCAAAGTCAATGTTGCCTGTTTCCCGCAATCGCTGCTGGTAGGCTTGGTAGGCTCTGGGAAAAATCTCGGAGGAATCGATGGTGTACAGCTCTGGGGAATCGGGTTCCCAACAATAATCCTTTGCACGGGCAATTTTCCCTGCCAAAGCCTTTGCTTCCTGACGATTCAGCTGAGGCATAGCCTGATGTATCAGGGTGGCAGAATCTTCATCGTCGTACACGGTAAAATTCTTGTGGATTCTAGCCTTGTCTGTATACTGACGCAAGAACCAGGAACCAAAGGAATGGAAGGTTCTCAAACTAGCGTGAACTGAACGTGGCTCCAAAAAGTGAGCTCGTTCGGCCATTTCTTGAGCAGCCTTTTTTGTAAAGGTAACTGCAAGGATGGAGTAGGGATCCACCTTTTTTTCGCCAATGAGGTAGGCAATTTTCGTGGTGATAACACGAGTTTTTCCAGAACCAGCTCCCGCCAAAATCAGCAGGGATTTTCCTTGGTGAACAACAGCTTGTCGCTGCTCCTCGTTCAAAACGGAAAGGTATTCCTCTGTGGTGGGATGACTGCGACTTCCTGTTGTAGGCTGGCTCTTTTGTTTTGCTGGGGGAGGAAGCTGGGCTCCATCTTCTGGGATGGAATCCCCTTCCAGGCTCATACAATGGCTCCCGTAAGATCTACGCCGCTGCTTCCAGTTACCAATACGGAAACCATCTTGCCACTGGCTACCAAGTGGGCTTGATCTTCCAGATCGTAGCTTACTACTACGGCACCATCTACTTCGGGAGCCTGGAACCAGCAGCGACCAATAGCCAAGCCGTTTCCTTCTCCGTCTCCACCTTCGATTACTTCTTCAATAAGTACATCGTAGGTGCGGCCTGTTCGTTGGGCTAGTCGTTTTGCGGTGATTTCTTCTTGGAGCTGCTGCAAAGCCTTGTTTCGCTTTTCTGCCACTTTCTTCGGCACCTGATTTTTCATGGTGGCTGCAGGAGTGTCCTCTTCCTTGCTGTAGGTAAAGCTACCTGCCCAGTCTGGCTCTATGCCACGGATAAAATCCAAGGTGTCAGCTGCATTCTGGTCTGTTTCACCAGGAAAGCCCACCAAAAAGGTGGTACGTAAGGCTGGTTCTCCCAAGCTGGTGCTGTGGAGGCCACTGCGGATTTTACGTACCAATTCGGTATATTCAGCTCCAGTACCAGTGCGGTTCATGGCCTTGATAATGCTGTCGCAACCACTTTGAAAGGGAATGTCAAAGTAGGGAAGGAGTCGTGGATCTTTTGCCATAACAGGCAGAATGTCCAGCGGAAAGTGGTCGGGATGAATGTACAAAAGCCTCAGCCAAAATTTTCCTTCCAGCTGGGAGATTCCCTGCAAAAGCTTTGCCAAGGGACTTAACTCTGGGCCACTTCCATCAAACTGGCTCCAAATCTCCTTCTTGTGAGGATGGGCTCCATCCATACCAAAGGCGGCAGAATCCTGTCCCACCAGGTTGATTTCCACAATGCCTCGAGCCACAAGGGCTTTTACCTCATCGATAATGTCTTGAGCTGGGCGGCTTCGCATATTGCCACGAATCAGGGGAATGGCACAGAAGGTACAGCGATTGTCACAGCCTTCGGTAATCTTTACGTAGGCAGAACCGGGGAAGGAGAGCAATTCCTCTCGCTCGCCGCAACAAACGCCCTGCTGGTCGTAGGTTTCCACAGGACGACAGCCCTCTGTCATGGAATCTACAACGGCATCAATGGCAGATAAATCTCCGTTACCAATAATGCCATCGGCTTCGGGGAGCTCTTCGGCAAGGCTTTCGGCATAGCGCTCAGACAAGCAGCCTGCCAGCAAAACCTTTGCCTTAGGATAGCTGGTCTTTGCATCGATTACGGCTTCCAAGGATTCACGTTTGGCACTTTCAATAAAACCGCAGGAGTTTACAATAATGAGATCTGCTTCTTCTGGGGTATCAACCCGCTTCATACCCTTGTGAATCAGGCGAGTGAGAATCAATTCACCGTCAATCTGGTTTTTTGCACAGCCGTGCTGATCAAGAAAAAAACTAGTCAAGGCCAATTACCACCAATTTATAAACTCCAGGAGCTTCACGCACCCACTTAATATCCTCTGCTACAACCTGTCCAGCCTTACCCATTTCAAGGTCATAGTGCTGAACTCCAGCCTGTACCTGAATCTTTGCTGCATTGATATTGGACAGCCACAAACGGACTCCGTTACTGGACTGAATAGTAATCATGTCGCCTGCGGTGTAATAATCCTCCACCTCATCCTGGGAGTCGATTTTGTATCGAATCATACAGGCCGCACGAACAGTAATGGTCGTGGTAAAGGGATAGGCTCTATTGTCCTCGTGGATGGAATACCGCTGGTTTGCCACTTGGGAGGATTCTGGAATGCTTTCCATATCTGTTTGGGCTGAGGCTGCAAGGCTCTTGTCCTTTAACACAACACGGATTTCTGCTCCACGGCTGGCATCACTGCGGGAAATATCAGAAAGATACACGATGATTTCCGCTCCACCTTGGCCGTCAATGTCCAGCTCTCGCTCCTCGCTGAGCTCCAGTGTTTGAGTTCCTGCAGGAGTAATGATTTGCAGCTCGTTTAAGGTTTGACCAATAATCAAATCGATGTCACCCTCTGTAGATGGCACTGCAATAATATCTCCCTTGTACACTCGCTTTGTCAGGGGCTGGTCAGTAAGGGCATGGCGATTTTGGTCTATTTCGCTAGACAGTACGGTGGTACCGTCCACAACCTCTTCCTTGTTGAAGAACACAAGCCACACTGCAATGCCTGCTCCAATTACCACAAGAGCAATGGCGGTAATAATCAATGGAAGCACAAACTTTGGTCGTGACCGCTGCAGCAGAGAGGGTGGAATGGGAGCCTCTTGAATTCTCTTTGCTCGATACAAGGAAGTGATTCGTCCCACGTCCACTTCAAGATATTCTGCATAATTTCTCAGGAAGCCTGTTAAATATGTTTCGCTGGGAAATATATCAAGCTGCTCCTGCTCCAGTGCCTGAAGATATGTTTTTGAAATTACTGTCTCGCTGGCTGCTGTTTCTATATCAATATTCTTTCGCTCCCGAGCCTCTCTCAGGAGCTTTCCAAAGCTTTCCATTGCCATGTAGTGTTGAGCCGTCCTTTATTCTGAAAATAAAAAGTTGTTGAAATTATTTGCATCTGATGGGGCATCGTATACAAATCGTTGATCGGGAAGATTTTGATTCAAGCTATAATTATAGAAATAAAATACAAAGGTCTGGCCCTGAGTAGTCAAGGCTTCTACCTGACGGATGAGCTTGGTCTCTGGTACAATGGCCAGCTTAATACGACGGAAGCCTTCAGATGAATTTCTGGGATAAAGTATGAGCTTGATAACCTGCTCAGGGTTGCTTTCACTGAGGGGAACGGGATCTTGTCCCACCTCGTAGGCCACTGAGTAATAGCGGCTCAGTAGTGCCAGGCCCTGGGGAGTGGCTAAATTCATTCCCGCCTTGTCGGTGGAGGGAGAAACGGTCTGCTTCAGGTTGGAGGAAATACCAGGCAAGTGAATGGTGAGTGTATCGCCATTAAACAGGATAACCTGCTCTTTGGGGTTAGAAAAATCAATCCGCAAAAGGTTTGGCCGTTTAAAGGAAACCTGTCCCTGCATTTGGCTTCGGCCAGCGGTAATGTTCATGGTAGCCTCATAGTCTCTGATTGTTCCATAGTATTCAGAAACAGACTGGAAAAAGCTGGCAGCTGTGGTAATGTTCTGGGCAGAAAGCTGGGCAATACCAGCCAACAGCAGGATTGTTACAATAAAAATAGTTTGAAGATTATGTTTTTTTGTCAAGTGAATGCTCTCCATATATACAGTTTCCATATTAGAGAAGAAAGAGGGTAAAGTCAAGCAAGGGGGAATTTGACAAAACTATTTCCCTGCAAGAATTAGAGTGATTTTGCACTAGGATTTGTGGCTTGAAAAAAAAGGGCTGCCCTAGTGGAGCAGCCCATTGTATCACTATTTAGAAGTAGCTTTTATCCGATATTTGCTGGATTGTGGAATTAATACATTCCGTCCATGCCACCCATACCGCCAGCAGGAGGCATAGGAGGATTCTTCTCAGGCAAATCGGTAATGGCACATTCTGTAGTCAGCAGGAGGCTTGCAACAGAAGCAGCATTCTGCAGTGCAGAACGAGTTACCTTTGCAGGGTCGATGATACCAGCAGCAACCATGTCCTTCCACTCCATCTTTGCAGCGTCAAAGCCAACGCCCTTCTTCTCGTGCTTGGCCTTGTCTGCAATAACGGCTCCGTCCAAACCAGCGTTTTCTGCAATCTGGCGGATGGGTTCTTCCAAAGCACGCTTTACAATCTTGAAGCCTACCTTGGCATCGTCGCTGAGCTCAGAAATGTCGGCCTTCTCCAAGCACTCTGCAGCCTGAATCAATGCCAATCCACCACCAGCTACGATACCCTCTTCCAAAGCTGCACGTGTTGCAGACAAGGCATCCTCTACACGGTGCTTCTTTTCCTTCATTTCAACTTCAGTTACAGCACCAATGTTGATAACAGCAACACCACCAGAAATCTTTGCCAAGCGCTCCTTCAGCTTTTCCTTGTCGTACTCGCTGGTAGCCTCGTCAATCTGATGCTTGATTTGTCCAACACGTTCCTTGATTTCCTTTGCATTACCAGCACCGTCTACGATGGTGGTATTGTCCTTGTCAATCTTTACGCTCTTAGCCTGTCCCAACTGAGCAAGCTCTGTGGTTTCCAGCTTAAGGCCCAAATCCTCGGTAATAACCTGTCCACCAGTGAGGATTGCAATGTCCTCCAGCATGGCCTTGCGACGATCACCAAATCCAGGAGCCTTTACGGCACAGGTCTTAAGTACACCACGGAGGTTGTTTACGATGAGGGTTGCAAGAGCCTCTCCGTCCATGTCTTCACAGATGATAACCAAGGGCTTTCCAGCCTGAGCTACCTTCTCCAACAGAGGAAGCATGTCCTTCATGCTGGAAATCTTCTTGTCGTGAATCAGGATAAGGGGATTGTCGAATACAGTCTCCATGCGGTCACGGTCGGTAACGAAGTAGGGAGAAATGTATCCACGGTCAAACTGCATACCTTCCACAAAGTCTGTGGTGGTTTCCATGGTCTTAGATTCTTCTACAGTGATTACACCGTCTTTTCCAACACGCTCAATGGCACTGGCCAAAATTGAACCGATTTCTTCGTCGTTGTTTGCAGAAACAGAGGCAACGTGAGAAACCTCATCAGTTCCCTTAATTTCCTTGGAGTTCTTCTTAATTTCGTCCACGGCCAGCTTAACAGCCTTGTCCATACCCTTCTTCAGCTCAATGGGAGTCATGCCAGCTGCAACAGCCTTCAAGCCTTCCCGAACCATGGAGTATGCCAAAACGGTGGCAGTAGTTGTTCCGTCACCAGCAACATCATTTGTCTTGGTGGCAACTTCTTTCAGGAGCTGTGCTCCCATATTCTCGTAGGGATCTTCCAGTTCAACTTCCCGTGCAACAGATACTCCGTCCTTTGTAACGGTGGGAGCACCGAATTTCTTGTCCAACAACACGTTGCGTCCCTTGGGTCCCAAGGTAACCTTTACAGCCTGGGAAATCTGCTCTACACCAGACAGCAGTTTTTTGCGGGCTTCTTCATTGAAAAGCAACTGTTTTGCCATTTTACTAAATCTCCTTCTGATAGTCATAATACCGATTTTATGGTAGTATGGTTATTATCTTAAACTAAAGATATAAAATATTTTGCTGAATGGCAAGTAAAGTGGAGTAAGTTGTGAAAAAAATAAACTGGGGTATTGTGGGAGCTGGTCGTATTGCAGCCTCCTTTGCCGAAGCCTTAAAAACTTCTCAAGATTCAGTGTGTTATGCCGTGGCTTCTCGAAATGGGCAGCGAGGACAGGAATTTGCTCAAAAGTGGGGCTTTGATAAGGTATATACCGATTATGATAGCCTCTTTGCAGATGAAGCTGTTGATGCAGTGTATATTGCTACTCCCCACATGAATCACGCTGCCTTGTCCATTGCCGCATTAAAGGCGGGGAAGGCAGTGCTGTGCGAAAAGGCTGCCACGGTAAACGCCCGTGAATTGCAGGATGTGTACCAGATAGTATCTGAAACAAATGGGCTGTACGTTGAAGCCCTGTGGACAAAGTTCAATCCCACCTTCCGTAAGGCCCTTGAATGGGTTTCCACTGGTCGTATTGGAAAACTGAAGGCAATTTATGCTGATTTCTGTATTGCTCGAACTGCTGATGCAGTGTACAAGGATCCTGAGTATCCCATGAATCGGCTCTATGACATAAATCTAGCTGGAGGAGCCTTGCTCGACGTGGGAATTTATCCTGTAACGGCAGCTCTTTCCATGGTGGAAGCCGCTTCTGTAAATCCTGAGGATGAAAAATCCTTGTATCCCGATACCATTGAGGCCGTTGCTCGCATGACAGAAACGGGCGTGGATGCCTTTGACAGCATTTCTCTGAAAATTGGTGATGTTGTAGCAAATCTCACCTGTGCCATCGACACTGAATGTGGCTCCGTACTGAAGGAAGCTCGCATTGTGGGAACAGAGGGCACCATTATTCTGCCCTATTTCTGGATGGCTCAGGAAGCCCAGCTGATTTCCAATCAAGAGGAGGTGGTGGAAAAATTCTCCCATCCCTTTGCGGTAAACGGCTACGAATACGAGATTGAAGATTTCTGCAATTGTATGAAGACAAGAGCTGCAGGTCTTTTGATAAAGGAATCCATGCTTCATACCCATAGCCAGAGCTTGCGGGTAATTCGGGTGCTGGATGCCATCCGCAGCAAGATTGGCTTGGTGTATCCCTTTGAAGATTGTGGCTACGTGATTAAGGAAGAAACTCAAAGTCCTGTGGAAATTACTGCCAAGGGCGTGCGATCAAAGCCCAACGAAATTACGGTGTATACTGATGGAGGCTGCGCTGGAAATCCTGGTCCTGGTGGTTGGGGCTGTGTGATTTTGGCAGACAAGATGGAATACACCGTTTCTGGTGGAGAAGCTCTTACCACCAATAACCGCATGGAGCTAAGTGCTGCTATTGCGGCTCTTTCTGCCATTGACCAAAATCAGGAATGGCGAGAGCAGGCTATTACCGTCCATATTGACAGTCAGTATGTGAAAAATGGCATTACCTCTTGGATTCGTTCTTGGAAGAAAAATGGCTGGAAAAACTCCGAAAAGCAGCCAGTAAAGAATCGTGATTTATGGGAAATCCTTGATGAGTTAAATGGCAAGCTGAATGTAAGCTGGAAGTGGGTAAAGGGTCATTCCGGCAACAAGTATAATGACTTGTGCGATTCTTTGGCCACCAAGGAAGCTGCAAAGTATAGCCAATAAAGTCCCAATAAGTTTTTAAAACGGAAAAGCCAGCATCGAGATGAAGTGAACTTTATATGAAGCGTGCTTCATCAAGGTGCTGGCTTTTTTGCTGCAAGTCAAGCCTGACTCTTAATTGCTGCAAGTCAAGCCTGACTCTTAATTACTGTGAGTCAGGGCTGACTTTTAATTACTGAGAGTCAGGGCTGATTTTTAATTATTGTGAGTCAGCGAGTAGGTTGGCTTCACCAACGAACTGGTTGATCTTGTCTTCTGCTACCAAGCGGGCAATAGTTGCATTGATGGCGGCAACAAGCTCAGGGCTATTCTTCTTAACGGCAACAGCGGAACCACCTTCGTTATCCAAGAAGGAGTAAGAAGCCAGAACCAAGTCGGGATTGCGCTTTACGTAGGCATCGGCTACAGGCAGCTCAGCAATAACAGCTTCAATCTTGTTGTTCTTTACTTCCATAATCAAGTCGGGCAATGCTCCCAATTCCTTAATCTGGGGATGGTTTTCATCCAAAGCAGCTCCAGTTACACCCTTAATCTGCTCCTTAGCAATGCCCACCTGAATTGCACCACGCTGAGCACCAATCAGTACGTCCTTGAGGGAAGCTGCATCTGCACCATACTTTGCTTCATCAGCCACACGGATAACAGCTCCGTGAACAGCCTGATAGTAAATGTCGGAGAAATCTACGTTCTGGCGGCGCTCTTCGGTGGGAGTCATTCCAGAAATAACCATATCTACGTTGCCAGAAACGAGGGCTGCCAAAAGTCCGTCAAAGCTCATGTCCTTGATTTCCAGCTCAACACCCAAATCCTTGGCGATTTCCTTGGCCAACTCAATGTCAAATCCTACGATGGTGTCCTTGCCATCAACCAGTGCGTGGAACTCATAGGGAGGATAGTCGGCAGAAGTTCCCAGGATAATCTTTCCTGATGCCTTAATTTTGTCCAAAGCGGATCCACTCTTTGAATCCTTTGCTCCACCAGCCACTACGGGGAAAATCACCATAAGGGCAGCGAGAATAGCCAATGTTCTTCTAAGCATTATAATGCCTCCAAAATATAATTATAGCCACAGTATACTGATATAGTATTTCTTTGCAAGGTAGGGGCAACGGCTTAAAGTTGGAAAAAATGCAACTATAGATTTTTGTCTATATTAAAAGTATTCTTTATGGTAAGATTTTCTTCAATAAATTAAAAGGTAAAGGATAATGATGAAAGCTATAGCTATTTTTTCGATTATTTTTGTGTGGACACTGTTTTTTGTTGGATGTACCAATGACTTGGTGGCTCCAGAAAATCCCGCTCTATCTGGAGATGACACTGAAGGTGGTGAATATCAATCCATTTCTTCTTCGGCTCCTGTAGCTATTTCTGCAGAATTGGCTACCCTTTTTGACAAGGAGCTTGTTGCTGCAAACCTCACCAGCCGAAAGGTTACGCTCACCAATTATGAGGACGTGCAGGAAGCTGTATGGCAGGCTTGGAAAAAGGCCAATGCTGCAGATTTAGCAAAATTCCCCCAGCTCAAAGAATTTCCCCAAACTCATCTAGAAACAGCAGCTGCCCCAAAATGGACTGTTCCTGGAGCTTTAGGAGGCAGGGACTACGACATGCCCTACGAATATGGTTGGCTTGGTTCACAGCCAAACAAAGAATCTAATCAGGTACCAGTCTTTATTTATTTGCATGGTTCTGGTGAGGACAGAGATTTGGAATGGCAAAATGGCTCTGATGCCTGCAAAAATTCGATTTTACGTATGTCCAACTATAGGAAAGGTGTTTTCTTTAATCCTCGTGGTCCTGATGGTTCTGATTACAATAAATGGTTTAAGACGCCATATCAAAGGGTCTGGGAAGATTTTTTGAAGGGAATTTTTTTACAGGATTATATCGATCCCTATGCAATTTTTTTAAGTGGTTATTCTGAGGGTGCTTATGCTAGTCAACGAATGGCTTCATTCTATGCTGATTATTTTACCGGAGTTGCACCTCTTGCTGGTGGGGAGCCCTTAGAAAATGCACCTCCAGAAAATCTATTACACACAAGAATTTTTATGATTTCTCCAAACCAAGATCATTCATTTGGAAGAAACGAGCTTACAAAAAAACTGAAAGAAACCCTAGAAGCATGGAATGCCTCGTTTAAAACAGATTCTACGCCAATACCATATGAATATTTTTCTTCAATCAATGTAGCTTATGAAGGAAAGCATGGAGATGTGCCACCCTATGAAGGGATGGGTGGTTTAACGAATATCACTCGCTATCGTACTACCAATCCTACCGAGGTTCGTTGGGAGGATTTTCCAATGGATGGTCAAAGACGAGTTGGCTTTTATAATATCCATGTGCTGGAACGGGCTTCCACTACTGATGAGCGCACTTATTATCAGCTGAAAATCAAAAGTGACAACGCAATTTCTTTGTCAGCACAAAAGGTTTCTTATACTGTAACTAACTATTGTAGCTCAGATTCTTCCATTCCCTTGGACTATAAAAAAAACTATACTCCTGTTACTGGTGGAAAGCTTCGGATTTATCTTCATCCCTACATGAATAATTTAGATCTCACTAAGCCCATAACAATAACCATTAACGAAGGGGCACCTCAGCAGCTTCAGCCAGTGGTTTCGGTTCAAGCCATGGTAGATAGCGTAAAAGCCTTCTTTGATTCTCAGCGAATATATCCTGCATATATCGAAGTGGACTTGACTCCCCAAAAATAATTGTTCTGTAGTTTAATGAAAAAGCAGGGAAGAAGATGAGTTTCCCTGCTTTTCTTTTCTAAAAAACACCTTTTAAAAGAAAAAATTATTTATTTCACCAATTTTCTATATTGAAGATAACGATTAAATCCTATAGAATTATGCGAATAATTATTTAACAGGATGTAAAAGATGGGAAAATACTTGATTAAGCGGGTGTTGATGGCTCTGTTTACGGTTTTTTTAGTAGCCACAGTTACCTTCTTCCTGATGAATGCAGTGCCAGGTAATCCTTGGCTTAGCGACAAGACGCCACCTCAAAGCGTTATCGATGCGTTGAATGCAAAGTATGGTCTGGATAAGCCCCTTCCTGAGCAGTATCTCCGGTACATGGGAAATTTGCTGCAGGGTGATTTTGGTGCTTCCATCAAGATGTCCAAGAATAGGCCTGTGCTGGAAATGATTACGGAAAAGTTTCCCATTTCCGCCAGCCTCGGTATTGTTGCAGTAGCTTGGGCTGCCTTGGTGGGTATTCCCCTGGGCTGTCTTGCAGCCTACCGCCGAGGAAAATTAGTAGACAGTGTTTTGCGTGTTGTCACCACCTTGGGAGTTTCTCTTCCCAGCTTTGTTGTGGCCACCACACTGATGGTCTTGTTCTGTGGTGGTATTCCTGCTCTTCATTTTTTCCCCAATACCTTTTCTGCAGCCAACGGTATTCGGGGCTATGTATTGCCCTGCTTCTGTTTGGGATTGTATCCCATGTGTTACATCGCCCGTTTGACTCGCTCCTCCATGCTGGATGCCATCAATCAGGAGTACATCAAAACAGCCTATGCCAAGGGACTTTCTGTTGTGCCCATCGTGTTTAAACACGCCCTGCGAAATGCCCTTATTCCCGTTATTACCTACATTGGCCCTCTTACCGCCTTTACCCTGTGTGGTGGATTCGTGGTAGAAAATGTCTTTGGTATTCCTGGCTTGGGAAAGGCCTTCGTTCAGTCCATCACCGCCCTGGACTATCCCATGATTATGGGAACTGCCATCTTCTTGGCAACCTTCATAGTGGTGATGAATCTTCTGGTGGACATCATGTACAAGGTGGTGGATCCTCGCATTAATCTCACCCAGGGAGCAAGCTGATTATGAGTGAAAAGAAGATTGTTATTGGTTCTTTGCAGCCAGACATTGAAGATATTCTGAAGTGGAATGAATTTAATCCTGATGATTTTGCAAAGGCTCAGGAGTCTGAAAAAGAAGATTTTATTCCCCTGCGTGCCAGTGTTTCCTATTGGGCAGATGCTTGGCGTCGACTGAGAAAAAATACCGTGGCTATGGTGGCCTTAGGTGTGCTTATTTTTATTTCCTTCTTTGCCTTTTTAGGACCAGTGATTGTTCCCTATGGCTACGAGGAATTTAACCGTGGTGCAGAAAACCTGCATCCTTGGCATACCTCTTTGGAAGACCAGCTGAAATTGGCAGAGGCCATGGAGGTAAAAAGCCCAGAAGAAGCAGTTGCTGCTGCCCAGGCTGAGGCTGCCGCTCAGGGAAAAACCTTATCTGCCGTGGAATTGGCCCAGATTCGAGCAAAGGCTCGTTCTAAAACCCAGATCAAGGATGAAGACGGAAAGGTGCTTTCTGGGGCTGCCTTGGAAAAGCACTTGAGAAAGGAGCTGGGAATTAGCAACAAGCTCTTTGGCTATTCTCGTGCTGAACTGGAACGAAAGGCGGCGGGAGAATCCGTATTCCCCCACGTTTTTGGTACCGATAAGTTCGGACGAGACACCATGGTTCGTGTAATGATTGGTACACGAGTTTCCATGATTGTCGGTGTGGCCGCCGCCTTACTGGTGCTTTTGATTGGTTCGCTGTACGGCTCCATTTCTGGCTACTTTGGTGGCAAGGTGGACGTGGTGATGCAGCGAATCGTAGAAGTGATTTATTCTGTGCCAGAGGTTCTTGTAATTCTGCTGTTGTCTGCCATGCTGGGAGAAGCCATGAAGGCCTACGCCAGCTCCGGTGGCTTTGGTGCTGACTTGGTAAGTAAGATGGGTGCCAACTTGATTTCCATGTTTATGGCCTTTGGTATGCTGTACTGGGTTGGTATGAGCCGCATTATCCGTGGACAGGTTCTGCAGGTAAAGCAGCAGGAATACGTGACTGCCGCCAAGGCACTGGGAGCTTCCCATGCTCGTATTATTCGCCGTCACCTGTTGCCAAACTGTATCGGTCAGCTGGTAGTAACCACCTGTTTGCAGATTCCCTCTGCCATCTTCTTGGAGTCCTTCCTGTCCTACCTTGGTGTAGGAATTTCTGCTCCCATGACCAGTCTTGGATCCATGGCGGCAGAGGCTACCCAGGGAATGTACACCTATCCCTATCGACTTTTGTTCCCAGCCTTTGTGCTGAGTATTATGATTCTCTCCTTCAATCTGTTTGGAGATGGCCTGCGGGATGCTTTGGACCCACGGCTTAAGAAATAATGAGGGGCGAAAAAGCCACTCAAACAAAGGAGTGAATTATGGAAGAAAATAAATTGTTGGAAGTAAAGGACTTAAAGATTTCCTTCTTTACTCCTGCTGGAGAAGTGAAGGCAGTAGGTGGAATTTCCTACGACCTGAACTACGGAGAGGTAATGGGAATCGTTGGTGAGTCTGGTTCAGGAAAGAGTCAGGAGGCCTATTCCATCATGGGATTGCTCCAGTCTCCAGGAAAGGTGGTAGGAGGAAGCATTACCTTTGAAGGCAAGGATGTACTTGCCATGACAAAGGAAGAGATGACTTCCTTCCGGGGAAAGGATGTGGCCATGATTTTCCAAAATCCCATGACCTGTCTGAATCCTGTGTACACCATTGGAAATCAGTTGATAGAAGCCTTGCGGGCCCACGACAAAAATGTTTCCAAGGAAGAAGCTGCAAAGCGAGCCATGGAAATGCTGGAATTGGTGGGAATCAACAATGTGGAAAAGCGCATGAAGCAGTATCCCCACGAGTTTTCTGGTGGAATGCGTCAGCGTGTAATGATTGCCATGGGCTTGATTTGTCATCCTAAGCTGCTGATTGCCGACGAGCCCACCACTGCCTTGGACGTAACCATTCAGGCTCAGATTCTGGAACTGATGAAGTCCCTGCAGAAAAAGACCAACATGGGCATTATCTTTATCACTCACAATTTGGGTGTTGTAGCAGAAATCTGCCACAAAGTATCTGTTATGTATGCTGGAAAGATTGTGGAGCAGGGCCCTGTTGATGATATTTTCTACAATCCATCCCATCCTTACACCGTGGGCTTGCTTCGTTCCATGCCCCGTGTTGATGCGGAAAATTACGAGCGCTTGATTCCTATCGAAGGTTCTCCCGTGGATATGTTGAATCCTCCAGAGGGCTGTCCCTTTGCTCCTCGGTGCGAGCACTGCATGAAAATCTGCCTGAAGAAAATGCCTCCCCATGTTGCCATCAAGGAAGGCCACCGTTCAGCCTGTTGGTTGCGGGTGGAAGAAATGATGCGGAACGAGGAATTTGGAGCAGAAGGTGGAGCTACTCACCTTGTATCAAAGATGGCATCAAAGACAGGGGAGGAAAAGTAAATGGCTGACAATGATGTTTTGCTGGAAGTTCAGCACTTAAGAAAATATTTTCCTGTAAAGGGAATGAAGGGGCCTGGAGTTCAAGCGGTGGAAGATGTTTCCCTGTTTATCAAGCGGGGCGAAACCTTGGGCTTGGTTGGTGAGTCTGGTTGTGGAAAAACTACCTTAGGACGCACCATCATTCGTCTCCACGAGCCTACTAGTGGTCGCATTGTGTATGACGGACAAACCATCTACGAAGGTGATGGTCAAAAGCATTCTGCAGTAAAGATGCTGCCCTACCGCCGCAAGATGCAGATTATCTTTCAGGATCCTTCTGCCTCCCTTGACCCACGTATGACTGTAGGTGAGATTATTGGTGAGGCCTTGGACATTCACAAGCTGTGGTCCACCAAGGCTGAACGAACAGAGCGAATCAAGGAATTGCTGGACATGGTTGGCTTGAACACCGAGCATGCAAACCGCTATCCCCACGAGTTTTCTGGTGGCCAGCAGCAGCGTGTCGGTATTGCCCGTGCCTTGGCGGTGCGTCCTGAGTTCATCGTTTGTGACGAGCCTATTTCTGCACTGGACGTTTCTATCCAGTCCCAGGTGGTGAATATGCTGGAGGACATGCAGGAAGAATTGGGCTTAACCTATCTGTTTATTGCCCACGACCTAAGTGTTGTTCGTCATATTTCAAACAGAATCGGTGTTATGTACTTGGGCTGCGTGGTGGAGCTTGCTACCAGCTATGAGTTGAACAAGAATCCCATTCACCCATACACTAAGACACTGATTTCCGCAGTGCCCGTTCCCGACCCTCAGTTGTCTCGCAGCCGCCAGCGGATTGTGCTGGAGGGAGATATTCCTTCTCCCATGAATCCACCTTCCGGCTGTCGTTTCCATACCCGCTGCCCCATGGCCAAGCCTCAGTGTAAGGAAGCCATGCCTCAGCTGCGGGAGGTGGCAGATGGTCACTGGGTGGCCTGTCATTTAGTATAAGTCGATCTTTTTTGGAGGATATATGAAAGAAAGAGAAAGCCTTGCCTCTCGACTAGGCTTTATTTTGCTGTCGGCAGGTTGTGCCATTGGTCTGGGAAACGTGTGGCGTTTTCCTTATATTACAGGAAAATACGGTGGAGCACTCTTTGTTCTGGTGTACCTGTTCTTCTTGGTAGCCTTGGGCTTGCCCATCATGGTAATGGAATTTTCCGTTGGTCGTGCTTCCCGCCAAAACGTGGGAAAGGCATTTAAAACCTTGGAGCCTAAGGGAACAAAGTGGCATGCCTATGGTCACATTGCCATTGCAGGAAACTATGTGCTGATGATGTTTTACGCCACCATTTCTGGCTGGCTTTTGTACTATTGCTTTGCCAGCCTTACTGGCCAGTTCCAAGGCTTGGATACCGCCGCTGTTGGGGCCTTCTTTGGTTCCTTAACAGCAAGTCCTGGCACTCAGTTTTTGTGGATGGCCATTGCAGTGGTGCTGAGCTTTGTTATCGTTGGAATCGGTCTTGAAAAGGGCGTAGAAAAAATCACCAAGGTGATGATGATTCTGCTGATTTTGCTGATTGTGGTGCTGGCAGTGAATTCTCTGCTGTTGCCCGGAAGTGGTGAAGGAATCAAGTTTTATCTTTTGCCCGACTTTAGCAAGGTAACTGAATCTGGATTTGGTGAGGTAGTATTTGCTGCCATGGGACAGGCTTTCTTTACCTTGAGCTTGGGTATCGGAAGTATGGAGATTTTCGGTTCCTACATCGACAAAAAATACAGCCTGACTGGTGAGGCCGGAAGAATCATTCTGCTGGATACCTTTGTAGCTATTATGAGTGGTTTGATTATTTTCCCTGCCTGCTTTGCCTATGACGTAAATCCTGGTGCGGGGCCTGAGCTTTTGTTCATCACCATGCCCAATATTTTCAACAACATGGCAGGAAGCCGCATTTGGTCCACATTGTTCTTTGTGTTCATGAGCTTTGCCGCTCTTTCCACCTTGATTGCAGTATTCGAGAATATCGTTAGCTACTGGATCGATACCCACGGTTGGGGCAGAAAAAAAGCTTGTGTGGTAAACTGCATTGCATTGGTTATCTTGTCCATCCCCTGTATTTTGGGCTTTAATCTATGGTCTGGCTTCCAGCCACTGGGTGCCGGAACTGGAGTACTGGATTTGGAGGACTTTATCGTAAGCTCCACCTTGCTGCCTCTTGGTTCCTTGATTTTCCTCTTGTTCTGCTGCAGCAAGAAGGGCTGGGGTTGGGATAATTTCTTAGCAGAAGCCGACGCTGGTAACGGACTGAAGTTCCCTCGCAAGATGAAGTTCTACATCAAGTGGATTCTTCCTGTAGTTGTGCTGGTAATCTTTGTAAAGGGCTACTACGATATCTTTAGCAAGATGTTTTAAGTTCTTACATTAAACAAAAAGAGCTAGGTTAATGCCTAGCTCTTTTTTTGTATGATTATTATTATAATCATTGAATTATCATAATAATTTTAGATTGTAATCAAAAATTATTATACTATTTATTGATTATACCCTAAAAATATTATATTATTTTTACTATGAGCGGAATTCAGCGAGATTTGCAGGCTGTTTTAGAGTCTAAGTTGGGAAAGGGAAAGGTGCTTTTGCTCATTGGGCCTCGGCAGGTGGGAAAGACCACCCTGTTGCAAAGCATGGTGCACAAGCTGTCTCCAGATAAAAAGACACAGTTTTGGAATTGTGATGAAAGTGATGTGCGGCAATTTCTTTCCGAAGCAAATTCTGCAAAGCTCAAGTCTATAGTGGGCAATGCTGATTTCATCGTCATTGACGAGGCTCAGAGGATAAAGGATATTGGTCTTACCCTGAAATTGCTCCACGATAGCTTTCCCAAAATACAACTGGCGGTAACAGGCTCCTCCTCCTTGGACTTGTCTAATTCCGTAAATGAGCCCCTAACTGGCCGAAAATTCGAATACAATCTCTTTTCATTTTCTACAAACGAGCTGGTGCAGCATACCTCCGTGCTAGAAGAAGGTCGTCAGCTACAAAATCGTCTCTTGTATGGGTTTTATCCCGATGTAGTGAACAATCCTGGGGATGAAAAAGAAATTCTTGCCAATCTCGTAAATTCTTATCTGTACAAGGATGTTTTTGAATTTCAGGATATTCGCAAGCCTGCTGTTATAGAAAAACTTGTTCAAGCTCTAGCCTTACAGGTGGGAAGTGAGGTTTCTTTCAATGAATTGGGAAATTTGCTGGGAATTGATGTACAGACAGTGCAGCGGTACGTGGATCTTCTGGAGAAGGCCTACGTGATTTTCCATCTCCGTTCCTATAGCAAGAATGTACGCAATGAACTGAAAAAAAGCATCAAGATTTATTTCTACGACAACGGGGTGCGGAATGCTGTTTTGTCTAATTTTTCTCCCTGGGAACTGCGCTCTGATACGGGAAGCCTGTGGGAAAATTTTTTGATAAGCCAGCGAATTAAAAACAATTTGTACCACAACAGGAGTTGCAAGTATTATTTTTGGCGTACAACTCAAAGACAGGAAATTGACTTTATCGAAGAGGTTGAGAACCGACTTTTTGCATACGAGTTCAAGTTCAGTGGAAAAAAAGCACGATCAAAATGCCCCCTGACTTTTTCAAATAATTATCCCGACGTTCCCTTTTCTGTGGTGACCCAGGACAACTACATGGATTTTGTAACGGACTTGGTGTAGGGGTTGACCTCATGCACGGTCCTTTGTGTTTGCAGCATTAGCCTCTATAAAAAAAAGCCCTGTCCGCTAGAACAGGGCTTTTTTCGTTGGGACAATTTTAGAAACTTGCCAATGTCTTATCGGTGCGTTCCAGAGCCTTTTCTACACCAAGAATCTTGATGGAGCCTACCAAAGGTGGGCTTACTCGGCTACCGGTAACGGCCATGCGGATGGGCATCATAAAGTCACCCAGCTTGACTCCCAGTCGCTCTGCAATCTGGCGAGCCAGTACGTCGGCTTCTTCTTCGCTCATGGTGGCGATGGCAGAGATGAATTCCTTGCTGGCTTCCAGTACTTCCTTGGTTTTGGCAGCATCCAGCTTTTTGGGGATAATTTGCTCTACAGGAGGTACGGCTGGCTCGGTAAAGAGGAATCGAACCATTTCTGCTGCATCACAAAGGAAGTGGAGCCGCTCCTTAATGAGGGGCATCAGCTGCATGAGCTTTTCCTTTGTTTCGGCTACAGTCAGTCCTTCTGCCACTGGCTCTCCTGCCTCGTTCAAGCGAACACCAGAAACCTCTGGTCCCACCTTGGGAGCGGGGAACTGCTCGCTCACGTTTACAGGTAGGGCTGCATCTCCAGTTCCTGTCAGGAAGGGAAGGGTTGCCTCATACAGCTCTTGGTCGGACATGGTGCGCATATACTGACCGTTGAACCACTCCAGTTTTTTGTAGTCAAAAACGGCAGGAGCCTTGTTCAGGTGCTCTACCTTGAACAATTTTTCAAAATCGGCCAAGGGATAGATGTCACGACCGTCTTCGTAGGAGCAGCCCAACATGGCAACGTAATTGATGAGAGCCTTGGGCAAATAGCCTCGTGCTCGGAATTCGTTGACGCTGGTGGCTCCGTGGCGCTTGGAAAGCTTTTGTCCGTCTTGACCCATAACCATGGGAAGGTGGCAGAACTGTGGTGGCTCCCAGCCAAAGGCCTGGTACATCAGTACGTGGAGTGGAGTGGAAGGAATCCATTCCTGGGCACGCATAACGTGGGTAATTTTCATAAAGTGGTCGTCTACGATGTTGGCCAGGTGGTAGGTGGGGAAGCCGTCGCTTTTCAGCAGAACGGGGTCGGGGTTAATGTCCTCGTTCTTCCATTCAATGTCACCCAACAAGGCATCCTTAAAGCGGGTTACCCCCTCCATGGGAACCTTCAATCGGATAACGTAGGGCTTACCAGCTTCCAGGTTTGCTTTGATTTCTTCTTCTGTCAGATGGCGACAATTGCGGTCATATCCAGGAGGCATCTTGTTCATGGTCTGAATGGAGCGAATTCTGTCAAGGCGTTCGGCATCGCAGAAGCAGTAGTAAGCCTGTCCCTTTTCCACCAATTCTTGGGCATACTTTTTGTACAGGTCAAACCGCTGAGACTGAACGTAGGGGCCGAACTCTCCTCCTTTTTCTCCTCCCTCATCCCATTCAATGCCAAGCCAAGCCATGGTGTCATAAAGATTCTGCACATATTCCTCGCCATAGCGGGTTCGATCAGTATCCTCCAGACGCAAAATGAACTTGCCTCCGTTGGCACGGGCAAAAAGATAGTTAAATAGGGCGGTACGAACACCACCAATATGCTGCATCCCCGTTGGGGAGGGAGCGTAACGAACACGAACTTCCACAGGAAACTCCTCAGTAAATCATAGATATTTCAGGCTGAATTCTGAAAATGAAGTCAACTCTTCCTTACAGTATAGCGGGAACGGCTCTGGCTGGCAATGGCGGGGGGCTTGGTGCTGGGATGGGGACTAGAACAGGTCAGAGTGTGAGCCGGTGCGGGTCAAGTAGAGGTACAGCCCCTCGTGGTGATATTGATAGATGAGCAGCCAGTCTGGTTGTATGTGGCAGTCACGATAGCCTTTTAGTTTTCCGGTCAATGGGTGGTCCTTGTATTTTGGCTCAAGTGTTTCCCCGGCTGCCAAGCGGTCAATTATTTCGATAGTGGCTTATCTGTCTTGCTCTGAAAGCTTTTTGGCATCCTTTTTGAACCGAGTAGTAAGGAAAATTTTGTATTTCATACAATGCAGGCAAAGGCATCTTTGGCGGAGGAAAAGGTTTCTAAGGTGCCATTTGCTTTTTGTTGCGAGAGCTCCGCCTCACCCTCCCTGATGGAAGCAATGAACTCGTCGGAAAAGTCATCGTCCTGAAAATAGGTGTATGGTTGCGGCCGCATCTTGTTGATTGCATCGAGCATAGACAACAAATTCTGGTCGGCATTTTGTATCACAAGGGTCATGGGCACCTCCTGCAACTAGTATAGCGGGAACGACTCCGGCTGGTAATGGCGGGGATTGACCCTTTTACCCTTCGTGGCTCTTGATGAAGTAGCTGGCGGTGGAGACAGGGAGGGGGTCTTTTAGGGAGACGGTGACGGTCTGGGAGGTCTGGTAGCCCAGGGCTCCTTTAAAGACGGCTCCCCAGAAGGCTCCCATGGAACGCTTGAGCATCCTGGTCCTGTTTTCCATGTCCTCCCCGCTGAGTCCCCGCAGGCTGCTGTCCACCAGTGGCTGGAGCCGATCCCGGTAGTACAGCAGGAAGGTCTTGACCGGGGGGATGTGGAAGAGGTCGTTGCAGAATTTCACGTGTCCCAAAAGCTCAGGATTGGAGGCCATCTCCATGCACAGCTCCCGGAAGGGATGGAATTCCTCTCCGTTGAGAAGCCCCTCGAACTGGGAATACCGCTGGCTTATTCCCTCTTCTATACGTAGCTGCAATTCTTCCTGGGTCATGTCCATGGCCTTCATCGTCTCCACCTGTAAAAATTCTAATCGTTGTTGACAAATGAATCAAACCATGATATACATATCACAAAATCAAATATGAGTAAAGAACATATTTGATTTTGACCTTCAGGTGAGTCATCTGTCGTCCTCTGTGTAGCGACTATAGGATACCAGTTAGCTTCCCGAAGGTCAATCTTGGAGGAGGAGTTGCGCCTTCTCTCCAGTGCAAAATCGAATTATGGAGGATATGGATTATGGCTTGTAAGCTGAATGCGGGTTTTTGCAAGGTGGGGCTTGTGCTGGTGGTGGTGTGTTTTACGTTGATGTTTATGGGATGTCTTACGTCTTCTGGAACAACTGAAACGGCAAACACTCCTACTGAGAGTGTTGATGATAATATTTACGTCCTCTCAGGTTCTGACACATACGATAGGATTGTAGGGTATGTTTCCACTAATCCGTCCAATCCATCTAAGTATGAAGTTTCGTTCCCTGCTTGGGAAGAAGGAAAGCGGGAACTAATTGCTGAGAATAGTTTATCTCGGCTGGATGTGTCGTATAGCCATAAATATGATTTTTTTTATGGAAGTTACACCACCAGTGACATCAAGTGTACATTTGACGGTAATCCGTATTATTCTGGAGACCTTGAGGTGTATACCCTTACTGTTCGTGATGGTATTTTTGCTTCCCCAAACCATTTTGAGAATTACCCGCAGGAAGTTCAAGATACCTTTCGGAGTGTTCTAGATGAGACCAAGTTGGGGTATGGAGCCATAAGCATTGTGTTTCACATTGTTTATGAGGCTGAAGAGTTCTTGTTGAGAGCTAGTTATTATGACCAAGGTAAAAGAAGTCTTCATGACTTTTATTCCTATAGGTCTGTAGGTAGAAAATATTTACCAGACTTTACTACTATAACTGAGGAGGAGCCACCTGTAGAGGTGGTGTCTAAATACAAGACCTTCAAAGTAAGTTCCATGGCTTTCAAGGAAGGTCTTTTTGGTTTTTCTGATGATATAGGTCCCGACGGCTGGAAGGATACCTTCGACGAAGGATACAGGTATGCGGAGACTGGCTATGACGAGTACGGGCTGTATGACATAATCGATGGCTGGAAGGATTTAAAGAATAGTAATTTGTTGGTAGAGACTTACGCCATGTCGCTCAAACTCAAGTCAAAGGGTGATGGCTTCTACGTCACCGAGGGCGGCTGGAAGGTGTATTCCACCAACCGTCAGAACGCAAAGTCGCTGGATGACGCATGGAATTCCTCTTCCAAGACGGTGAATAGGTATGGCCTCTGTTACCGCATTGGCCTTGTTCCTGCAGGAGAAAATAAATACGAGCTTGTCCTGTATGCTATGACACGGACATGAGCGGGATATAGCCACCCATCAGTTTTGAGTAAAACAGGATGCTAGTATTGAACAGTTGTGTTCATGCTGGTATTCTGTTTGGAGATTGATTTTATCGTCAAAGGAGGCTAAGGATGGGAGAGTGCAAGGTGCTGATGAAAATCGCATCAGGAACAAAGACTTCTTCCTACATGGTTGAGCAGGATGGCAAGTACTTCAAGCTGAATGTCCCCAACATGATTGAGGGCAACGAGATTGACTTGAAGGAGCTGAAGCTGGAGGATTTGAATCCCAACTGGATTGAGCGCTACAAGAAATGGAACCGAAAGCGGGCTACATTGCTGAAGCATTTGGTGGGCTACAAGAAGGATACCATTAAGATTGAGAGGTCTGGTGTGTGGCGGTGTAATGAGTACGCCCGCATCCTGCCTGTGGGACAGGAAAAGAGGAATCTTATTGATGGAGCTTTCAGTGATGCCCTGAACAAAAAGGCAGACTCAATTCCCCTGCATCCTTCCTTTGGTCATCTGAATTCCTCCCAGGCCATGTGCCTCAATTTTATGGTTCCCCTGCTGGAAAGGGGCATACTGCTGGAGTACATCAAGAAATCTTGTCCTGATGCAGTGCGTGGAGCAAAGCTTGAAGAGCAGACCTTTGAAAGGATTGTGGATGAAAACGAGAGAACCCAGTTCGACTTCTACTGCACCACCGATACTAAGGAACCCCTGTCCTTTGAGTTCAAGTATTCCGAGCCAGACTTTTCTGTCATGAAGGACGACGAGCGGCATCAGGAGAAATTCGAGACAATCTACAAGGACAGGCTGGCGAAGCACGGTATAAGCATTGACAAAGAGACCTTTGCCGCAGATTACCAGCTGTGGCGGAACATCCTTTATGCTGGGACCCATCAGCATACTGTGTTCTTCGTGTTCCCAAAATTCCGTGAGGACTTGAAAGAAGCGGTGGAGTCGGCAAAGGAAAAGTGTCCTGCGGGGATTCAGCAAAGAATCCACTGCATCTGCATTGACGACTGGGTGGAAGCGGCGCTGAAATCAGGTGATGCTGCACTGAAAGCGCATTACGAGGCCTTCAAGGAGAAGTATCTGCCGGAGCTGTAATCCTGCGGGAGTTAAATCTTGCTCTTGAAGGCCTAGACTGGTGCGGCTGTCCTTGTGACAACTGCACCAGTTTTTTCGTACCACTGTAGATAAAGGCAACTCAAAATGCTCCCCATCCTCAATTGCCGGGATGGGGAGTTTTGCCACTCTACCTCATCCATCTGTCGTCCGGCAGTTTATAGAGGTATTCCCGGGTCTCGTAATCGAAGTGCTCCTCCCAAACGACACCTAAGTCGAAGGAATCGTAAACGCAGAAGGGTAGGTGTCGGGAAAGACTATTGACTCCAGATTGTCCAAGTCCTCAAAAGCCTTGCTGTGGATATGGGTGATGCTTTGGGCGATTATGACTTGTGTGACAAAATCGAAGTCGGCTTCCACCCGGTATTCCCCCTCTCAGTCGATGTACTCGTTGTAGGCGTAGTTACGCACATCCTCCCCCTGAACTTTCTGCGTCTGTTTCGGGGAGCGAAGGCCGCCTCCCCAATTCGTGTCACTCCTTCAGGAATGACAGTTCGCCCTGCCACGGTTTTCTCGCAGCGCTCCACCACACCATTCACGATGGTCAGCTTCGATATGCTGTTGTTTTCTCAATGATACAGCACAATCGTAGGGAAGCAAAGCGCGTTTAAAAAAATCTGTGTGGGAGGGGGAGTGTGGCTTATCCCCTCCAGCCCCTGTTCCGCTTTAACTCGGATTTTAGCCGTTTGAGCTTGAGTCTTTGTTCTTGGGATGCCTTGGTGGGCTTTGTCTTTAGCCGCTTCTTGGGGATTTTCAGTGCGTTGATAATGCGGTTTTCCAGTCGCTCCAATGCCAGGGCTCGATTCCGTTCTTGGTAGCGCTCTTGATCCACGTCTACAAAGATACAGTCTTCCTTGTTGATGATGGCTGCCAGCTTTTTCCGAAGGAAATCTCGCTCCTCCTCCGTGATACCTTGGATGGCAGTCAGGCTCAAGGTGGCATGAACTTTGGTGTTCACCTTGTTCACGTTTTGCCCGCCAGCTCCACCGCTTCTGGCAAAGGTGAGGCTGATGTGCTGGACAATGGACTGGTGCAAGAGTTCTTTATTCACGGCAAAACTCCTTCGATGGTGGTGCGGCCTTGGAGAAGGGCAATAAGGCGGTCTACCCCCATGGCATTGCCAGAGCAGGTGGGGAAGGTTTGGAAATGCTTCCAGTAGTTTTCATCTATGGCATGGGGAATGCGGGCGGATTTTTCTTTTACTTGGCCTTCCTGCTGGAAGTAGCTACGGATTTTTTCTGGATCTGTTTCCTCGCTGTAGCAGTTGGAAAGCTCCACTCCAGCTACATACAATTCCCAACGCTGCTTCCACAAAGGTGTAGCTCCTGTTGGATTTGGTACATCCTGAGCAAGGCAGGGAACCTGAGCAGGATAGTCCATCAATAGCACTGGCTTATTCTTGGGCAGCTGGGGCTCCACACATTGTACCAAAATCAGTTCGTACAGGTCATCCCAGGGCCAGCTGTCAAAGGCATTGTCCTCTGGTTCATAAATGCCTAGCTTTCGGGCTTGTTCTGCCAGCTGCTGGGGTGTGGTGCAGGAAGAAAGGTAGAATCCCGCATATTGAAAAAAGGCTTGGTCCATGGTCAGCCGCAAAAATGGAGGCCGAAGATAGGCAAAATCGTCTCGGTCAGCAGCAGGTGGTGGTAGCAAAAAATTAAAAAGCTCCTCGGTAAGGGCTGCTGTGTCCATGTAATCGGCATTTACGGTGTAATATTCCAGCATGGTGAATTCTGGACTGTGAATGCGACCACAGGACTCCAAGTTTCGGTAGCACTTAGAAAGCTGGAAAACGCTGACCTTATGGCGGGCAATAAGGGGCTTAATGTGAACTTCTGGAGATGGCACCAGATACAAGGGGGTGGCCTCCTGGGTGCTAGGGTGAATGTATTCGGTACGGAACACCTCCAGACAGCTTTCGGGAATGAGATGGGAGCTTAAAGCTGGAGTGTCCAGCTCCAAGTAGCCCCGCTGAATAAAAAACTCACGAATCCGCTGCATGGTTCGTGCCCTAAATTGCAATGTTTCTAAATCCATGGAGTCAGTATATCACGGGTAGAGTTAGGAGGAAACACCCTTTGACGAGTCAATGGACAGACTTTGTACCACATCCAGTGGGAGACTGGTACAAATGGCAACCTTTTCTGGGGAATCACCGTAGAAAAGGAGTTGTTTTGCTGTTTCCAGAGCCTTTTTGTAGGCTCCTTGTTTCAACCCTTGCTCAATTCCTTGCTCTAGCCCTTGTTCAATTCCTTGCTCAATTCCTTGCTTGAGACCTTGTTGGAGACCAAATTGGAGTCCGGCTTCATGGCCTCTATCGAACCCATTTTCATATGCATCGTATTCTAAATCCGCCATTTTCAGTGCCAGTGTCATGTAATGTCTCCTTTAGTTAGGAGGGAACACCCCCTCTACTCAGAAGCGGTGGGTTTTCCCTCCTAAAACCTCCCATTCCCCCAGCACTGCTTAGGGGCTTCCTGCCCCTAAGAACCCCGGGAGAAACATTTTTCTGTAAATAATGATA
>JAFYWB010000017.1 GCA_017549025.1 Treponema sp.
AAATGACTTTACGAGGAGGCTGGATAAAATGGTGGAAGAGCTGAAAACTATTGAGGTTGGATTTACCGACTACATCGCCGCACGACAGAAAGAATTTGACTGGTTCCGTCAGGGAAAAGAACAGGGCTTTGAAGCTGGCCTGCAACAAGGTCTTGAACAAGGCCTGGAACGTGGAGCCTACGAAAAAGCTTTGGAGACGGCAAAAGCAATGTTGTCTTTAGGTTTACCTTTAGACCAAATTCAACTTTGTACGTCTCTCCCACTAGATGTAGTACTGAGCTTAACCAAATGAATCACTTCTGGAGGTGTTAGAAGGGACAAGGGGCAAGACATCGTAGCCCCTTGCACCGCTTCTGAGTAGAGGGGTGTCCCCTCCTAACTTAACCCCCGCCACTCCACGTATCGTACTCGTCCCTGCTGTATGGCTTTTTTCAGGGATTTTTCTCTGGCAGAAAGGGTGCTGCCACCAGTTTTCACTTCTATAAAAAGCACTTCATCAATAAGTCCCGTCTTTTTGTCTGAAACAAAGGCCACATAATCTATTGGTTGTCCCAAAAACTTTGCGTCTTTCACAGAGCAGGGGAAATCAGGCAGCAAGGGAGCCAGCTGTTCCACCACCTGACCAGAAATCACGGCCTTGGAACGACGCACTGCATCCTTTCGGCTCCGTCCTTCCTTTACCTTGCCCACCAGTCGTCCAATTCCCACTCCCAGCATACCGCACAGAAAGCAAGCAGCAAAAAACAAGGCAATAAGCCCCATGTCCATTCCAGTTCTGTCAAGATTACGAATATATTCAAGCATTGTAACGTTCCAAGTCTTAATGATATATTAATAATGTAAAGAATGGTCAAGGTCTAGGATTTTCAAAGCAGTACAATTTGATTAAAAGTCAAAAATCCGCCTACCCAGCCTTGTCCACCTTAGGAGGAACCATGAAAAAAAATCAGCTTTTTCTCGGCAAACAGCTTTTGTTGCTTGCCCTTATTCTTGTACTTTCCCTTGCACCAGCTTTAGCTGAACGATTTCGCTACAAGTATACCGAAGGTGAATCCTATCGCATTCTTTCATCTGTTCAAGAAAATGTGTTCTTCAACAATAACTTTTCCCACTACGCAGAGGTGGTAAACCGCATTTCTGCAAAGGTCACCAAGGTGGAAGGAAATTCCGCCCAGCACGAGGCCGTATTTATGGTGACAGAAAGCACCAGCGGACGGCAAAACGAGATTCCTGTGTGGGGCGAAGAATACCTCAGCGTGTTTATGCGGGATGAACTGGGCTTTTACGACATAGAAAAAACATATTTTATGCCAGTAGTTCGTGACGTGCCAGTTTTCCCTGACAAAGATGTACAGGTAGGAGAATCTTGGACAGCCGAAGGACACGAAGCCCACGACCTTCGCCGTAGCTTTGACATTCCAGAGCCGTGGATTGTGCCCTTTTCTGCCCGCTACACCTACACTGGCACTGTGGAAGAAGAAGGCCGAACCCTCCACGTCATCGAGGTGCGATACAATATCTACTACGACAGTCCCAGAGTCAAAAACAAGGCCAGCCTCACCTCCGACCTGCCAGCCACCACCATGGGCTATTCTCATCAGACCTTGTACTGGGACAACGAAAAGGGAGCCCTTTCTCACTACAACGAGGATTTCCGCATTTTGATTGAAACAGTTTTTGGCAACACCTACGAATTCCAAGGTATTGCTCAGGCTGAGGTTACTGATTTTGTGACGCCTTCTGTAGATAAATTGGCCGAAGTTCAGCAGTCCATTCAGGACTTGGGACTTGAGGACGTTTCCCTCCGCAAGGATGAGGATGGCCTCACCATCAGCATCGAAAATATCCAGTTCAAGGCCGATTCAGCCATCTTGATGGAAAGCGAAAAGGTAAAGCTCCAAAAAATTGCAGACATTTTGTTGCAATTCCCCGACAATGACTTGATGGTAAGCGGCCACACTGCCCTAGCCGGCACTGCGGGGGCCAGACTTAAGCTTTCCCAGGAGCGGGCAAAATCTGTGGCAGAATACCTGGTGCAGCTGGGAGTCCGTCACGCTCACCAAATCTTTACCCAAGGCTTTGGTGCCGAAAAACCCCTGGCCCCCAACACCACGGAAGAAGGCAAGGCTCGCAACCGCCGAGTAGAAATCACTATTATGGATCGGTAGGAAGAAATGAAGACAGCCCCACACAACCGCTTCAAAAAATGCTTGAAACTATTTTTTCTAGGAGTTTTACTTTGCGGAGGAGTTTGCTTTTTGGCGGTTGTAGGTATCAACTGGTACATTCTTAACTTTACCAAAGAATACATCTTTCAAGAAGTTGACCAAATTTCTTCTCGCCAATGTGCTATGATTCTTGGAGCTCGTGTTTATGATAGTGGTGCTATATCTCTGGTTGTTCGAGACCGAGTGGAAGGAGCAATGGAATTATATCACCAAGGGCTGGCAGACAAGGTGCTTATTTCAGGCGACCACGGGCAAAGGGAGTACGATGAAGTAAATGCCATCAAAAACTACATCAAACTGATGCATCACATCCCAGATCAGGATATTTTCATGGATCATGCAGGATTTTCCACCTATGAGAGTATGTATCGGGGACGAGATGTTTTTCTTGTTAAGGATGTAATCATTGTGAGCCAAGGATTTCATCTACCAAGAGCTGTTTACATTGCCCGAAAGCTAGGATTAGATGCCATCGGCTACGAAGCAAAGGAAATTACCCCATTTTCCAAGGAAACCCACATAAGCTGGCATCTGAGAGAAAGCCTTGCTAGAGTAAAATCCTTCTTTTTAGTGGCAGGAAACGCACAACCAACCTACCTTGGAGATTTCATTCCCATTACAGAGGATGGACGAGCCAGCTGGGATTAGGAAGAAACTCAAACCTTTTTTCCCACAATTTTTCCCAAAACCTGTCAAATTTTCCCACCTTCAACCCTATAATAAAGGTATGGATGCTTTTGATTTTTTTGATGAAGAAGAATTGACACCTGTGGAGCGGGATCCTGCGGTGGCTGTTGCTCAGGATGTGTTTGGTGTGCCATCCTTGTATCCCTGGCAGCGGCTGGTAATTGCCAACATCATGGAGTGCGAGGAACGATACCGCTCCCTGGCTTATTCCCAGCCTCACCAACAGACTGAAGGTGAAGCTGTACCAGAAAGCCCACCAGAGGATGATGTCCTGAACAAGGGCAAACAGGTGGTACTGCTCCCCACAGGAGCGGGAAAATCCATGTGTTTTATGGTGCCATCTCAGCTGCTTTCTGGTAGAACCCTCATTATCTATCCCTTGTTGGCCCTCATGTCAGACCAGCTCCGTCGCATCCAGCAGGCGGGGCTCGAAGCTGTGCTTTTTCGTGGCCAGCAAACACCAGAGGAACGAGCAGAAAATTTTCGGCGGCTGGATGCAGGAGCAAAAATCATCTTGGCAAACCCAGAGGTACTGCAATCAGAAAAACTGCTGGAACAGCTGGCCACCTACAATATTGTTCACGCCGCCATTGATGAAGCCCACTGTGTTTCCGAGTGGGGAGACACCTTCCGCCCCTCCTACCTGAGCCTTGGCACCGTGCTGGAAAAACTGAAGATTCCCATCATCACCGCCTTTACCGCCACCGCTTCACCACCAGTACTGCAACGTGTTACAGAAATCCTCTTTGCAGGCCAGCCACCTTACCTAATGAAAAGCACCTCGGACCGCCAGAACATCCACTATTCTGTAGTATATACCGGCATAAAAGAAAAAATGGCTCTGCGGCTGGCCACCCAAGAACAGCGCCCCATGATTATCTTTTGTGGCACCAGAGCCAAGTCCGAATCCACCGCCCGACTTTTCCGAGAGATTTTCCCTGCAGACGAGGTAAAGTTTTATCACGCTGGCCTCACAAAAGAAGAAAAAACTGCCACGGAGCAATGGTTCTTTCCCCACAAGTCCGCCATCCTCTGCTGTACCTGTGCCTTTGGCATGGGAATTGACAAAAGCGACATCCGCACCGTCATTCATCTGGAGGTTTCACCCACAGCAGAAGCCTATATTCAAGAAGCGGGACGTGGGGGCCGAGATGGAAGCCCCACCAAGGCTATTCTGCTGTGGTCCCCAGAGGATGCAGAAAAATCCCTGGCTCACGAGAAAGGTAGCCGTGGCCGAGTTTTGGGAGATTTTGCTCTGGGAAATTGCTGCCGTCGTCAGGTACTGCTGGATGCCCTGGGTGGAGAGAAAACGTCTTGTAGTGGCTGCGATTTTTGCGATGCCCAGGAAGCTGGCCACAAGCTGGATACACGAGCGTATGATATAGAAGAAACAGTGAAATTCATTAAAAAGAATCGCAATAGGTTTACAGTGGAGCAAGCAGCCCATGAATTGAAAGTGCAGGCAAATAAAAAAAATCCTGTAGCCATCTACGAACCACAGGATTATATCTCACTCATTCATCAGCTAAAAAAACAAGGTACAGTTACCCTAAAAGGCATAAAAACAAAGCGACTTTCCCTTTCCAAAAGGAAAAAGCTTATTCCTCCTCGCCAGCGCCTTCCTCGGCAGGAGCGGGAGCTGCTGCAATCACCTTCTTCTTCTTTACCTTTGGTGCCTTTTTCCGATACCGCACCACGTAATTTACAAAGTTCAGGTAGAGAATCACCCCAACGGTAACAAAAATCACCGCAGGATTCAGGAGAACAGCCATACTCGTACTCATAATTTGAGAGATACCCATAAAATCATTATCGGAACAGGAGACAAAACCTTGAAACTTATCTCTTTTATCATGCTCTTAAAATGTCCCTCGTTGGCGACCAATGAAAAAAGTGTTATACTGATATCTATGAGCGAAATAAAAATTCCTACAAGAAACGAAATTCCACAGAACGATAAATGGGACTTGAGCCAGCTGTTCAAGTCAGATGCTGAATGGGAAGCTGCATTGGAAAAAATCCAGCCCCTTTCCTTAGAAATCGAAGCTTTTAAAGGCAAGCTGGGAGATTCAGCGGAAAATCTTTTGGCTGCCATCACCAAGCTCAGCGAAATGAGTCAGATTTCCGAGTTGGTTGGTCACTACGCCTTTCTGCTTTCCGCTGGTGACGCTGGTGAAAGTGCTTTTCAAGAAAAAAAGAGCCGCTACATCATGGTGGCTTCTGCTGCCGATGCACGCTTGAGCTTTTTGACCCCAGAAATCCAAGCCATTCCAGAAGAAAAAATTACCGCTTGGATTGAAGACAAAAGCTTTGACGACTACCGCATTTGGTTGAAAAAGCTTTTGCGTCTCAAGCCCTACATTTTGAGCGAAAAGGAAGAGCGGATTCTTGCCCTGCAAAGCGAATCAAGCCGCACTGCTGACAAGGCCTTTTCCATGCTTACTGACGTAGACTTGGATTTTGGCACCGTAAAAACAGCGAAAGGCGAAATCCCCCTGAGCCATTCCAGCTATTCCATGCTGCTGGAAAACCAAGACCGACAGGTGCGAGAAACTGCCTACCGCCAGTTCTACAAGGGCTTTGACGGTCACAAAAACACCATCGCCGCCTTGTACGAAGGAAGCGTGAACCAGGATATTTTTGAAGCCCGAAGCCGAGGCTATTCCTCTGCCCGAGCCATGGCCCTGTTCCCCGACAAGGTGCCTGAATCAGTATACGACAACCTGATTGCAGCTGTGCGGGAAAGCCTGCCTACCCTCCACCGCTACTACGACCTGCGCCGCCGAGTGCTGGGTCTGGACAAGCTTCGTCACTATGATGTGTACGTGCCCCTAGTAAGCAGCGTTAAAACCTCCATCCCCTACGAAGAAGCCGTGGAAATCCTCCGTCAGGCACTGGCTCCCTTGGGCAAGGAATACACCGACACCCTCTGCGGCGGTCTTTTAGGTGGCTGGTGCGACCGCTACGAAAACAAGGGCAAGGATTCAGGAGCCTTTTCTTCCGGCGGCTTTGTAGGCTATCCCTACATCCTGCTGAACTACAAGAAGGACGTATTGCGGGACTTGTACACCATGGCCCACGAAGGCGGCCACTCCATGCACTCCTACTATTCCTCTCGGTCAAATCCCTTCATGCAGTACGACTACACCATCTTTGAAGCAGAAGTTGCCTCCACCTTCAACGAGCAGCTGGTGTTCCAGTATCTGCTAGACAAGGCAGAAACCCAGGAAATGAAGGCCTACCTCTTGGCCAATCGTGCCTCCGACATTCTGGCCACCCTGTACCGCCAAACCATGTTCGCTGAGTTCGAGATGAAAACCCATCAGCTGGTGGAATCTGGCACACCCCTTTCCGTGGACACACTTCGTTCTACCTATCGTCAGCTTTTGGTGGACTATTTTGGCCCCACCATGGAGTTTGAAGAGGTAAGTGATTTGGAGGGACTACGCATTCCCCACTTCTACCGAGCCTTCTACGTGTACAAGTATGCCACAGGTATTTCAGCCTCTCTGGCACTGGCTCGCCGTGTTACCGAAGGTGGTCAAAAGGAGCGGGAAGATTACTTTGCCTTCCTGAAGTCTGGTGGTTCCCGCTATCCCATCGAAGCATTGCGAGTTGCTGGCGTGGACATGGAATCTCCAGAGCCAGTACGTGCAGCACTAAAAACCTTTGAAGAATTGGTAAACCAACTAGAAAAGGTTTTGCTGTCATAAATCGAAATCTGCGGGAACTCTTTTTCAAGGATACAGCTTGAGAAAGAGTTTCGGTAGGGATTTTTGCTGTTCTTGCCGATAATTGAATGGAATTAGGAGAATTTTATGATGTCAGTGTCAGATTTTATCTCACTCCCTAAAATTGATGCACACAACCATTTGAACTTGGGAATGAGATATGCATCTTATGCTCCATGGGCAGGTTTTTACATTCCGAATTTTCCCCGCAAGATGAATGGTCTTGGGGAAATGCACGAGATTATCGGCAACTTTACTCGCCCTCGTGCAAAGACCATGAAAGATGTAACCGACTTACTGGTTCTTTCCCTCACCGATGCCGTAGCAGATGGTGTTACTGTGTTGGAAGGAAGCATTGATATTGGATTTGTTATTCACTGTGGTGGCGTAGACAACTTTTTGAAAATGGTTCAGGAAGTAAAGGATAGGTTCACCAATAAAATTAATTTCCGTCCAGAGCTGGGCATGGGAAAAACCTTTGGTATTGATAAAATCCGAGAATGGGCTCCCATCTGCTTGGAAAGCGGTCTTTTCAACAGCATTGATTTGTACGGCCCAGAGGTAGAAGACGGCATTGAAGACTTTGATAAAATCTTCAAGCTGGCTGGAAAGCTGGGTATTAAGCGAAAGGCCCACGTAGGAGAATTCTCCGATGCCAAATCTGTACGTCGGTTTGTAGAATTCTTTGAGCTGGAAGAGGTTCAGCATGGAATTGGAGCCGCTCAGGATGATGCTGTGCTACAGTTCTTGAAGGACAGAAACACCCGCTTGAACATTACCCCAGAAAGCAACGTCATGCTGGGAGCAGCCAAGAGCTTGGAAGAGCATCCCATCAAAAAGATTGTAGAAGCTGGAATCCGTGTTTCCATCAGCACCGACGACTTATTGTTCTTCAACAAGTCTGTTTCAGAGCAGTGCTTTGACTTAGTTCGAGCCAATGTATTGACTGTTGACCAAATCAAGGAGATTTTTGCTTCTACCGTAGCTGAGTACCAGTAAAAAAGCTCTTAAAGACAAAAGCCGATGCAATTTGAAGATCACTTCATCTTGCACCGGCTTTTTTTTTATTTCAAGTACACCATCAACAGCATTATGTCGGAGTTTCTAATACCAGAGATTCGGCTGGCTTGCCCCAAGGTAGTGGGACGCACTCGCTCCAGCTTTTGGCGGGATTCTGCAGAAAGAGAAGGAATAGCACCGTAGTCAAAATCTGCAGGAATGCGGGCGTGCTCCATGCGATGCATTTTTTCCACACGACGATCCTGCTTATCGATGTAGTGCTGATATTTTATATCGATGAGAGCTGCATCCCAAATTGCTTCTGGGTAGCCTGGATTTTGAGCCTTGGGATTCTTTGCCAAAAGTGCAATGATTTCCTGCTGCAAAGCCAATTTTTCCTGCACTCGCTGGAACCTCCACGCTGGATTCAAACCCACCTGATAGCCCTTTTCACAAAGGCGGATATCAGCAGTATCATGACGCAGCTTCAGTCGGTATTCTGCACGAGCAGTAAACATTCGATAGGGCTCACGAGTTCCCAGTGTCACTAGGTCGTCAATGAGTACGCCGATGTAGGCTTCACTTCGCTCCAAAACTAGGGGCTGGTAGGAAGGCACTGCTTTGACCAACTCGTTGTTATCAGCACTCTGAAGTGGCCCGCACAATTCTCGGTGGCTTTTAGCATACAAGGCTCCGTTGATTCCTGCCACCAAGCCCTGTCCCGCAGCTTCCTCGTAGCCAGAGGTTCCATTGATTTGCCCCGCAGTAAAAAGTCCTGCCACCAGCTTTGTCTCCAAGGAAGGAAATAGCTGAGTTGGATCAATAAAATCGTATTCCACTGCATATCCAGGACGACTCATCACCGCATCTGCAAAGCCTGGCAAGGTTCGCATAAACTTGTCCTGAATTTCTTCTGGCAAGGATGAGGAAAATCCGTTGATGTACATTTCGTCGGTGGTCAAGCCTTCTGGCTCTACAAATAGCTGATGACGCTCCCGTTCAGCAAACCGCATTACCTTATCCTCGATGGAAGGACAATATCGTGGCCCCACCCCGCTGATTTTTCCACTGTACAAGGGAGAACTGCCAATATTTCCTCGAATCAGCTGGTGAGTTTCCTCGTTGGTGTACACCAAGTGACAGCTCACCATGGGTCGCTCCACCGTTTCGTTGTCAAAGGAAAAGGGAATAATCTCTGTGTCGCCAGGCTGTTCCTCCAGCTGAGAAAAATCGATGGAGCTTTTCAACACTCGTGGCGGCGTACCTGTTTTCAGGCGGCCTGTGGTAAAGCCCAGTCGATTCAGTGCTTCGGTAATTCCCTGAGTGCCTGGCTCTCCCAGTCGTCCGCAGGGGGCATCGTAGTTTCCAATAAAAATCTTGCCGCCTAAGAAGGTGCCTGTGGTCAAAATTGCAGACCGCACGGGAATTCGCCGTCCCCGCTCCGTTACCACTGCCACCAGCTTAAGCCTGAATTTGCCATCGGCCACAGCAGAAGAGCCCAATCGTTGGCCTGGCAGCGGTTCTTGCTCCTTATCTGGATTTGACTCAGCCTTTGGAGGCAAAAGCTCAGTACTTTCCACAGCCTCCAAGTCCACCACCGTGTCCTGCAAAAGGGTAAGCCCCGGCTGTTTTTCTATCATTTGTCGAGCCAGCTGAGAATACAGCAATTTATCAGCCTGAGCACGAGGAGCTTGAACTGCAGGCCCACGACTTTTGTTCAAAAGCCGAAACTGAATCATGGAAGCGTCAATCAAATGGCCCATTACTCCACCAAGGGCATCCACCTCACGGGCAATATTTCCCTTGGCAATACCACCAATAGAAGGATTACAGGACATTCGTCCAATGGAATCAATGGTTTGTGTAATGAGGATGGTTTTAAGCCCCATCTTTGCTGCTGCCAGAGCAGCTTCTATTCCTGCATGACCGCCACCAACAACGGCCACGTCATAATCTTCGTAAAATCCAGCCATGGCATGAGTATAGCGGAAAATGGCGCCATTGGAAAGGTGAGCTAAATCTCCATTTCTTTCTACTTCCATATATTAGATTTTCCCTATATACTAAAAATACTAGAAAAAACAGATAAATCTGGAGGTCGAAGATGAAAAGAATCCTCGGTATTGCTGGGGCATTACTGGTTCTTGCTACAGTGGCAGCTCAAGACTCTGCACCTGTTCGCAAGGTTTGGAATAACGGACGCATTGATTATATTCCTTTGGGAACAGAATTCCGCTTGGAGGCAGAAAACTGGAATCCTAACACAGGCTCAATCTACTACACTTACAATTCAGGAGAGTCAACAGAATACACTGCTCCCGTAGCATTGGACGAAGAAGGCCAGTTCACTCTGGCTTGGGCAACTCAAGATGTATGGGGAACCGTAAGCAACACCAAGTCCTACACAGGTATTGTAGACGGAACTGCACCTACCATTAAGTTTCTGATTGAAGGCCCTGTACACACCGATGAGGATGGTGTGGTGTATGTAACAAACCAAACAGGAATCCAGCTTTTTGGCGAGGATAAGCTGTCTGGTACTGAGTTCATTTATCTGGATATCGAAGGAACTGGAGAAATGGACAATGTTTTGGATAAGGGCTTTATCTACCTGACTGATAGAGAGGATGGAGCTGTATATGCAGAAGGCTATGCCGTGGACTACGTAGGAAATGCATCTGAAACCATGGGTGCCTACGTTTATCTTGATAACACCGCTCCTTCTGTGCACATCGACATTGATGTTCCACCAGTAGAAGCAGACGGTGTTCAGTACATCAGTCCCTTTACAAAGATTTCTCTTTCAGCCCAGGATGCCTTGTCTGGTGTTGATGCCATCTACCTGTCTTGGAACGGAGCAGAATTCGCCCGCTACGATGCTAACACACCAATCACTGCTCCTGAAACAGGCTCCCACGTGCTGCAGGTTTTCGCCACCGACAAGCTGGGCAACAGCAGCGAGCTTGCTGAGTTCACCTTCTCCACTGACTTGGAGCTGAATCCTGCCGAGCTTTACCTTTCCGTAGGAAGCCAAACTGGTTCAAACAGTACCACCAAGGTAACTGCCACCACAGCAGAATAATTTCTACAGAGAAAGTACATAAAAAAAAGGGTGAGTTTTACAACTCACCCTTTTTCATTAGAATCATTCATAGGGAATCTTTTGCATATCCTCATGGAAGGGGACTCGTTCTGGCATAGATTCTCCATCACCAAAAGATTCAATAGCATCAAGAACAATAATTCCATCCTCAATGTTTGAATCTTCAATAACACTTAAGTCCAGATTTGAAAGCGGTGTATCCCAAACGAATTTATGGAATGCATCTTCCAGCTCATTTTCATTAAAGGGATTTTTCTTCATCCAGATAATGACATGGGCGGCATAAATTCCACTATGCAAAACATGGGCAAAGGTATGCTTGTAAATCTTATAGCAAAATTCTTCCACATTCATTATCTCCATTATACCCCACTCCCCCCTAATTGGCAACAAAAAAAAATATCTCCAAAAAGTAAATATTTTACCAAATCCTAAAATCTTGACACAGGAAAGAATAGGGGGTAGATTTAAGGGCAAAGAGACGTAAAAAATATCAACAGGAGTTTTATGGTATGGACAGTAGGTCATTAGGGGAACGTTACAAGCATTTTTTTGGAGAGCTGGCTCGACTAGCTCAAGCAGCAGACAAGATTGACGATACCAACGTATATCAGGAGTGGAATCCCGGCACTCGCAAAATCATGGATTCCATGGTGAAAGACAACCTCTTGCCTGGTTCCCAGCTGATGAACAGGGAGCATTTCGTAGAATTCTTGAATCTAATAAAAGAAGGAAAGCGTGGTTTGATTTTGATGGAGCATTACAGCAACTTGGACTTGCCTATTTTGTGCTACCTTCTTGACCACGATTCTGACGAATGTAAGGATTTGTCCAGTCGCATTGTTGCCATGGCGGGAATGAAGCTCAACGAAGAAAACCCCATGGTAAAGGCTTGGGCAGAAGGCTTTACCCGCATTGTTATTTATCCTAGCCGCAGCTTGGCTGCCTACACCGACCCAGAGGAACGAGCAGCAGAAGAAGCCAAAAGTCGTAAAATCAACATGGCATCTATGCGAGCTATGGATGCAGCCAAAAGACGAGGACAGGCAATTCTGGTATTCCCCAGCGGAACACGTTACCGCCCCGGAAAGCCTGAAACAAAGCGTGGTTTGAGAGAAATTGACTCCTACCTGCGAATGTTCGACGTAATGCTTCTGATTTCCACCAACGGAAACTGCTTGAGAATCAATCCAGAAACTCCCAACGACATGCTTTCCGACTTGGTATGCGAAGATGTTATCCTCATGACTGCAAGCCCTGTCATTGACTGTAAATCATTCCGCAACGAGGTGATTGCCAGCTTGGGAGAAAAGCCTGAGGACAGGGGAATCGACCCCAAGCAGGCATCCGCCGACAAAATCATGGCTACACTGGAAGCACAGCATGATGCCATGGAAGGCGAATACCAAAAACGCTTGCAGGCCGCCCAGAAAACTGAAAACTAAAAGCCTAAGTTTTCTTCAATAAGAATAATTTCGTAGTCACAGGAGCTTGGCTTTGTCCACAACACGGACAAGGCCGCACAAATCCGCTCAGGACTGCGACAGTCGTAGCATTTGTCGCCCTTGACAGCACAGGGAGTTTTTCTGTTTAGACGCTTGGTGTTTAATGGGGCGGCAATGTTTCTCGCTCGCCACAGTGCTGCATCGTAGTCCTTGGCCAGCTTGTTTTGTCCCGCCACCAGATAGACCTTTTCGTGACCGTACAAGATAGCCGCCACACGGTTACAGTTTCCGTCAATGTTGATAATTTCACCAGTTTCTGCCAAGCCGTTAATGGAGGACATGTAGATTTGAGCCCCATTAGCTGCAGCCTTGATTTCATTCACGTTCTTTCCGTCAGGAACCCGCTGGTGCCAGAACATCTGATTGTGTGTACCAAGCTTTTCGTACAAGCCTAGGGTGTTCAAGGTTACTGAACCACCAAGCCCCACTGTCTTGCCATCAATCTGGGAATCAAGGTAGGCTACAGCTTCCTCAGAAGTTGCAAAACAAGAAACTGCAAAACCACGATTCTCCAAGTTTTTCTTTACCACATCAAACTGTGCCATAAAATCTATCCTCCGTACAGTTTATTTTGTTTTACTGAATTCCACTGGTGGAAATAAAAGAATTGCATCTGCTAAACCACCGAATCGATCATTACCAACATAATAATCCAGCATCTCCACTCCCCGGCCAGAAGAAGAAGGGGAAATTGCCATACGTCGTAATTCCTTACGGTGATCATCAGAATCAGTAATATACACATGGGAAACAAGACCTGTCTGACCATCATAATCACATCCCCATAAGGTAATGGCATGCTCACCACGTATATAAAGTCCTGTCACTTTAAGGAGCACCATTCCCGTACTGAGTTGTCGAATAATCGTCCGAGAAAAACTTTCCAGTGAATACAGTGGCTGGTCAGAGAAATAAGATCCCATTTGATAATCAAAGAAGGGGCGTTTGTTATCAGGATTTCCAAAAATAGAAAAATCTGTAATATCAAGCAAACACCACGCATCAGAACCGATTCCCGGTAAATGTTTTAAAAATCCGCCTGAATTAGGATTTTTCAAATTCGACGGAGCTCTACCGGCAGAAAAATTTCCTGTAAAATACCAACAAACTCCATCTTTTTCATCATAACCTGTATTTTCCCAGTTATTGATAAAGGTCTGGAAGATTTTTTCAGAGCTCACTTCAATCCCAGATACATCGCCTCCACCTTCCTGATAACGATCTAACCACCAAGTAATGGCATTGGTACTAGATGCAGCCCAACACAAAAAGGTATCGTTCGTCCAACTTTTATTCGTATCATACCAACCAGCTTCTAGCGAAACACCTGGAGCAAACAAGGTTTTTGTTCCTGCATTTTCTGGCACATTTGAAAACTCTACATCCACATAGTCAGGATACCATTGGGCCACACAGGGATTAGTCGGATGCACCGACTCAGAAGGATTCTTTATATTATTCTGAGTTCCATCATCTTTTTGGTCCGGTAAACTTTCATCCACTTTCTCTTCGGGGGGAACGTCTGTCTCTTCTTTTACCAAATCATCAATTTTGCCATTTGTAGCTTCTTCTTGGAAATCACGAGGAGATTCTTTTACATCTTCAGTGGAATCTTCCTTTGGAGTCTCTGTCGTTTCAACTTCACTCTGAGGATTATCATTAGTAGGTTGATTATGAGCAGGTGCTTCCAGCTTACATCCAATCAACATACAAACAAGAAAGAAGAAAATCATCCACTGAGTCAAAGCTTTTTTGTGCTTAGTTCTTTGAATCTTCATACAATCCATCCTCCAGAATCAATTTATTACGTAAATGTACCGCTCACTTATAAGCGTATCCGTGCAGCTTTAGCGTGAGCGGATAATCCTTCGGCGTCACCGATGAGGCCTGCAGCGGAGGCAGACTTTATCTGGCCCGCAGAGCCTTCTACTGTTCGCAGGGTGGTGACGGTTTTTAAGAAACAGCGGACGGAAAGGCCACCAGCAAAGCGGGCGGAAGTAGAAGTAGGCAAGGTGTGGTTCAAACCAGCGGCGTAATCTCCCAGCACCTCGGCAGAACCGTGGCCAATAAACAGGGAACCGTAGTTGTGTACCAGAGATTCAAGCTTGTCTCGCTGGGCTCCTGAATCCAAGGCTAACTCCAAGTGTTCGGGGGCCTTTTTGTTAGCTAGGTGAGCCGCTTCTTCCAAATCCTTGGTGATGATAATGCAACCGTTCCGCTGAATGCTGGTGCGGGCAGTATCTGCAGTGGACAAGGTTTCCAGCTGAAGCTCCAGCTGCTGAGCCACCGCTTGAGCAAGGTTTTCGTCTGGGGTGGCAAGAACAGCCTGGGCATCTGGGTCATGCTCAGCTTGTGCCAAAAGGTCAGCAGCCACCCAAGCAGGATTTGCAGAACCGTCCGCAATGATGAACACCTCTGTGGGGCCTGCTAGCATATCAATGCCAACAGTACCGTACACCTGCCGCTTGGCTTCTGCTACAAATTTATTTCCTGGCCCCACAATCACATCGCAACGGGGAATTGTTTCCGTACCATAGGCCATGGCAGCAACAGATTGAGCACCACCACAGGCAAAAACTCGGTGAACGCCACACAAATAGGCGGTGGCAAGAATTCCAGGGTCAGCATAAGCCTTGGTGCTGCCGTCGGGATGGGGCCGTGGCGGGGTACACAACACCACTTGGCCACAGCCAGCAGCCAAGGCGGGAGCAGCAGTCATGATAACGGTGGAAAGCAGGGGGAAACGACCAGCTGGCACGTACAAGCCTGCTCGGTCCACGGGAATATTCTTTTGGCCAGTAAAAAGCCCAGGTGCCAGCTCTACTTCAAAATTATCAAAGGATTCACGCTGGCGCCGAGCAAAGGTCAGAGCCAAATCCCTGGAATAGCAGAGGGCCTCATACAGTTCAGGTTGGCTTTCACGGAGCTTTTCTGCAGCATCGGCTAAATCCTGCTGAGCAATTTCTAGCTGAGCAGGAGCTGCGGGGTCAAATTTTGCCGCCAGCCGATGAAGGGCAGCATCACCATCTTTTCGGACTTGATTAATAATATCAGCTACAATGCTGGCGGTATCATCGGCAAAGCTTCGTGGTTCAAAAAAATCAGCGGAAATTTCCTGTGCAGGAATAATTTTGATTGTAGACATATCCATCCTCTGTGCCTGCTGGGGATTTTGGAAAACAAATCATCAGGCAGAATTCTTCTCATTCTTTCCCATAAGCCAAGGATTGTCAACCAGTCTTTTTGTGGATTTTGTGGAAGAAGGAAAAGTTAAACTTACATTCAACTTTATGCTAATTCAATATTATTCAAGATATTAGCTGTTTATCCTTGTATTTTTTAGTGAATCTTATTATGATGAAATTGGCTGAATTTTCAGGATATTGTCATGCCAACAAAGGAGGATCTATGACCTATAGCATTGGAGAAATATCCCAAAGACTTGACATTGCACCTTCGGCCCTGAGGTATTACGAAAAAGAAGGACTGCTTCCCTTTGTGGAGCGTTCCGACAGCGGGATTCGCCAGTTCACCGACATTGACTTGGAATGGCTCATTATCATCGATTCATTGAAAAAAACTGGAATGCCCCTGAAGGAAATTAAGGATTTTGTAAAAATGTTTGAGGAACGAGATACCACCATTGCTCGCAGACTGGAAATCGTGCGGCGACACAGAGCGGTAATTCAGCAGCAGGTGGCAAAGCTCAACGAAATTATTCTTGCATTGGATTTTAAAGAGCAGTATTACCAAAAATCTTTAGATGCAGGTAAAACCATGGATTTGCCAGATTTAACTATGGAGCAGCTTCCTCTAGAACTACAAGCTATTCGCAAACGAGTCCGTGGAGACTGAGCTGAAAAACAAAATATATTTGTATAGTTTTTTTATAACAATTTTGAAAAATAATCTGCAATAATATTGAAAAACAGAAATTCCTTCATTATTTTTATATAAAACAGTGTTATGAACATTGTAAAATTTATTTTGAAGGAGAAAAACGATGAATTATTTGAAAGGTAAGACTGCCATCATTACTGGCGCTGGATATGCAGCTCTTGAAAACGGAAAGTGTGGCTCCATTGGCTATGGAATTGCCACTGCATTTGCAAAGGAAGGAGCTAATTTGGTAATAACAGGCCGAAATCAGCAAAAACTGGATGAGGCAAAAAGCAAATTGGAAGAGCAATACAACATCAAGGTGTTAGTGATTTCCGCAGATGTTTCAGCAGGTTCCGACAATCGAGCTATTGTTCAGCAGGTAATTGACAAAACCATTGCTACCTTTGGCAGAATAGATGTTTTGATAAATGCCGCCCAAGCATCTGCATCTGGAGTAACCTTGCAGGATCATACTGACAGCCAGTTCGATTTAGCCATCTATTCTGGCCTCTACGCCACCTTCCACTATATGCAGGCTTGTTATCCTCACCTGAAAGAAACCCAGGGAAGTGTTATTAACTTTGCTTCTGGAGCAGGGCTTTTTGGAAACTACGGACAGTGTGCATACGCAGCAGCAAAGGAAGGAATCCGAGGGCTTTCTCGTGTAGCCGCTACCGAGTGGGCAAAGGATGGCATCCGGGTAAACGTTATCTGTCCTTTGGCTTGGACCAGCCAATTGGAAAAATTCCAGCAGGCCTATCCAGAAGCATTCAAGGCAAACGTAAAGACACCTCCTGCAGGCTACTTTGGCGACCCCGAAGAAGACATCGGCCGAGCCTGTGTTGCCATTGTATCCCCTGACTTAAAATACATGAATGGTGAAACCATCACCTTGGAAGGTGGCATGGGCTTACGTCCATAATATCCTTTTAAACAAAAAACTGGTTCCAGCTACGCTCCTCCGTGAAGAAGAGCTTGTATTGGAACCAGTTTTCTCTATCGCACTAAGTTTGTCTTATTTTTTGTGTCTTCTATCCAGCTCGTCTAAAACCTGCTTCCAGGTAACCCCTTCTTGATACATCAGTACGTTCATAAAATACAGCAAGTCGGCACATTCCCACACGGCTTCTTCGTGGTCCTCTGCCTCGGTTAATTCCTCTGCTTCTTCCATGAGTTTTTCTCGCACCCGCTCTCCAGTGAGAGTGGCAGTGTAGGAGCCAGGAGTGGGATTGGCAAAGCGCTGGGCGATAATCTGATAGAGCCGCTCCAAGGATGAAGCTTCTTCTGCCTCGGCTGTAAAGCAGGTCCAGCTGCCAGTGTGACAAACACCACCGTGGGGAATTACCGTTGCCAGAACAGTGTCTCTGTCGCAATCTACCCGAAGCTTAACTACCTCCAAGAAGTTGCCAGAGGTTTCACCCTTTGTCCACAATGTATTTCGAGTTCTGCTCCAGAAGGTGAGCTTGCCACTGGCAAAGGTCTTTTCAAAGGCATCCTTGTTGGCATACCCCATCATCAGCACCTCTCCAGCAACACTTTGGGCGATAACGGGAATCATGTCCACCTTTTTCCAGTTGAGACAGCCGATAAAAGCATCCTTGAGGGAAACAGCCCCAGTGTACAAGGCCATTCCCAGCTGCACGTCACAGCCCAAAGATTCCAGCTCCACAATCTCATCCAGGCTGGAAACGCCACCAGCCACCACAAGGCGGCAAGAAACGGCTTCCCGCAGCTGACGAACCAGCTCCATATTGGTGCCTGTCATGCAGCCTTCTCGCTCCACGCAGGTAAAAAGCAATTCTGAGGCATATTTTTCTGCCGCCTTGGCTCCATCTACTAAAGGAATACCAGCTGTTTCTGTCCAGCCCTTGATTGCAATGACTCCATTGATGGCATCTACAGAAATAATAATTCGCTGACGACCAATGGCAGCCACCAGCTCGTCCAAGAATGCAGTGTTGAGAATATTTCCGTCGGTGGGATTAGCATTGAAGGCAGCAGATCCAACGATAACCTTTTCTGCTCCCAGAGAAATCAATTCCTTGGCACGCTTTACATCACGAATACCACCACCTACCCGCACATTACCGTGGCGCAACAGTGATTTGAGAATCTCTGTATTAGCAGTTGTACCCTTGGGAGTGATGTTTCCCAAAGCAGCATCAAGATCTATAACGGCCACCTCGCCGTATTTGTTAAAATCAGCAATCAATTCCAAGGGGTTGTCTCGCTCCAACACCTTGTCTTTCCCGTTCTTTAACTGAACAACCTTACCATCTTTCAAGTCAATAGAAGAAATTACCATGGGGGCAGTATAGCATAGGTAAATTGAAAGTAAAAGGGGGCAACAGGGAAACCCTAATCAGCCTCGCACTTCGCTGCGCTCACAGTTCGGCTGCTCAGGGGACCTCCCTGTTGCCCCAACGCTTTCGTTTATCAAACTATACTGCTGGTACTAGGGCGGCATCGGTAGGCGCCCGCTGGCATCCTCCACCAAGTTTTTCGTTCATCGGGCTATACTGCGGACAGATGAGAACTGGTTCCAAGGGATTTTCTTCTGGGGTTCTTAGGGGCGGGAGCCCCTAAGCGGTGCTGGGGGAAAGGGAGGTTTTAGGAGGGGAAACCCACCGCTTCCGAGTAGAGGGGGTGTCCCCTCCTAAAGAAATATCATCGGGCTATACTGTGGATAGATGAGACTGGGGGATTAATAGTGATATTTGCAGGAGGCGATGAGGATGGATGTTTCGGAAGCTTTGTAAACTAAACGATGTTCTTCGTTTATTCTTCGTGACCAATATCCTGAAAGTTCGTGGCGGAGAGGTTCTGGCTTGCCGATTCCAGAAAATGGTGATCGGATAATGTCTTTGATTAAGTCATTTATTTTTTTGAAAAGTTTTTTGTCTTCCAGAGCCCACATTTGATAATCAATAAAGGATTCTTCTGAAAAGATAATATTCACAAATCGCACTCCGAAAGGATGTGAAAGGGCTTATTGTTCTCTAAACTTGCAATTGATTGTAAGAGATGGTTTTTATTTGCCTGATTTTTGAGCAAATAGTCGGTGTCATTTTGGGCATCTTGAACAGTAATTTCTATCTCTTTGCCAGCAAATAAATTTTTTATAGTTTCAAGGAAGCTGATATTCAATTCATCTGTATTCAGGGTAAAAGAACTCACCATGGGTTTTACCTCCAGGGTAAAGTATAGCATAGGTAAATTGAAAGTGAAAGGGGGTAACAGGGAAACCCTAATCAGCCTCGCACTTCGCTGCGCTCACAGTTCGGCTGCTCAGGGGACCTCCCTGTTGCCCCAACGCTTTCGTTCATCAAACTATACTGCTGGGTAGATGAGGCTGGTTCTAGGGGATTTATATCTATACATATTTACAGTTATTTAGTTTTTGTGATATACTATCTACATAGGAAATGCCTAAGTTTCAGGCGGTGTCTCCCCACTCAAATCAGCTTCTGCTGAAATATTGATTAGGGAGGTCTAGGATGACAAAGTACGAAATCATTTCGTTAGCTATTAGTTTAGCACTTTTAATTCTTAGCTTGCTCTCTTACCTTAAAATGTAATTGAGTAAAAATAAAGCCGCCAGAATTCTTACCCACATCTGGCGACTTTTCAAAGGACTGTGGAGATGACCAAATGAACTTGGGCATTTCCGTTTTTTATTGTACCACGGATTCTATCCAAAAGTCAAATTACACTGTTATTCACGTAGACTGTAACTTCATCTACACCGCCTAGTGAGCGACGGCGTAAGCCGGAAAATCGCGATATATTGAGCGATTTTAGCGAGTCTCGGTTAAGATTGCAGACTTTCCACACAAACTTGGTTATGAGGAGTATTTATTGTGAAATATTTCACAATAAATATAGCTTTTCTTATTTTATGCTGGATTAACACTGTAATCCTTTCAGATAACTTTTAAAATCCCTTGACCTGATATAAGGCTTTTCAGTATAATTTTATCGTATTCAGTGAAATATTTCACAGAATACAGCTTTTACAGAGCACAAAGCATTGATTTGGGAGAAGTTATGGTTAGTCTTTCAGAGCCTTCCAGAAAACGATTGCTGAGCCTTGAATATTTGTTGCAGCAGGAGTTGATGTTGTATCAGGAACATCAGCAGGATGCACAAGCAGAAGGCAGAGCAGCTGGAAGGGGTTCCAAGGCCACCATCACCTCCCGAAAGATCGCCCAGCTCACCGGTTGGACAGATGCCACCATTCGGCGGGACATAAGCCAGCTGGGACTCAAATGTGGAGCATCCAATGGATATCCCATTTCCCAGTTGCAAGAAGCCATTGCCCAAGCTTTAGGGTCGAGCCCTAAAGACACGAAGGGGTACCGATGTTGCATCGTGGGGCTGGGGAAGATTGGTGCTGCATTGTTGGAATATGGTGGTTTTGCTTCTGCAGGCTTCCAGTTGGTGGCGGGCTTTGATCCCAGTGTAAACCGAGTGGAGCTGCTGAACGCTAGTTTTCCTCTGTATCCGGCTGCCCGCCTGGAGCAGATTGTGGAAAAAGAAGAAATCCAATACGCAGTGCTGGCAGTTCCTGACGACGTAGCAGTCACCTACGGACAGCGACTTGCTCAGGCAGGCATCAAGGGAATCGTAAACTACACCAATACCCTGTTGACGGTGCCCTCCACAGTCAAGGTGGAAAACATTTCGGTAATTCATTCCCTGCGCCATTTGGTGGCGGGAACTGTGTAATAGAATATAACATTGGGTGGATAATCCCCCAAAGGAGTTTTTATGAGTCGTGTATATAATTTTTCTGCAGGCCCTTCTTGCCTGCCTGAATCAGTTTTGCAGGAAGCTGCTGCTGAAATGCTTGATTACAAGGGATCTGGCCAGTCCGTTATGGAAATGAGCCACCGCTCCAAGAACTACGAGCCTATCATTCAGGATGCAGAAGCTCGAATTCGCAAGCTGATGAACATTCCAGAAAATTATGCCGTACTCTTCCTGCAGGGTGGAGCCAGCACTCAGTTTGCCATGATTCCCATGAACTTAAAAAAGCTGGGAAAAGCAGCCTACATCGACACAGGAATTTGGTCTGACAAGGCAATCAAAGAAGCAAAGAAATATCTTACCGTAGATGTTGTAGCCACCTCCAAGGACAAGGGCTATTCCTATATCCCCGAAGTTCAGAAAATCGAAGGCGACTACGATTACGGCTACATCTGCTTGAACAACACCATCGTGGGAACCAAGTGGGCCAACCTGCCAGAAATGGGCAAGCGCTCTGATGGTACCGATATTCCTTTGGTAGCAGATGCTTCCAGCTGTATTTTGAGTGAGCCCGTAGACATCACCAAGTTCGGAGTATTCTTTGCTGGTGCCCAAAAGAACCTGGCTCCCGCTGGTGTTACCGTTGTAATCATCCGTAAGGACTTGATTACCGAGTTCCCCGATCCATTAACACCCACTATGCTGGACTACAAGACTCACGCAGACAGTGACTCTATGTACAACACACCACCTTGCTACACCATCTACATCATGGGAAAGGTGCTAGCTTGGATTGAAGCAAATGGCGGAGCAGAAGGAATGCTGAAGCGCAACAAGGAAAAGGCAGACCTTTTCTACAACTACTTGGACAAGAGCGACTTCTACCGCAGCCCCGTTGCAAAGGATAGCCGTTCCTTAATGAACATTCCCTTTGTTACTCAAGAAACCGACCCAGACAAGGTTACTGCCTTGAATAAGAAGTTTGTGGCAGAAGCTGCAGCTGCTGGCTTGGTAAACTTGGCCGGTCACCGTTTGGTGGGAGGAATGAGAGCATCCATCTACAATGCAATGTCTTTGGATGGAGTAAAGGCCCTCATTGCCTTTATGGACAAATTCGCTGCAGAGAATAAATAAAACGTAAAGACAGGCTACCTTGGAAAAATACCAAGGTGGCCCATTATTTTAAGGAGTTACCATGTTTAAGATTCAGACTTTGAATAAGATTTCTGCTCAGGGCTTGGCCCAGCTGCCTTTAGATGATTATGAAACAGCTTCCGAGATTCTTAATCCCGATGCAATCCTGCTGCGTTCTGCTGATATGCATTCCATGGAAGTGCCAGAATCAGTAAAGGCTATTGCTCGTGCTGGAGCTGGAACAAACAATATTCCTATCCCAGCCATGACTGAGCGGGGAATCGTTGTGTTCAACACACCTGGAGCAAACGCCAACGCCGTTCGTGAGCTGGTACTGTTGGCCCTGCTGATGGCAAGCCGCCCCGTAATCAAGGCAGCAGACTGGGTACAGGGCTTGGCTGGTAAAGGAAGCGAGATTCCTGACTTGGCAGAAAAGGGCAAGTCCCAGTTCGTTGGTCCAGAAATCCGTGGTAAAACCTTGGGTGTTATTGGATTGGGAGCCATCGGTGCCATGGTAGCTAACAGTGCTTCTGACTTGGGCATGAATGTTATCGGTTACGACCCATTCATTTCTGTTGATGCAGCTTGGTCCTTGAGCCGAGCCGTCCACAAGGCCGAAACCCTGGACACTATCCTTACCAAGGCAGACTATATCTCTATCCACGTGCCACAAACAGCAGAAACAAAGGGTCTCATCAATGCAGACCGCATCAAGGCCATGAAAAAAGGTGTTCGTCTCATTAACCTTGCTCGTGGTGGATTGATTGTAAACGCTGACGTTCTGGAAGGAATCAACTCTGGAAAGATTGCTTGCTTGGTAACAGACTTTGCCGACGAAGAGCTTTTGGGTAACGACAAGATTATTTGTCTGCCTCACCTTGGAGCCTCCACTCCAGAAGCAGAAGAAAACTGCGCCTTGATGGCAGTAAAGCAGCTGCGAGACTTCTTGGAAACAGGAACTATCGTGAACTCTGTAAACTTCCCCAAGTGCAAGATGGATCAGGCAATTCCTGCTGGTGGAACACGATTGTGTATTTCCCACAAGAATATCCCCAACATGGTGGGACAGATTACCACTGCACTGGCTGAATCAAGCTTGAACATTTCCACCATGACAAGCCAGAGTCGTGGTGACTTGGCCTACACCGTAATCGACGTAGACACTGCAGCAGACGGAGCTTCTATGTACAAGCTGGGCGCCATCAAGGGCTTGATTGCTGTACGCACCATCGCTGGCTAAAAAAAACTGGAGCAAGCTTTAGAAACCTTTTCTAAGCTTGCTCCAGCACTCTCCCCATTAATTTATTTACTTAAACAGGCTATCAGGGCCTCTTTCGATTTAACACCAATTTTATCATAGATATGACTCAGGTGATTTTCTATTGTTCTGCGGCTCACACCAAGCTTGTCCGCAATTTCCGATGTGGTATCACCAAAAGCAATTCCTTCTACAATCTTATAAATATCGGGATCATCCAACAGGGTGAGAGAATCGTCGTCTTGGGCAGGAAGAGGGAAACTAAAAACAACAAATAGAAAAATAATAAAGCAAAACAATCTTCGCATAAAATTATTCTATCACAAAAGCGGTCTCTGGCAAAGCCTAGGGACAAGACTTGAACTACTTGAGACAATCCCGTGGTGATTTATTCAAGAGTTTTTTAGTTCCTGTACCTGAGAAACGGAAAGACTCAGCAAATCTGCAATTTCTGCAGGAGAATCCCCCCGAGCAAGAAGCTTTTTCGCTGTTTCTAGCTTAGTCTTGTAGGTACCTCGTTCAATGCCTTGGGTTAGCCCGATAGAAATACCTTCTTCATAACCGTCACGGCGGAATTCCATCATGCGGGAGGTGTAGGTAAGATACATATTGCGTTCCTCCTTTTCTTGCTTCATACGAGAGATTGTGGCATCCAGCTCCTTGGTAAAATTTGTTTGTGCATTATTACCTTTCATATAATCATAAAACAAGCGTAATTCAAGGTCAAGGTTATCAAGCTCTTTGGAGGTGGTGTTTAAAAATATTTTGGTGGTTCCGTCGTCCAGATAAATTGGCTCTCCGTGTTCAAGGCAAAGGTTTTGGAAGGTATAGGAAGGTTTACCCTTGTGGAAGAGGTCGAAGGTACAGATGAAAATCACGTAATTTTGCTTCAAGTCTTCGTATTCCGAGCCTTTCGGTGTGGTGTCAATATCGGCAGCTGCTTGGTAGTAGCGAGCACGTCGGGCTAAATCCCCTTGGTTAGAAGTTTGCATCTCCACGTTGATAACCCGATTTTCATCTTTTAAATATACGTCCATGATGATGCCCTTGGCGTTAGGCTCAACTCGAATGGCGTGGTGGCTGGTGAGAAACTTAATTTTTCCGATTTTCACCTTCAAAATCATTTCTAGCAGGGTACGACACAAGCGCTTGTTTCGCATGACTCGGCTAAAAATAAAGTCATCGGTGATGTCTAGGTCTTCCCATTTTTTGAATTGGTTTTCCTTCATTTAATCTCCTATTGAAAAATCTTTACATAAATATTATAGGTTTCAAATTCAAAAAATATGCAGTTTTTCAGGAGGAAATTAAAAAAAATCGAGCAAGGATCTTGTCCCTGCTCGATGAATAATCTTTGATATAGCGGATGGTTACATATCCTTGAGACAACTTAAAAACTGAATGAACCAAAATCAAACGAAGGTGTTGAATTGGACAAGGCCATCATAGCCTTAGCATAACGATTTGTCAGTTCCAGATATTTTTCACTATCCTTCATTGTCCAAGCACTACTATCCTCAAAATCCTCTAAGTCCTCAGTCAGCTTTAAAGCTTCTCCCTGAAGCTTTAACAAACTTGACATGTTGTTTGACTTTGCAGCTTTTTCTGTAGCAACAACAGTTTTCTCATAAGACTTCAGAAAATTGTCAATTTCTTTACGGCTTTTACTTTCAGCAGTTAAAGAAGCCTGTGCAACCAACATCAGAACCAAGGCGATGATAGCGGTAAGTTTTGTTTTGAACATAAGATTCCTCCTAAAAAATTTATACTATCTGCACTATGTACAGTTTTATTGTATTTTCTCAATCTTTACTGGCAATTCTTGTCCACAGGAAAGGATTTCTTCTAGTGTGTAAAAACTTAAATTGGCATTATTTTGTCCAGGAGTAAATTTTGGAAGAGGAAATTTGCAGAGCGGGGAAAGTATATAAACATCCACTTGCATCTCATTTATAAAATCATCCTTATTCAGTTTTACCCAAGTCTCGTATGCAGCCAGATGATGGGGGTCTACCTGTTCTCCCATTGCAGCAAGCCCTTTTGACGAAGGAATGTCTCTGTAAATTTTCTCAACTTTATACAAATAACAGCAAACTCCTTTACCTTCTATATCTTCCAACTTCTCTAAGTAGGTAGGATACAGATTTTTCAAAAACTCTCTATTGGAATTGCAAGAGTGGCGGGGCATAAAATACAAAACATCCATTTTTGGACGCCCTGCCTGTCCCACATAGATTCCAAGAGTATTAACAATCTCACCAGTAACAGAAACAGGCTTACAAAGCACCTGCCGAACATCTTCTTCTGTGGTCATAATATTTCTCCTTAAAAAATTCTGTTAAGTGGTGACTGAAAGTATCCTCAAACCACCACTGCCAGCACCTTGGGGCAGCCAAACCACCCCAAGGACTGTTAAGACCTTACAGAGTATTCGGTAAGATCCTTGCACTACAATTACTTAAAAACCGTAATCAAAATCCAAGATCACCTCCATGGAACGCTCATACAATTCTGCATATTTTTCCCATTGCTCATCTGTCCAATCATCATTCTCCTCAAATAAGACATCTAAGGCCTTTTCCTGTTCTTCAAATTTTTCGCTAAGCTTAAGCAATTTTTTCGTGTCGTTTGACTTTGCAGCTTTTTCTATAGCAACAACAGTTTTCTCGTAAGACTTCAGAGCTTTGTCGTATTCATTATTGCTACAAGCAACAAAGCTTGTACTTACAACAACCACACACATAACGGCAAGTAAAGCCATTACACTTTTCTTTTTGAACATCATAGTGTTCCTCCAAAATAATTAAGTTGATAAGACTATATTTTTTTTCATCAATTATAAAAGTTAGTTGGCTTTGAGAAAAACCATGAGTTGACTCACTATTTTTACATGAGTCAACACTAGTCACAGGAAGGCTGTTCTGTGGTACACTGGCTTTATGAACAAGATTATTCTAGTAGACGACCATAAAATGCTCAGAAAGGGAGTGACAACCTATCTGTTGGAAAATTCTGACTGGACTGTTATAGGAGAAGCAGAAAGTCTAGCTGAGCTTGAATCATTTCTAAAACAACTGACTTTTTCAGAAGAAGACAAAATTGTTGCCGTGGTAGATTTGCAACTGAAGGGAGATGGAAATAATGCCCTTAGTGCCAACGGCTATACAGCAGTACAAATGCTTGCAGAACAAAATATTCCCTCTGTTATATTCTCTAGCAATGCTACGGGAGCCTGTATAGAAAAGGCTCTCAGTATACAGGGGGGCGGAGTTAGAGGTTTTGTGTCTAAAGCCAGCAGCGAGAGTATGCTCCTAGATGCAATTAATGCCGTTGCCCAAGGCAAGTCCTTTATTCAGCCAGATTTAGTCTTAGATTTTTTTGAAACCCGAAACCTTCTTTCCATACTCACCCGCCGGGAAAAAGAGGTGGTTAACCTAATCGGAGAAGAATTAACAAACGAACAAATCGCAGAAAAGCTAAAAATAAAAATCAACACCTTGGAAAATTACGTCAGCATAATATACGACAAGCTAGGGGTCAAAGACAGAGCCTCTCTTTTGGAAAAAATTAGAGGATACCCACAGGCTCACTACCAGAAGCTTGCCTATTTCTAGAGCCTGCTGAGTTGGTGGAAGTACCATTGAAGGAGGTGTAAACTAGTGGTTTTCTACCAAGCCTTGTACCTGAGAAACGGAAAGACTCAGCAAATCTGCAATTTCCGTAGGAGAATCCCCCCGAGCAAGAAGTTTTTTCGCTGTTTCTAAAGCTTTTTGGTGGACTCCACGTTCAATGCCTCGTTCGAGCCCAATAGAGATACCTTCTTCACGCCCTTGAGATAAACCTTGCGTTAAACCCTGTTCTAGTCCGATAGAAAGGCCACTAGCATAAGCTTCCTCTTCCCGCACTGCCACTGCTACGTCAAAGCTATATTCCGCTGTCAAAATGCTCAAGGTTTCCCCTCCTTTTCTTTCCAAGTAATCTCTCATAACATTGCGACGAACCGCTTCTTGAATTGCCCAAGTAAGTGGTGCTTCTAGTTTGTAAGCTTTTGCTTCATCTATAATCCGTAAAAATTGGGCGTATTCTGCCAAGTCAAGACATTTTCCTACCACAGGACTTGGCTCCTCACTACTAATTTTACACACTTTTACCTTCAATTCAAGGGTAAGACCAGTGTTTGACTCACAGTTCAGGTTGAATGCATCTGAAAGATACAAATAACTTTCTGGTGGGATGTTTTCTTTGCCGGTGTAGAAAACGATGAATTCTGGCTTGGCCAATGGAATGAGTTGATTCGAGAATTTAGCCTTCGAGTCTACCATGTTTCCGTAAATTCGACTAATGTATTCTAGTAAACGCAATGGCATATTTGGATTAATGGTGGATTGGTGCTCAATCATTAAAATGAATTGGTCATTCACCATGACGGCAATATCATTGTAGTAGTCCATATACAGAACCTGCTCAAGGTTTACTCGTTTCAAGGATGTGGTTTCCACTTGTAAATCTGTTCCGTGAAGGGCGTTGTACAGCGAAAGAAAATGTTGCTTCCAATCCCTGTCTTTTGAAAAATAATCCACAAAGAGGGAGTCTTTATGCTTGCGGTTTTCCTTGTTGGTTTTTTCCGTGTTCATTCAATCTCCTACAGAAAAAGCTTACATATAATTATTCGCTTTAAACTGCAAGAATTTGTCTTTTTTGCAGAAAAAAATTCAAAAAAAGAGAAGAATATTTAGAAAAAAGCTAAGCTTGTCCTAACAGTGGTACCGAGCTTGTGGACTAAAATCAGGAGTCTTGACAATTCACTTAATTATGCTATATTTGAAGTGAATATAACTTAAAATAAGTCTTATGGAGGAAAATATGATGAATGTAAGTGTGAGAATGGACAACGAAACAAAGAAAGAATTCGAAAAGTTCTGCAAGGAAGTTGGACTCTCAATTTCTGGAGCATTCAACTTGTTTGCAAAAAAAGTCGTTCGTGAACATCGCATCCCTTTTGAGATTTCCACCGAAGATTCATTCTATAGTGAACAACACCAAGCCCATTTAAATGTTCTAGCAAACGACATGAACAAAGGCATCAATTGTGCTGAACATGAGCTCATCGAGGTATGAAGTGAAGAAAATTTGGCACGATGAAGCTTGGGCTGATTATCTCAAGCTTCAAGACAACAAAAAGCTTCTGAAAAAAGCTAAGCTATCCCATCACCTGATTTATCACCCGTAAAATAGAAGGTCCAAACCGTTCCGCCTTTACGGTACCGATTCCGTAGATTTCCAGCAGCTCCTGATGGGAACGTGGTTTGTGGACAGCAAGGGCGGTGAGGGTAACGTCACCAAAGATGATGTAGGGAGGAACGTCCTCGTCCTCAGCCAAACGCCGTCGCAGGTCCTTGAGCTTTTGAAGCAGCTCTTGTCCCACAGCATCATCTTCTGCTAGCTTTAGCTTCTTGGCATCAGCCTTTTTCTTGTCCACGGTGAGGGCAGCCACACCAAAAACGGGAGATTTTTTTGCTGGCAAAGCAGAAACAGAAGAACCTCTCCCCGCCCCACCAGTACCAGAAGCTCCAGCTACCGACTGAGCAGAAGAAGGTGCTCCTTCCACTGGTAGCTTTATCACCTGCCGCTGACTCAGAGCCTCTTTTCCCAAGTCAGTAATAGAAAGCACATTGTAATCCAGAGATTTTTTTAAGTAGCCGTATTCCACCAAGCACTCTGCCAATTCATACCAAGTGTCACGATCCAGTTCCCGACCAATTCCCCAGGTAGAAAGCTTTTCATGGCCGTTTTCTAGAATCCGTTTTTGCTTGGAGCCCAGCAACACGTCAATCAAGTAGGTGGTGCCGTATCGCTGGCCGGTGCGAATAATGCAGGACAAAAGCTTTTGGAAGGGAATGGTCATATCCTGCTCCACTGGCGGATCAAAGGCACAAATATCGCAGCATTGGTTACTGTCCAAGCCACCATCAACAGGCTTTGCTTCTCCAAAATAGGACAACAAAAGCTGACGACGGCAACGGTGAGTGGTGGCATAACGAATCATTTCTTGAAGGAGCCGTTCTGCTGTAGCCTTTTCTTGCTCGCTTTTATCTTCCATAAAGAAACGAATCTTTCTGATGTCGGCAGCACTGTACAAAAGCAGTGCGTGGGACAATTCTCCGTCACGCCCCGCACGACCAATTTCCTGATAATACTGCTCCAAGCTTCGTGGCAAATCATAGTGAATCACAAACCGCACGTTGGGCTTGTTGATTCCCATGCCAAAGGCCACGGTGGACACCATAATCTGCACCTTATCACGAATAAAAAGATTTTGATGGTGAATGCGAACCTCATCTGCCAAGCCTGCATGATAAGGCAACACGTTGTAGCCCGACTCCTTCAGCTCTTGAGCCAGCTCTTCCACCTGTTTGCGAGACAGACAATAGATGATGCCACTTTCGTCCTTGTGGGATTCCAAGCATTTTTTTACCTGAACTAACGGCATCTTTTTTGGCACCACCTCAAGAAAAATATTTGGTCGATCAAAGCTGGCCAAAAAGGAAGCGGGATTGTTCATCTTCAGGCTGGAGACAATGTCCTTTCGCACCGCTTCTGTGGCTGTAGCCGTAAGAGCAAGACAGGGACACTGAGGAAATAATTCCCGAACTTGGGCAATAGTTCGATAATCTGGGCGAAAATCGTGGCCCCACTGGGAAATACAATGGGCCTCGTCAATGGTCAAAAGAGAAAGCTGACGATGACTAAAAAGCTGGGTAAGCCGCTCCGTTCGAGAAAGTCCTTCTGGGGACATGTAAATCAGCTTCACTTCTCCGCTGTGGATTCTGTTCAAGGCAGAAAAATATTCCTCTCGCTCCAGCACACTGCTGAGAAACACCGCAGGCACTCCCGCCGCCTCCAAGCCTGCCACCTGATCCTGCATCAAGGCAATGAGGGGCGACACCACCAAGGTAATGCCCTCCAGCATCAAGGCAGGAATCTGATAGCACAGGGATTTTCCTCCACCAGTAGGCATGATTGCCAGTGTATCCCGCCCCGATAACACGCTAGAAATAATATCCAGCTGAAGGGAACGGAACTGGTCATAACCAAATACCTCCTTCAGCACCTGCTGCGGGGGTGTGGCGGTGGAATAAGACTGAAACTGAAAAAGCGAGGACATGACTTGAGTATACCACAAAGTGGGGCGGGAAACTATGGGAAGGAGTTGGGAAAGGGCCTTTACAAAAACATTGACAATACGTATAAATTAAAATAAAATATACGTATGGATACAAAGCTTACGTTAAAACTAAATCAAGATTCTATTCTTCTAGCAAAGAACTATGTTGCAGAAAAAGGAATTTCCCTTTCAAAATTGGTAGAAAATTTTTTTGACAGTATTTCTCTTGAATCAGCTGAAATGTCTACAACACCTCAATATTCAGCATTGGTTCAGGAATTAGCAGGAATTATATCTGTGCCTACCGAGTTTGACGAAAAACAAGAATACGAAAGCTACCTAAGGAAAAAATATGAATAAAGTTTTTGTTGATTCCGATGTTATTCTAGATTTGTTAGCACGGAGAGTTCCCCACTTTCACTTTGCCGCATTACTGTTTACCTTTGCAGATATGGATAAAGTGGAATTGTTTACGTCCCCCACTGTATTTTGCAACGTATTTTATATCCTACGAAAAGAAATTGGAACACCCCAAGCAAAAGCCGCTCTACGAAAACTGCGACTCCTTGTCCACATCATCGATACTTCAGAAAAAACATTGGATTACGCCCTCAATTCAGATTTTTCCGATTTAGAAGACGCAATCCAATGTTATACAGCACAGCAGCATCAAATCAAAATACTGCTTACAAGAAATATACGAGATTATAAAACAGCAGGGATTACCGTTCAA
>JAFYWB010000018.1 GCA_017549025.1 Treponema sp.
TATTGCTTTTTGAAGAATTCGTTTATTCCCTTCAGAAAGCCTTCCTTAAAGGCCGAAAGATGGGTTCCTCCGTCGGAGGTTTCCTGACCGTTTACAAATGAAAAATAGGTTTCTCCATAAGCATTGGAGTGGGTGACGGCAAATTCCATCCGTTCCCCCTTGTAGTAGCCCAAGGGATAGAGAGAGGTTTCGTCCACCTCGCTGTTAAGCAAATCTAAAAGTCCGTTATTGCTGACGTATTCTTGACCATTGCACACCAGCTTCAGGCCCGCATTCAAATAAGCGTAATTCCACAGCCGCTTTTCCACAAACTCCATCTTAAACTGGTACTGACCAAAAATCTCTGTGTCAGGCTCAAACTCAATGTAGGTGCCGTCGGCCACCTCTGGCTTTGTCTTACCATTCCGCTGGGAAACAAGCTGCCCCCGCTGGAACACCGCCTCGGCACATTTTCCGCCCCGCACCGACAGCACTTTAAAATAAGAGGACAGGGCATTAACCGCCTTGGTACCAACGCCATTCAAGCCCACGGAAAACTGGAATACATCGTCATTGTACTTTGCTCCCGTGTTGATGACAGAAACACATTCCACCACCTTTCCCAAGGGAATTCCACGGCCGTAGTCCCGCACCTTCACCCGATTGTCTGCAATATCTATGGCAATCTTATTTCCATTGCCCATAATGAATTCGTCAACGGAATTGTCGATTACCTCTTTCAGCAGGATGTAAATACCATCGTTGCGATTGGAACCGTCTCCCAATCGCCCGATGTACATACCTGAACGGAGCCGAATATGCTCCAGAGGACTCAATGTCTGGATTTTAGACTCATCATAGACGCTTTTTTTCTTCTCACCCATATCAGCAGTATACCAAAAATCCTAGGTATCGCCAAGGCAAGGTGAGAAATGAAGATTACACACTTTTTTTTCTGTTCGGATCAAAGAAATACTTTGCAAATTCCTGATCGTCGTGGGCAATGTGAGAAATCACCCATTCCCGCAGATGACTTGAAAATTCAAAGGCTGTCTGCATAGTAGCCCTGGGAAAGCTTTCCAAAGTAGCAGCCACCATGTCCACAAATTCCTGATGATACCGTTTGTGCTGCTGAAACTTAGGATAATCAATCTGCTGCATCATCCGTTCTTGAGCCACAAAATGGCCCTTTGTATATTTCACCGCACCCTTCAAGGCAACACCCAAGGCAACACGCCAGTCTGAGCCCTCTCCACGATTGCGTTTCATTATCTCTGCACGGAAGGTATTACACAAATCAACAAATTCCTTGTTCTGGCTATCCAGCATGGAAATACCCATTTCATATTTTTTATCCCAAGGAACCCACTCAAGAGCAGGAGATTCATCACTCATTGTTGACCTCAAAAACTTATTGCGTCCATCCTTTCATTAGATAGACTATTAGTAATAATACCCGAAAACAAGGTTCCCGACAACTTATATTTGAAAAAAATCACATTTTAAATTCTTCGCCCAGGTAGATTTTTCGTGCCACCTCTGACTGTAAAATTTCCTGCTGGGACCCCTGGGCCACAATCTGTCCTGAGCTGATGATAATAGCTCGGTTTGTAATTTCCAGTGTATCCCGCACATTATGGTCCGTAATCAGCACTCCAATTCCCCGCTGGGTCAATTTTCCCACCATAGTTTTAATGTCATTAACGGCAATGGGGTCAATTCCCGCAAAGGGCTCGTCCAAAAGCAGAAACTTTGGCTCAATGGCCAAGGAACGAGCGATTTCGGTACGGCGTCGTTCACCTCCAGACAGGGTGTAGGCTGGCTGTTTTCTGATTCTTCCAATGTCGAATTCATCAATCAGCTGCTCTAGCCGAAAGTTTTTTTCTTCTTTAGATAAATCTTTGCGGGTTTCCAACACTGCCCAAATATTTTGCTCCACTGTCAGCTTCTTGAACACGGAAGCCTCTTGGGGAAGATAGGAAATGCCCATACGAGCTCGCTTGTACATGGGAAAACGGGTAATGCAGGTGTCGTTCAAAAAAACCTCACCCATGGTGGGCCGATAAAATCCCACAATCATGTAGAAGGTGGTAGTTTTTCCTGCACCGTTGGGGCCCAGCAAGCCCACCACCTCTCCCGTGGTCATGGAAAAATCCACCCCACGCACCACCTGCTTCTTTCCAAAGGATTTATACAAGCTGTTGATTTTCAACTGATACTGGTCGCTCACTGCTTTTTCTCCCCTGTTTCCGTAACCTTACCCTTAACGCCACCCTCCAGCGTAATTTCCTCTGTATCCAGATTGAACACAATCTCCTGGGCCCGAAAGCTGTCGTTGCCTTGCACCACCTGAGGATTTCCCGTCATTTCTAAAAGCTTTTCATCCTTGCGGTACAGGGCAAAGGCACAGGTACAAAGGCTCTCATCCTTGGTAAGCTCCACCGCCACCTGCATAATGGCAATGGCAGAGAGCTCTCGGTATTCAATCCGTTGAGCCTTTGCCACCACCTCGTTTTCCTTGTCCTGTAAAACCACATTTCCGCTAAACAGAGCGATTTTTTCTTCCCGATCATATTCCATGGTGGTGCAGGAAAACTCCAGTCCTTCCTCCTGCTGCACACCCCGTACCGAGCCTTCCGCCTTGATAAAACGAAAATCTGTGCCATACAGCTCAATGGTGTCTGCCTGAATTTCCATGGAAGCTGTTTTGATGGTGGCTCCACCAGAAAGCGTGGTATAATCCTGATTCTGCTTCATGGAACCAGACATTTTTTTTGCGCTGAATTCAATGATTTCTTGGGATGCTTCTTGAGAAAAACTCGTCCACACAGGCAGGCAGACAAAAAGTAGCAACAAAAAGATTTTTTTCATGGAGCTTCACCTTTAGCGGTGGCAGTATAGATTTTACCAGAAACGGCACCAGTAAACTGAAAATTTCCTGTAACACCGCTGGCAGAAAATCCAGAGCCAGTGAGTTCAATGCTGGTGGAAGGAGCTGCGTCTTGGGCAGTACCTTTTTTTAACTCCAAGGTATCCTGAGCATCAGTAACCAACTGTTGGGTTTTGCCGTCCCAACTGAGAGATTGTGTATGAAGAATAAGATTTTCCTCAAAGGAAGTGATTTCCACCTGTCCCAGCAAAGCATACCGCTCACTGGAGCTATCTGCAGAAATCAGCTGACAGCTTCCCTCCGCAGAAAGCTTTTCTTCATCATTGTAGGTGGAAAAATGCACCTGAGAGCCGTAGAGAGCACCATCCTTTTGATACTGCTCCAAAACGGCAGCCTCAAGCACCAGAGAAATCTTGCCCTCCTGATAACTCACGTACCGAGCTTGGGAAAACACCAGCTCTGGCACATGAGCCACCTCCGGCTCCTGGGATTGATAAGTGAGAGAGCAGGAGCAAAGGAACAGCCCGCACAGGGCCAACAGGAATAACCGAGCCATTATTTGTTCAAGGCTGCCGCCACAAAGGATTTGAACAAGGGATGGGGCTTGGTGGGACGAGAGGTAAATTCTGGATGGAACTGAACGCCAACACCCCAAGGATGATCCTTCCACTCAAAGGCTTCTACCAAGCCATCTTGAGCCTTAGCACTTATCTCTAGCCCACACTGAGCCATATCCTGAGTGTAGCGTGGATCAAAAGCGTATTTGCTGCGATGGCGCTCAGAAATCTGGGTGGCGCCATTGTACACTTCAGCTAAGCGAGAACCAGACTGCAGGGCAATGGTAAAAGCTCCTAAACGCATCAGTCCTGCGGCAGACAACCCTGACTGCTCCTCTGGCAGGCTGATAACTGGGTGGCTGGTGCTCTGAACAAATTCTGTGGAATCAGCATCCTTCCAGCCCAAGATGTTACGAGCAGACTCAATGGCCATAAGCTGCATTCCAGAATTGATTCCCAAGAAGGGAATTTTATGCTCACGAGCATACCGCACACCAGCCAGCATTCCCAAAAAGCCTCGCTGACCGTAGCTGTCGGGAATCAAAAGACCATCCAAGCCTTCAAAGAACTGGGCAATGTTATCAGTTGCTTCCAAGCTTTCTGCTTCAATTCTTCTGATTTCCAGCTCCACGTTGTGACCAGCCACCGCCGCATGGAAAATGGCTTCTCGCACAGACTTGTAGCAGTCGTCAGGGAAATTCTGCCGTCCCATAAGGCCAATAGTAACCTTGCCCTGGGGATTATTGTACTTGTGCAAGAAATTTTCCCAAGGAGTTAAATCTGCCTTTCTGTCGGACAAGCCAAGGCGAGAAAGAATCTTTGCATCCAAGCCCTGACGATGGAATTCCAGAGGCAGCTCGTACACGGTGCTATGGACATCCACTGAAGTGAACACAGCAGTAGGCTCCACGTTGCAGAACAGGGCAATCTTCTTCCGTAAATCTGCATCCAGAGGATTTTCTGAACGGCACAAAAGGATATCAGGCTGAATACCGATTTCCTGCATCTTTTTAACAGAATGTTGGGTGGGCTTTGTCTTCAGCTCGCCACCAAAAAGCATGGGCACCAGTGTCAGGTACAAGGACAGGGCGTTTCCCTTGCCCAGCTCACGAATTAGCTGACGAGCGGCCTCCAAGAAAGGAATCAGCTCAATATCTCCCACGGTTCCACCGATTTCCACAATCACCACGTCGGCACCAGTGTGGTTTCCCACAGCCAGAATTCGTCGCTTGATTTCGTCGGTAATGTGGGGAATTACCTGCACAGTGCGGCCATTGTAACGACCAGAGCGCTCGTTGCTAATAACCTCGTTGTACACCTTACCAGTGGTAACAGAATTCAGCTTGGTCAAAGATACATTTGTAAAGCGGGAATAGGTTCCCAAGTCCAAGTCCGTTTCCGCACCATCTTCGGTAACATACACCTCACCGTGCTGATAAGGACTCATATTTCCTGCATCTACATTGATATAGGGATCGCATTTCATCATGGCCACAGAGAGGCCACAGCACTCCAAAAGGCTTCCTACAGAAGAAGCCGCCACTCCCTTGCCAAGGCTGGAACAAACACCGCCAGTTACAATAATGTACTTACTCATGATGGCAATTTTCCCGCTATTACCTTCTTTTGTCAATGCCAAACTTTACAGTTCCACTTTTTAGTGATAAAATAAAAGTAAGTTTCGAGGTTATAATGTCTGAGGATAAATTTAAATTCCGTATTGATCATTCGGTTCTGTTCCTTAACATCCGCATTGCTCTTACAATAATTGTTTTTGTATCTGTTTCATCCATCATGATGTTCAACACAACCTATCTGAACAAGTTTATTTCCCAGCGAACACAGAAGTTTGCCCACGACCTTACCTATCAGCATGCGGCCAACATCAACAAGGAATTCAACACCAGAATGCTCAACATGAACATGATTTCAGACTCCTTGCTCCAAACTGGTGTTACCGCCAACAGCCACCTGCTGGAGGAATTCTTAGACAGAAAGGCTGAGCTCAGCGTATTCAACGAGCTCTATTTTATCGGTATAGAAGACATTCCCAAGGATCTTCCCGACTCCCAACTAAGCATTCCCTACCATAAAGTCTATCTTCCCCACCTGCACATGCTCCACGACAGAGAAAATCCAGAGCATTCCTGCATTACCTACGATGGCACGGGAAACCTGTACTACACCCAGCAAGTTTACGATGGTCTGCGAATCCTCGGTCTTTTAATTGGAACACGTCACAAGAATACCCTCCAGGATTTGATACAGCTCAATGCCTTGGACAACAGCACCATAAGCTGCATTATTGACAGCGGCACCAACGTGGTAGCCGCTCCCACCAACGACCATCTTCCTCACGACACCCAGCTGGACGACTTTGTGCTTTTTGAGGATACAGCGAACAGCAATGACGCCTTGGCCTCACTACGAGAGGATATAGCCCAAGTACGAGCTGGAGTTTACACCCTCAAGAGTGCCAGTAAACAGGAGAAGATTGTCGTTAGCTATACCCCCTTGGACATCAACGATTGGGGCGTGCTGACCTTTATTCCAGAAAGCCTTATTGCAGTAGACTCCCACAGATATGTGGTCATTACCTTTGCCATTTCCATTGTGGCTATTAGTGTATTTGCCATCATCACCATCACCGCCTTCCTGTCTTACAAAAGGAACAAGCGGGATATGGAAAAGCTGGCCTTTTACGACCCTGTTACCTACGGACTGAACAACAAGGGCTTTCAGCTACGCTACAAAGAAGTTGTGTCTCGAGCACGACCAAACAACTATGCCGTAGTCCTCATCAATATGCGTCACTTTAAGCTCATTAACGAGCAGTACGGCATGGAGGATGGAAACCGAACCCTGCGGCACATCCACAACTCCATCACGAAAAACTTAAAGCATGCAGAATTTACCGGCCGAGACAATGCAGACCGCTTCTTTGTCTGTCTGCGAGAGCATCGCCTAGAAGCCATAGAAGGACGACTGAGAGCCATTCACAACGAATTAAACTCCTTCAACAAGGAACGGGAAAATTCCCATATTCTGGACTTTAACTGTGGAATTAAAATTGTAGAGCATCCCCACAGAGAGGTTGGACTGATTCAAGACCACGCTCGATTGGCCTACGACCTAGCAGTGCAGGAAAACAAGTTCTGCGTCTTCTACAAAAAGGCTTTTACGGACAAGCTTTTGAAAGAACAGGAAATGGACCTGTTCTTTGAGTCCTCCCTTAAAAATGGAGACTTTAAGCTGTATCTACAGCCTAAGGTACATCTGGAATCTGGCATTGTGTGCGGGGCAGAAGCCTTGGTACGTTGGATTCATCCCAAGAAGGGCGTTATCTTTCCTTCAGATTTTATTCCCTTCTTTGAAAGCAACGGCAAGATTTGCCAGCTGGACTTGTACATGTTTGAAAAGGTATGCCAGATGATAAACCGCTGGCAGGAGCAGAATCGTCAGCTGATTCCCATTTCCGTAAACCTTTCTCGCCAACACTATTTCCACAACCCAGAATTCTTAAGTACCTTTGCTCAAATGGCAGAAGAGCACCACATTCCCGCTGGCATCATTGACTTTGAGCTGACTGAATCCATCTTCTTTGACACAGACCGCTTTAAGTCCGTTAAAAAAAGCCTAGAGGAAATGCACCAGCTGGGCTTCCAGTGTTCCTTGGACGACTTTGGAGTGGGATTTTCATCTTTGGGTCTGCTGAAGGAATTCGACATCGACACTATTAAGTTTGATCGCCAATTCTTCCTTGATATATCCACAGAAAAATCCAAGACTATTTTGGAAAGCCTCATCGAAATGTCTGAAAAGCTGGGCATTAAGACGGTGGCAGAGGGCATTGAAACCCAGGAGCAGCTGAATTATCTGGGACAAATCAACTGCGACATTATTCAAGGCTATATTTTCTCCATGCCTCTAGAGGTTTCTGAATTTGAACTGTGGCTTGATTCACTGAACAACAGAATGCCTGTGGCAAAGGAAAGTGTGTAGCTACCAGCTTCATTCCCCGAAGCTTCAGCATTCGGGAAGCCACTGCATTCCCCAGACACATAATTCTCCCTCACATTTCCTTGCGATTTCACCTTCCATCTGTTATAATTGAAAGGATTATTTTACACGGAGGTTTGTCATGAAAAGTATTCGGTCAGTTATTCTGACTCTCGTACTCATTACAACATCATTGTTTTTTCTTACAATTTCGTTCATCAACTTTCGTTTCTCTCGGGTAATAATTCTTGATCAAACCCACACCCAGCTTATGAGCACCACAGAGCTTATTGCTCAGGAAACAGACAGCTGGCTGGCACAACGGGTGGCCGAGGTAGAAACTCTGGCACACACTCCCACCGTAAAAAGCTTGAATCCCCAAGCCATCAACGACTATCTGATTCAAATGCTGGGTGTTAACGGACTTATGCCAGACTACAGTAGCTTCTGGGTCAGCGACTTGGATGGTAACTGGTATTCTCCTCTAGGCACCTCTGGAAGCATTGCAGACCGAGATTATTTTTGGGAAATCCTTTCTGTAAAGCGTACCGTTATTTCCAATCCTCTTATCGGACGGGCCGACGGGCAGCTGGCCATTGTTGTGGCCGTTCCCATTGAGGTGGACGGACAGATGCAGGCCATCTTGGGTGCAAACGTAAAGGTTGCAGAGCTGGCAGAAAAAATCAATAGCATTACCATTGGAAAAAACGGCTCCACCCTCCTTCTGCAAAAGAATGGTCTTGTCATTGTAGACAAGGATCAGAATAAAATCTTGAACTACAATCCCTTTGAGGAACCCACCAGTACCTTGTATACTATCAAAGAGCAGATTGCCGCCAATCAGACTGGAATTGTGGATATACAAAGAGATTCTGGTATCATCTACGTGTCCTACATTCATTTGGAGAACACAAACTGGACCATGATTTCCTCTGTTCCCGCCAATGATTTCAAGGGGCCTTTGTACGAGCTGTCATTTGTCACACTTATTAGCTTCCTACTGATGCTTATTCTGTCTGCCATCATCTATTCCTTCATTTTGAAATACGTACTGGTACGCCCCTTGCAGCAGCTCAGGGATACCGCCCAGGAATTTGTAAGTGGTGATACCGACTTAACCCACCGCCTCAAGATGAAGTCTCTACGAGAGATTACAGACCTTACCGATAGCTTCAACAGTTTTACTGAAAAGGTTCAAAATATTATCGGTGGTATTCAGCTGTCAAAAACACGGCTAGAAAGTGTTGGAAATGAACTGAGAACCAGCTCCTTTGAAACCGCTTCCTCCATTACCCAGATTGCAGCAGACATTAAAAAGATTAACAGAGAAATTGCTCAGGGAACTCACAGTGTTTCTGAAACAGTTTCTGTTATCGGCAAGATGTCCTCCAATATCCAAGTATTGGAAGAAAAGATTCAATCCCAATCCCTCCAAGTAACAGAAGCTTCTGCCGCTATAGAAGAAATGCTGGCAAGTATTCACAATGTAAGTAGCTCCATGGACCACATGGTAGACTCCTTCCAGAGCCTCACTACCGACATTCAATCTGGAAACGAAAAGCAATACGATGTAAACCAGCGTATTATGGAAATTGAGCGTCAGTCTCAAATGCTCCATGAAGCAAACATGGTTATTGCCTCCATTGCAGAACAGACAAATATGTTGGCTATGAATGCAGCCATTGAAGCTGCCCACGCAGGAGATGCAGGAAAGGGCTTTAGCGTTGTTGCTGACGAAATCCGAAAGCTTTCAGAAACCTCCTCCGAGCAATCCCGCAACATCGGTAACCAGCTCACCAACATTCATAACTCCATTGAGGATGTGGTATCTGTTTCCGAAGAATCAAGCCAGGTCTTTGCTTCTGTATCCAGCCAGATTCAAGAAACAAATAATCTGGTGCTTCAGATGAAAAGTGCCATGGACGAGCAGGCTTCTGGTTCACAGCAAATTGGACAGGTGCTGAAGCTGCTAAACGACAGTACCTTGGACGTACGAACTGCATCCCAAGAAATGACCGCTGAAAACAAGCAGATTCTGGCAGAAATCCAGACATTGCAATCTTCTACCTCAAGTATTGCCTCCACCATGGAAGAGATGGATACTGATGCTCACCGCATTTCCGACAGAGGAAATATCTTGGCAGACATTTCAGAGAAGATGGGACTTACCATCGACGATATTTCTGCCCGCTTGAACCAATTCAAAACTTGATGTATCTAACTTGACCTAAAAAAACAAGGGCCATGGTTTGTTTTCCACAAGCCATGGCCCTTTACTTTACTCTGTTACCACTTCAAAGTAGCTTTTTTTTACGCCACAGAGAGGACAAACCCAGTCATCTGGAATATCCTCAAAGGCAGTGTGTGCCTCAATCCTTCCGTCTGAATCACCTTCTTCTGGGTCATACACATAGCCACAAATCTTGCATACATACTTTTCCATAAAACCTCCCAAAGACAGCTTCTTTAAAAATCTGCCTTCATAAGAATAATTAGAATAATTACAAAGCTGCTATTTCAGCAGTGCCTCTAATTCCGTGTTAAGACGCAGGATTTCCTGGTCGTTGGTGTTCAATGCCACCACCTGCTTCAAGTAATACTGGGCCTTTCGATAATCCTTACGATCAAAGTAATACCGATACAGCTCAAACAGGGCATCTGTATTTCTGGGATTGGCCGTAAGACTTTGCCGTAGGTCTGCCAGCTTGTCCGTATCGTTGGTGGTAAGCAGACTCCGCTGGTAGTACAAAAAGCTTTTCAGCTGGGAAGATGCACTGGGCAAAAGGCTTGCAATCAAGGAACGAACCTCCCCCTGATTTCCCGCCGCAGCTTGCACTCGAATATACAATTCCTTTACATCATCGGAATTAGGCTGCTCAAGATACAGCTGCTTCACTGCATCTTGAGCTTCTCCCACCCGATTTACTCCAAGACAGGCTTGAATATACAGGATTTTTTGGGCAAGGCTGACGTTATCATTTTTCATCAGCTGGGAAACATTGGTATATGCCTTATTCCAGTCCTTGTGAGCTAGGGCATCCTTGGCTCGAATAAAAATTGCTTCTTGGTTGTTTGGCTCCCGTTGCAGGATTTCATCTGCCAATTCACCAGCAGTTTTGCCCCGCACGGTATTTCCAGTCACAGTGGCTAAGTTTGCTGCTGCCAAAATCACAGCAGAATCATTAGGATACAATTCCAACGCCTGCTCTACGGTGGCAGCAGCAGCAACAGGATTCTTGTTCCACTCATTCTGGATGCGAGACCGCAGCAACAGGTAATCCTTAGAAACCTTATCCACCCGAGCATAAATGTCCAGCAGGGAAACAGCCTTCACGTAGTTGCCCTGATCCATCAAAACCTCTACCCGCAGCAGCAGGAACTGGGAATTTTCAGGCTCCTGCTGTAGCACCTGGTTGATATAGCTTTCTGCCAGAGCATAGTTTCCCCGCTTAATAGCAACCTGAGAAAGGAGCTTCAAGAGCTTCAAATTTCCGGGGAAAATTGACAGCATTTCACTGGCAATATCTTGAGCTTTCTCGTAATTTCCCTGCAAATACAGCACGTTGGCAAAGGCATAATTTACTTCGAGGCACTCTTCCGCCAACTCTGCAGCCTGTTCGTACATTCTGCGACTGGAATTTAAGTCCCCCATCCTTTGGTACAGGGTTCCCAAAAGATACTGTACCAAAACAGAATCAGGTTTAAGCTCCAGCGCTGCAGAAAGAGCTGCCTGAGATTGATTGTAATAGTCAGTTTGGCTGCTGGAAGAGGTCAGCAGTACCAAGGAAGGAAGCACCATGGTAAAAAAGTCAGTGTTTCCTGTGTTCACATCGTAGATTCCCATTTTGGCAGAATCGATTGCTCCAGTGTAGGCGTTTGCCTCGATATCCGTGGGAATGGAAATACCATTTTGCTCAGAAGGCCACACAATGGACATGAGGGATGAGGCCACTGCTAAGATGATTTTTTCGCTTTGGGTGGAAGGATTTCTGATTTTTGCTGCAGCCCGACGAATGGAGGCAGGAGAACCAAGCTCCATGTCCTGCATAATGCTTTTGTCAGAAAAGGCAAAAAATCCCTGCTCTTGAATCTCTGGCACAAACAAAGGAGTTGCCACGGTGGTATCCACCACAGGCTCCTCCTCCACCGTGGGAGTGCTTCCACAGGACACCAGCAGGAGAAGCACCAAGAGAAAAATTCCAGATATACTGTACTGAAAAGAGATTCTGGTGAAGGGGTGCATCAATTTATGTCATCCAAATCAGTGAAGTCATCCTCCACATCTTCCAGCTGAATCTTGTTGGCATTCCAGACAAAGAATAACACCACAAGACAAAATCCAGCGGCAATCAGCACCAAGGGCCACCAACGGCTGGCAAGCTGCCAAAAAGGCTCCTCTATAATATCCAGTGAAAACAGAAGACAGAACACACCCAACAACACTAAAGACACAGGAGGAACCAGTTGAGAGGTTCTAATACTCCGATCCACGTAAAAACCAGAAGCGAACAGGGCAAAGCCACCGATAATAACCGTTACTGGCCACAATGCGTCCAGAGAATAGGGAATGAATTTTGTATCGATACAAAAAAAGAGGATTCCATTCAGCAACAGGAAAAGGCCAGTAAAAATCAGGGACTTTCGCTGCAGCTTTACCAAAGAAACGAAAAGAAGGCCACCGCCCAAAATTGCCCAAATCAAATGACGGAAGGCAGTAAGCTTTAGCTCAATATCCACCGCCAGTGCCACCAATAGCACCAAGCCCAGCAACACAAAGGCAATACCAGTACCCAACAGCAGATTAAAGGAAGTCTTTTGCTTCTGTTTGTTCAGATTTTTTCGCTTGCTCATATCCTTCTGCCCCCTTGGATACATAATTTCACCATAGAATACACTATGATGGCCGTCTTGCCAATAACCTATGACCATGATAGAATAAAAAAATGTCACGAACTATTGTCCTGTTCACTGCAAAGATTTTACTCGGCATATTTGCAGTTTTTTGTATAGCTGGATGTGATTCAGCCACCTCGTTTTCTGAGACACAACAACAACTTTACGACATTTTAGAGCAGCAGGAGCTGCCTCCCGAAAGCAGATATACCATCATCAACCGCATTGCAAACAACCTTTTGGCAGCAGAGGAATACAACCAGCTTATCATCTTCCTTACCAGCTACGTGGAGGAAAATCCGGGAGATACCTACAATGCCTACTGGCTACTGATGACTGCCTACGTGTACATGCAGCTGGAAGCAAAGCCCATGGCAGAATATTACTTTGACAGAATCATCAACACCTGCCAGGATTTAGAAGTACAAGGTCAGTCCATCCACTTTCTCTGTCTCCAAAACCTGATTCAAATCAGTCAGGATTCCACCCACCGAATCAGCTACTTTACCGAAATAATCGATCGTTTTCCCCAGCTGGTAAACACCACGGAGCTGTACTATCGACTGGCGGTGGAATACGAAAATGAAGGTGAATGGGACTTGGCACTAAAATCCTACACAGACTTTTTGGCCCAAGAGGATGCCTCCACCATCCAGATTACTGGAGAACCCACCGCCTATACCAATGCCCAGCGCCTAGTAGACTTTAACGATTCTCCCAAAGACTGGACCTTTGAAAGCTTGGAAGCTTTGGAAAAAGCGGTAAAGCAGGCCATTACCAACTACAACTACAAGTCCCTAGACAAGTACAAGTCTAAGGTAAACTTTTTTGCCATGTCTTGGCGTCAGGACATGTACGACACCAACAGCCAGGAAGACTTCTCCATGCAGGGCTTTATGCGTGGAAACAGAATCCGCTACAATGCAGAGCTAGATGAAGCCTCCAACCCCAACGAAGCCTATCTTCGTACCTGGGGCTGGAACAACTACGTTTCCGTGTGGTACCTTTACTTCCGCAAGGTAAACTTTCCCATTGACCCAGAAATCCACGGTCGCTGGGAGTGGGCGGGCATCTACTATGGTGAAATGCTATGACAAAGCTCCAGCAGAATATGACGGCTTTCTTGGTGGCTCTCTCCTTGGGTGCCACTCCCCTGTGGCCTCAGAAGGCTTCAGCAGCGGAGGATTCCCAGACCACACAAGAAGTCCCAGCTCCAGCACCCCAAGAAGAAGCTGCTGAAAGTTCAAACCAGAGCAAGGTACAAGAAGAAGCTGAGCCCCAAGAAGAAGTAGATTTGCCACAAGAGGCTCAAGAACAAGATGAAGAACAGCGACCTCCACGAAAGGAGCTGGACATTCACACCCCGGAGCATATCCACATTCAAAAATATTTGACAGAATACCAAAAGCCCTTTGGTACCCGCTGGCTTACCTCTGTACTGGAATCTGGCGCACCTTACCGCATGTATGCCCGCCAGCAGCTGGCCCTGAACAATATGCCTGCCAGCCTAGAATATCTGCCCGTGGTGGAGTCTGAATACAAGGTGTCCGCCAAGTCCAAGTCGGGAGCCTTGGGAATCTGGCAGTTTATGGAAAACAGCATTTACCCCTTTTTGGAAAAAAACCAATGGGTAGACGAGCGACTTGACCCTTGGAAATCCACCGATGCCGCCATCAAAAAGCTGCAGGACAACTACAACATGTTTGGAGACTGGGCCCTTGCCTTGGCAGCCTACAATTATGGAGCCGGTGGACTGCGACGTGTCATTAAATCTTCTGGCGGCGTGGACAACTTTTGGGACTTGGCCGACCAAGGTCGTCTCAGTAACCAAACTATTTTGTACGTGCCTAAGTTCCTAGCAGTGGCAGAAATCGTTACCAATCAGGAGCATTACGGCTTGGAATTCCCCGAAGTTACCGAAGCAGACCTTATCCAATGGGATGAAGTAACCACAAAACGCTCCGTTCCCCTGCAAATGCTGGCAAAGGAGCTGAACATCGATGTGAGCATCCTGAAATTCCTCAATCCAGCCCTGATTCTAGGAAGAACGCCCCCTGCCATGGAATACACCATGCGAGTTCCCCTGGGAATGAAGGAAGAGGCAGAAAAGGCCATTAGCAACATGGTGCTTCCTACCTACGAGCATACCTACAAGGTTGTGAAGGGAGATACACTGTGGGGCATTTCTCGCCGCTATGGACTGACGGTGGCAGACATTTGTGACGCAAATAACCTTGAAGAAAACGCAATTTTACCTATTGGGAAGACCTTGTATATACCGATAATAGAATGAGGTGAAACTCGTGAAACGCTATTATTCAAGTATTGTACGCAGGCTTTTTATTGGCTGCCTTCTTTCTTTTAGTATAATTTTTTCTCTGTCGGCACAATCTGTTAGCTCCGAAAGCATGGTGGACTGGACAAACCGCACCTTTACCTCCACCTTGAATCTGGACATGAAGCAGGCAAACCTTTCTTTTCCCACAGGAAAAAACACTGCCACCAACAGAATGAACAGCCAACTGCCCCTTCTTATAAAGGATCCCTTGCTGTCACTGAAGGTAGATTCAAGCTACACCCTCAACGACATGATCGTAAACGATATGTTGTCCTTTGACAGCATTTCATCCATTATCGAAGCTGGCACAAAATCACCTGCCATTTTTAGCCAAACAGGGCTGGCCCTCAACATGAACCACCAGATGAATCTGGCTACTATCGGCATCCTCATGATAAAGCATCGGTATCCCTACAGTCCTAAGGAACCAATTCAGCAGGTGGCCAGCCGCCAGTATACTGGAATCATCATTGACGCACGAGGCAGCCTTCCAGTACAGGGTGAATTTGTGCAGGATCAAGTTGATCCCTGCTTTTTTCCCACAATCTGGGACGACAACATGAACCTGCTCTACGAAAAAAACATGACCAATGCTGCCATTGCACAAAAGGAAGGCATTGTTCACTACGATTATTCTGATGATGAATCTCGTTATAGAGACCGAATTGGAAACGATCCCCTGCGCATCAGAGCACGAAAGGTCTACGGCGTCAACAGAACTGATCCTGTTATTTCTCGTAACGATGCCCTCAAGATTTTGTCCATTCCCGAAAACATCCAGCTTTTGAACGAAGGGCGTGTGGTAATTCTTCTGGACGAGGAACGATTAATTCACCCTGTGGCCACACCCAGCAAGGATGAAGCTTACTACGTTGTACTCCGTGAGCTGAAGAAATTCATCTACGATGACAAGGTGGAAGACGTGGAGATTCGTGATGATGCACGAGGAATCCAGATTTCTGTTCAGAACCTGAAGTTTGTGGCAGATTCCTCCGAGCTTTTGGCAGAGGAAGAGCCTCGTTTGAATGAGCTGGCAGAAATGATTCGTACCGTTATGGAATCTCAGGAATACACCGTTACAGTAGAAGGCCACACCGCCAGTGTTGGAAAACCCACTGGTGAGTTGAACCTGTCCATTGAACGAGCTCAGGCTATTATTCAGGCTATGGAAAAGCGTGGCATTGACACCTCTCAGTTCACCTATCGGGGATACGGTGGAACAGTGCCACTGGGAGACAACGATACTGCTGAAGGTCGGGCCATGAACCGTCGTGTGGAAATTATGATTATTCCCAAGCAGACCTATATTCAGCGGAGTGTGGACAATCCTCCCACAATGCAATAACAGCTCTCAAGGCTGTCGGCAAAACAGCCGAACAAAAATGTGTATACGACAGACTTATCTTGGCATGACACCTACTGAGTAAGTCTTTTTTGGGAAATGGTAGCCCAAGCCCCTTTCTTGGCCTGCCATTTCCTTATTTTTTTTCAAAAAACGTCTTTTTTCTGTTGTTCATCCCTATAATATTTATATGAAGCATTACATTTTTAATTTTTTCCTCTCTGCAAAAATTTTCTGCAAGCTATTCCTTGTAGGTGCATTGATTTTGGCTGTCGTCTGTCTGGAAACAGGCTGTTCCCTTCCTTCTGGAAATTTTGAACCAGTGGAGCTCCTTCCTGGCTGGAAAAAAGAAACGGTAGAAATCACCCTTCCAGAGTATCCTGCCGAAACGCACCCACCTTTGGTTGGCTGGAAAATCCTCTATTGGAACCAGGACGGTGGTAGCACCCAGTATCTTTCTGCCAACCAACAGCAGCTGTCCATCACCATGGAAAAAAATATTCCCACCGCTATTCTATGTTATCCCCTTACTGCTGTGGCAGAAAGCACCGTAAGCTTTTTCCACCCAGCCGGCTGCATCTATCCCTACAGCCACCAAGCAAGCTGGGAAGAAGGCTTTACCGCAGAAACCTTTTTTCAACTGGCTCAATCAAAATCACTGGAAGATCTTCAGTCCTCTCCCCTGCTGCGATTCAACTGGAGTCGCCTTACCCAACAAATCACCAAGAAGTTTCAGCAAGCGCAGGAAAAAGGAACTATTTTTAGCCCTTGGTTTCTGCAGCAGGAGCTACTCAAGGCTCACATTCAGCAGGGAACTGCCTCCACGAGAAGCATCAAAACGGAGACACTTCAACAGTTGGAACAAACAGAGCTACAGGAACAGGCTCACCAACAAGAGGCTACTCCTAAGCAGCTGTATTATCGCTATATTCCCTTGGCTACGGTACAGGAAACAATCTATTTTCCCCAAACTGAAGGCTATACAATTCATCAAGAAAATGCCTTTTTGTGTGAGGATGAGATTGTATCCTGTTTCACGAAAAAAAATCAGAAGCCAGTACTTGTCACAATAGGCATTGAAAGGTACACTGATAGGTAATGAAACCTTTTACCCACAGCTTTTCAGCCAAAAGACAGCATCTTGTAACCATACTGATTTTAACCATTATGAGCTTGGTATTTTTTTCCTGCGGAAAATCAACTCAAGCAAAGCCCCAGGAAATCACCAAGCTCAAGGCCCATCAGTGGTATTATTTTACCCACCGAGGATTTTATCCTGTTGTATTACCACAAGAAGCTCCCGAGGTGGCAGAAAAGCCCTGGACAGAGGCTGTTCGGATTTCTGCTGCTGGCAACAATATTTCTGACAACTGTGCCTTGGTAAACCGACTGGGTATTTTGGACTTTACCAGCGGCCGGCCAGAGCTGTTCCGTGACGTAATGCTTTTTGATAATGTTACTGCCGACACATTGATTTTCACCAAGGGTGGGCCTGTATTCCATCTGTATCAAAACACCCATTTTAACCAGCAAAGCAATGGCTATCTTTCCACCACCAGCACGGAAACAGAGGAAAGCTTTAACCGCCCCTTACTGGTACGTTACGACCGCACCCAAAAGCTGTGTACTCCAGTCTTATCCTACGGCAACATGAATCTTCCCCTAGAAGCCCAGCTTACCAGCATTATTCCACAGGAAGAAGCTTGGATTGGTGCAGTAAAAATCCAGAAAAAGGACGTGGTGAATTTTAAATACATTACCTTTGAGGCTCTAGACAAGGATGGTTCCATTCCAGATGCCTCCCGAAGAATCATTTCCACCACGGATATTGATGCAGACACCTTCCGTCAGGCTCAAAGACCTATTCCTTTAAAAGAAGCACCCCTCCTTTTGCAGCAGCTTTTTGCTCAGGTTCCCGAAAGCTTTGAGTTCTATATTTCCTGCCGAGAAGAAGGTAAGCTGGCACCAGTGCTCTACGACAACACAAAAAATCAATCTCCAGAAGGAGGCTACCTTGCCCAAGGCTGGGGCTATCTTTCACCAGCTGGTGCTTCTGCCCTGTTCCCTGACGGCACCGTGTATATCACCAAGTCCCTGCTTACCGAGTCTAACGACCAAACAGAGGAAGGTGAAGCTTCTCAACAGCAAAACACAGGTGTACCAGTTTCCCCCAGCACCAGCGGTGTCATTGCATTCCGTCTTCCCAAGCTACCAGAAGGATTTTCTTACGGTGAGTTTACCATCCACGGCAATACCTTGTATGCAGGCTGGGAAGAAACTGATTTTTACAAAACTGCTCGCAGTGGCTTTATTTCCGTAGACTTAGCAGCCATCGGAAAACAACTGGAGCAAGACCACTAGAAGCGGAATCCTCCACCCAGAATCAGTAAGGAACCTTCCATACCGACTCCTGTTTCCATCACAAAAAAGCCTTTCTTGATATCAAATTGTATTCCGAAAGGAGTGAGCTGTATGGCGGGACCAGGATAGATGTTATAAGTTCCAAATCCTACCCCAACGGAGCCATACATCCGAATCCCAGGACTTTGTTTGTAAGTAAAACGATATTTAAACATTGCTGAAGGGAGGATGAGAAAAAAGTTAACCGAAGCTCCAATTGCATGACGAGGAGTTAGATTGTAAAGGTATTCTCCACTGAAAGCTGGAATGGCGAGAAAGCCTAGAAGTTCTAAAGGGAAGGGATCAGTGGTACTAAGAACATACACTCCTACAGCCAACGGAAGTGTGGGAGCTGGTCCCCATTTGAACTGTATCTCATGTTTATAGGCAGGAACGGGTTCAGTCACAGATGTAGAAAAAAGTGGAAGGCAATATATAATTCCAATTATTACAATTAAAAATCCTGTTCGTCTCATAAATAATTCCTTTCCGAAATTATATCCCATAACAATTAAAATCACAATGAAAAAACTTCTTAACACAAAAAAACACCCCGAAAAGCTGAACGAGTTCAACCTTCGGGGTGCATTCTTACCGATTCATCACATCAGCAATTACAAGTCCACTGAGTGGCTAGAAACCTTTTCCTGCAGGTAGGCAGTGAAGTCAGCCAGACTCATCACCTGCTGCTGCCGTCCATCACGGAATCGAACAGCAACGGCATTGTCTGCAGCTTCTTTTTCTCCCACCACCAGCATGTAGGGTGTTTTTTGTGTTTGAGCAAGACGAATCTTAGCATTCATGCGGTCATTACCTAAGTCAGCCTGCACACGGAAGCCAGCATCCTCCAAGGAAGCGGCCACCTTCTGGGCATAGTCGTTAAAGGCAGGAGCCACAGGAATTACCACCACCTGCTGATAGTGGAGCCAAGCGGGGAAGGCACCAGCAAAGTTTTCAATCAAAATACCGATGAATCGCTCCAAGGAACCAAGAACGGCACGGTGCAGCATAACAGGATTGTGCTTGGCGTTGTCGTCACCCACATACTCAGCGTTCAGGCGGTCAGGGGCAGGCAACTGGAAGTCAGCCTGAATGGTACCACACTGCCACTCACGGCCAAGGGCATCCACCAAGGTAAACTCCAGCTTAGGACCGTAGAAGGCACCTTCACCTGGCTGCAGGGTATACTCCAAGCCAGCCTGAGTACAAGCCTCTGCCAAGGCAGCCTCAGCTCTGTCCCAAGTGGCATCGTCACCAACACGCAATTCGGGGCGGGTGGAAAACTTAACGGAAATCTTGTCGTCAGTAAAGCCAAAGTCCTTGTAAATGTCCTTCAGCAGGTGGCAGAACTTCTTTACCTCAGAAGGAATCTGCTCTTCGGTACAGAAGATGTGGGCATCATCCTGCACAAAGCCACGAACACGCATAATTCCGTGGAGGGCACCGGAAGCTTCATTACGGGTACAGGAACCGAACTCTGCCATACGCAGGGGTAAGTCCTTGTAGGAGCGAAGACGGCTCTTGAAAATCTCCACGTGACCAGGACAGTTCATGGGCTTAAGGGCAAACAGGCGCTTTTCACTTTCGGTGATGAACATATTCTCCTTGTATTTTGCCCAGTGACCAGAGCGTTCCCACAGGGAGCGAGGCATAACGAAGGGAGTGTTTACCTCCACATAGCCATCCTTGCGAATCTTTTCCCGCACGTAATCACGGATAATGGAATAAATCATCCAGCCGTTGGGATGCCAGAAAATCTCTCCTGGATTGTCCTCGTCAATGTGGAACAAGTCCATTTCACGGCCCAGCTTACGATGGTCACGACGCTCAGCCTCTGCCAGCATGTCCAAATAAGCCTTCAGGTCAGCGGGCTTTTCCCAAGCGGTACCGTAAATGCGGGTTAGCATGGGCCGACTTACATCACCACGCCAATACGCACCAGCTGTCTTCATCAGCTTGAAGGACTGGGCATTAATTTCCTTGGTGTTGCATACGTGGGGACCACGGCACAGGTCGGTGAACTCACCCTGATTGTAAACGGAAATAGTGGCATCCTCAGGAAGACCATCAATCAGCTCCAACTTGTAGGGCTGGTCAGCAAACATAGTCTTTGCTTCCGCTCTAGAAAGCTCCTTCCGCTGGAAATCCTTGTTGCTGGAAAGAATCTTTCGCATTTCTTTTTCGATAGCGGGCAAATCTTCCTGTGTGATGGGGCGGGTCAACTCAAAATCATAGTAAAAACCGTTCTCAACGGCAGGTCCAATGGCCACCTTGGAACCGGGAAACAATTTTAAAACAGCCTCCGCCATAACGTGGGAAGTGCTGTGGCGGATGGTCTCCAACCGCTCTTTCTGCTCAATGGTCATATCTTTCTGCATGATAGACATAATCACCCCTTTTCTTAGTCTTCTTATAGAAGATATAAGTCTTAAGCAACAGTGTCAAGGGCGAAAAGGAAATCCTGCAGTCCCAGCGCTAATTATTGCAACGACAGCTTATTTTCAGTATACTGAAGAAAATCAACTAAGTTTTAGAGAGGATGACCCATGATTAGAGGCGGCGATATTGGAAAAGGAACCGTTCTGCTTATTAAGAATGCTCCCTACCTGGTAGTAGAGCGCGAATTTGTAAACCCCGGAAAAGGAACAGCCTTTGCCCGTGTTAAGATGAAGAACTTGAAAGACGGCTCCGTTCTTACCCAGACCATTAAGACTCCTGATATGGTAGAAGATGCTGAAGTTGAAACCCGCACTTGTCAGTACCAGTACAACGATGGCGAAAATTTCGTCTTTATGGATGCCCAGAGCTTTGACACCATCAATGTGCCAGAAACCTTGAACGAAAACCTCAAGTACTACTTGAAGGAAGGCGAGGAATACCCCATCGTTATTTGGGAAGAAGAGCCCATTGACGTAAAGATTCCCCAGAAGATGGTTTTCATTGTAGCAGAAAGCGAAAACTATGTTCGTGGTGATACTGTTTCTGGTGCCACCAAGCCTGTTATTACAGAAACTGGTCTTACCGTACGTGTTCCCTTGTTCATCAAGCAGGACGAAAAGATTTTGGTTAACACCGAAACAAACGAATACGTAGAACGCATCAACAACTAATGTTTTCACGACACTAAAACGAAAGAACCGAAACCAAGGGTGCAAGCCTCAAGTTTCGGTTCTTTTTTTTGTCGTAAATCCTATTAAAAACGACTTTAGTCCACCTTAAAGCTGGAAATCAAGTGATGCACCTCACCTACCAATCGCACGTTTTCTTGGGACTCAAAGGAGGCAGATTGGGCAAAGTTTGACATCTGGGAAAGCTGACTAGAGGTGCTGCTACCACTGTCTAAAATCTCCTGGGCAGAGTCTCGTAGCTGACTGATTTTTTCAACAACAACCTGAGTTTCCTGCTTCATCTGCTGAGAGGATTCAGAAAGGGCAGATGCAACTGAATTCAAAACTCGCATCATGTCCATAATATCTTGAGCACCACGATTCTGCTCGTCCATACCAGCTCGAACCTCCTGCAAGGAGCTATCCAAAACGGTAATCTTTTCTCCTAGCTGGCTAAAGGACTGAGAGCTTCCCTTAGAAGCCTCTACAATTCCCACAACCGCATTCTGAATGTCGGAAATCAAGGCCATAATTGCCTTTGTCTGCTCGGAGGAGGTTTCTGCCAAGGCACGAATCTCATCGGCAACAACGGAAAAGCCTTTACCAGCATCCCCTGCGTGGGCGGCTTCAATGGCTGCGTTCATAGCTAGCAGGTTTGTTTGCTCAGCAATGTGGGAAATCACCTCGTTGGCCTCAGCCAAGCCCACTGCCTGCCGCTGGATAATATCAATCTTAGTGGCCACATCATCCTGCTTTTCCCGTCCACGAGCGGTTTCTGCCACAATCTCCGTGTATTCTTGAGCAATGCGGCCAATGCTATGGTCCACAGAAGCAATGTTTGCAGAAATCTCCTCTACAGCCCCAGAAGACTGAATAACCGCAGCAATCTGTTGGTCAATCTTGTCGTCTAGCTGGATTACCGCATGACGTACCCGCTCAATCTCTTGATTTACCGATTCTGTCAAGCTGTTCTGGGTTTCCGCTTTGGCATAAATATCGTGAACGGCTCTGTCTGCAGTTTCAATAAGCTCCAGTGTTTCCTGATTTTGGTCCGAAAGCTTGGTACTGTTGCCCGTGAGGGAAGAAAAGGAGCTTAACATGGTTTTTACCATTTCCTGTAGCTGCTCCATCATCTTGTTACAGGCTTCCGACAACACATCAAGCTCACTGGAGCCATGCACTGGAAGCCGAGCAGACAAATCTCGTGCACCACCAGAAAGATTTTCCATGGCAGAGGTTACACCATTCAATCCCTTGAAAAAATGCATGATATACAGAAGCAGTAATAGAATACCTATAGAACCCACACCAAATGCTGCCAATCCCAAGGTAAGATAGGTTTTCTCCAAGCTGGCAGCAAGCTCCGTTACATCGTAGTCACAGGCCAAAAAACCGATGGATGTGCCAGTTTTGTCCACCAAGGGATAATAAACGCTGGTATTCCAGCCCCAAATATCGTAATATCCCATGTCGGAGGTAACAAGCTTTTGTTCTTCCATACAAATAATGGGATATTCCCCGTAGCTGGTAATATCCTCCACATCACCGATGGGAGAATACTCATCATTGGGAACCAGCCGTCCATTGATGTTTTCTGCATTGCCGTCCAGAACATAGACAAAGTCATTTTTAGTTCCGGGCACGGGAACCATGGCGTAGATGTAGTTACATCCATGGGTTACCCGAACATCCCACAGGGCGCCACAGGTTTCAATGTAATAGGGGTCTTGATCATCAAGGGTTACGGACAACTCCTTGATTTTTTCCACATCCATAAATTGTGCTGCCTGCTCCATGGCAATCTGAGAGCGTTCATGGAATACTTCCATAGCATTCATTTCAATCAGCTGGATTGAAGCAAAGGCAATGACTAAAACCACTACAAAAATGAGGGCCACAACAGCAAGAATGAATTTAAACTTGTAAGAAGAAAATAATTTCATGACAATTACCTATTATTTCAATTTTATCACAGATTTCTTTTTTTACCAAATTTTTTAAATCATCACAAAAATCAAGCTTCCTTACAGCCCTTCCTTCGGGCGAAAACTTGACTTTATAAGGAAGATAACCCATAATGTAAGAATGAATGAAGAATTGGATCCAGAAATCGCTGCTTTATTAGCTAATGAAAGTTCAATGCCCACCAGAGCCGCATACGAAATAGACCATTTTGAGATGGATGAGCCTGCATCCAAGGGCAATGTAGCCGAAGTAGACTTAAGCAATCGAGCATTCAAGCCCATTACAGAATTTTTTTCATCAACACCCTCTGATGTTTTTGATGATACTACCTATTATAAAACTGCCCTTACTGGGGAAAATTCCTCTGCTCAGGGCTTGCATGCCTTGCTCACCAAATACCTTACCTGCCACGATCCTAAGGACCGCACCGTATACCGCCAGCAGATGGTAAACAAGTACTGGGAATTTATCCGCTCCATGGCTCCCAAAATGGGTGACTTGGGCTTACCAAAGTGCAAGCGAATGCTCATGCGTTTTGGTGTGGTTTTACCTTCACTGTTTACCGACCAGCAGAAGGATTTGTTCTCCTCCGTTTTCTACGAGAACAGAACTGGTGAGCCTGTCTATTATTTGGACGAGTGGTTTCAGGAAATTGCTTCTGGCCGAATCAAGATTTCTACCACAGATGAGGCTCGCCCAGCCCGCAAAACTGGTAACCCTGCAGAAGAAGCAGCTCACTTGATGCAGCTCAAAAGCAAGAACTCTGGAAAGCTGCAAAATGCAGAAAACCTGCTTTCTTCAAAGGAAAGCCAGCGTTCTATGGTGGAAGCAGAGCTTACCTCTCGTGTGGAGCAAATTTGCCGCCACGACGTGCTTATTGGATTGGGAAACCATCGGGCTCCCTACACCGACAGTCAAAAGAGAATGTTTGCTGAAATTACCGAGCGCTTGCGACTTCTTTCCAAGATTGACAAGGAAATCCGCGGATACTTGGCTGAATTCCAGGACGCCAAGGATATTTCAGACTCCTTGGATGTAAAGCTTTCCAATGGTCCAGTAAATATCGAAGTTAACACCTCTGAAATCAATACAGAGGTGGATACCGTTCGACAAATGGCAAAGATGACCGTTGGCCGTCAAGGAAACCACTTCCCCATCTTTACCAGAGAATACTACCACTGTACTCCACGAGGAACTGGTTTCCGAGAAAATGTAGTGGATGCCTTGGCTTGGATTGAATCCATTGATCCAGGGGCCTTCTGTCGTATCCACAAAAATGTTTCCAATCGAATTGTTCCCTTTGTCATCATGATTCCAACCTATGGTGACTACGGCTTCTGTTGGGAGCCCTTTGACCGCTACAATCGTATTACTAGCCGTGGACGCATTGCCATTCCAATGTATCCCAAGGACTTAAAGATTGCACTGCTGACTGCGGTAGCTGATTTGCGCTGGCAGGTAGCAAAGGAAAAGGCATCCTACTACTGGATGGAAGAAGGCTTAACTGGTCAGTACTACCAGTGGATTGTGGCCCAAAAGCTCAAGGGTGACGTAAAGGACTTCTTCATTGACGACTACGTATTGTGGATGACAAAGGAAAGCGAGGGAGTTCAGCGTCTGGACAAGGAAGTTCGTGGAATTTTCTGGCGACACATGCCCTTTGCTCAGGATGTTAAGGAAAAGCTTAAAACAAGAAGCTTGGTATATCAGGAATTGTACCAGCGAGACTTGAACCGAGCTATGTCTGACGGATATTGATTCCAAAAATCTCCTGCGTGATGATTTTTGTAGCTTAGTTTTAGATGAAAATGAATAAGGGACTGTCTAAACTGAACAAGGAGTTGTTCAGTTTAGACAGTCCCTTATTTTTATGAATTGGTTTTACGAGCGCTTTTGTTCCTTGCTTTCTTGAATCATGGCTCGGATAAAGCTGATAATCAGCAAGAAGCCACAGATTAAAACTGCTGCGTCGGCCACATTAAAGGTGGGCCAGCGTTCCAGTCCGAAAAGGCCGTAGAACTTTACATCGATAAAATCCACCACTCCTTCTGGACGGAAAAACCTGTCGTAGATATTGCCCAAGCCACCACCAATAATGCCAGCAACGGCCCACCGCTGAAAGAAGGTAAAATCATCGTTTCTAAAATAAATTGCTAAAACGATTATCAGCACAATCAAGGGAATAATGGCAAAAAGCAGGCCCCGCAAGGTATCTGGCAGACTATTACCCATGCTAAAGGCAATTCCAGGATTGTACACATGGATGATCCGCAAAAAATCACCAAAGAAGGAAGCTCCAATGGTATAGGGAGGAATCATTTTTACAATCAAGAATTTTGTACCTTGATCCAGTACAAAAACCACCACAGTCAGCACTAAAGGCAACAGCTTATTCTTAAAAAAAAGGCCAGAAGCAGGGCTTTTCCCTGAATGCAACTCATTTTCAGTGATATTTGTTTCAGTCGTTTTGTTAGAAGTATCAATCTCGCTCATAGTTCTCCCTATACTATAAAATAGTCTCGCTCATGTCCAGAAGCTATATTTTGAAAGCTGCAACGTGACAGGTGCAGCCATAGATGTGACTTAAAGATAAAGCCTGTTCTACAGCCCTGTGGGAACCTGAATAAATACGGTTTCCAGTCCCTTTTCCTTAGCAAGCTTTTCCATAACCAAGGAAACACCCACCGTTTCTGTCTGGTAGTGGCCTCCAGCAATCACGGTGATTCCAGCCTCCAAAGCCTGATGATACTGCTCGTGGCCAATTTCTCCAGTAATAAAGGCATCGTAGCCCTGCTCTATTGCTTGGCTCAATTCTCTAGCTGCACCACCAGACACAATGGCCACCCGCTTAATTTCTTCTGGGCCAAAGGGAAGCACGTGCAGAGGCTGCTCACCTGCGGGAAAAAGCTTCTGCACCACAGCTGCCACCGACAAAGGCTGACTCAAGGTTCCCCCAACCCCAATGGTCATGCCATGCCAATCGCCAAAGGGCTCCAAGGACTGTAGCTCCAGCCGTTGAGCCAGCCCGTAATTATTGCCCACCAAAGCATTGGCATCCAAGGGAATATGACAGGCATACAGGGCCATATCATGGTCCAAGAGGGTTCTGATTCGCTTGCCGTGGGCTCCTGTAATGGTCTGGCACTGTCCCCAGAAAAAGCCATGGTGAACAAACAAAAGCTGTGCCCCAGCTGCGGCTGCCCGTTCAATAGTTTCTTGACAAGCGTCCACCGCAAAGGCCACCTTGGTAATTTCTGTGGCTGCAGGGTCACGATTTTCCACTTGGATTCCATTCAAAGAAGGATCCCCAGGATACTGCTCCAAATTCAAGAAGCTTCTAAAATATTCATCAAGTTGCTGTAATGTCATGCTACAATTCCTCCTTGGTAGCAAATATTGTGGAAAAAAACTGGTGGCTTTTATACGCAGCCGCAATGGAATAAAATCGTGTCTCATCTCGACTTTCTCGCAAAGACTTTTGCTTCAGCACAACGGGAATCCAAGGAGCAGTCTCCACTACAGGGCCAAAGCCATCGGTCCAGTCAGGAATGGCAGTGTGATTGCCCAAGGAATCTTCCCCGTTGATGATGAAAAAGCCTGCCACAAAGTCATGCAGTGCACTGGCAGCCTTTGCTCCTGCTCCCGTGTAGCCATCCGTCAGTAGCACAACTTTTCTGCCAGCCAAGCCTCGCTCTCCTCCAAAATAATCCATAAGGGCACTATACTGAAAGGTTGATTCCTGCTGCAGGGTTGCCTGCCGTTCTGTTATTTTATGAGGGAAGAATAGTCCTTGCACACGCAATACAGCGCTTTCAATTAGCTGGCGGTTAAAATCTGCCACCACCACCTCGTAGCCCAAGGAAGCCAATGTAGCGGCCACTGGTTCCACACGGTTCACAGAGCTTCGGCCATCAGTAACCCACAAAACCAAGGGTAAGCTAGGAAGTGCTTCTTGAAAGCCTGTAGGATTTTCCAGCCGAGCGCCACGTTCAGACCAAGGTGAGGTTTCCTGAGCAGGCTTGTATTGCACCAGCATCACGTCGGCGGTGTCAAAAAAGCCTTTTCGTGGAGTCAAGCCAGAACGCACCGAGCCACTGAGGGCAACAGTTCGCTGGACAACATTCAAGTCAGGGGCCACCGGCAGAGGACGAAGGAGAAACACCAAAGCTCCCAAGCCCAGAATCAGCAGGATGTTTACAATGGAAACAAGCCACAACACAGGACTAAAATAATCCACGTAAAGCTTGCTACAAAAACGCCACAAGCTATGAACATTCTCAGCAAAAACTAAAAACGCAAGAAGAAGAATCAATGCCTTGGGAAGGGACAAATCCCAGGCAAACAAGCCCAACAAACAGATACACAAGGCCACAGGTGCAAGCAGCACTACCACATCCCGCTGACCTCTGGTCATAAAAAAAAGCCTGAAGTTCACTGCCAGCAAGAGGCTCAACACCAATAAGTCAATTATTACAGAATCGGTCATGGTCATATCATAAAATAAATTAAAAACTAACTCAACCTTTATTTTCATATAGCTTTTTTTGTGGTATGCTAGAACAGTAAAATTGTTAGCCGTTTAAAATAATTGGAGTGTATGTGGAAGAATACTTAACCGAGCAAGAATTACGATTATTGAATCCTCAAATCATTCAGGATATGATTCAAAAAGAAATTCCCATATCGGTAACAGTGTATCATCTTACCCCAGAAATGAAGCATTATCTTCAAAAGATTGTCATAACAGTGCTTCATCAGCTGCGCCAAGATGCCATGATTGACTATATTGTGTACTGCCTCGCAGAATTAATAGACAATAGTCAGCGAGCAAATGCAAAGCGGATTTATTTTCATGAACAGCAGCTGGATATATTCAATCCAAAAGATTACGATTGTGGCATGGTAACCTTTAAGACGGATTTCATCGCCAACCAAGACCACTATCAAGGCTGTCAGGAAGAACACGGTTTGAGTATGACCATGACATTGCTGGTAAAGGATGAGTCCCTATACATGGAAGTGGCAAACAATACCAAGCTGACGGTTTTTGAATACAAGCGGATGCACGACAGAATTACCCGTGCCATAGAATCCCAGAGTCCGGCACAAATCTTTTCCCACATCAATGAACAGGAAGGAGCAGGACTGGGCTTTATCAGCATCACCCTTATGCTGCAGAAATTCGGCATTCCCGATGAAAACCTCCAGATTATTGCTCAGGAGGATGTTACTGCCATTAGAATCAAGCTGCCGAAAAACATAGATGAATACAAATATATTTCCGCTATTTCCAAGGAAATTGCAGAAAACCTCCAGAATATTCCCCAGCTCCCTGAAAATATCAGCAAAATTAGCCGATTGCTAGACGATCCTACCTCGGAAATGGGAGAAATCATCGAATTGATTCAGCAGGATGTAACCCTTTCCACCGACTTGCTAAAGTTTGTGAACAGTGCTTCTTTCCGAATGAAACATTCTCCCTCCAACATCGAGGAATCAGTAAAGATGGTGGGTTTACGGGGAATTCGCAACTTGATTTACGCCATCGGAAGCTTGCAGAATTTGACTCCTGTTACCAAAGGAAAGAAGATTTTGTGGAGCCATTCCCAAGATGTGGCCCATTATGCACTGGCACTGGCATATAAATTCTACGGTACCAACAAAAGAATCATCTCTGATGCCTACGTTTGTGGCTTGCTCCACGACATTGGAAAGATTCTTTTTGAGGCAGCTCACCCAGAAACCATCCAGAATCTTCTGGATTTTTGCCACACCAAGCACATTCCCCCATGGGTGTACGAAAAAATCATCGGTGGAGCAAACCATGCGGAAATTGGTGCCCTCATTACGACAAAATGGAATTTTCCAGAGGTGATTACCGCTGCCATTGAATTCCACCATTCACCTTCTTCTGCACCAGAATGTCACAGACCCATTGTAGAAATTGTGTATTTGGCAAATTGCCTAAGCCATTATCAATACCAGCGGATGGATTTCCGTCTCTTGGATACAAACATTCTCAGTAGCTTTGGCATTACAGAAGAAAAACACTTTCAACAGCTTTTCAAGGAAATTGATACTCCAAAGGTTGATTAAGATAGAACACGGATTTTTAACTTTAATCTGGAATAGTATCCCAAGGATTTCATTCCCGGATACTACTCCCTTGATGCTACCCAAGCCTGCATCAAGATTCCAAAGGCCACACCCACATTCAAGGAAGCCTTCATGCCCTTCATGGGAATGGTGACTCTGCCGTAGGTAGCCCGAGCCAAAGCTTCTGGACTTACCCCCAGCTCCTCAGAACCAATAATTACCACACCTTGCTGGGGAAACTCAAATTCATCAATGGCAGTTCCCCCTGTTTCCAGTACAAAAACAGGCAAATCTTGGGGCAATTCATCCAAGGATAATCGCTGCCACGGCAATGCTTCAATACAGCCCATACCAGAGCGAATAGCTCTCGGATGTAAAGGATCACAGCAGCCAGGAGAAAGGAAAACACCTTGGGCACCCATGGCTTCTGCGGTCCTAAAAATTGACCCCAAATTGAAGGGAGAACGGATATCCTCTGCATACACGTAAAGACCTGGATAAAAGTCTCTGGCAACAGGAGCCTCGCTTCGGTGGGGAGCAATAATCAAATCCCATTCAGCGGGAAAGGTTCCAATAATAGCCAAAAGTGCATTGCGGGCACAATTACAAACACGACGCTCATCTATGGGATTGGCGGCCAGCAAAAGCTGGAGTTCCTTGGCAGTGGCCTCGGGAAGCTGGGGATCCTCCAATACAATGGAAGCCAGCTTTGCCACATACTCACTGCGAGACAAGGAAGGAAAGCTATAGCCACAGCCAACCTCCGCAATTCCTGCAATATCACGTTCCAAGGCACCAAAGCACAGAGCCAGCTTCCGTCGTTTTTGGCCGCCCCGTAGGTGGTTCAGTTTATCAGGAGCAATCATAGCAGGCTGAACTAAAAGGCCCGTTTCATCAGGTTGAACAAATCATCAGTTCCCATGGAACAGGGCATACCACTCATCAATTCCAGCTGACTGGCGTCTTCTGCGGCAATGGTAAATTGCTCCAAAGTCAAGGACAAATCCTTCAGGCGGGCTGGAAGGTTAGCAAGAGCAATCCAGTGACGAATCCGTTCTGCCAGCAAAGCCACTACCTTATCCTTGTCAGTGGAGCTATCTTCTTGAATCCCCAAAATCTGAGCTACACGAACAATCTTATCCCGCTTGAAGCCAGCCACATCCTCCAGCATGTAAGGAAAGAGGATAGAAGCAGGCAAGGAACGAGAGATTTTGTATCGGGCACAAACGGCCAGTCCCATCAAGGTGGCAGGCCCCACAGAGCTGGAGGTTATGGCCAGGGAAGCAAGACAGCCTCCGTTAGACAGCAATACTTCAGGAGAACAGGAAGAAGCCTCACCTTCTGAGGCATTCATGTAGCTTCCCAAAAGCTCTATGGCTTTTTCAGCAAACATATCGGAAAAGAAATTGGCCTTTTGAGAAAGATATGCCTCCACCGCAATTCCTAAGGTTTCCAAGGCAATGGCCTTCATCTGATTATGGGAAAGGGAAACGTGGAGATTAGGATCAAAGAGAGCAAGCTTACACAGAGTATTTTGTACCTTCAGCACACGTAGCTGACGACTGCGAGCGTCGATAATGGGAACATATTCGGTAAAGAGGAAGGGGCTTCTAATGGTGGAAGGAACTGCAATCAGAGGCAAGGGCTCTGCAGATATAATTTCTCCATCAAAAAAGTCGTAGATGACCCGAGTTTCATTAAACAAGGCACAAACAGTCCGTGCAATGCTTAAAATAGCAGAACCACCAATGGCGATAATTCCCTGAACGTGGGCATCCCGTGCCAGTACCAAGGCTCGTCTTACTGTCTCGGAATCGGAGGAAAAATCAACCTCATCAAAGGTAAAGTAATTGATATATCGAGTGGAAAGGGAATCGTAGAGGGTGTCCATATTCCGCACTTCCTTCAGCACGGGATCTACAATCACCATGTATCGTTCGCCCCATTCCTTGGCATACAGCCCCAAACGAGATGAAATATATGTTCCCAGCACAATATTGGGTGATACTTTAAACTGCAAATCAGCCATAGCAACTCCTTTCGTAGTACAAAAAAAAGACTGCCCCAGAAAGCATTAATTTACTTTCGAGACAGCCCTTTTTATAATCCCTGTTGAAAGGGATTAGGCTCCAAAGTAGGATGCCAAGATTTTGTCTACTGTAGAATCAATAGTGGCACCGCTCAAATACATTGGATCTTGAATTTTAATTCTAATCTGTTCTACCAAATCACTGCGAACATCAGGTGTTTCGGCTGCAACCTCAGAAAGGTAATATGCTTCAGCCATCTCCTGAGCCTCACGAGATACGGAGATAGAATCCTCTCCCATAAAAACAGAGGATCTTGCAGAGACACGCTGGGACCCCTGCACGTTGCTCAGAGGATTGATTCCTCCAATTTTATCAATAATCACTTTGACCTGCCTCTACCGACTCCTTCGGTATCTTCATCTAGAAATTGGGCATCTTTACTGCCCGAAACAAACACAGCAAATTCTCCCAGTATTTTGCTGCGTCCGGCAAAGTCCTCAAGAACTTCTGCCGCGGTCCCCTCCACAATTTCTTCGTGCAACTTCGTAAGCTCTCGGCCCACTACAATGCGACGTTCACATTGAATATCGGCAATATCGGCCAAAAGTTTAACGATTCTGAAGGGAGATTCGTATAAAACGAATGCAAATCCTGTAGCCATCAGCTCCCGTAATCGAGAACGTCTTCGTCCTGGCTTTGGAGACAAAAAGCCTTCAAAAAGCAGGCTTTTTCCACCAGAACCAGCAGCACTGGCCAGAGACACAAAGGCACAAGCTCCAGGGATTGGAACGATGGTATGGCCTGCAGCCCGAGCTACATCCACCAGCACCGCCCCAGGATCACTGATTCCCGGAGTGCCTGCATCACTGGCATAGGCCACATTCTGCCCTTCATCCAATAAATGCACTATTTTTTGAGCAGCAGTCTGCTCGTTTTGAGCCCTACAAGAAATCAAGGGCTTTTTAATCTCAAAATGATTCAACAGCTGCAAGGTGTGACGTGTATCCTCACAAGCGATAACATCCACTGTTTTGAATGTTTCCAAAGCTCGATACGTAATATCACCAAGATTGCCTATGGGGGTACCCACTATATATAGAGTTGCCACGCTATAATTCTATCATAAATCAATAAATAGCACAAGAAAAATACATCCTGTAACGGCAATCTTGCATGAGAAAGAAAAAGATTTTATACTGATTTAAGTTTGGAGGCTTTTATGAAGGTACAACTGCAATTGTTTTTGTGCTTCTTCAAGTTGGGCTTTATTGCCTTTGGTGGTGGCTACTCCATGATTCCACTGGTGGAACGGGAGATTGTGGGAAAGCTACAGCTGATGGATCAGCAAACCTTTACCGACATTGTATCCATTTCTGGAGGATTGCCGGGAGCCGTGGGATTGAATGTAGCAATTTTTATTGGCTACACGGCAGGAGGAATTCTGGGAGCCTTTGTGGGAGCCATAGCCAGCGTTCTACCCTGTCTTATTATCATCTTTACCCTTATGACCTTATTTTCCAACATCAGCGACCTGCCAGCAGTGCAAAAAGCCATGGATGGCATTCGACCTGTGGTAGTAGCTCTCATTGCCTACGCTTCCTTCCGCATTGGAAAAACAGCCTACGAGGCACCGCCCTACCTGATTCTTACCGCCATAAGCCTTGCTCTATGTCTCTTTCTGCCTGCATTACCGCTGCCAGCAGTGGTGGCTCTGGGAATTGTAACTGGATTGATTATTACCTTTGCACGGAGACGACGATGGCACTAACCTTGTTCTTGATTTTCTTTAAGCTGGGCTTCTTTTCCTTTGGCGGTGGCTACACCATGATTCCCTTGGTGGAGCAGGAGCTTTTGGCTCGTGGATTTGAGCTGCCACCTCAGGTTATTGCCAACACTGCAGCCATTGCAGGAGTTGCACCTGGTCCCGTGGGCATTAACCTTGCTATTGCCTTTGGTCATGAATTAGCTGGCCTTCCTGGTGTGCTGGCCGCAGCCTTGGGAGTTATGCTTCCCAGCTTGATTTTGGTATTGATTGTGGCCTTCTTCTTTAAGGCTGTGGCAAAATCAGTATATTTCCGTGGCATGATGACAGGACTAAAGCCCTTTGTGGTGGGAATCACTCTGTATGCCGCTTTGAATATGGCCTTGAAAAACGGAATGCTTTCAACAGAGTGGGCTCGAAGCCTACCGAGCCTTGCCATTGCAGCGGTATCCTTCGTGTTGCTGCTAAAAACAAAGCTCCACCCCATTGTCTTAATTGCAGGTGGAGCTGTGGTGGGATTGCTAATATTCTAGTAACCACCTTCAACCTAATATTTGCATGGGAACAGTAAGCACACTACATTTAAAGCATGAGTGCATCTTCCCCTGCTTCAGCTCAGGATCTTTCCTACATGCTGACAATGCCTATTCCTCGGCTTGTGGCAAAAATGGCCATTCCCACCGTTATCACCATGCTGGTTACCTCCGTGTACGGCATTGCAGATATGTTCTTTGTGTCTGAGCTAGGAACCAGTGCCAGTGCAGCGGTGGGAATCGTTTTTTCCATCATGACCACCATTCAGGCTCTGGGATTTATGCTGGGAATGGGTGCGGGAAGCCTCATCTCTCGCAAGCTGGGAGAAGGAAAGGTTCAAGAAGCAGAAAGCCTTGCTACAGTGGCCTTTTTTTCCTCACTGGTGGGTGGGCTCATTCTTTTGGTTGTGGGTCTGCAACTGAAAACTGAATTGATGAAGGTGTTGGGAGCCACTGCCACTATTCTGCCCCTTGCAGAAGAATTTTCCCACTATATTTTGATTGCAGCCCCAGTGATGTGTGGAGCCTTTGTACTGAACATTCTGTTGCGTTCCCAAGGAAAGGCAAAGCTGTCCATGATTGGCTTATCCACTGGGGGTATTTTGAACATTATTCTAGAGCCGATTTTTATTTTCAAGCTGAAGATGGGAATTGGTGGAGCTGCGGTGGCAACCTGTATCAGTCAAGCAGTAAGCTTTCTACTGCTGCTTTCCATCTATCTTGCCCACAAGGAGCTTGCAAAAATCAGTCTGCGGTTGTTGCCCAGCGCCCTACCACGATTTTTTCCAAAGATTTGTGCCAGTGGGGGAGCTTCCTTGTTGCGACAAAGCCTAGTGGTGGTGGCCAACGTGCTGCTGAACATTCACGCCAGTGCTTACGGTGATGCGGCAGTGGCAGGAATTTCTATTACTAGCCGAGTGTTTTTAGTTGTTATTTCCGTGATGTTTGGGATTGGACAGGGTTTTCAGCCAGTGGCGGGCTTTTGCTTTGGCGCAAAGCAATTTGATCGAGTCCGAAAGTCCTATTATTTTACGCTGTTCATAAGCACCGTGATTCAGCTGATTTTTGCCCTACTGTTATTTTTCTTTGCCCGCCACACTGTCCAGCTCTTTCAAAAGGCTCAGGAGGTGGTACAGGTGGGCACTAAGGCTATTCGATTTTATGCCCTGTCCCTGCCCTTTCTGCCGCTATCGGTAGTAACCAACATGCTGCTACAAGTTACAGGAAAAAACAAGGAAAGCCTCTTTCTTTCCAGCTGTAGACAGGGCATTTTCTTCTTGCCCTTAATTTTTATCCTGCCTCGTTTTTTTGGCATTACCGGACTGGAGCTGAGCCAGCCTTTGGCAAATCTCCTTTCCGGCCTCATTGCCATTCCCTTTTTGGTACAGGCAGGATTTACTTACCAAGACAAAACTTGCTGAACACCGTGTCCAGAATATCCTCGGTGGTGACTTCTCCGGTAATTTCACCCAAGGCAGCTAGGGCTTCCTCCACATCCTGCACCACAGCATCCAAGGTGTACCCATCCTGAGCCACCTCTAGTCCATGGATAACGGCTTCCAAAGCCTCTTGAGCACAGATTTTTTGTCGCTCTGTTCCCAAGCCCACCTGACCAGAACCATTGGAGCTGCAATCACGGGAAATCACATCCTTTACTGCCTCCACCAGCTGAGCTGTCCCTGCACCAGTTTTAGCACTGAGACGAATGATTCCATCCAGTGGAAGCTGCTGCAATTCAAGCTCAAGCTTGAGGTCAAGCTCAGGGGGATTTGTGTCTGCCACCTTATCCCATTTGTTCAGAACCAGCAGCAAGGGAGGCCGAGTTGCGGGTTCACTTTGACTCCACTTTGACAAAAACGCCTTGTCCTCTTCCACCAATCCCAGAGAAGCATCCACCAGATAGAGAATCAGCTGGGCTTCTGCAGTCAAATCCTGAGTTCGCTGGATTCCATGACGTTCCACCTCGTCGTCACTTTCACGCAAGCCTGCAGTGTCAAAAAGCCGAGCGGGAATGCCAGCAAAGGAAACCCAGCTTTCAATCCAGTCACGGGTTGTACCGTGAATATCGGAAACGATGGAACGATCCTCCTTCAACAATGTGTTGAACAAGCTTGATTTTCCCGCATTGGTTCGGCCACACAGCACCACCCGCACTCCATCTTGATAGAGCTTTTCGCTGGCCCAGGAATTACACAGGGATTCCAAGCGGCGACGAGCTTCTTCCAGCTGGCGGCTGTCAAAGGCATCGGCAATGGCTTCCTCATCTTCGGGATATTCGATTTCAGCTTCAAGCGCCGCCAGGGTTTCACGAAGGAGCTGCTTGATGGCGTCCAACTCTTGAAACAAGCCACCTGCCAGCCGACCTGCAGCACGACTGCGGCTTGTGTCGGTTTTGGCGGCAATAATTTCGTGAACTGCCTCGGAGCGGGTTAAATCGGCCTTACCATTGATAAATGAACGAAAGGTGAATTCTCCTGGCAGAGCGGCTCTAAAACCATGGCTTGTAAGCAGGCGAAAGATTTCTGTCACCATGCCAGGCCCACCGTGACAGCTGATTTCCACCATGTCTTCCCCAGTAAAACTTCTCGGATTGCGGAACACAGATACTAGCACTTGGTCAATGGAACGGCAGGCTGTTTTCCCAGCTGCTTCCTCAGCTCCATCAACAGGCTCCACCATCCAGCCATATACGATGGTGTTTCCTGCCGCCGACAGCAGGGCTTGGGGTCGAGAAAATACCTTGGCTAAAAGCTCTATGACACCAGTTCCAGTACAGCGGACAATGCCCAGGGCGGCAGGAGCCAAAGCCGTAGCAATGGCTGCAATTGGTTCTTCTGGGGTGTAGGCGGCGGCGTTCACTGGCAATCTCCTGGAGGACAGGTTTTACGTTCAGCTTCTTTTTCAGCTTCTGTTGAAGCCTGCACCATTGCAAGCCCCAAGCGAATGAAAAGCACGGGACAAAGATACATCACCACAAAACCTCCAGCAGCAAACTGGATGAATTTCAACAGCAGCTGTAACTCCACACTGAAGGCTACCTGCTCTGCAAGATTTTTTACCAACTCAAAAAATCCAAAGGCCACACCAGTTACCGCTAATCCCAAGGGAAGACGAAGGAGCCGTTGCACAGGAGTTCCTGCGGCATCCCAAAATAGCTCTTTTTTATTCCAGAAAATTCTTCCCAGAAGAAAACCGAATAAGGCACCGTTCAAGGAGGTGTGCGTTCCAGAAAACTGGTTCAACAGAAAAACTATCACTGCCACCAAAAGCAGCTGCAAGCTTGCTCTCCAATGTGAAACAAGCTTGGCCACAGGCTTCCAGAACAGAATAATTCCCACAGAGGTTAAAAATCCCAAGATAAGGCCAAAAAGCACATCGCTGGGATAGTGCACGCCCAGGTAAATGCGGCTGAATCCAATCAGCAGAGGAAGTCCTACTGCCACACAAAGCCGAACCAACACGCATAAAGGTAGCTTTCGTCGTCCACCACATTTTCCGCCCAGCTTGCAATGACCACATTTTCTCGCCCCTAAAACGAATTTTGCAAACAGGGGATACAAGGTAGCCGAGCCTTGAGAGTGGCCAGAGGGAGTGGAAAAACCAGATTCCTCCACCATAAAAACCCCGCTATCACGAATAAATGGACGAGGCACTTGAAGCACCTCCTTGATGGCGGTATTCAATGCACCAGAAAAAATAATGGCCACTCCCAGCTTATATCCAGCACGGCTATCGAGGCACCAGTATAATAGAAGAACAAGACCAAAATAAAAGGCTGGAGCGCTCAAAAACGAAATGACCTGCATTATCAGGGTGAGGAAGGGAGACTGAAACTGCTGTACCCAGCGAATGATCTCCAATCCCCACTTATACATGGCTTCCAGATTCATCATTGATTCTGAACTCCCGTTAAGGCGGGCTTTCTAAACTTGGTGTCTGCCTCAGCAGCATCCCAAGGATACGGCTCTGAATCAGCTACATCTGGGCGAATATCTTCATAGCGGCCAATATTATTCCAGTACATGTAGCCGTGGTTTGCCGCATCCCGCACACCAAAAATCTGTCGCTGCACATAATCCGCATCGTAGTATTTTTTGTCGTAGGAAACTCCAAGATAAAAGGCTTGTGCCCAGGGCCGAATCACACTCTTATTGCGTGCAATAACAGAGTTTCGATAGGTTCCATAAAAATAGATGCGGTAGGGTCGTTCTGCAGCGGGAGCGTGTGCCAAAAATGGCTGCTCAAAGTGGCTGGGATAAAACATGGGGCAAATAACATCCACATACTCAGACAAAAGCTCCACGTCCTGTCCGGTACGGGCTCCACTACGATACCAACCATTGGCACCGTAAATGTCAATTCCGATGGGAGCTTCAATATTTTTCCGTGCGTAAGACAGGAAGGAAATCAGGGCACTTTCCTTGTCCATGCCCTTATCCTGCCAACGATAGGATGCTTGCCACAGGTTTGTTCCATCGGTGGGGAAGCGGATATAGTCAAACTGAATTTCATCAAAGCCACGGCGAATCAGCTCCTGAGCCACCGCCACGTTGTATTCCCACACTTCATGGCAATAGGGATCAACCCAGTGCTCATCGTAATACAAGGTTTCAGTTCCCGTAACATTTCCTTCCTCGTCAGTTACTTCTTCCTTGCCCTTTACGCCAATCCAGCGGCTTTTCGTGGAATTATTCCAAACGGCATATTTTCCACCATCATACTGTGCAAGGTGCTTGTCCTTAAACACCACGATTCGTGCAATAAGATAAATATCCTCACTTTTGAATCGCTCCACAAACTGATCCAGATCCACTGCATACTGGCTTACATAGCCCTTTTCTTTTACCAAGGGATCTTCGGTATTGTACCGCAGCAAGCCGTAGTCGTCCTTCATGTCGATAACGATGCTGTTCAGGTTGTTGGCCTTCAGGGTTTTGATAATTTCATCCTGACCAGATTTTGTCCGGCCTTGGTTTGCAGGCAAATACAGGGATTTTATCTGGGTCAACTCTTCACTGGCGTAGGGAGCGTACACCTTTTCTGGCTTCAAGAGCCACAGCTCATTCAACACCAAGCTAGTGCTAAAGCCGCTGCGATTTTTGGGAATGTAGGCGGTGTACACAGGCTCTGGAACCTTTGCCAAAGCTATCTGCCAAGAAGAATAATCTGAAGGAATACCCACATTTTTGCCAGAGGCCACATTGAACAAAGAAACCTTTCCAGGACTGGTATAAATCAAGTTGGAGCCCGTCCAGCCCAATCCGTCAATAGTGTCAGCAGGCTCCCCGCCGGCATAAATCTTGATGGCTTGCTTTTTCTCCCAGTCCAGCTGAAAAATGTTGGGCAAAAAGGTTTGGGAAACATAGATTTCTGTTACAGGGTAGCCAGCCTCGTCCATCTTTACCACTGGCAGAATATCAGCTAGCTCATCAGGGTGACCTTGGGTAGGCAGAGCGGTAAAGCCCTTGACCAAGTCTGTCCAGGTAGGCTTAGCTCGGTCTGGATGAATATAGGACAAGCCGTAAATAGGATGAGACAAAAATACGGTCAATTCCTGAGCGGGACTTCCGTCTGCATTCTTTTTGCCAGGAATCCGCATATCTGCCACGGCCACCGCCTTAGCTCCAGCAGTTTTTGCGCTGAGTCCAAGGTTCTTCCAGCTTTTTCCGTGATCCTTACTCAAATACACCGCATTGTCGGTGGTGGCCACCAAAATGTCGTGATTCTGGGGATGTACCGCCAAATCCTTTATTTCCTTGGCCTTTTGTACCAGGCTTACCTGGCCGTCCACATATTCCTTCACCGTCAGCATGGGTAATCCTGCCATGGAACCAATGAGGGTAAAGTTTTTCAAATCATCACTGCGCAGCAGCCCCTGGCCTGTTACAAAAAACCACACCTGCTGACCGTCTACCACGGTTTCCACAATCTGGGTTACACGACTTTCATTCCATAAAGGTTCTGGAGTATCATTACCGATAATTTTATACAAGCCACTTTCTGTACCAGCAAGAATATTTTGCAGAATATGAGCTTCATCTGGTTTAGGAAGATTTTCAGGCAACTGATACAGTTTCTTTATTTTGGCTTCATCAGAAACATCTGAATTCTGGGCAGTCTGTGCCCCAAGGGCAAGGGCCAAGAACAGAGATATTGTAATAAGAAAAAATTTACGCATAGTTATATTATCGACCATTTTAAAAACTTGCACAAGGTTCTACGCATTTTCTTTATAAAATGTGCAGAAAAAATCACCTGAATTAAAACTAATACAAAATTAAAATTATTATAAATTTTTATTGACATATTTTAATTTTGATGTAAAATGGACTAAATATATTTACGTTTTTGCCTGATTTTTTCTTAAAATTGCACATAAGATGGGCTTGCCCATTTAACATATTGGAATGGAGGAGTTAATGATGAAAAAAAAGAATATTCTTATCATCATTCCTGTCGCGCTGGTAGCACTTATCGCTGTGTATGCTGGCATCATGCTGAGTGGTAGAGGAATCACCGCCACTGAGCTTGACGCACAGTTTGTACAAGTGGTAGAGAACAACGGCTGTCTGCAATGTCACGCCGCTGATCCCGAGCCTTTCTGGTATCAGAAGCTACCTGGATTTACTGGACTGTTTGAAGCTGACATGACCAACGGATATCGTTCAATCGATCTCGAAAAGGTTATCAGCCAGATCAACAGTGGCGAAACTGTAAATATCGCCGATGTAGCCAAGTTGGAGCAGGCAACATTGAACAATGACATGCCTGTAATTCAGTACACCGTTGTTCACTGGGGTTCAGACCTGAACTCAAAGGAACAGCAGATTGTATATGACTGGGTTCGTGAAAAGAGAACTGCTCATGTTCAGGCTTTTGCAAAAGAGTACAACATGACCATGAACGACGCTTTCGTAGCTGAGCCTGTTATGCCTCTGCCTGATCCTACCAAGTTTGACGTAAACAACGAAAAGGCTATGTTGGGTCTTGATATGTATCACGACACTCGCCTTTCCATCGACAGCACCGTTTCCTGTGCATCCTGCCACGCTTTGGACAGTGCAGGACAGGATAACTCACGCTTTGCTCGTGGTGTTGGAAGCCAGTTTGGTGGAATCAGTGCTCCTTCCGTTTACAATGCCGTATTCAATGTACAGCAGTTCTGGAACGGACGTGCTCCCGACCTGCAGGGTCAGGCTGGTGGACCTCCCGCCAACCCCATCGAAATGGGATACGAAAACTGGGATGACATCGTTGCTTACCTGAGAACACAGCCCGACTTGGTAGCTCGCTTTGAGGCTATCTACGGAGCAGAAGGAATCACTCAGAACACTGTAACAGACGCCATCGCTGAGTTCGAGCGCCTCTTGGTTACACCTAACAGCCCCTTCGACAAGTACCTGTTGGGAGACAAGACTGCTCTTACTTCTGAAGAAGTTCAGGGATATGAGCTGTTCAAGAAGAACTACTGTGCAACTTGTCACGTTGGTGCCAGCATGGGTGGACAGAGCTTTGAAAAGCTGGGAACTGTATTGGATGCAGCTGTTTACTATGAAGAGCGTGGAACAGAGCAGAACGGAGATGACCAGGGACTCTTTGGATTCACTGGAATCGAAGAAGACCGCTACAAGTTCAAGGTACCTAACCTGAGAAACGTAGCTAAGACTGCTCCTTACATGCACGACGGTACTCATGTAACACTTGAGGATGCTGTTCGCACTATGTTCCGCTTCAATACTCCTACCGCAGAGCCTAGCGACGATACAGTAAACAAGATTGTATTGTTCTTGAACACTCTCAACGGTGAAAACGAGTACTTGGATTACAAGAACGCACCTACTAACGTGGACATGCTCCGCAAGTAACAATAACTTTTAGGAGTTATTTGGTAGAGAGGCAGACCATGATGATGACAATCCTCATGGTCCGCCTCATTTTCCATAACGCAATATGACTAAGAATAAGTTTTACCGATTTATATCATCAGTTCGTTTGGCAATTATCTTACTGGTAATTATTGCCATCTTTTGTGTAATCGCTACCTTAATCCCTCAGAATCTTGACAAAACCCATTATACAAATCTCTTTGGTTCCGTTGGTGCTTCCATTGTTACCTTTTTGGGATTCCACAATGTGTTCAAATCCCCCTTGTTTTGTTTTTTTGGCATCGCCTTTGCCATTAACCTTTTTGTCTGTACTTGGGGACGCATTTCTGTAGCAATCAAAATCTCCCGAAAGAAATTTTCTCTGGGAGCTTGGGGTTCTCCCCTACTTCACGTGGGCTTGTGTATTATTTTGATAGGAATTACCCTCAGTAGTATTTCCAAACACGAAATTTATTATGAGATTCCCGTAGGAGAAACCGTAACTGTTGCAGGAAAAAGCGGAGGCTTTACCCTCACAGTAGATGAGTTTTCAGTAGACTACTACGAGGATTCCATCTCTCCCAAGCAATATAGAAGCTCAGTTACCATCCAAAAGCCAAAGCAGGAACCACTTCCCATGGAGATTCAAGTAAATTCTCCTGGAAAATACAACGGAGTTTCCATCTTACAGCAATCCTACGGCTGGGAGATTATCGTTACCCTCAGCACCGGTCAGGCAAGTCGCCAGTTAAGCATCAAGGATGAAGACTGGATTGTTTTGGGAGAAGGTCCCAAGGGAAACACCACTCTGGGTATTGCCTTTTATCCCGACTACGATGAAGCTCAAGGAATTGCTCAGATGAAAAGCCACAAGGATAACAATCCTCGTGTTATCTGGGTGCTGCAAGAAGGAGATGAACCCATTGCCATCGACACTTTGGCCATTGGTGAAACCAGCACCATTCAAGAGCCCCTTACCATCACCTTCGACGGCTATCGCTATTACAGCGGTCTCCAGATGAAGTATGATCCAGGAATTGCGGTGATTTTCTGCGGCTTCCTGCTGCTGTGTCTGGGATTGGCGCTATTGTACCTGCTGGGTAAAAAACGGCCTCAAGCTTCCGATACTAATTCAGTACATAAATAATTGTATTTTATAGATATATTTGACTTTCCAAAGGAGAGATTATATGATAACATTAGTTGACAATGTAGGTTATTTTGCATTTTCACTGGCGATTATGGCTACAACTGCCGTAATATTGAATACATGGCTCAAAAAGAATTGGCTGCATAAAGTTACCATCGCCCTCACAAGCGGTTCAACAGCACTTATGCTGGTGCAGCTCATCATCAGAACAAGTCAAACAGGTAGACTTCCTGTAAACAGTGTATACGAGTTCCTGTTGCTTTTTTCCTTTGTTCTGCTGGCCTTTTCTGTATTCTGGCTAATTAAGATTAAGCTGAACGTTGTTGCTTCCTTTATTTTGGCTGTGGCAACAGTGCTTCTCGGTGTAAGCTTTGCATTGTCCGATGCCGCAGCCCCTCTTATGCCAGCATTGCAGAGCCGATGGCGTGTTATCCACGTGTTGACCGCCATTATAGCCTATGCAGCCTTTGCTGTTGAATTTGGTTTGGCAATCTTCTACGTGATTACCATTCCTCGCAAGATTCCAGCAGCTGGCCTTTCCCCAGAAAAGGCTGAACGAGCAGCATTTCTGGAAAAACTGATGTTCAATTCAGTGGTGGTAGGATTCATCTTCCTGACACTGCTCATTGTTACTGGTTCAATCTGGGCAGAGGATGCCTGGGGAGCATGGTGGAGCTGGGATCCCAAGGAAACCTGGGCCCTCATCACCTGGATTATTTATGCAGTCTACATGCACTTGTACTCCAAGCCAGCTTGGAGAGGTCATAAGGGTTGCTACTTGTCAATCATTGGGTTTGCCTGCGTCTTGTTTACACTTCTTGGAGTGTCATTTTTGATGGGTGGCTTACACAGTTATTGATACTGCGATATATTACAATTTAGTCGTGTTAGAGAAATGATAACACAAAGGAAGGAATCATGAGCGATTTTGACGTTATCGTGGTTGGTGCTGGTCTTGCAGGTAATACAGCAGCATACCTGCTGGCAAAAGCCGGCCTGGGAGTTCTGGTCATCGAACGAAGTGAGACCATCGGCGGAAAGAACGTTACTGGTGGACGTATGTATAGTCACAGCTTGGAAAAAATTTTCCCTGACTTTGCAAAGGAAGCTCCACTGGGACGCCGCATTACAAAAGAACGCATCTCCATGCTGACAGCCGACAGCGCCACAACAGTTGAATACGCTGCAGAAAAGCTGGGAGAGCAGGGAAAGGCAACTTATGCAGTTTTGCGTGCTGAATTTGACCCTTGGTTGGCAGGTAAGGCAGAAGAAGCTGGTGCAGAATACGTAACAGGTATCCGTGTAGACGAAGTTCTGGTAAAGGACGGAAAGGTTTGCGGTGTTATTGCCGGTGGTGACGAAATGACTGCCGACGTAGTACTTTTGGCAGACGGTGTAAACTCCCTGTTGGCACAGCAGCTGGGCATGAAGAAAGAACTGGAGCCTTCACAGGTTGCCGTTGGTGTTAAGGAAGTTATCAAGCTGGGCAAGCAGAAGATTAACGACCGCTTCGGAGTATCCGACGAGGACGGTATGGCTTGGCTCTTTGCTGGTGACACAACTGGCGGAAGCATTGGTGGTGGATTCCTTTACACAAACCAGGACAGCGTATCCTTGGGTATCGTAACAACTATCTCAGAAATCGGACGCAACGACATTGCTCCTCGTGACATGATTGAACGCCTGAAGAATCACCCTGTTGTACAGCCCATTATCAAAGATGGCGAGGTTGTTGAGTACTCCGCTCACTTGGTAACAGAGGGTGGATACGATATGATTCCTACCCTGTATCGTGACAATGTATTGGTTGCTGGTGATGCAGCAGCTTTGGTAATGAACCTGGGATTCACCATTCGTGGTATGGACCTTTGTATTGAATCTGGTCGTTTGGCTGCTGAAACAATCATCAAGGCCAAGGAAGCTGGTGACTTTAGCTCCAAGACCTTGTCTCAGTACAAGACCGCATTGGACAACAGCTTCGTAATGAAGGATATGCTGCACTTCCGCAAGATGCCTAAGTTCATCGAAAACCACCGCATCTTCACACAGTATCCTGCTATGGCAGACAAGATTATGAGCGACTTGTTCATTATGTATGGACAGGAGCCTGTTAAGTTCAAGAAGAAGGCTTTGGCAGCAGTTAAGGATGTAGGTTTGATGAACCTTCTCAAAGATGGAATGAGCGCAATGGGGGCAATGTAATGGCAATGTCAATCGATGATAAGCTGGGTCTCAACAAGTTCAATGCTGACTTGAATTGGAGTCACATTGATGTAGACAAGGAATATGCAGACAAGAGCGAAGTTCGCAAGGTTGTATTGGCTTGCCCTGCACACCTGTATCGCCTTGACGAAGATGGATCACTGAAGTTCAACCACGAAGGATGCTTGGAATGCGGTACCTGCCGTGTTGCAAGTGGCGGAAAGGTTGTAAAGAGCTGGGAGCACCCACAGGGTGGTAGAGGAGTCCAGTTCCGAAAGGGTTAATATGAACAAGAAGCAGCAGGTTGCAGCAGGAAAGATTACTCTTTCCATGTTGATAGACATATCTACACCAGGTGCAATATTTCTTTCAGCCATTGCGCCTGCTGTTTTTGGTTTTATCCTCGCCTTAGAGACAGGGGAACCAATTTCGGTGCCCCTGCTCATTACTCTTTTGCTAATTCCAACACTATTTAATGCCAGTATCAATTTAATAAACGACTATTTTGATTACGTACGTGGAAACGACACCCACGAAAATATCTTTGGAGAAACAGACTCTCCCCTTGCCTTCAATCGAGTAAAAAATCCCAAGCCTGTATTCTGGATTGGCTTACTTTGCCTTCTGTTAGGCGGACTTTTAGGTATTTACGTTATCTACAAGGCAGGATACGTTCCCTTAATTATCGGTGTTATTGGAGCCATCGCAGTGCTCACCTATTCAGGTGGTAAATTTTCAGTTTCACACCTTCCCATTGGTGAACCTGTAGCAGGCTTTGTTATGGGTGGACTAATTCCCCTCGGTGTATTCACCAGCCTTACGGGCATTTTAGATTGTACGGTGCTGATTAAATCCATCCCCATGATGCTCATCGTTTCACAATTTATGTTGGTAAACAACACCTGCGACATTGAGCGAGATAAAATTGCAGGCCGAAGAACACTTCCCATCGTTTTGGGTCGGGAAAAAATTCATGGAGTTGCTGCCGGTTTTACAGCACTTTGGGTTTTATCCATGGTTTTTTCAGCATTTTTTTGGTATCCTCTAGCCAGCCCCATCATTCTCATTATGATTTTTATACTCAGAAAACGGCTTAAAACAATTTACACTGGCCCCCGACTGAGTTCAACAAAAATACAAGATGTTTGGAATATGGTTGTTGTTGCAACAGCTATTGGTATATGGTATCCTATTGCTGTTCTTATCCATATTCTCATAATCAAACTGCTATCAGTGCAATAACGGAGTTTTCATTACATGTTCTTTACAGCCTTACCTGAATTAAAAACCGAACTATCCCATGTTTCTGCAGATATGGAAGCAATGCTGCCAGCGGACTGGAAAAAAGGCACTGTGGGAGAGATTATTGATGATGTAATGAACAGTCGTGGCAAGGGCGTACGCCCCAGTCTTTTGCTGTTGATGGCACGACTTGGCCCCAATTACCAGCAAAACCAGAAGCGACTCTTTCGTCTTGCCTCCCTTGCAGAATTCGTTCACATGGCTTCACTTATCCACGACGATATCGTTGACGACTCCGTTCTCCGCCGAGGAAATCCCACTATTCAAGCAAAATACGGCAAAGATATGGCGGTTTATGCCGGCGACTTAATTTTAAGCCAAACCCTTTCTATAATCCTACAAGAAAATCTTCGTGATTCAGGTCTCCTGTTAGCTCAAACAATCCAAGACATGTGTAAGGGAGAAATCAACCAAGCAGCCTGTAGATACAAGTTTTCTGTTACTCAAGAGGAATACTACCAAAATATTTTCGGTAAAACTGCCTCTATGTTTGTCACCGTTTGTAAAATCGGAGGCATGGAAAGTGGTTGTTCTCAGCAGGTTATTGAACTTATGGGAAACATTGGGCTTCACCTTGGCTACTTGTTCCAAATCCGTGATGATCTTCTTGACTTTAGCCTCCAAGACATGGGTGATGCAAAATCCATGCGCCTTGATTTCCAAGAAGGAGTTCTTACCCTCCCCGTCATCTTTACACTAGAAGATTCTCAGTGTCAGACTGCCATGAAGGAGCTTATAGAAAAGGCTCGTTCAGGAATCCTTTCTGACCAAGATTTATACACTCTTGATCATTTAATTATGAAGGCCCAGGGCTTTGAAAAAACTGTAAAAAAAGCTGAAGAACACAGAGATTTAGTACTTTCTATGCTAGAACAGCTTCCTCAAACCGAAAAAAAAGCTATTAGCTTGATTAGCAATCTGCTTTCCAAGTTAACTTTGCCCAAACCACCAAAAAATTAATTCACTATTTCTGATTATTTTAATTCACCGTTCTAGATTTTTTTCTATACTTTCACTTTTTCATAAAAAACACCCTGCCAAACGGCAGGGTGAATTATTAAGATGTTATCTTAACTTCATGGTATAAATTAGTTGATTCCCATCTTTGCAGAAATAACAATCTTCTGTACTTCTGAAGTTCCTTCGTAGATCTCAGTGATCTTAGCATCACGCATAAAGCGCTCGAAGGGGAACTCACGGGTATAACCCATACCACCAACCAACTGCAAGCAGCGGCGAGTTACATCGCTAGCAACTTCGGAAGCGAAGAGCTTAGCCTGTGCAGAGTAGAATCCGTAATCTGCATCGCCATCTTCCTTACCCTGAGCTGCCTTGTACAACAGGAAGCGAGCAGCGTTAACCTTGGTCTGCATATCTGCCAATTCGAACTGTGTGTTCTGGAACTGGCTAATGCGCTTACCAAACTGTACGCGCTCCTTAACATACTTGATACACTCGTTGATGGCACCCTGTGCAATACCAAGAGCCTGAGCACCGATACTTACACGTCCACCGTCCAAGGTCTTCATAGCAATCTTGAATCCTTCTCCAACTTCACCCAGCAAGCGATCCTTGGGGATTTTGCAGTCTTCGAAGAACAACTGGCAAGTAGAAGAACCACGGATACCCATCTTCTTCTCGTGAGCACCTACAGTGAAACCAGCATCGCTTCTCTCTACGATGAAAGCAGTGATTCCACCACGTGTTCCCTTGGACTTGTCAGTAGCAGCAAATACAACGAAAATATCAGCATAACCAGCGTTGGTGATGAAGATCTTGGAACCATTCAGCAACCAGTGATCTCCCTTATCAACAGCAGTAGTCTCTGTTCCACCAGCGTCAGAACCAGCGTTAGGCTCGGTCAAACCGAAAGCACCCAAGCTCTCTCCAGAAGCCAACTTGGACAGGTACTTCATCTTCTGCTCTTCTGTTCCGAAGTAGCTGATAGGCCATGCACACAAAGAAGTATGAGCAGCAACCATAACAGATGTTGTTCCACAAACCTCAGCAAGCTTTTCACATACAACTACGTATGTCAAGAAGGTCATTCCACCACCGTTGTACTTCTCATCGAAGGGGATACCGAACATACCCATGTCGGCCAATTCCTTCCATGTGTCAACAGGGAATTCTTCCTTCTCATCTACCTCTGCAGCACGAGGGGCAACCTTCTCTGCAGCGTACTTGGTGATCATTTCAACAACACTCTGCTCATCTTCGCTGAACTTAAAATCCATTTCATTCCTCCTTATGGAATTTCTATTTTATTCCCCTCTCAATGAGAGGGGAACTATGTACTGATTAACCACGAGCCTTCTTGATTTCTGCAATCAATACGGGCAATACATCAAAGAGATTTCCTACAACACCGTAGTCAGCACGGTTGAAGATAGGAGCCTCAGGATCCTTGTTGATAGCAACAACGCAGTCTGCACCGCTGATACCAGCCAAGTGCTGAATAGCACCAGAGATACCACAAGCAATGTAGAGCTTGGGAGAAACAGTCTTACCTGTCTGTCCGACCTGGTGAGCATAAGGAATCCATCCAGCATCAACAGCTGCACGAGAAGAACCAACCTCGGCCTTCAGTTCCTTTGCCAACTCACGGATAATGTTGAATCCGTCAGGTCCACCAACACCACGTCCACCAGAAACGATGATTTCAGCACCTTCCAAGTCAACCTTATCAGCAGACATATCGGCCAAAACTTCCAAAACCTGAGTACGAATCTGATCAGCAGAAACCTTTACTTCCTCACGGATAATTTCAGCATTTCCACCAACAGCTTCCTTCTTGAATACACCAGGGCGAACAGTTCCCATCTGAGGAGTGTGGTCAGGACACTTAATGGTAGCCATCAAGTTTCCACCGAAAGCGGGGCGTGTCCAAGCTACGATGGAAGTTCCATCTTCGTTAACGTCAACGTCCAGTGCAGTACAGTCAGCAACAAGACCTGTGTCCAAACGAGCGTTAACACGGGGTCCCAGGTCACGACCATTGTTTGTTGCACCCAACATGGCGCTCAAAGGAGCATACTTCTTCATCAGCTCACAAACAGCAATTGTGTAAGCGTCAGTAGTGTACTGCTTGTATACTTCATCATCAACTACGATAATCTGGTCGGCACCATGCTCCTGAGCAGCCTTAACAGCAGCATCAACATTGTAACCGATAACCAAGGCAACCAGCTTTCCGCCCTGCTTCTGAGCCATCATTCTACCGGGAGTCAACAACTCCAAGCCCACATTCTTTGCGGAACCGTCCTCGTTTGTCTCAACAATTACCCAAAGATCGTTAGTTTTATTGCATTTCATAATCTATTCTCCCCTTCCTTAGATAATGCTGGCATCGTTCAACATCTTGAACAGCTTCTTTGCACCTTCTTCTGGTGTTTCTTCTTCAATCTTGATTCCGCCTTCCCGCTTGGGAGGAACAAAGCTCTTCTTAACCTTTGTAGGAGAACCATTCAATCCGAGACGAACCTCTTCAACATCAGTCAAATCAGCTACAGTAATCTGTGGGATTTCAGCCTTGTTTGCAGCCAGCTTTCTCTTGATGTTAGGATAGCGAACTTCCCATGCGGGCTGTGTATAGGTGATAAGACAGGGCATCTTGATTCCGATGATCTGGAATCCATCATCAGTCTGCTTCTTTGCCTTCAAGCTATCGCCAGCAACTTCAACTTCCCAACAGTTTGTTACCTGGGGAAGACCGAGCCACTCAGCCAACTCAGGACCAACCTGTCCTGTGTCACCATCGATAGCCTGCTTTCCGCAGAAAATTGCATCAAACTTTCCTTCCAAGGTCTCCAGCTTTTCTACAGTCTTGCGGAGAACATAGCTTGTTGCCAAGGTATCGGAACCACCGAAAGCACGGTCTGTAACCAAGTAAGCCTTGTCAGCAGCAATAGCAAGACACTCTCTCAGAGCCTTTTCTGCCTGAGGGGGACCCATTGTAACAACTACAATCTTAGCATCAGGATTGTTATCCTTAATGCGTGCGGCAGACTCAAGAGCATATGTGTCGAAAGGGTTCACAATGCTGGGTACACCATCACGGATAAGGGTGTTTTTTACCGGATCGATTTTAATTTCAGTTGTGTCCGGAACTTGTTTGATACAAACAAGAATATTCATATCTTCTTACCTCCTATATTTGCGATTCGCTCGAAATATCCACGAAGAAATAATAATTATATCTTTTCCTAGTCTATCACTGGTTGTTCAAAAATGCAAGAAAAAAATGAAAATATTTTCAAATCTGTAATCAATCAAATTTAATTAGTAGTGACTTACATCCAAGTTTTGAGAACGAAGTAAAGATAGAGGGGACAAACAGCCCCTCTTCCGGAACTATGGCTGCATCAGCATAATCTTTTCTACCTCACACACGTACATAACGTGGTAATCCTTGTTGGGATACACCTTTGGTTCAATGTCTTTGTCTACAAAGCAGGCAGGATCAAGCTGCTGGGCAAAAAGCTTTCGGCAAACTAGCACCATCTTGGACTGGTCAAAATAAGGCACACCATCTTCATGACAAACGGTGAGTCCCGCTTTTTCTATCTTGGCTTCATCACGGCCAGAAACGGTCCCAAGATAGGTTAACTCCTTGCGGAAGCCCTCATCCAGCACACAAAGGGAAAGATGGGAAGAAGCATCCACAAATTCCTTTGTGTACCGCTGAGGCCGAATAAAGATGTAGGCAACATTTTTATTCCACAGCACCCCAAGGCCACCCCAGGAAGCAGTCATAGTATTTACCTTGCCGTCAACCTCGGCAGTAATGAGCATCCAATCCTTTCCAATAGTAGAAAAGGTATTTGCAGAAAACTCTTCTGGTGTAATTGTTTTGAATGTGTTCATGGATGTTTTCATAGATGTGTTCATAGATGTCTTCATACTATAACAATACTCCTTGGGGCGCTTTACTGCAATACTAACCGCAGCAAGGATGATTGGGCAGTGAAATTGCTTCGGGAGTTCCGTTCTTCATGCACAAGTGGACTGCCGCAGTTTTGAAGGCTCTAGGCAAGGCCAAAATATTGGGATTGTCTCCCACGTATTTTTTCTTGGCATCTTCCAGGGCCTCTTCAAAGGTGGCACGAGTTTTCAGTCCCATACCTCTGGCAATTCCAGGCTCCTGGGCACCGACGATGTAGATGGCAGAAGTATTCATCTCCGCAATATGACCGCAGGAAATCATGGAAAATCCGTGGAAGGGGTGGAAGGCATTACAGTAGCGATACTGACGAATGTATTCCTCGTTGGTGGCAAAATACTCACCATAGCGATTCATATCTGGCAGGGTGTTCATGTAGTCCTTTTGGAACATGTCGTACATCTGGCGGGTGTAGGGCCACAGTTCATCGTGGAAGTAACCGTTGCAGATGGAGGAACAAATGATAACGCAGCGGTCACTCATAATGCGCTTGTGACGGATAACCTGGGCAGAAAGGGCCTGCATCAGCATAATGGGATTGGTGCCCATTCCCTCGCCGTAGTGGAAGAACTGAGGCATACCAAACACCAGAACGTCGTATTTTTTCTCTGCAAAGTGAACATAGGTTCGCTTGTCGGCAACCTTCCAGGAAAGAGCCTGCATCTCACCAGCATAACCAGAGAAAATTTCAATCTGGCGGGACTTGGTGTCCAGCACTGCATCACAGCAGAAGAATTTTTTACCCATGGCCTTTTCCATGTGCTGACCAATTTCATCAAACTTGGTGCGCATGAGAGAAGTACTGCTCACGGGAGTAAAATCCTTGCGGTGCATGACGCTGGGAACGTGGTGGGAGGCAATGGAGCGCCAGTGGGTAATTCCTGTGGCACAATGCTTGTAACCACCAGAATAGCCACCATAGGGATTACCCTGAACATGTCCAATCAAAACGGCCACGTCGCTTTCATATACATACTTGTTCATGAGAACAGGGTCTCCACGTTCGGTAGTTCCCAAATCCACCAAATGCTCGTAATCTTCGCTGTCGTGATTGATGATTTGGCCACAATGCCAGAACTCATCAAAAAGCTCTCGTCCCAGCACACCAAGAATCTCTTGTTCAGTATTTTTGCGGTGAAGGCCGTTGGAGCAAATCAGCAGGATGTCCTTTTTTTCCACACCAGCGGCATACAATTCCTGCAGCACCAGCTTGATGGAGATTTTTCTGTGGGAAGTGGCCTGCTCACCACCCTTTACTCGGTCTGGGAATACAATAGTAACCTTGGAGCCTTTTTTTGCCAGCTTGGAAAGGGGCTCCATACCGATGGGATTCCGCAGGGACTGAAGGGTTCGCTCCTCCAATTCAGCTTCTGGAATGCAAGGAGGATCTGCCACTGTTTCACCAGGAATAAAAATATCGGTATTGTCGGGCAGCTGAGCATCCATCATACCATGACCATATTCAAAAGAAAGTTTCATATACGTACACTCCAAATAAATTTTCTTTACAAAATGTTGTACAAACTCACTGAGAATTCTACAAAAGAATTAACAACCAGTGGCACCCTTCACATAGGTGGACACAATCTCCAGGTATTCCTGGGGATAAAAGCCAATGTCACCAGTAAAGCGGGTCAGAGCAATAAGCCCACCATCTAGCTCCTTGATGTTGCCAATAGATTCAGCATTTTCCTTTTTCAAGCCGCCACCGTACACTACAGGACAGGGACACAGGGATTTTACCTCTGCCGTTACCTGAGCAATCTGCTCTGCAGTGGGAGGAGTTTTTCCCGGACCAATGGCCCACAAAGGCTCGTAGCCAAGCACCACATTAGCGGTATCTACCCCAGCCAAGCCTTCTTCCAGCTGACGCTGCAGCACTTCACGGCGGCGGGGCAAATCCTCTGCAGATTCACCAATACAATAGAGTACCTTTAATCCAGCCTTTTGAGCACAGAGAATCTCCTTATTCAAAAGCTGATGCTGTACGGAAATGATTTTATCTGGATCAGCACCAGCCAAGGTCATGACGCTGGCCTTAGCCCGCCGCTCCTCGCTGTGTCCGATGATAACCCACTGGCAGTTCAGCTGCTTCATGGCAGAAGCGGTACGAAGGGAGGTGAAGGCTCCAAAATTGCCACCAACCTCCACGTCCTGACTATAAATGCTTTGGCAACCAAGCTGAAGGCGGGCCGTAGCTGGAGTGGTAGCCTTTGCTTCCAAGGCTTTGCCTGCAGGAATCAAGTGGGCTTCTGGAAAAAATACAGGAAACTGATAATCCTCAAGCTTCAGCCCCTCTTTTGCTACCAAAGAACCAAGTCCTTCCTCCAGCTCACCTGCAATATAGCTTCCCCATTCAGCAGGTGAAACCAAGGCATTCACACCACCAAAATTCCGCTGAATGTCAAAGCGCTTCAGATTCAGGAAAATATACTTCATAGACGCTCCTTATATAATAGCTGAAAAATTTGCATACTTTATGCAAAAATTTTCAGCTATTTTTCACGTAAAATCTATCATTTTCAGTTTATACTGTGATATTTCCTTTGTAAAGAAAAAATTTGCAAATTTTTGAGTTTTTTTTCTCATTTTTTCCTTTACAAAAACAAATTCTGGGGTGATAATCAAATTAATGAAGGGGTAAACTTCATCAACACTTGAAAAGAAATATCCCATAAAATTGATGGTTGGAGGCTTATTGAAATGGAAAAGACAAGTGCACCCGCACCAAAAAAAATGCGGAAACTAAAGGACTTTAGCGACGGCAACAAGAAAACTAGGCTTATTCTGATGACAATTTCCATTATTGGTGGATTCCTTTTGTGGTATCTTATTACCTTGATTCCCACCATCAACACCTTCTTGGCCAGTCCCAAGCAGGTTTGGCGAGCAATGCTTTCTGAAATTGCAGCAGATGGACGGTACTTTAAGGATATTACTATTTCACTGCAGCGTGTTCTCATTGGATTTGGACTGGCCTTCGTTTGTTCTATTCCAGTGGCATTCTTGATGGGTTGGTATCCCAAGGTACGCAACTTGGTGGAGCCTTGGATTCAGTTTTTCCGCACCATTCCACCTATTGCCTTGATTCCTCTGGTAATTTTGGCCATGGGCTTGGGTGAAGCACCAAAGTACACCATCATCTTTATTGCAGCATTCCTTATCATGGTAGTAACCATCTATCAGGGAATTAAAGAAGTAGATAAAACCTTGGTAAAGGCAGCCTATACCTTTGGTGCCACCGACAAGGATCTCTTTTTGGACATAATGATTCCTGCATCCTTCCCCTTTATTCTGGTTGGAGCCCGACAGGGAATTGCAGCTTCATTGACCACCCTGATTGCAGCAGAATTGACTGGTACAATCTTTGGACTGGGAGCACGAATCCAAGGTGCCCAGCAGTTTATGGATACAGCCATCGTTCTTTTGGGAATCATTACTATTGGTATCATCGGTTTTGTGTTGGACAAGATTCTTCTTTTCATTGAAAAGAAGCTTACCAAGTGGAAGTAATAAAAAATCCCTACCGTTGAACCACATTTAGGAGGAAAAACATGGCAGAAACATTGATTAAGATAGATGGAGTACGAAAGGAATACAAGGTAGACGCTGGCCCAAACGTAGTAGCTTTGAACGGTGTTAATCTGGATATAAAAGAAAACGAGTTCATTTGTGTTGTTGGGCCTTCTGGCTGCGGAAAAACCACCCTGCTGAACATTATTGCAGGACTTGAGCCCTTTGATTCTGGCTCTGTTACCATCCACGGCGAAGATATTATTGGACCAGGCCCTGACCGAGGCGTTATTTTCCAGCAGTACGCCCTCTTCCCTTGGATGACCGTACGCAAGAACATTGAATACGGATTGAAATTCCAGAAAAAGAAGGACGGAACAACCTATACTCCAGAAGAAAAACGAGAGTTGGCAGAACGCTACATCAAGATGGTTAATTTGACAGGCTTTGAAGACAGCTATCCCAAGGCTCTGTCTGGAGGAATGAAGCAGCGTGTAGCCATTGCTCGTGGGTATGCATTGAATCCAGAAGTACTGCTGATGGACGAGCCCTTTGGAGCCTTGGATGCCCAAACTCGTGCCCAGCTGCAGGAAGATTTGCTGCAAACCTGGCAAAATGAAAAGAAAACAGCCTTCTTCATTACCCACGACGTTGATGAAGCTGTTCTTTTGGCCACCCGTGTTGTTATCATGAGTGCACGACCAGGACAAATCAAGGAGATTATCGATATTGATTTGCCTTATCCCCGCACACAGGCTTCAAAGATGGATCCTGAGTTTATTCGTCTGAAGAATTACATTTGGGATACCGTTTACAAGATGTATCTGGAGATTCCTAAATAAGGTGCATTAACAAATTTTATGAAAAACTTGCTTTTGTAACCAAGTTGTCATAGAATTGATATAATGAATATATGCAAGGAGGAGTAAATGAAAAGATTTACCTTGGTAGCACTGGCTTTGCTTTGTGCTGTTTCAGTAGTTTTTGCTGGTGGTGGAAAAGATAGCGGAACAACTTCTTTGACAAAGGTTCGCATCGGTATCCACGGAAATGAAGGTGGAGCCCCTCTGGCCGCAGTTGCCAAGGAGCAGGGTATCTTCGCTAAGTACGGAATTGACCCCATTTTCACTATCGTAGAAAGTGGTCCTGCAGAAATGACTGCTATGCGTGCTGATAACCGCACACTTGATGTTGGTTATATTGGTGCAGGTGTTGCTTGGAACCCCATCGATGGAGCAGGAAACTCCCTGTCCTTCGTTTTCCTTGATGTTTTGAGTAATGCTGAAATGCTTTTGGCAAAGAAAGGCATTTTCAATGATGCAAACAAGAACGGCAAGTACGACAACAACGAGATTTTTGATGGTCTGAAGGGTCGCACTGTATACATCGAAGTTGGTACAACTCCTGGTGGTTGGTTCAAGAACCTAATCGACTTGGTAAACGAAGGAAAGGCTGATGCTGACAAGCTGTGGATTTCCAGCGAAACTTCTTCTTACCTTGCTGGTTACACCGCTCCCAACTCCAATCCTGCCAACAAGGTTGACGTAATCAATACATTGAACTCCAACCTTCCTGCTGGTATGGCCACTGGACAGATGGACATTATTGCAGCCTATTCTCCTGCAACAGTAACTATCTTGAATACTAACAAGAACGTAGAAAAGGTTGCTACAACTGTTGGAAACTTCCCTCCCCACCTGTCCTTCCCCTCAACTTGGGTAGCCAGCGACAAGTGGATTGCTGAGAATCCTGCTGTTGCGCAGAACTTCATCAACGCTTTGTATGAAGCAGCTATTTGGCGTGCCAATAACTTGGACGAAGCCATGAGAGCTGGTGAAAGACTGTCCCAGAAGCCCTCTGGAACATTCGACCCCACCAACTTGGTTGCTCCTACCAAGGCTGAATATCAGGAATGGTTCGGTGCAAAGACTGGTCGTGGATACCAGTACATGAAGGCCCTGTACGATGCCAAGACTGGAAACGTACCAGAAGGCAATCCTGTAAAGCCCTTTGAAAAGGCTTTCAATGACACCTTGATTACAACTGCAATCAAGACTGTAAAATAAGTTCCGTCAATCGGAGTGAAAAAATGGGATGTTCTTCAAGTCCTGAAGGTTTCAGTGGCTTGGAACATCCCTTTTTTATAACTATTTTGTAACAAGAAGGATTTGGGATGCTTGAACTAAGAACAGACGCTTTACCACTTTCCTCAGAAGAAATTCAGAGTGAAATCAACAAAAGAAAAGAAGACATTCTCCAGGTACAGCAGGGAAAAATCGGAGACACCAACAGGCTCGGTTGGTTTACCCTACCTAGCCAGCTGGAGGAGTATCTAGCTCCCATACTTGCTGCAGCAGAAAAAATCAAAACCATAGCCACCCATTTGATTGTTGTGGGCATTGGAGGCTCTAATCGAGGCTCCATGGCAGCGATTCAAGCTTTGAGCCATCAGATTTCCTCACCAGTGACCATCAGCTATGCTGGAGATAGCTTGAGTCAAATGCATTTGCAAGAAGCCTTGGAATTAGTGGAAAAAGAAAATGTGGCCATCAACGTTATTGCCAAGGATTTTAACACCTTGGAGCCAGGCATTACCTTTCGGCTTTTACGCACTGCCCTAGAAAAAAAATACGGTGCTGAATACCACAAGAGAGTCTTTGTCACAGGTAGCAGAGGACCAGGTCAGCTGTATGATGTGGCTACTGACCATGGCTATCACTTCTTGGATTTTCCCGATAGCTTTGGCGGCCGTTTTTCCGTGTTGTCGGCAGTGGGACTGCTGCCCATGGCTGTAGCAGGAGTGGACCTGTATCGACTTTTTCACGGAGCCCAAGCAGCGGAACACTATCTAAAATCAACAGAGCCAGAGAAAAATCAGGGTGTAATCTACGCTGTCACACGAAATCTGCTCTTTCAAAAAAACTTTACCTTGGAAAGCTTAGTACTTTTTGAACCAGACCTGCTGCATTTGGGGCGCTGGTGGGTACAGCTTTTTGCAGAATCAGAAGGAAAGACTGAAAAAGCAATTTTTCCCGTGAGCTTTATGTATTCAGATGACTTGCATGCCGTAGGACAATATGTTCAAGAAGGACGACGCTGCATTGCAGAAACCTATCTCAAGCTTTTTCATCCCAACAAACCACTGGTAATTCCAGAGTCTCCCGTAGTTGCAGATGGATTTAACTATCTTTCTGGCAAGGAATTCCAGTTCTTGAATGAAACTGTATATCAGGCTGCACTGGAGGCCCATAAAAACGACGGCATTCCCTGCACCCAATTCATTTCGGAAACCACAATTTGTCCAGAAATAATCGGCTATTTCTTCTATTACTCTTTCTTTGTCTGCTATCTTTCCTGTGTATTGCTTGAAGTAAATCCCTTTGACCAAGAAGGTGTAGAAGGATACAAGCGGAACATGTACGCATTGCTGGGAAAATATACGCAGGAAAGCTAATATGAAGGTACGACTGAAGGATATTGCTCAGGAAACAGGGGTCTCCATTTCCACCGTGTCCCGGATTTTAAGTGGTAACGGTTATCGCAAGGAAGGAGACAAAAATGCCCAGCTGGTGATTGACGCTGCCAAACGTATGGGTTTTTTTGCCAAGGATTCTGGACACAGAATGATTGTGCAGGGGGATAAGATTCAGCAGAATTATTCCATTGGCTGTATTCTTACCTCTGCCCATGAAACCTTTGTGTCGCCCTTCTTTTCTTCCATGCTGGCAGCCATTCAGCAGGAATTAAGCCACTGGCAAGACCTTATTCAGTACAACCTCATTGTTACCAGCCTGACAGATCCAGGGTTTTCTCACATTTTGGAATCAGAAAACCTTGATTGTGCCATTATTCTTGGACGCACCAGCCAAGAAAATATTGTGCGACTGAAGGAAACAATTCCTCACCTAGTGTACGCTGGGGCAAATAAAATGAGCTGCTCCATTGACGAAGTAATTTGCGACGGCTACGCAGGTGTTCAGCGGGCGGTGGAATATTTTGTGGGCTTGGGTCACCGGAACATCGGGTTTATTGGACCAGTGAATCAACAGCCCCAGCTTTTTAACGAGCATCGTTTTACTGGCTTTACGGACGCACTGGCTCGTTCGGGCCTTTCGGTACAGCCAGCCCACGTGGTGGATGCAATCCTTACCTCCACCGCTGGCTATGAGGCTGCAGAAAAAATGCTCCAAACAGGTAACTTACCTACGGCCATCTTCTGTGCCAACGACACCGTGGCACTGGGAGCCATGCGGGCCTTTGAGGATGCAGGCCTTCACATTCCCGATGATATTTCCATTATGGGATTCGATAATATTGATATGGCACAGTTTGTAAAGCCCGCATTAACTACAATTTCCGTGCCTACCTGGGAATTGGGTCGCTTGGCGGTAAAGGTGCTTATGGACAGGATTGAAACCGGACGGTGTTATCCCTTGCAGGTAACGCTACCCTTCCAGCTAATAGAACGAGAAAGCTGCAAATCACTGTAGATTTTAGGAGGATATATGAAACGAACAATTATTAAGGATGCCAACATCCTCACTCCCCAGGGCTTCCAGCGGGGAAATCTGATTATTGAAAACGGAAAAATTCTGGAGGTGGCATCTCCTTTAATGCCAGAAAATTCCCAGATTATTCAGGGAAAGGGACGAAAAATCGTTCCTGGCTTTGTTGACATTCATACCCACGGTGCAGTGGGAGTAGATTTTAACCACGCAGAGGCTGAAGATGTGGTAAAGGTAGCAGATTTTTTTGCCTCACAAGGTGTCACCAGCTTTTATCCTGCAGTGTTAACCGATGAAATCCCAGTGATGTGCCAGCGACTGGCAGCCGTAGCAAAGGCAAAGAATGAGCTGGGTTGTTCTGCTGTGGCAGGCATTCATCTGGAAGGCCCCTTCCTTTCACCTGCCTACAAGGGGGCAATGCCAGAGCATTTGTTGCAAAAGCCCGACTACAATCTGTTCTGTCAATTCCAAGAGGCTGCCCAGGGCCTTATCAAGGTTATTACCATTGCCCCTGAGCTGGAGGGAGCCGTGGAGCTGATTCAACGGCTAAGCCAGGAGGGAGTGCGGGTATCCTTGGGCCACAGCGGAGCCAGCTACGAGCAGGCCATAAGAGCCATTCAAGCGGGAGCCGCCAGCACCACTCACACCATGAACGGCATGAAGCTTCTGCACATGCACGACCCTGCCATCCTTACTGCAGTGCTGGAATCTGACGTATACTGCGAAATGATTTGTGACGGCTTCCACCTCCATCCACCCATCGTTCGGCTCTTGCTAAAGATAAAGGGACTGAATCGCATGGTTCCCGTTACCGACAGTATTATGGCTGCGGGCTGTCCTGATGGAGAATATGTGCTGGGAGTAAATCCTGTAATTGTGGAAGGTGGAGACGCAAAGCTTAAAACTACAGGCGTTCGGGCAGGCAGCACCCTCACCATGAAGCGAGCCTTAGACAATCTGCGCCAGTTCACCACCCTACCAGAGGAGGATTTGTACCGTCTTGTTTCTGAAAATGCAGCCCGCCTTATGGGAATTTTCGATTACACAGGCTCCATTCAGCAGGGCAAGCAGGCAGATTTGGTGCTTTTGAACCAGAACAACGAAATTGACCTGGTATTTACCCAGGGTCAAATCACATATTATTCACAAGAAAACTAGGAGAACCAACATGAAGGGAAATGTTCTTATTGTTCACGGTGGAGCCCCCACAGCCGTTATTAACGCCTCTCTTTACGGGGCCATTACCGAGGCAAAAAAATATCCAGAGGTAGACAAAATCTACGGAGCACGAGGTGGCAGTGGAGCCATTGCATCTGGAGACTTTATCGATTTAACTCATATTCCCCAGGAACAGCTGGAACGTCTGCCCTTTACCCCTGGTTCTGCCATTGGGACTTCTCGCACTCCCTTGGTGGAGGCTGACTACAAGGCCATTGCAGAATCCCTCAAAAAGCACAACATCAAGTGGTTGCTGTTTAACGGTGGCAATGGTTCCATGGATGCCTGCGGAAAGGTGGCGGCACAGGTAAAGGGCACGGATATTCGTGTGGTGGGTATTCCCAAGACCATCGATAACGACATCGCCATTACCGACCATGCCCCAGGCTTTGGTAGTGCCGCCCGTTATCTTGCAGCTTCTGTTCGTGAATTGTGCTACGACGTGGCAAGCCTTCCCATTCACGTGGCGGTGATAGAAGCCATGGGGCGAAACGCTGGCTGGCTCACTGCCGCCGCAGCTCTGGCAGGAAAGGCAGAAGATGGCGGCCCCCACCTGATTTACGTGCCAGAAAAACCCTTTAACCAAGAGGAGTTTTTGGATAAGGCCAGCACCCTCTACAAAAAGCACGGCGGCGTAGTAGTTGTTGCCAGTGAAGGCTTGAAGGATGCCACAGGAACTCCCATTGTTCCCCCCATTTTCCAAGTGGGTCGGGCCGTCTACTACGGTGATGTTTCAGCCCATTTGGCAAATCTTGTTATTCAAAAGCTGGGAATCAAGGCCCGCAGCGAAAAGCCTGGCATCCTTGGCCGCACTTCCACCGCCTGGCAGTCAGAGATAGACCGACAAGAAGCTATTGTGGCTGGACAAGAAGCCATGCGGGCTGCTCTAGCAGGTGAAACAGCTGTTATGGTGGGATTCCGTCGCCTTTCTGCCAGCACTCCCCTTCAGCAGGGATACAACTGCGAAACCTTTTTGATTCCTGTGGAAGAAGTTATGCTCAAAGAGCGGACACTGGAGGAGCGATACATCAATCCTGCTGCTGACGGCATTACCCAAGAATTTGTTCAGTGGTGCAGCCCCTTGATTGGTGGCCCCTTGCCAGAGTTCCCCCGCTTCAGCTAATCGGAGGATAATTCTTACGCCACGTCCCAATCCTCATATTTTTTTTAAGATTTTGGGGATTGGGAAAAAAATCAATTGACATAATGATTACAAATTTGTATTATATACAAAGTAATTGCATGAGGCTAACTCATACTATAGATTTTTAGGAGTATATATTATGTCATTGATTAACAAAGAAATTGCTGATTTTACTGTAGAAGCATACCAGAGTGGTGCTTTCAAGACTGTTTCCAAGAAGGACGTTTTGGGAAAGTGGTCTGTATTCTTCTTCTATCCTGCTGACTTCACCTTTGTATGTCCTACAGAGTTGGAAGACTTGCAGAACAAGTATGCTGAGTTCCAGAAGATTGGTTGCGAAGTTTACTCTGTTTCTACAGATACTCACTTCGTACACAAGGCTTGGGCTGATACTTCCAAGACAATCAAGGCTCTGCAGTACACCATGCTTGCTGACCCCACCCACGTTTTGTCCAAGGACTTTGAAGTTTACATCGATGGAAACGGTTTGGCAGAGCGCGGAACCTTCGTATTGAATCCTGAGGGAAAGATTGTTGCTTACGAAGTAAACGCTGGTAACGTAGGACGCAACGCAGAAGAGTTGCTCCGCAAGGTACAGGCTAGCCAGTTCGTAGCAAAGAACGGTGACCAGGTTTGTCCTGCAAAGTGGCAGCCAGGTGCTGAGACTCTCAAGCCCAGCTTGGACTTGGTAGGAGCCCTGTAATAATGAGTGACCGCAACGATACTATCTACGATGTAGTTGTTATCGGTGGCGGTCCTGCTGGTCTCACAACAGCCCTGTATTTGGCCCGTGCCAAGTACAGGGTTCTTGTTATTGAGAAGGACAACTTTGGCGGGCAGATTACCATCACATCCGAAGTGGTAAACTACCCCGGAGTGGAACATACCAGCGGTGCTGCCCTTACTGAAACAATGAGAAAACAGGCCCAGAATTTTGGTGCCGAATTTATGCTAGCCGAAGTAGAACGGATTTCTGTGGAGGGAGACGTAAAGAGCGTATTCACTTCACGAGGAGAGCTCAAGTGCTTCGGTATTCTTTTGGCCACTGGTGCCCGCCCCCGCATGATTGGATTCAAGGGGGAAGCTGAATTCAAGGGACACGGTGTAGCCTACTGCGCCACCTGTGACGGCGAATTCTTTACTGGAAAGGAAGTGTTCGTTATTGGCGGTGGCTTTGCTGCTGCAGAAGAAAGTGTATTCCTGACAAAATATGCACGCCACGTAAACATCCTTATCCGCAAGGACGACTTTGGTTGTGCAAAATCTGCTGCCGACGAGGCAAAACATCACGAAAAGATTACTATTCTCACCAATACCGAAGTGGAAGAGGTTATGGGAGATTCCGTTCTCCGTGCCATCCGCTACCGCAACAATAAAACTGGTGAAGTAACCGAATACAAGGCTGATGCTGGCGACAATATCGGTGTCTTTGTATTTGCTGGATACGAGCCTGCCACAGAACTGGTAAAGGGTATTGTAGATTTGAACGAGCAGGGATACATCATCACTGACGAAAACATGCAGACCAATGTAGCAGGTCTTTATGCAGCAGGTGACGTTCGTATCAAGAATCTGCGTCAGGTGGTAACAGCTGTAGGCGACGGAGCCTTGGCAGCCACTGAGTTGGAAAAATACGCCGCAGCCATGCAGCGAAAAACAGGAATTAAGCCAGAGCAGCCTCAAGCTGCCACACCAAGCCACAGCGCTCCAGCCGCAGCAACAGAAGCTGAAGAAGCAGAAGTCAGTGGCCACAAAAGCGACCTATTCACTCCAGAAATGTTGACCCAGCTGAACACCGTGTTCTCCCGCATGGAAAATAACCTGATTCTGGAGCTGCACTTAGACGATAAGCCTGTTTCTGATGAGCTGGAAAATTACATGGAGGAGCTGGCAAAGCTCACTCCCAAGCTTGAAGTACGCACCGCTTCCAGTGACCTGCAGCACAAGCCCTGTGTTCGCATTTGTCGTGGAGACGGTTCTTGGACAGGACTTGCCTTCCATGGAGTTCCCGGTGGCCACGAGTTCACCTCCTTTGTGTTGGGCTTGTACAATGCCGCTGGTCCTGGACAGCAGCTAGATGCCGACGTTATGACCGAAGCAAAGGCCATTGCAAAGCCAGTGGACATTAAGATTCTTATCTCCCTGTCTTGCACCATGTGTCCTGACTTGGTAACAGCAGCTCAGCGCTTGGCCACCCTGAACGACAATATTTCAGCGGAAATCTACGATCTGAACCACTTCCCCGACCTTCGGGACAAGTACCAGGTTATGAGTGTTCCCTGCATGATTATCAACGATGGAGAGTCATCCTTTGGAAAGAAGAATGCTCGCCAGATTTTGGACTTGATTCAGGCTAATATATAATAATAAGGTGGAAATACAGGAAAACCTTTAATATTTCGTGAATTTCCACCGATTTAATCCATATTTCTTGTCGAATTTAAATAAATTGTATACATTATAACCGACGGTTTTATCCTGCTGGATACAGATCGTCGGTTATTTTTTATCCCAAATCTATTGTTAGGAGAATGCCTCATTGAACCTGTTGAGCAAGGCTATGAAAGAAGCCATCAGTTCGGTGTTGCCGATTTTTGCCATCGTTCTTGTGCTGAGTGTGTCCATCGCTCCCCTTGAAACTGGCGTTTTGGTGTTGTTCCTCTTTGGAACCCTCACCCTCATTTTGGGTATGAGTCTTTTTACCATCGGTTCAGAAATTTCTATGCAACCCTTGGGAGACGGTATTGGTGCCCAAATTGGAAAGTCAAAACACATTCTCATTCCAATGATTATCTGCTTTGTTTTGGGCGTGATGATTACCATTGCAGAGCCAGACCTGACCGTGCTGGCAGAGCAGGTTCCCTCTGTGCCCAACATGACCTTGATTGTGTCCGTAGGCGTGGGCGTGGGAATCTTTTTGACTATTTCCATGGTACGCACTAGAACAGGTATTCCCCTATCCCGCTTGCTGATTATTTTCTACCTGCTCGTGATTGTGCTGGCCTTCTTTGCTCCCGATAACTTTATTCCTGCAGCCTTTGACTCAGGTGGTGTGACCACAGGCCCCATCACGGTGCCCTTTATCATGGCATTGGGTGCCGGTATGGCCATGATGAGCCACGCAAAAAACGCCCACGAAAACAGCTTTGGTTTGGTCGCCCTCTGTAGCGTTGGCCCTATTCTTTCGGTTTTGATTCTCAGCATTACCTTTCAGCCTGAAGCCACCACTACAGAAACCCAGCTAATTATTGCTCAGGATACAAAGGGTGCTTTTCTGCTTTTTGCCCAGGCCTTTCCCCACTATGCAGAAGAGGTGTTGATTGCTCTGGCTCCGATTTTTGGCTGTTTGCTCTTGTTCCAGCTGATTACTCGTAGCTTTAGCAAGCACCAGATGATCCGAATTATTGTCGGTTGTATCTACACCTATGTGGGATTGGTGCTTTTCTTAGCGGGAGCAAATATCGGCTTTATGCCAGCTGGTCGTCTTATTGGAGCGGGAATTGCAGCCTCTACCACGAAATTCCTCTTGATTCCAGCTGGTGCCTTGATGGGATACTTTGTGGTTTCCGCCGAGCCTGCCGTACACTCATTGAAAAAGCAGGTTGCAGAAGTAACCAACGGAGCCATCGGTCAAAACGCCATCGGAATCGCCTTGTCCATTGGTGTGGCCTGCTCTGTGGGAATTGCTATGCTACGAGTTTTGACAGGAATCCCCCTTCTCCCCATTTTGATTGCAGGCTATCTTATTTCCTTAGTTATCACCTTCTTTGTGCCTCCCATCTACACTGGTATCGCCTTTGACTCCGGTGGAGTTGCCAGCGGTCCCATGACCACCACCTTTATCCTGCCCTTTGCCATTGGAGCCTGTGAAGCAGCTGGTGGAAATGTCATGACCGATGCCTTTGGAATTGTGGCCATGGTTGCCATGACACCTCTTATTACCATTCAGGTAATGGGATTGTTGGGAAGAATGAAGCAGAAGAAGCTCCAGCAACAGGCTCATAGCCAGTTACTGCAGATTGAAGACGACATGATTTATTACAAGGAGGTGACAAAATGAGTGTATCAGAAGAAAATCCCATGGCCTTGATTCTTTCTATCCTGGAACGAGGCAAGGGAAAGTCCTACATGGACATGCTTACAGAACGAGACATTCACTTTCACACCCAAACCATGGGCTTTGGAACAGCACCTTCAGAAATGATGGATATTTTGGGATTGGGTAGCAACGACAAGGACGTGATTCTGAGCCTTGCTCCCAAGCATGCCGTTACCGCCTTGGAAGCAATCCTGCGAGAAAACCTTGGTTCCAGCCGATACCGTGGCTTGATGATGGAGCTTAAGCTTTCTGCCATCAATCGACTTACTGCGGAAATGATTTCCCGCACTACACCACAAAAACAAATCCTAAAAGGAGAGGAGCAAGAAGAAATGAGAAACGAATACCACCACCAACTGATACTGATTTCCGTGAACCAGGGCTGTACCGACCAGGTTATGCACACCGCTCGTGGAGCAGGAGCCATGGGTGGCACCATCATCCGCTCCCGCCTTACGGAAGCAGGCATTATGGCTCAGTTCGGCATTCACGACATAATGGAGGAGCGAGAAATCATCATGATTTTGGCTGCTTCCAACATCGCCACCCAGATTATGGATGCGGTGAACAAGGAGCATGGAATCCGTAGTGAAGCAAACGGTATTATCTTTGCACTGCCAGTGGAACGAGCCTTTAAGGTATAAGATTACAAAAAGCAAGGAGCTTTACTGACTCCTTGCTTTTTTTTACAGCTGCTTCTTAAAAATATAGGTCATAAAGTTTTTTTCTGGTGTAGAAAAGGTTTCATTACGTTGAGCCTCCACCAAGGTAAAGCCATGATTCGGATACCACTGGTGATTGCAGTCGCTATCTGTCCACAAATACATGGTCTTGAAGCCTGCTCTCCGCAATCGTTCTTCCAACTGCAGTAAAATCACACTGCCACAGCCCCGCTGACAGCTGGCAAACAAGGTAAGTCGCACAGCACCTTTTTCCAGAAAGCTACAGGTTTTTTCATCCATTTCTTCAAGATAGTCCACCACCTGCTGAAGACTATGGCGCTCTTTTTCAGAAAGCTTTTCACTCTCTGTTGCCAGCCACTGAAGCGCTTGATTTTCTTCATCCTTTTCAGCAGCAAAGGCCACAGCCTGCAGTTCTTCCCCGCAAACAAGCTGCAGCGCAAACTCATTGGAGAAGATATTGTGCCGCACGATAAACTCCACGTCTAAATCCTGCTTTTTGTGCGATGTTTTTTCAGACACATCAGCGTCCCACTCCATCATGGTCCAAAGCGGAGTTACCCAACGGACAATCTCTGGAATATATTTTGAATCAAAAGACTCTATGTTCATATTCATTCTGGAACTCATTGTATCGGGAAGGAATACAAAGAATCAATGCTGGTAATTTTTAGAAGCTTAAATACAGTTTTTTGTTGACAAATTAAGGATTAAAATGTTACTTTGTATATAAGGAGTAATACAATGGCTAGTATAAGTGTGAGAATGGATGACAATACAAAGGCAGCTTTTGAGGGATTTTGCGAGTCTGTGGGACTGACAGTGTCCGCAGCTATAAACATGTTTGCAAAAATTACCCTGCGAGAAGGCCGCATTCCCTTTGAGGTAGCAGGAGATCCCTTTTGGAGCGAAGCAAACCAAGAGCGGCTTCGTAAATCCATCAAACAAATTGAAGAAGGTAGATTTTCCAAACATGATATTCTTGAGGTGGAATAATGCAGAAAAATTGGTCAGACATCGCATGGGAAGACTACTTGAGCCTTCAATCTAATAAGAAACTACTGAAACGAGTCAACGAAATTCTCAAAGATATTGATCGTAATGGATATAAAGGGATTGGAAAACCAGAACCATTAAAGGGGGATTTTTCTGGATATTGGAGCCGACGTATTGATGATTATCACAGAATTGTCTATAAAATCCAAGATGGAGAAATGTATATTGCCTATTGTGGAACTCATTACCACCAATAAACCACTTTTCTCGTACTCTATCTCAATATCCGTACCTGCCACGGAGCGTAATCAAAAACACTATCGTCACTAAGGCTGCCAACACATCGGCGGCAACCATGGCACACCAAATTCCAGTAAGTCCAAAGAATAGAGGCAAAATCAAAATTGTTGCCACCTGAAACACCAAGGTTCGCAAAAAGGAAATAAGGGCGGAAACAAGACCGTTGTTCAAGGCAGTAAAAAAGCTTGAGCCCCAAATATTTATGCCAGTAAACAGAAAGCAAAAAAGGCTGATTCTTCCGCCCCGCAAGGTCATGAGCATTAAATCCTTATCATAGCCGGTAAATAGTGCCACCAAGGGACGAGCAAAAAGCTGGCCAATGGAAACCAGCACAACACCACCAATCAGCATTAATAAAAGGCCCTTGCGAAACATATTGTGGAGCTCGTCCCGATTTTTTGCCCCGTAATGGTAGCTTACAATGGGACTAGAACCAATGGCGTAGCCAATAAACAAAGACACAAAGATAAAGCCTGCATACATCAGTACACCGTAGGCAGCAACTCCATCCTCACCAGCGTATTTCATCAGCTGGAGATTGTACAAAAAGCCCACCACCGAGGCAGAAAGATTGCTTACCATCTCGGAAGAGCCATTGGTGCAGGTTTTCACAAAAATCCGTCCGTAGAATTCAGTTTTTCCCAAATGCAGGAGACTGGAATTGTGTGGGCGAAAAAAATATACCAAGGGAATAATGGAACCAACTCCATACCCAATGACTGTGGCAAAAGCAGCTCCTGCCACTCCCCAAGAAAATACCTTAATAAACACAAAATCCAGCACAATATTGGTAAGTCCCGCTGCCATGGTTACCTTCAAATTGTAGCTCGGCTTTTCCGCCACCACAAAAAAGCTCTGGAACATGGTTTGTAGCATATACAGAGGAATAGCCGCAAACAGAATTCGCCCGTAGGTGATGCAAAAGCTCAGCAAATCATCTGTTGCACCTAAACGCTGGGCAATAATGGGCGAAAGAAAAAATCCCAGCACCGCAAAGCCACAACCAAGCACAAAGGTTGCATACACAATCATGGAAAAATAGCGATTGGCGAGCTGACTCTTTCCTTGCCCCAAGGTCATGGAAACAATGGCACTACCACCAGTTCCCAGCATAAAGCCCACGGAGCTCACTCCCAGCAGCAAGGGCATAATCAGATTCACTGCAGCAAAGGCTGTTTTTCCCACAAAGTTTGACACAAAAAGTCCATCCACAATGCTGTAGGTGGAAGTAAACAGCATCATCAGAATGGAAGGAAGGACATACCGAAACAGTTTTTTGTAGGTAAAGTGATCTGATAATTGAATCTCCATAAAAGCTCCCGTTTGAAAGAATTATTAGACACAATACTAAAATAAATGTCAAGAAAGTCATTCATAATAAATTTTCTACAAAAAATCAAATTTGACAGATTTGATTTAAAGGGGTACAATATAAAGAAGCAGCCGAAGACGATTAACTTGCATTAAACACTACAGTTAATGGCCTTGACTTGCAATTCAGAGTTAAGGAGTCGAGATATGAAAGAAACTCACGGAACACAGACAGTAGAAGTTGTAGCTGGAAGAAAAATTGTGCTTTCCGCTGGAAAGGGCCAGACAAATGTTGATGATTTGAAATGGCTTATGGCAACTGTTTTGCGTCACGCCGCAGCATGGAAGGCTACAGGATGGGCATATATTGCCGATTGTTCCGAAATGGGTCCCGTTGGCCCACACGAAGGTGGACAGCTGGTAGAAATGACTAAGGCCTTCGTAGAAGCAGGTTGCAAGGCATTTGGCTTTGCAGAAGGCTCATCTGTTATGTTGAAGATTCAGGCTAAGAAAAATACCCAGCTGTCTCAGACTGGTGTTCTCGAAGGCCACTTTGCCACAGTACCAGAAGTACTGGATTGGCTCCAGAAGGATGTACACATCTAACCATATAACCCTCCAAACTAGACCCTGGACAGCTCTTGAGGATTGCTACCTTCAAGAGCTGTCCTTTTTCTTTTACGACATCAAAATCAGGCTTAAATCAGCAACAGCCTTCTTCCAAGCATCTCTTGTTCCTTCTAAAAAAAATTTGTATCATTACTCCATGGAAAAAGACCCTCACCTATCTATTTTTCAGCCCATACTCTTTCCATCCCCAGAAGAAGCCCACCAAGGTATTGTTGCCATTACCCACGAGCTTTCCCCCGTTTTGTTGTATTCAGCTTATTTACAGGGCATTTTTCCCTGGTTCAATCAAGAGGAAGGAGAACCAGTTGTGTGGTGGTCTCCCGATCCTCGCTTTGTGCTTTTTCCGCAAGAATTTCATCTTCCCAAACGCCTCAAGCGATTCCTTCCTCACAGCCCCTTCACCTACACCATGGACAGGGCCTTTCAGCAGGTTATAACTAACTGTGCCTGTGTAAAACGACCAGATCAAGCAGGCACCTGGATTGGCCCCGCCATGATTGATGTGTACTGCCAGCTTTTTGACTGCGGTGTAGCTCACTCAGTGGAGGTGTGGCGGGAAAACCAGCTGGTAGGTGGGCTGTACGGAGTTCTTGTAGGGCAGGTTTTCTTTGGTGAATCCATGTTTTCTCTGGAGCCAGAAACAGCAAAATCAGCCTTTGCCCACTTTGTAAAAGCTTTTCGGAACTGTGGCGGCCAGCTCATTGACTCTCAAGTATACACCTCCAATCTAGCTCGATTCGGGGCAAGAAACATTAGTCGCACCGCCTTTCTCCGGCTAGAAAAGGATTTTCTTCCCAAAACCTTGACGAAAAATCTGCAGGAGGAATTTATGCAGGTGGTAAGTCAAAGTAAAACCCACTGAATGAAGTTTATAGAAAAAGCTTTTATCTACATTTGATTTTTTTACTGCCAGTATTCTACACTTTAAGGTGACGGTGGCAGAAAAATCATGAGTTCGAAATATTCCCAGGAACAAAAGCTTCGGGCAGTTCAGGCTTACATCACAGGAGAAGGCGGCATTCGGCACATTGCACGAGAGTATCAGGTTTCTCGTGGCGCCCTGATTCAGTGGGTGGCCTATTACAAGAAAAATGGCTGCCTTCCCGATGCCACCCAAAAGACTGAATCCAGTCCCCCTTCCCTTCAGTTTAAGCTAGAGGTTTTGTATTGGCAGCAGGTTCACGATGCCTCCGACCTAAAAACTGCCGTCACCTTCAAGCTGCGAGGCATGGAAATCGTTTCCAAGTGGCGAAAACACTATTTGCAGGGCGGAAAGTTTCGCCTCATTCGTGACCGAGACGGCACGGTAAAGCTAGTGGAAAAGAAAAAATTGGTAGTTCGAAACGAAGCTCTCGTTCGGGTTGAATCACGGGAGACTTAAGCGGGAAGGATTTTCGCTCTCCTTTCCACTGGTGAACCTCCCCACCACTTCAGCCTTTGTATATTTACACCATACAAACAACAAGGTATAATCTTTCGCAGGAAATGCCCATAGTTCAGGCGGTTTTGTCTCGTCGCAAGCTATCGCTTGCTTACCGAGTTTTGCAAGCAAAACTCTCAAGTAATTTCTCTTGAAAATAATTGACGAGAAAGGCGTACGTATGACAGTCGATTTTGTCATGGGATTGGTAACTTGTGTTGCCACCGTGATTAACACTGTTTTCGTAGCTCTTTCCTACCTTAAAGGTAAAGACAAAGAGTAAAAAATAAAGCCGCCCCAGTTTGAAGACTCTCAGGGCGACTTTGAAAACGTTCATGGAGACGACCAAACGAGCTTGGGCATTTCCGCTTTTAACTATACCACAAGCCCATTCTTCCGTCAAATGAATTGCTTCCCTAGTAAGGAACCATCCTCACCCCTCCCCCTTAACAAGGGCATAAAGTTGTTCTACAATACAGGAAGGAAAACGCAAGGGGGAATCATGGAATCCACGGTAAGTTTGAAACAACGGAGGGCGGTAATTATTGGGGCGGCGGCTATTGGCAATTATGAAAAGCTGGGCTCCGTTTTGCAGCCTGACACTGACTTTTACATTTACTGTGACGGTGGACTTTTGCATCAGAGGAAACTGGAGGAGTGCTGTGGCAGGACTTTGCCGCCAAACCTAGTGGTAGGTGACTTTGATTCTTACCAGCTACCAGAAGGCTTTTCTTCTTCAGACTTTCCCTGCCAAGTAATCCAGCTACCACGAGAAAAGGACGACACAGACACCTGGTTTGCGGTAAAAGAAGCTCTCCGCCGTGGCTTTACCGATTTTTTGCTCCTTGGTGTGGTGGGACAGCGACTAGACCACAGCCTGGGAAACCTGTCCATTTTGCTGTATCTTCACCAGCAGGGAGTAAAAGCCCAACTGCTGGATGATTTTTCCCAGATGGAAATTGTTGGCAGCAGTCCAGCCTTTGTTACGGTAGATTTCAGCTATTTTTCCCTGCTAAACATCAGCGGACTTGCACAGGAAGTCACCATCAAAAATGCCCAGTATCCTCTGGACAAGGCTGAAATCAGCTGCACCTACCAGTATGCCATCAGCAATCAAGTGCTACCGGGACAAGTGGCAGAAATTACCGTGGGACAGGGGTGCCTGCTGCTGGTAAAGGTTTGGTAGGAAGGATTTTACAATAAAAATCCCCACAAGCCAGCTATAGCCTGTGGGGGAAACCAACACGATACTACTTTATGTTAGGTGTGATACAATCTTTTACTTCAGCAAGGCTCCTTCCAAATCCTGCAGCATAATGTCCAAGGCAGTAATTCCACCTTCTGCAGTGTACCAAACGGCGGGATTGTCCAAGTAAACAATGTTTCCGTTTTTGTAGGCATCAGTCTTCATAACTAGCTGATTTTCAATAATTTCTTGGGCAAGCTTTGCACCCTGAGTCTGAATTGCAGCGTCACGGTCTAGCACGAACAGATACTGAGGATTCAGCTGAACCAGAAGCTCAAAGGAGCCTTCGTTGCCGTGGGTAGAAGTTACGTCGCTGGCACCAATGTTGGTAAAGCCGATTTCAGTACCGATGATGGAGCAGCGTCCGTCATTTCCCAGCAGGTTAAAGCCCCCACTGGTACAAAGGCCAATTACCCCATTCTTGTCCTTGGCAAAATCTGCCAAAGCAGCAATTCGCTGGTCAAAGTCTGCCATGAGGCTTTCTATTTCAGCCTCCTTGCCAAAGATGGAGGCAATGGTGGTGGCATTTTGACGAACACTTTCCACAACGCCAAGATTTCGGTCAACTGCCAGCTGCACTACAGGTGCAATCTGAGACAACACATCGTAGGAAGCGCTCAGCCGACTACCAATAAAGATAACATCAGGCTCACTGGCCATTACCGCCTCCAGGTCGGCCTCTTTGATGGTGCCCAAATTTGCCAAGTTTTTGTTGGAAGAATAATCGCTCAAATATGGCAATGTGGTTCCAGCCATACCTACAACTCTATCACCCAGATTCAGAGCATCAAGAATGTCCAAGGCAGCCATATCCAAAATGGCAACTCGCTGGGGATTAAAAGGCACTGCAACCTGAGTGGCAGCAAGCTTGCCATCCAAACCAGTTACGGTAACGGTTTTTCCAGAAAGAGCTGGGGCAGAATCCTTTCCTCCCAGAGCAAAAACACTGGCAGCCAGTGCCAGAACAAGTACAAAACTACAAAGCTTTTTCATATATATCTCCTTTATTCACCACCGCTTGGGTGGAAATGTCCAAAATAATTAGCATAAACTAACTTTATACTGAAAAATAAACCTGATTTTTGTATCAGGCTTTTTTTTGAATCAGGTTTCCTGATTACCCTAGTAATAAATACACAGGGGTTTTTCGTTGATATTCATAATCTCAAAATCTACATTGTAGATTTCAGATAAAACATCCTTTGTCATAACCTCTTCCACCGTACCGAACTTTGCAATCTTTCCGTCCTTAAAAGCACAGATGTAGTCGGAATAACAGGCTGCATAGTTGATTTCATGGAGCACCAAAATTACCGTCTTTCCCAGCTCATCGCAGAGGCGACGCACCATTTTCATGAGATTGGTGGCGTGATAAATGTCCAAGTTGTTGGTGGGCTCGTCTAAAAGCACATATTTCGTGTCTTGGGCAATAACCATGGCAATGAGGGCACGCTGCCGCTGACCGCCAGAAAGCTCGTCCAAGAAGCAATCACGAAAATCCTCCAGCTCCATGTAGGAAATGGCTTGGTTCACCAGCTCCATGTCCGTATCCGTAAGCCGATTGCCGGAATGAGGAAAGCGACCAAAGCACACCAATTCCTCCACCGTCAGCTTCATCTGGATATTGTTCTGCTGAGTCAGGATTGCCAGCTCTTTTGCCAGCTCCTTATCCTGCCACTTGCGTATGTCCTTGCCCAGAAACTCCACCTTACCAGAACTAGTGGCAATCAAGCGGGAAATCATTCCCATAACGGTGGACTTTCCCGCTCCGTTGGGGCCAATGAAGGAAATCACCTTTCCCTGGGGAATCTCAAAGCTCACAGAATCAACGACTGTTTTTTCGTCGTATTTCTTTGTTATGTTAAAAATCTTCATATTTACTCCAAATCACATTATCCACGTTTCTTTTTCATCAAAAGATACAGGAAGTACAAGCCACCGCCAAAGGTGATGAACACACTGATGGGCACAGAATAGGAGAACAATCGCTCCACCACCAGCTGGCCACCCACTAGCACCACCACTCCCAGCAAGGAGGAGGCCAAAATCAAATGGCGGTGGCGGAAGGTTTTCATAAGCTGGCGGGAAAGATTTGCCACAATCAAGCCCAAGAAGGAGATAGGCCCCACCATAGCAGTGGCAGTGGCAATACACAGGGAAACTCCCACCAAAAGCCGTCGCACACTGGCATCGTAATCGATTCCCAGGTTAGTGGCCTGATGCTTTCCCAAGGTCAACACATCCAGCAAGGCCAAATCCCTTCGCAGAAAGAAGGCAACGCCACCTAAAACTACTACAGAAAAGAGGATAATCTCTCCGTTTACATTGCTAAAGCTTGCCACCAAGGAGGCCAGCAGGGCGTCGTATTCGTTGGGATCCATTACTCGAATCATGGTGCTCTGGATGCTGCCAAAAAATGAGGTCAGAACTGTGCCAATCAGCAGCACGTACAGCACATTGTGACCAGTTTTCTTGAACAAGTAGCTGTACAGCACCGTGGCCACCACTGCCATCAGCACCAAGTCCACCCCAAAGGACAGGTTTGCGTTGGTGGCAAGAAGGCTTGCAGAACCAGCTACAAAAACCGTGGCAGTGTGAATCACGGTGTACAAGGAATTCATTCCCAAAAGACAGGGCGTAACGATGGTGTTATTTACGATGGACTGGAACACGATGGAAGAAGCACCAACAGCCACAGCGGCAAGTATCATAGCCAGCACCTTTGGAGTGCGAATCTGCATGGCAAAGTTAAAAAGCCGAGGGTTTCCGAATTTTACCCCGATGAAAAGATAGCCAGCAATGGCCACCAGTGCAATCAAAGCCAGCACCAGCACTTTTCGCCGTCCAGCCAAAAGTCTTTGCTGAGAAAAGGACAAATTCTGTTCTCTAGTTTTTGAAGCTGCCGCAAAGGTACTTTTTCGGTTTTGTGAAAGGATTTCCATAACAGGAGGAAATTCTTCCAAAGCAGCCTCTCCATTTTGATTATAAATTTCTGTTGCCTTTCCCAGATTCAGTATTCTATTTTGAAAAGTTAGCTTTTGCTTACTTTTTACGTCCTCGTGGCGAGGAGACGTTGTCTGTTCTTTCATCGTTAATGTTCTCCTAAAATTTTATGTAGATTTTATGATTCATCAGCAAGCAGCACCAACTTAAGCACCAGCTTGTGTAGCTTTTCCTTTAGACGTAAACCGAAGAGCCTTGCGACCATGCTTTAATCGATAGAACAAAAGCCCAACAAACAGAAGACTTCCAATCACACCGATTACAAGCTCAATGGGAAGCTCGTAGGGAGCAATAACCACACGGGCAAGAATATCACAGGCCAGCACAAAGACGGCTCCAAAGAGAGCGGTGTCCACCAAGGTACCACGGAGCTTGTCTCCCTTGAACATGGCCACCAGGTTTGGCACAATCAGTCCGATGTAAGAAATCGCTCCCACCACCACCACAATGCTGGCAGTAATCAGGGCCGCAATGGACAAGCCTAAAAACAGCACCAGATTGTAGTTCACTCCAAGATTTTTGGAAAAATCCTTTCCCATGCCCACAATGTTAAAATGATTGGCAAAAACAAAAGCTATAATCACCAGTGGTACCACCATGTACACCAGCTCGTAGCGGCCCTGAATCACCATGGAAAAATGCCCCACCAGCCAAGAAGAAAGAGATTGGGTCATTTCAAACTTGTAGGCAAGAAAGCTAGTAATACCGCCAATCACATTGCTGAACATGATTCCTACCAGAGGCACCATAATCACATCTTTGAATTGAATCCGCTGAATAAACCACACGAAAATCCAGGTTCCTGCAATAGCACAGACAAAGGCAAACAAAGCCCGACTCCACAAGGTAGACTGGGGCAGAAACAGCAGGGCAATAAGAATTCCTAGCTGAGCAGAAGTGATGGTGGCTCCTGTGGTAGGTGACACAAACTTATTCATGCACAGCTGCTGCATAATCAAGCCTGACACACTCATGCCAATTCCTGTACACAAAATGGCCAAAAGCCGTGGCAAGCGAGAAATCACCAAGATTTCCAACTGCTCTGTGTCGCCTTGGAACAAGCCAGCCAAGTTAATGTCTAGCACTCCTACAAAAATTGATACGATAGATAAAATCACCAGCAAAGCAATAAGTATGATGGTGGGAAGGTTTTCTTTTATACGCACTCTTTTCCTCAAACCGTGGCGAATACTTCTTCATGAGTTACCTCATACTAACTCATAACACAAAAAAATCAGTTGGCAAAGATAAAGTTACTCTTTGCTAACTGACTCTAAAAGTATCGAAATAATTGGTTTTTGTCAAGAGTTAGTAGCAGCTAACTTTTGACAAAAAAAATACCCCAACATTGCTGCTGGGGCAGGGAGTTAAGTAGAAAGAACTAGGAGGCTCTACTACTATAATAAACTAAAGTTCAATGAAGAGAGAAATAGGTACAGCTACACTCTGAGCCATAGTAGACTCAACAGCATTACCTGTTGCATCAATTCCTCTTCCAATCTGCATGGCATAGGTTACACCTGCCTGAGCAGAAATTTTATCGGTAAGATTATAGCGTACAGCAGGCTTAACTTCAAGGCGCATAGCTTCATTTCTTTCCTGCTCACCCCATCTTAAAGTATACCGTCCATCTGCCACAAGACGCAAGCTCAGCTCATCAGTAAACTGATAACCACCACCGATAGCACCCCAGAATCCACCAAAGGTATAGGGCACACTGGTACTAGCAGGCTGTTTACCAATTTCATGGCCAAAGGTTCCCTTCAAATGAGCTTCTAAAGTAGTCTTAGGCAAGCCAACATAACGACCACGCACATCCAAGGCCCAGTAAACATCAGACAAAGTGTTGTCTCCAGCTTTAGTACCATCCTCTTCTACCCATTCACGCAGGGTGGAGGTATGGGTACCAGAGAACATCACAGCCAGTTCTGTATCAGGTAGCAGGTACAGCTCTGCACCAGCAGCAAAAACATCCTTGTAGGTCAATGTCTTGGGACGATCTGCAGTAGGATCTCCATCAAAAACACCTTCACTGCTAGATACAGCAGGAGCATACATTAATTGAACCTTCAACTGATCATCCAAGAGGGGAGCAGAAGCACGGAAGCCACCAGCAAAGTTCCATACATCAGGATTTTGCATAATATCATTTACAGCAAGAGTATTACTTCCACCAATTTCAACAGAGTTAATCGTAATAGGAGAGAATTCCAAGGTTACAGGAATTTCACCAGCGGGAATATAGAATTCTGCAATAAGGTTCTTGAACAGGTCTACCTCAGTCAAGCTACCAGTATCACCAGACTTTCCTTCCGCAGCTTTAATATAACCGTAGTTAAAGTTACCAACAACACTATTCAGGCCATTCATACGGCGGTATTCGTACCATCCGCCCTGAACCTTTACATAGTCACCGAATTTTACCCAAGCATAGGAATCAGAAAAAATCTGAGAAGCTGAAAAAGCTGCATTTGGACGCCAGTTAGAAGGTCCTCGTACAGTAACCTTACCACCAGCTACCTCTGAATCATATCCCACCACTACCTTAAAATCAGAAAGTCCAATGTCTGTAAACCAACTATGGCTATGAGGATAGGTACCCGCTTCCTGATTTCCAGTCATTTCATGATTCATCTGATACAGATTAGAGCTTGTTCCCATAGTAGCACCTAACCATGCAGTTCCCTCTCCTACAGGAAAGGTAATGCTCTGGGCTGCCACAGTGGAAGCCATAATACCCAAAAGTGCTCCAACAACGCACTGCTTTATTTTCATTTGAATTGCTCCTTTTTTTAAGAACCATGCTCAGATGAACATGGTTCTTATATGCTTTATTTTACTGTTACTACGAACTCAAGCCAGCCGTTAGAATGTGCTGTTACGGTAGTTCCATTTGCACTAACAGAAGAATTTGACTGTCCGTCTACTCTCTGGCACTCTACAGAAGTTACACCATCAAAATAGAACTTTGTATCTCGTTCCCATCGTTGCTGGTTTTGAGCAGTATGACTACCACCAATACACAGGTTCTGGGTAATCCAGTAGTCCATACCAACACGACCATCATTCCATTCTCCAGTCTTTGTTCCATCAAATGCAGGAGAAGTGCTAGTATCTACACGAGCATTACACATCCAAATACGAAGAGTATCGGTTGCTTCCCGCTTTACAATCACAGCAGTGTGGGGAGTTAATCCTACCTCCATAAACTTGGTAGCAGTACTGGAGTCATTTTCAATGTCACACTCAATTTCTGTTCCAATGGGAATACGTGCATACTGCACATGACTTTCGTCAGTCATGACCTTGCCACCGATATGGGTGTTGTAGAAATAATAGGTATCAGCACCACCAATGTTTCTGATAGCAGCAAAGGTATCTCCATCTCCCCCCCGGGTCTTGGGCAAGGAGGGATCTTCATAGTAGCCATCCTCGATATCATCCCAGTTATCAGCGAATTTTGAATCAGAAGATGTAACCTTAGCTCCGCTGGCCTTAGCAAAACCACCCAATTTCTTCAACTGTGTCTCTACAGCTTCGGGTGTAGCAAACAAGTTGGAGGATACAAAGGGAACAAGTCCATAGCGACCAGTCTTATAGGAGGCATCGTTATTACCAGGATCAAAGGTAGGAGGATAAATATTTCCAGGATTTACTCTAGTACCGGTAAAGTAGTACTTGGTGAGGCTTCGGATGTCTGCTTCTGTGGGAGCAGGATTTTCTGCCATCCAGTCAAAGAAGGGGGCAATAACATCCACCATGTGAGTACTGGCCTTACCTTCACTGGCACAAATAACCCAGGGTGCTTCAAAATTAAACACAGTGGCACCATTCAA